>NZ_LT670849.1:3922500-4522936 GCF_900142985.1 Bradyrhizobium erythrophlei
ATGAGCGGCATCGATGCGACCAGCAAGAAGTATGTCGGCAATGCAGCCGTCATCAAGGCGCAGATTGCGGAAGTGCAGGCCGACAAGAAGATGTCCGCCAAGGACAAGAAGGAAGCCCTCGACGACCTCAATCAGGCAGCGAAGGCGCCCGATCAGACGATCGAGAACAAGGGCAACATCGATCTCGTCGTGAAGAATTACGACAAGCTCGCCGCCATCATGGGCGACGACCAGAACTGAATATGCGTCGTTCCGGCCAAGCGAAAGCGCGAGCCGGGACCCATACCGCGTGATCCGTCGGTCATGCGAATAATATCTGCCTGTGGTAATATCTGCCTGTGGTTATGGGTCCCGGGTCGGCGCTCGCGGAGCCTGTCATCGGGCGCGCATTCGCGCGACCCGTTGGCTCGCTTGCCCGGGACAACGAAATTACCGTCTGCCGCCAAACCGTTCTTCCATCGCCCGGCGCGTCTTGATGGTGTCGTTACTGGCGTCGAACTCGACATCGTCCCAACTCACGACGGCGCCATGGGCCACGTCTCGCTTCAACTTGAGGTGATGGGCAAGCCCGATCGGCAGTGCACGGGCCGCAAGGCTCGTTTGAGCCGGCATCAATTTGCCCCACACCGTGTAGCCGCCCTCGCCGTCGAGCATTTCGCCGGCGCGTAAGGCCCGTTTTGCGACAGCGGCGACGTCGCCGCGAAAACCTTGCGGCTGCCCGGTCGGCTCCTGGCGCAACGCCGCCGACAGGATCGAGATATTCAGTTCCAGTCCGATCAGATGATACGGCTTGTACATCGCCGCATAGCGCCCGCTGGCGTCGGTCTTCAGGCCATATTGCCTGAAACAGTCCGCGGCATAGTCGTTCGGCGCTTCCAGCACCACATAGACGCCCCAGCGCAGGTCCCGAAACACCCCCCGGCCGTCGCGCTCGAGCGATGACACCACTTCGACCACGCCGGATTTTTCCAGCACGCCGCCATGTCCGCGCGGCCGCATCACATGCGGCAGATCGTCGACGCCGCAGGGCGGAAACAAAAGGCCGTCTGACGGCACGTCGAGCCCGGTCGCATTGGCAATCGCCGCCATTTCGATCGCGGATTTGGTGCCATCGAGAAACGAATTGAACATCTGCGGATTCATGCCGGCCGACTGCGCCTCGCCGGCCGTGAGGCCATAGTGCTGCCACACGCCATCCGGCGTCACGTCGTGATAGGCCGGCAGATATTTGGTGCCCTTGCCGGCGGCAACCACGCGAAAGCCCGTGGCGCGCGCCCAGTCGACCATTTCGGCCGTGAGCGCCGGCTGATCGCCGTAAGCGAGCGAGTAGACCACGCCCGCACTTCGCGCTTCTTCCGCCAGCAGGGGGCCGGCGAGCGCATCGGCTTCGACATTGACCATCACGACATGCTTGCCGTTCCTGATCGCCTCGCGCGCATGTTTGATTCCGACAGCCGGATTGCCGGTCGCCTCCACCACCACCTCGATATTGCCCGCGATCGCCTTGGCGCCATCGGCGGTGAACGCCGTCGCGGCGATCCGGTCCCTGTCCCAGCCGACCGTGCGGCACGCCTCGCGCGCACGTTCCGGATCGAGATCGACGATCACGGGCACTTCGAGGCCCGGCACGTGCGGTACTTGCGAAAGAAACATCGAACCGAACTTGCCGGCGCCGATCAGCGCGACTCGCACGGGCTTGCCGACGGCATGTCGGGCGGCGAGGAGGGAGGAGAGGTTCATGGTGTGAAGTGAAACCCTTTCTGTCCGTCATGCCCGGCCTTGTGCCGGGCATCCACGTCTGGCCACATTGCACGAAAGACGTGGATGGCCGGGTCAAACCCGGCCTATCTTCTTCGCTACTCCGCCGCCTGCCGCGGCGCGCGGGCGAGGCGGATGAGCGAATCGTCGGCCACCGTCTTGATCGGTGTGAAATCGCGGTGCGCGATATAGTCCGGCCGCGTGGGGTTGCGAATGTAATTCGAGACGGCATTGAGCGTCAGGTAAACGATCTTGCGCGGGTAGGGCGTGATGTTGCCGGCCGAGCCGTGCACCAGGTTGCCGTGGAACATCAGCATGCTGCCGCCTTTTCCGGTCGGCGCGACGATGCCGCCTTCCTTGACCAGCCGCGTCACGGTTTCCTCGTCCAGCGTCCACAGCGGATAAGAGGTCGTTTGCAGGTCATGCGCGGCCTTGAGGTCGCCGGCATTCTGGCTGCGCGGCACCAGCATCAACGGCCCGTTGATCGGCAGCACCTCGTCGAGGAAGATCGCGATATTCATCGCGCGCGGCTCAGGCATGCCGTCGTCGCGCTTCCAGGTGCCATAGTCCTGATGCCATTGCCAGACGTCGCCGGTGAAGGCCGCCTTGGCGTTGATCTTGAACTGATGCATGTAGACCTTCTCGCCGAACAGCTGTTCGATCGGGTCGATCATGCGCGGATGCGCGCCGAGCAGCCGGAACGCTTCGTTATAGAGATGGGCTGCAAACGCGGTGCGCGGCGCGCCGCTCTTCTCGCGCCACACCTCCGGCCGGTTGGCGTCGTAAATGTTGACCGCCTCGCGCGCGAGCAAAGCGACTTCTTCCGGCGTGAACAGTTCCGGCAAAAACAGCCAGCCTTCGCGGTGAAAGTCGTCAATCTGCTGCTGTATGAGTTTCATGGCGGTTCCTCTCGCGCTTCGTTGGGATCAAGCCCATATTGTTCCTTGAGGTGAGGATATCATCTGACGGCGGGCTTGCCAGCGCTGAATGGGCGGCTATTGCGACGCAGAAACCGGGTGGATCGCAACAATCTCCAAGCCTAGATTTTGGCCCAAGAGCTAAACGGGCCTACATTTTGGAGTGAGCCATGACTGACCAGCATTATGCCCTGTTCGATACGGCAATCGGTATCTGCGGGATCGAGTGGGGTCCTCGCGGTATCAACGGACTGCAACTGCCGATGGGCAGCGACGAGAAAACCCGCGCCCGCATCCGCCAGCGCCGTGGCGACATCGGTGAAGCTGCGCCAACCGCAGAAGTGCAACGCGCGATCGACCGCATCGTCAAATTGCTTGCCGGCGAGCGCGACGACCTGATGGACATCGCGCTCGATCTCGATGGCGTGCCGGAGTTCAACCGCGGTGTCTACGATATCGCCCGAACCATACCGCCGGGCCAGACCATGACCTATGGCGATATCGCCAAGCGTCTCGGTGGGGTCGAATTATCGCGCGATGTCGGCCAGGCGCTCGGGCGCAACCCTTGTCCGATCGTGGTGCCGTGCCATCGCGTGCTGGCCGCAGGCAAGAAGCCCGGCGGATTTTCGGCCCGGGGCGGCGTCGACACGAAATTGAAAATGCTCGCGATCGAAGGCGCGGCCGTCAACCACACCCCGAGCCTGTTCGATTAGACCGCCTCGCAGCTGAATCCGCCGCCCTTGCGGCGGATCTTGCCGGTCGAGGGCGAGGGGAAGTGCGCCGTGCAGCACAGCGTATCGGTGTCGCAATAGCGCTCCAGGAAGTTCTTCCGCGTCACCGCAGCCTGAACCGGGTCGACGTCGAAGCGCGGCGACAATTCCGGATGCTGCAACTGGATCGGCGAGTGCATGATGTCGCCGACAAAGACCGCATCGTCCTTTGCCTTGCCCATCGCAAAGGCGATGTGGCCCGGCGTGTGACCCGGCGTCGGCAGGATGCGCAGGTGATCGCCGATGGCAAAGTCATGGCCCACCATGTCGGCGCGCTTGGCCTCGACCACCGGCAGCACGCTGTCGGCAAAGGGCGGTACTTCGGCCTTGGCGTTTTGCTCGGTCCAGTAGTCATACTCGGCCTTGCCGAAGATATAGCGCGCCTTCGGGAAGGTCGGCACCCAGCGTCCACCCTCAAGCCTGGTATTCCAGCCGACGTGATCGACATGCAGATGCGTACACATCACGAAATCGATGTCCTCGACCGCAAGACCGGCGGCGTTCAGTCCGCGCATATAGGTGTCGTCGGTCTTCTGGTGCCATTTCGGACGCGCCGGCCGCTGCTTGTCGTTGCCGATGCAGCTGTCGATCAGGATGGTGTGGTGCGGCGTGCGCACGACATAGGATTGGAAACAGAGGATCAGGACATCCCCGGCGTCGATTGCGTTCGACTTGCGCATCCAGTCCCGGTTCTCGGCCAGCAAATCGGGCGAAAGCGTCGGAAACAGCTCGAGCGCGGGAAAGAACGTGGTTTCCTGCTCGATGATGCGATGAATGCTGAGATCGCCGGCGTTGAATTTCAGGCTCATGGCGGCTCTCCTCGCGGTTACGCTTTGGGTGGCAGGGAGATTTTGATCGAAGGCCGCTCCAGCATCCGCTTATGGAAGGCGTCGAGATTTGGATAGGCCTTGCGCCAGCCGCAGTCGGGATAACGGAAATCGGCGTAGCCGAGCACGCAGGCGAGCGAGATCTGCACGATATCGAGCGGCCGCGACAGCACGTCTGGTTTGTTGTTGAAGCGCGCCATGCCTGTCCAGGCCCGGTTCCAGTGATCGTCGGACCAGCCCTGCCACTGCAAGCCCTTCGGCCGCACCATCCGTTCGTAGCGGCAGAGCAGCATGGAATCGAGCATGCCTTGCAGCATGGAGTGGTCGCTCTTGACCTTCCATCGATCCGGTCCGCTCGCCGGGATCAACTTGCCGCCGCCGGCGAGTTCATCGAGATATTCGACGATGACGTAGGAATCGAGGATCACGCTGCCGTCCCCGAGGATCAGCACCGGCAGTTTCTTCAGCGGCGTAATCTTCGAATATTCGTCATTGGCCGTGGCCGGCGCCACCGAGGTCGGCACCAGTTCGATTTTGTCGATCAGGCCAAGTTCGATCGCGGCGATGCGAACCTTGCGGGCGAAGGGAGAGGCTGCCGAGAAGGTGAGTTTCATTTGAAATCCCTTGAGAGGTCTTTCCGTCGTCATGCCCGGGCTTGACCCGGGCATCCACGTCTTGGCCGCAAGAAAGAAACGCGTGGATGGCCGGGTCAAGCCCGGCCATGACGGAAAGGGTTGCGGCCGTCAGCTTACGCCGCGACGATTTCCTGGCGCTGTTCGCCAAGTCCTTCGATGCCGAGCGTGACGACGTCGCCGACATTGAGGAACTTCGGCGGCTTCATGCCCATGCCGACGCCGGGCGGAGTGCCGGTGGCGATGACGTCGCCCGGCATCAGCGTCATGATCTCCGACAGGTATGACACGATCTTCTTGACGCCGAAGATCATGGTCGCGGTCGATCCGGTCTGGCAGCGCTTGCCGTTGACGTCGCACCACATCGGCAGTTTCTGCACGTCGGCGATTTCGTCCTTGGTGACCATCCATGGGCCAAGCGGGCCAAAGGTGTCGTGCGACTTGCCCTTGGTCCATTGTCCCAGGCGCTCGATCTGGAAGAAGCGCTCGGACACGTCGTTGCAGACGCTGTAGCCGGCGACGTGATTAAGCGCGTCGGCTTCGGAGATGTATTTGGCGCGACTGCCGATGATGATCGCGATCTCGACTTCCCAATCGAGCTTGGTCGAACCGCGCGGCTTTTCGACCGCGTCGTTGGGGCCGCACAGGCTGCTGTTGGCCTTCATGAAAACGATGGGCTCGGTCGGGATCGCGAGGCCAACCTCGTTCGCGTGATCGGTGTAATTCAGCCCGATGGCGAGGAATTTCGGCGAGCCGCCGACCGCGGCTCCGATGCGCGGCTTGCCGCTGACGGCAGGAAGTGAAGCAGGGTCGAGCGCAGCGATCTTGGCCAGCGACGACGGCGAAAGCGCGTCTCCGGCGAGGTCCGGAATATGCGCCGACAGGTCCCGGATCTGGCCCGATTTGTCGAGCAGGCCGGGCTTTTCCTTACCCTTTTCCCCATAGCGAAGAAGCTTCATGTCTCATCACTCCCTTAGATGGCTTTGTACGCTTGGCACGCTTCATGGAACAGGGAGCCGCCAAATTCAACTGCCTAAGGGGGCGGAGCAGGGCTGCCCATCGCCTTCGGCGGCGACCACTAGGCCGCCGCGATGAATTTGAAGGCATCCCCGTCGCGCTTGACGTGGCCGGCGTCGAAATGACCGCCGATGACCAGCACCTCGCGGTCGGCAAAGCGCGAAAACAGCTCCCGCCGGGTCTGGGTCGACTGGCGGGGATCGGAATCGGCGGTCGAGGACCAATCGAGATGGGCCATCTGGCAAGGGTGGTGGGCGACGTCGCCGGTAAGGCAGCCCTCTTCGCCAGCCGAGCGGATGTGCAGGCTGAGATGGCCGGGGCTGTGGCCGGGCGTCGGGATCAGGGTGATCTCCTCGCAGATCCGGGCGTCGCCCGCGACCAGGTCGGCCTTGCCGGCCTCGACGATCGGCGCCACGGAATCGCGGAAGATCGCCGCCTTGTCCGGCGCCGTCGAGTGGTTGCGCCAGTAGGCGTATTCAATGTCGGCGAACAGATAGCGCGCGTTGACGAAGGTCGGCACCCAGCGGCCGGCGACGAGCCTCGTATTCCAGCCGACATGATCGACATGCAGATGCGTGCACAGCACGGTGTCGATGCTGTCAGGCGGAAAGCCGGCTTTGGCTAGATCGCCGAGGAAATTCCCCTGCCGGTTGTTCCAGGTGGGAATGGTGCGGTCCTGCTTGTCGTTGCCGAGGCCGGTGTCGACCACGATCCTCCGCGTCGGCGTCTGGATCACCAGCGAATGGATCGACATCTTCAGCTGGCCCTCTTCTGTCGCGAAGTGCGGGATCAGCCACGGTAGTGCGCGGATTTCGTCGCGGCCGACCAAGGGCAAAATGAACCGCGTATGGCCGACCGTTTCCAGTTCGACGACCTTGGTGATCTTGACGTTGCCGATCCGCCAGTGCATCCGGCTGGCGCCTTAAAGCGTGCCGGGGAAGGCGCCGCCGTCGAGCAGGATGTTCTGTCCGGTGATGAAGCCGGATTTCGCCGCGCAGAGAAATGCGCATGCGAGGCCGAATTCGTCCGGTTCGCCGAAGCGGCCGGCCGGATTGAGCTTGGCGCGTTCGGCCAGCATGGCCTCGACCGTGGTCCCCCGCTTTTCGGCTTCGGCCTTGGCGACGGCGCCGCGCAGCCGGTCGGTGTTGAAGGGGCCCGGCAACAGCGCATTGATGGTGACGTTGTTGATCACGGTCTTGCGGGCGATGCCTGCGACGAATCCGGTGAGGCCGGCGCGCGCGCCGTTGGACAGGCCCAGCACCTCGATCGGCGCCTTCACCGCAGCCGAGGTGATGTTGACGATGCGGCCGAACTTGCGCGCCATCATGCCGTCCACCGTCGCCTTGATCAGCTCGATCGGCGTCAGCATGTTGGCGTCGATCGCCTTGATCCAGTCGTCGCGGGTCCAGTTGCGGAAGTCGCCGGGCGGCGGGCCGCCGGCATTGTTGATCAGGATGTCCGGTTCGGGGCAGGCTTTCAGCGCGGCCGCGCGGCCCTCGGGCGCGGTGATATCGCCGGCAACCTCGGTGACGGTCACGCCCGGATTGGCGTTGCGGATTTCATCGGCGGTCTTCTTCAGCGCTTCGGCGCCGCGCGCCGTCAGCGTCACATGCACGCCTTCGCCGGCAAGCGCCATCGCGCAGGCGCGTCCCAATCCCTTGCTCGATGCGCAGACGATGGCGCGACGGCCCTTGATGCCTAAATCCACTGTTTCACTCCCGTAAGTCCAAATGATTTTGTCGAGGCCGCCCTGATCAGGGAGCCCACGCCAAACGCATAGCAGAGACGGAGGCGAGTTTAAATCCGCCGATCCCTTTTCAGGCGGTCGACATAGGCCGCAATGTCCGGCGGCAGGGATTTGAGCCCCATCTGGCCGGCGGCGGAAAACAGCGGCCGAAGCCGGGAACCGGCGAGATAGGGCGGTTGGCGGTCTGGGGGGATGAGCTGATCGAAGACGACCACCACCGAGATGGCGACGAGGCCGACGCGGACTGCACCAAGCGCGCTGCCCGCGAGGCGATCGGCAATTCCGGATTCGGTTCCGATGGTCTCGTCGATCGCCATGCGCATGAGTTTTCCGAGCACGATGCCTGCGATCAGGAACGTTCCGAAGAACGGCAACGGATTTTGCACCAGCGCCAGGCTGCTGGTATCGCGCGTAACCTGCGAGGTGAGCCAGACCGCGATCGGCATCGCAATCAGGTAGGCCAGTATCGTCACCGCGCTGCGCAGCAGCCCGGCGTTGAAGCCCATGATCATCGCGGCGATCGTTGCCGCACAAACCACAACATCAAAGCTGTTCATGGACACCGCTCCTAGTGGTCCGATTCTAACATTCGCATCCCTTCTCAGCAGTCACTTTGCGAATGTTAGAATCAAAGGACCACTAGCAAATATAGGTCTCTAGTGGAGTTTAGGATCTGACATTCGCTTTCCGAACTTGCGGCTAGGTGGGGAGCGAATGTCAGATCCACTCCACTAGTCTTGCGCGATGGTGGCGAACCTTGGTGAACGAATTCGGTTTGCGGTCGTGAAAATCGTCTATATCAATCGGAGCTTGAGTGACGCTTTCGGAGTTCGTCATGTCCGGTCTATTCGACGTCAGTAAAGAAACCATCCTCATCACCGGCGCTTCGCAGGGATTAGGCCGGCAGTTCGCGCGCGTGCTTTCCGCCCATGGTGCGGCCGTCGCACTGGCCGCGCGGCAGACCGCCAAGCTGAAGGGGCTGGAAGAAGAGATCAAAGCCAAAGGCGGCCGCGCCGCCGCGGTCGCGATGGACGTCACCGACGGTGCCTCGATCGTCAGCGCCATCGATGCCGCGGAGGCCGCGCTCGGTCCCGTCACCGTGCTGATCAACAATGCCGGGATCGCGATCGAGAAGCCGGCGGTCGAGCAGACCGAAGCGGACTGGGATGCGGTGATCGGCGCCAATCTCAAGGGCGCCTACTTCGTGGCGACCGAAATGGCGCGGCGGATGATCTCGCGCAAGCAGGAAGGCAACATCGTCAACGTCGCTTCCGTGCTTGGATTCGGCGTGATGAAATTCCTCTCCCCCTACACCATCTCCAAGGCCGGCATCGTGCAGGCAACGAAGGCGATGGCGCTCGAACTTGCGGGCAACCGCATCCGCGTCAATGCGATCGCGCCCGGCTATATCGATACCGAGATCAACCACCATTTCTGGTCGACGCCGGGCGGCGAAAAGCTGACCAAGCGGATTCCGCAGCGGCGTGTCGGCAGCGAATCCGATCTCGACGGCGCGATCATGCTGCTGGCGTCTTCCGCCTCGCGCTACATGACCGGCAGCGTGGTCACCGTGGATGGCGGTTTTCTGCTGACCTGAGCCGGGACGATGCCCGGCGGTAACGATGGGTTCCCGTCAGGCCTGAGCGAGGGCCCTGACGGAAATCCGGCCGGGCGCGCTGGTTTCGGCCGGTTCGGCGAAAAAGGGCAGGTTTTTCGCCAATTTTGCTGTCACAAAATCCTCAAAAGTGACCTCGCGGCCCTTTCCAAAGCAGGCGGTCGTTGGTACATACCGCCCGCGACCTCAAGGCCTCAGCGGCCGTGGGTTGCCTTCTCAGGAAGCCTCTGGACGGAAGCGGCGCCTCTGGCGTTAACCTACCCGTTTCGGCTTTTCTAAAAGGCAAAGCAAAAGTTTATCGCGGGGTGGAGCAGCCCGGTAGCTCGTCAGGCTCATAACCTGAAGGTCATAGGTTCAAATCCTATCCCCGCAACCAAATAAAATGCTGTTTTATCAGCTTTATTTGAAAGAGCCGCTCTCCGGAGCGGCTCTTTTCCTTTCGGGAATCGCCATCGAGTCGCGACGCATGTTTTACTGCGAGTTCGCGGGCCTCATTTGGGCGCTTTCCGGTGGACACCGGGTTTTCGACTACCGTCATTCGTTTCGTAGTAGAACGCTCCAAAGAGGGACCCAGAATGTCACACGCTTACCAGCTAAACGATGAAGTGCTTCATCGCGGTCAGGGGCCGCAGGGACGGGTACAGGTCGAAACGCCCAAAATTTACACCATCGTCCAATGCATGCCGGTCGAGTCGGACGGACGTCTTAGATACCGCATTAAATCTGACAAGATAGAGCGTGTCGTCACGGAAGATGAGCTCTCGTATTGTCAGTAAGGCGCCGAGTCCGGTGATCGCTAAGGAAAAAGCATGCTGAATGATCGAGCGAAGATTCTGAGCGCTCTGCGCGAAAAGCCGCTCAAGGTTCATGAGGTCATGCGACGCGCCAATGTTGCGAACCAGGAAGCTTGCCAATCCCTCCTGCTGAAGATGCGAGATGAAGGTGCTGTAAAATTCGATATTCACAGCGGCCAATGGCTTCTCGCATGATCAGCAGAAGGGGTCCGAAGCTTTTTGCCGCGGATTGGGCGGCGGCCGGCTCCCGGACGTCCAATCATATCGTCCATCAAAAAAAGAAGATGAGGGCGAGGAGGGCGAGGGCCGAAACCACGATACCGAGGCCCACAGCAAGAATGACCGCCGCGTAGAGTGGGGTTCGGTCGGAAATTGACCGATTGGGCATGGTCAAGATCTCGTCCGAATGCGCTCCCTCGAGCGCTTCATGTCCCACGGTCGCAGGCCGCGAGCGGCCTGCCCGGGATTCGGGACTATCCCGCGGGCAGGCCGCTCTACGACGTCCAGGCCCAGCAAATTGGGGCATCCCAGGCCGGCCGTTTCCATCGCCAACCCGACGGTCGCGATTCTTGTCCCCGCAAAAATGCCCTGATAAGTTTCAATCAAAGAGGTCATGCGGCGATCCAGCTTCTCTGTCGCGATACTGCGGATACCTTTCGACGCTTTACCGGTAGGTTGAACGCTATGGCGTCTTACAAAACCAAACTGTATCGTTTACATAATTCATCTTCGGCGACCTGACAAGGAGGATTTTTGGTTGAGCAGGACGGGAACTAAAGTTCTGGAGCGGCGTGTCGGCGGCCGTCCCACCCGGGAAGAGGCTGAGGCACGTGACGCGCGGTTACTCGACGTCGCAACGCGGCTGTTCATGGAGCGAGGCTTCGACGGCACATCCATCGATGCGGTTGCGGAAGCGGCAGGCATCAGCAAGCCGACCGTCTATGCGCGTTACGACGACAAGCGGGATCTGTTTGCCGCTGTACTGCGCAAAAGGATTCGAGACTGGCTGGCTCCCTTGTCGGCGGCGGCTGAGGCTCAGGCCACCGAGGCAAAGCCTAAAAGCATCAAGACTACCCTGCATGAGCTTAGCCGCCATATGATTGCGTACACGTTGGCGCCGGAGGCTGGCGCGTGTCAGCGGATCCTTTCGGCGCAAGCCGTCCAATTTCCGGAGTTGGCAAAACTTGCAAATGAGGAAGGATGGCTGCGTGCGGTGCGAGGAGTTTCAAGTATAATGCGCCAGTCCGCCGCCCGCGGCGAGATCAAAGTGCACGACCCCGAGCTTGCGGCTCACATGTTCCTCAATCTTGTGCTCGGGCATTCCAAGCGCCTCGCGCTTTATGGCATCGCAACCGATCCAGAGACCGAGGAACGGCATCGAAAAGCCGCCGTCGATTTCTTCCTGAATGGGATTCGCAGCAAATGATGAGCTGCGACGCCGACGATATTGCAAAGCTATTTTCGGGATTGCGCGCGACGGTCATCGACCAGAGATCGGGCGCTCGCCCGCTCGGAATCGACTTGAACCCGAATGCTGAGAGGGCGTGCGGCAGCAAACTCCACGGCGCCGTTCAGGCTCGCCCCCTTCGGGTCTGACCGACCATGGACATAGCTTAGGTCCATATCGGAATAGGCAAAAATCACTTCCTTGCTCTCCAGCGTTGCTGCCGGAGAAAACGTGCGCGGCTCGAACTCCTTCACGGCATCGGGCCTGGATCTTTCATCATCTCAAACTTTCGCTTGCCAATGCGCCGAAGTGGGTCTAAATAAACGATACAGTTTGGTTTAGTAAATAGTACAGACCGGCGTTTTGCGAAGGCTTTCGATCGTGGCTCGCAAAGTGGACTGGAAGCCTATCGATGAAAGTTTCTTTTGATGGACTTGGATCCGCCGGCGTTCACCTTCTTGCTGCACGACGTAGCCCGTCTGCTGAAGAAGAGGTTCGAGCAAAATTCCCGTGGTCTCACCCGATCGCAATGGCAGGTTCTGGCCTACCTCGCGGAAAACCAGGGCATCAATCAAGCGAGACTCGCTGAGCTTATCGAAATCGAACCGATCACACTTGGCCGCATCGTCGTCAGGCTGGAGGCGCTGAGGCTGATCAAACGAGACTCGCATCCAACGGACCGCCGCGGATGGTTTCTCCATCTTACGCCGGTCGCGCGCGGCAGACTGGAACGAGCGCGTGAATACGACGATGTCACGCGCAGGGAAGCATTGGTCGGTGTGTCCGAAGAGGACAGACAGCATCTCCTGAAAACCTTGCAGGCGTTGAAAGAGAACCTGACCCAGGCATGCGCCGCGCCGCTTGCAGGACAAAAATGAGCAAGCCATGGCTAATCGAGAAAACAAGCTGAATGAAGCGACGAGTTCTCCGCAGGGCGGAGCTGGCGTTCGCGATGACATGGTGCGTCGGCTCGGTCGCCTTGCGGACGCCGCGAAAGATGCTTCGCCATTTGGCCAGGCTGCGGCACCGGACGTCAAGGTCTTGAAACCGGGTAGCCGTGAAGCGGAGGTGAAGGATGTGGGGCCACCTCTCGATCCGGGCCCCGACACTTTGGACGCACCGAAAAAGCCTCTGCTCCGGCCATTGATGTTTGCGCTATTGCCGTTGGCGCTCATTACCGGTGCGTACTGGTACACCACCGGCGGCCAGGTCGTTTCGATGGACGACGCGTATGTCGAAGCCGACAAGGTCGGCGTCTCAACCGATGTGCCCGGAATTGTCGCGGAAGTCGATGTCACGGAGAATCAGCATGTCCAGGCTGGTCAAATCCTCTATCGGCTCGATGATCTCCAGCTGCGGCTCGCCTTGGCTCGTGCCGAGGCACAGATCGGTACGGTCCGAAATTCCTTGAATGCCCTCAAGGCAAATTACCGCGACATGCAGTCTCAAATTCAACAGGCCCAGAACGATATCGAATATTACGACACCGAATTTCACCGTCAGCAGGATCTGCTGGCCTCGCACGTCGCGTCGCAAGCGACCTTCGATACTGCTCGTCGAAACCAGCAGAATGCGCAGCAGAAGTTCGCTTCCCTGACCCAGCAACTTGGGGCCATTGCCGCCAATCTTGACGACGATCCCACCGGCGCGGTGGAGAAGAAGCCTCGCTACCTCGACGCCGTAGCGCAGCGCGACGAAGCCGCGCGGCAACTTGCGCACACTGTTGTCAAGGCGCCTTTCGCCGGCATCGTGACGAACGTTCCGGCGATTGCGCCCGGCAAATACCTCCAGGCATCGGTAACGGCTTTCTATCTTGTCGCCGCGGATCATGTCTGGGTCGTCGCAAATCCCAAAGAGACCGAGTTGACATATGTTCGGCCGGGACAATCGGCGTCGGTGACGGTGGATACCTATCCCGACCTGCAATGGAGCGGGAGCGTCGAGAGCGTCAGTCCTGCGGCCGCGCAAGAATTCTCACTTCTGCCTGCACAGAACACCAGCGGCAACTGGGTAAAGGTCGTACAGCGTGTTCCGGTGCGGGTGCGGATCGATACAAATGGCAAGAGCTTGCCGCCGTTACGCCCCGGAATGAGCGTCGAGGTTGACGTCGATACCGGGCATAGCCGTGGCTTGCCGCATTTCCTGACTGCAATGTTCGGTCTTAGTCGGCAGGCACGATGATGTCGGCGGCGACTGATCTGCCCAAACGCACCAGGGTGGCGATCACCATCTGCGTGATCCTCGCCACCCTCATGCAGGCGCTCGACACGACCATCGCCAATGTTGCGCTTCCCTATATGCAGGGCAGTGTTTCGGCGAGTCAGGACGAGATCGCCTGGGTATTAACCTCATACATCGTTGCGGCCGCGATCATGACGCCGCCAACCGGTTACCTCACAAGCCGCTTCGGGCTGAAGCGTCTTTTCCTGGTTTCGATCGCCGGCTTCACCGTTTCCTCGGTCCTGTGCGGCATGGCGCAGTCTCTGGTGCAGATCGTGCTGTTCCGGGTTCTGCAAGGCGTGTTCGGCGCGGCGCTCGTCCCGCTTTCACAAACTGTACTGATGAACATCAATCCAAAAGAGCGACAAGGGTCCGCGATGGCGTTATGGGGGGTTGCGGTGATGGCCGGTCCGGTTCTTGGGCCGGTGCTCGGCGGCTGGCTGACCCAAGCCTTCAGTTGGCGCTATGTCTTCTACATCAATGTGCCTGTGGGCATCCTTGCCTTCTTCGGGATGATGACTTTTCTGTCCGATACGGCGCGGAACGCAACAGCAAAGCTGGACTGGCTTGGGTTTGGCACCTTGAGCCTCGCGATCGCCGCCATGCAGGTTTTACTGGACCGCGGCGAAGAGCTGGATTGGTTCGGTTCCGGTGAGATAGTCGCCGAGGCGATCATAGCTGTCTCGGCGTTCTACTTGTTTCTCGTCCATACCTTCACCGCGCACGAGCCCTTTGTAAGGCTCTCTTTGTTCCGTGACCCCAACTTTACAGCCGGAACTCTGTTCATCGCGATTGTCGGTCTCACATACTATGCCTCTCTGGCGCTGCAGCCTCCTTATCTGCAGAATCTCATGAACTATCCGATCATCAGCGCGGGCCTTGTACTGGGACCTCGTGGCGTTGGCACCATGGCCTCTATGCTGATTGTTGGAAGGCTGATCGGACGCGTCGACACACGATTTCTTCTGGCCTTGGGGCTCGGGCTCACGGCTTGGTCATTCTATGTGATGACCGGCTGGACGCCTGACGTGTCGCAAATGACGATTGTCGTCATCGGCATAGTCCAGGGTGTTGGCCTCGGCTTTATCTTCGTGCCGTTGAGCGTGGTGACGTTATCGACACTCGCGCCGGAGCGCCGGGCGGAGGGCGCCGGGCTTTACAGTCTGTCGCGCAATATCGGCTCCAGCATCGGCATTTCCGTGGTGAACAGCCTGCTGACGAGAAATACGCAGGTGAACCACGCCGAAATCGCGCGGAGCGTGACATCGGTCAATCGGGCGTTCGAGGACCTCACGATCACCCAGTTCTGGGACCCGGTCGGCGCCGCTGGACGTGCCGCACTCGATGCAGTGGTTACCCAACAGGCCCAGATCATTGCTTACATGGATGATTACAAACTGCTCATGATCGCAACACTCGCCGCGATCCCGCTTCTCGTCATCTTCAGGAAGCCGCCGCCCAGCGCTGCCGCCGATTCCATGCACGTTATGGAATGACGATGTCGGCCACGTTATTTCGGGTACTACTTCGCAATGGTTCGCGTTCGGGCGTGCGGATCGCCGTGGCCGTGCTTGGCACGGCAGTCGCTGGTTGTACCGTCGGGCCGGATTTTGAGGCGCCAAAGCCTCCATCGGTCATGCGCTATACCTCACCTGGCGAGACGACAGCGCCTGGTCCTGATGCCACAAAGGAGGTGCCGAGGCAGGCGATCGCACTTGGTGAGAAGGTAACGGCCAATTGGTGGGCGCTCTTCCGATCGCCGCAGCTCGATGTATTGGTGAAGCAGGCTATCGCAGGCAACTACACGTTCGAAAGCGTCAGAGCAAAACTGGAACAGGCGCGAGAGGCGGTCACAGTTGCCGCGAGCGCGCTCTATCCCCAGGTAGGGCTTAACGCCGGTGCATCAGAACAAAAACAAAGCGCCGCCACGTTCGGATTGACGCCCGAGGTTGCTCCGTTGCCACCGAGCTTCAATTTGTTTCAAGTCGGTCCAACAGCCAGCTATACGCCCGATCTATTTGGTCAGACGCACCGCCGAATCGAGCAGCAGGTCGCGCTCGCCGAATATCAGAGCGACCAACTCGATGCGGCATATTTGGCTCTCACGGGCAACACGGCTTCGCGGGCGCTTCAGCTTGCTGCGGCCCACTCTCAATTGAAGGCTCTGAACGACATTCTTGCCATCGATCGTCAAAATGTAGAGCTCGTGCGCAAGCAGCGCCAAACGGGAACTGTACCCGACAGCGATGTGATTGTTGCCGAAAGCCAGCTCGCGTCAGACGAGACATTGAAGCCGGGACTTGAACAGCAGCTCAGCTTGGCCAAGCACGCGCTCGCTGTTCTCATCGGCCGTGCGCCGGGCAACTGGTCGCCACCGGATTTTGATTTGGCGGCCTTCGCACTACCGCATCGTCTACCCGTCAGCATCCCGTCGCAGCTTGTCCATCAGCGGCCTGATATTCAGGCGGCTGAAGCGCAGCTTCATGCCGCAAGTGCACAGATCGGAATCGCTACGGCGCAACTCTATCCCTCAATAACGCTTTCAGCCGGTATCAGCGCCTCTTCGTTGAATGGAGGTGAACTGTTCAGTCCAGGCGGTCTCGTATGGAGCGTCGCTGCGGGACTTGCCCAACCGATCTTCGACGGTGGCATGCGAGAGGCCGAGCGCCGCGCGGCGCTTGCGGCCTTTAAGGAATCCGCGGCGGATTACCAACAGACGGTACTGCAAGCCTTTGGGCAGGTCGCGGACATCCTGCAGGCACTGAAGCATGATACGGATCTCCTCGTTGCGCAAAGGCGCGCGCTGTCGATGGCCTCGGAGGCCGTACGTCTGCAACGCATCAATTACGGCAGTGGCGGTTCAGGCATCATTGGTCTGCTCGATGCGCAGCGGCAATATCAACAGGCGCAGCTCGGCTACGTTCGCGCCGAGGCACAGCGCTACCAGGACACGGTCCAGCTCTTGGTGGCCATGGGAGGAGGGTGGTGGGACCAAAAGCTTGCGTTCGCGGACGTCAGTAGCAATCCGGCTCGCAATGAACCGCAGTAACGTCTGACACCGACCGCCGTTCAACACTGACTCTCGAATCCTCTCACGAAGAAAGCCCGTCAGCTTGCCAGAGATAAAACGATACGGTATGGTTTATGCGAGATGGCAGATTCTGCTGGTGACAAGCGGGACAGGGTCGCTGAGTTGTCTGAAGCCTGTAGGAGACCCACACATGCATAGATTCTATTTGGCATTCATCCTGTTGTCCGTGCCGGCTTCGACCGTCGTCCTTGCGCATAGCGGGACGGACCAGGAGGAGAAGGCTTGCACGCCCGATGTGCAGCGGTTCTGTCGCAAGCTCATGGATCAAAACGATTTAATCATTCTGAGCTGCCTCAAGGAAAACCGCGCAAAGCTATCTCACGCGTGCCGAGACGTGTTGGTCAGCCACGGGCAATAGCGAACGATAGGAACAGGACCAGCTATGGCAGATGATCTTTCGGTCGATCGCCGGACGAGCGCACTGCTCGTCATGGATTTCCAGACGCTGATCGTCGATAATTATGCCGCCGACGCGAAGGCGCTGCTCAATCGGACGGCGAGACTGATCGCCGCGGCGCGCACAGCCGGAATGCGGGTGATCTATGTGGTCGTCGGCTTCCGCCCGGGCTACCCGGAAATCAGCGACCGAAATGCGACGTTCAATGGACTCAAGGCCTCGGGCGCATTCGCCGCGGGCGCCGAAAGCGCGAAGATCCATCCGGCTGTCGCGCCGCTGGCCGAGGAAATCGTCGTCACCAAGCATCGGGTGAGCGCTTTCGCCGGGACCGATCTCGACCTGATACTGCGCGCCAACGGCATCGAGACCCTGATCCTGACAGGGATCATGACCAGCGGCGTCGTGCTCTCGACGCTGCGCCATGCCGCCGATGCGGACTACAGACTGCTGGTCGTCGGCGATTGCTGCTCTGATCGCGACGAGGAAACGCATCGGGTGCTGCTGGAGAAGGTCTTTCCATGGCAGGCCACCCTCACGACGGCTGCGGGGCTCGATCAGGCTATCGGGGCTCGGCGGTCGACGCCGTAACCGCTTCACCAGGGCAGACTCGAGTTCCTTGACCGTCATGCGAAAACTTTGGCGTCATGATCGTGAATTAGCCGAAGCAACCTCGCGGTCGCAACTTTCGCCTGCAAAATGCGCGCCTGGTGCGCGGCCGAAACGCTTACGAAACCTTCTCGCGAAATGGCTGTAATCGCGAAAACCGGATGCATACGCAATCTCGCTGAGCGCCTGACTTGCGCCAAGAGCGGATTGGCGCTGTAGAAGATGTGCGGCGTAATCCAGACGGAATGAGTAGATGAATTCACTGCACGTCGAGCCGCGCTCCGTAAATAGTTTCTGGAGATAACGCAATGAAATCCCCGCTCGTGTCGCCACCTCGGAAGGATCGAGATCCGGATCGACAAAGCCGTCCTTGATGACGCCACGGACGCGCACGAACAGCTTGTCCGAGTGACGCCCTGGCGCCGGATCACTCGGTGCAAAAAGGGCGCCTACAAGATCATGGACCGCTAGCCGCACGTAGCATTCAGTACGCGAGGGGGTTCCTTCTCCCTCTCCGGCATTGCGGATCAAATCAAGGAGAAGGCGGCCGATAACCGTTCCGTTGCGCCGGTGGAGCCCACCCTGCGGTTCGAATCCGAGATGCGATACCAGGGCCTGGCGCGGCAAAAGAAGAGCCATGGTATTCCAGGGCTCGCCCGCGTTGCCGGCAAAAAACGTAGCTGGCCGACCCACATCCACGAGCACGACATCGCCAACGCCGAAGCACACGGCTTCCTCATTGTGGGTCATTACTGAACGGCCTGCGAGTTGAAAGAGCACGACATAGTGATCTGCGCCATCGAGGCGAACGGGCCGCTGCGTGCGCTCGACCACACGAGCATTGGAGCCGACCTCGGCCGCAATGAGTCCGTAGGCACTAATGGGGCGAACCCAACCGGCAAACGCCTTGGGGTCGATTACCTGCGGGTCGAACCGGCCGCCCATCTTTCGGATCTGATCTTTCCACGTCTCGAAATCCAAATGTGGTGGAGCAGGGATCATGGGAGTCTCCACTTCTCAAACAACACTCGGTTTGTGACTGCCGATAAGAACGGTGGGCGCCACACGGAATGTAGGGTTCGCGACCGCGCTTTTCTCAAACGGGAAGCTGCCTGCTCCTCCGCCGAGGTCAGCAGAGTCTCGAAGGTTCGTGGGCCAAAATGAGGACAGCAGAGATCACGTCTTATCAAATTATTTCGGGGCGAGCGGACACTGTGTACCCTCTATCCGCAGCACCGATGAAAACAGCAAGCCGCGTATTGCGGTTGATGCCATGAAAGAAAATGGAAAACAGGACAGCATGATCGAGACGATAGGAACTCGTCTAAATTATTCTTTAGCCGCGTGTTGAGTGCAGCGTGTTCTTTGGGACGCCGCGGCGATCTGTAACGCGCAGAGATGCAGCTCGTGTGGTCGCGACAATTCTGCGTCTCATTGATGAGTCTGATCTTCGGAATTTGTGTGTCGTATGCCTGCGACGCCCTTTGACGGGTATGGACGCGCACTAGCACTTGCAGCACCAATCAAACGAATTAGGTCGCCGAAGCCGGGCTCACACTTTCACCCACGAGCTAAGGTCAAACATGCTGAAATTGAGGTCAATATGCAGAAACTGGACCGTTACTGCCTCTCCAATCTTCGCTCACAGTTGCTGGATCATCCCGTTTACATGGAAGTCGATTCCGTCGAGGATCTGAGACGGTTCATGCAAGATCATGTCTTCGCCGTTTGGGATTTCATGTCGCTCCTGAAGCGGTTGCAGCGAGACTTGACGTGTACAAACGTGCCGTGGTTCCCCGCAGGAAACGCAAAAGCTGCGCGCCTGATCAACGACATCGTCATCGGTGAGGAAACCGATGTCGATCCGGACGGCTCTTATGTCAGCCACCTCGATTTATACCTCCGCGCCATGGAGGACGTCGGCGCCAGCACACGCCAATTCGACACGTTCCGTTCACAGGCGCGGGCCGGTGCTTCGATCGAAGCGGCTATGGTGCAGACGGAAGTGCCACCGCACGTGCGGACCTTTGTCATGCATACGATGATGCTGGCCCAAACGGGATCGACGGAAGAAGTGTTGGCGGCGTTCTTCTATGGCCGCGAGGACATCATCCCGGAGATGTTCAGCAGGCTACGAAAGGTTCTCCCCGGTGCGCGGAAAACCAACGATCCCTTGCGCCATTTCGTCTACTACATCGAGCGGCACATCGAACTCGATGGTGACAGTCACGGGCCAATGGGGCGGGAGCTTCTCGAGGGATTGGTTGCGGACTCGCCGGAGAAGGACGAGCGTGCGCTGCACGCCGCGTGCAACAGCATCAGGGCCCGGATCGAGCTTTGGGATGGCACAGTAAGCATACTTCGTGACGCGCGCACGAAGAAGGCTACGCCACTTACCCAAGCTGCTGGACGGCAGATGGGCGAAGCCCGGGCGGTCTCAGGACGGGCGCACTGACAAGCAAGACACAGACCCGCCGCTTCCAGGCGGCGGGCCTCTGGCTTACGCAGTCGCCGCGGGCATTGTCCCGTTGTCTTGCAATGGATCAAGCTCGCGGCGACCTCGCGCTGCAGTCCAATGCCGTGCATCTTCGCATAATATTCATGGAACGACCGCTCTTGTCGCAAAGCGGTCGTAGAAGCGATGATGAAAAAGCCCGCCCTCTCAGGCTGTGTGAGAACTGGGGCAAATCAGATAGAGAGGCCGCATCATTAATGATGCGGCCTTTTTCATGCGCTACATTCGAGGTGGGGACCGTAACCAGGCGAGTTTTTTGCCGGCACGGATCGATGATTACGTTGCCGCTGATGCGGCGGTGCGGGTAATCGATGCCTTTGTTGAAGGTCTCGATATGTTCGGGCTCGGCTTGGTTCGAGCGACACCGGCGGCGACCGGGCGGCCTGGCTATGACCCGCGCGATCTTCTGAAGCTCTATATCTACGGGTACCTCAACGAGGTTCGTTCGAGCCGCAAGCTGGAACGCGAGTGCCGGCGCAATGTCGAACTGATGTGGCTGTTGGGGCGGCTTGCCCCCGACTTCAAAACAATTGCGGACTTTCGGCGGGACAATGCAGCCGGGATCGTAGGGGCATGCCGGGCCTTCGTGCTGTTCTGCCGCGAGCAGGGACTATTTGCGGCCCGTCTGGTGGCCCTCGACGGTTCGAAGTTCCGGGCGGTGGCGAGCGCCAAGCGGATTATGGGCGAACGCAAGGTCGCCGAAGAGGCCGGCCGGATCGATCAACAGATCGCGGCTTATCTTGCCAACCTCGACAGCATCGATGCGGGCGAGCGGGCCGATAGCGATGCGGAACAAACGGCTGCGGCTCTCCAGGCTCTCAGGGCACGCCGCACCGACCTTGATGCTCTGGCGGCGCGACTTAAGGCGGAAGATCGGACTAGTCTTGTAGAAGGTGAGCTCGATGCGCGGCCGATGGGTAAAGGGGCAGGCTCCAAGCCTCCTTCCTACAATGTCCAGACGGCGGTCGATGCTGCGACGGGGCTGATCGTCCACCATGAGGTTACAACCGAACCCACCGACAACCGGCTGCTCCATCCGATGGCCAAGGCGACGAAGGATGCGGTGGCGGCCGATACGCTCACGGTGGTGGCGGACGCTGGCTATTCGAACGGAGCAGACGCGGCAGCCTGCGAGAACGATGGCATCACGCCTTGTGTGCCAGCGAACCGGGCCGTCAACAATCAAGGCGACTTCTTCGACCGCACGGCCTTCATCTATGAGCCGCAAACCGACAGTTTTCGTTGTCCGGCGGGCCGAACACTGGTGCGCAAGCAAATCCTCACCAGAAAGCAGAGCGTCTTGTATATCGCCGACGATTGTTCGGGTTGCGCGCTCAAGCCGAGATGCACCCGCGTCGAGCGCCGCTTCGTTCAAAGACACCTTTACGAGGACGCGCTTCAACGCATGAATGCCCGCGTCGAAGCCGATCCACACCTCATGCGGCAGCGGCGATGCGCGGCTGAACACCCGTTCGGAACCATCAAGCGGATGACGGCTGGCGGCAGGTTCCTCACCCGAGGCCTTACCAACGTCAAGACTGAAGCCGCCCTCAGCGTTCTTGTCTACAACATCATGCGGGTCATCAATCTCATCGGCTCGCAAAGCCTCAAGATTAGGCTCGCCTGACCCTAAAAATTAAAAAAGAGGCCCCGGATCACCGCAGCCTCTCGTTTCCACACAGCCTGCTCTGGCGGGCTTTTTCATTGTTTGGAAGCGCGTCTTTTTTCTTCTCTGCGGCCAACCGGAGTCAGAAGCGCTCGCCCACCATCTCTTCGCTCTTGGCCCAGAGCGCTTTGGCGCGCTCTGGATCGAGCGCATAGGGTCTGACGCCGGGGCTCACCGGGCTGATCGGTCCTTCGGCAATTTTCGACACCTGGCAATTCTCGCAATAACGCCCGCCGACGTCGGCGGCTGGCGCCACAAAGCCGGCCCACACCGACGTCGCAGCGCCTTGCGGGATCGTCTTGAACTGGAACGGCGGCTGGCCGTCGGAGGCCAACTGGGCATTGATCTGCGCCACGAGATTTTCAAGCTCGCCGGGCGCCATATGACGGTCGAGTTCGGTCTTGATGCCGCCCGGATGCACCGCTGTCGCCCGCACACCGTGGGCCTTGTGCCGCCGGTCGAACTCCACCGCAAACAGGATGTTCGCGGTCTTGGAGCGGCCATAAGCGATCATGGGGTCATATGGCGTGCGCTCGAAATTGGGATCGTCGAGGTCGACGTCGGCATAACGATGACCGGAAGAGGCGACGTTCACGAGCCGCCCGCCGGCGGCGATCAGCGACGCGATGCGGTTCACGAATACGAAATGGCCGAGATGGTTGGTGCCGAACTGCGTCTCGAAGCCATCCGACGTGTGCCCGAAGGGTGTTCTCATCACGCCGGCATTGGCGATGATCGCATCGAAAGGCAGCCCTTTGGCGAGGAGCGCGTCGGCGCAGGCACGCACGCTTGCGAGCGAGGCGAGGTCCAGCTCCACGAGCTCAAGGCCGCCATTCTTTGCTTCTGCGGCGATTCCGCTGGTTGCTCGTTTGGCTTTTGCGAGATCGCGCGCCGTGCCGACGACATGGGCCCCGCGCGCCGCCAGCGCGCGCGCCGTCTCCACACCGAGTCCGGCCGATACGCCGGTGACAAGCACGCGTTTTCCGTGGAGATCGATACCCGTCAGCACGTCATCGGTGGTGGAGGTCGCGCCGAAGCCATTAGTCATGACAAACTCCTCAGGGTTGTTTTTGGACACGCCACTCCCCTCGCGGCAAACCATTGTCTGCCAACCTAATTTGACGTAAAAGGAGAGCGCCTCCGTTTAAATATGGAGACACTCTCCGTTTAGCAAGGGGTATTTTGAGCGTGGCGGATCAAGGAAAGCTCCCTGCTGGCCGCAAGCCACGGGCCGACGCGGAGCGAAACCGCGTCCGCTTGCTCGAGACCGCCAAGGCCGCCTTCGCCGAAAAAGGGGCAGGCGCCAGTCTCGATGAGATCGCGCGTACCGCGGGCGTCGGTGCAGGCACGCTCTACCGCCATTTTCCTACCCGCGACGCGCTGATCGAGGCGGTCTACCGCAACGAGATGGCCCAACTCGTCGACGCTGCCACAACGCTGACGGAGACGCAGGCTCCTGTCGCGGCCTTGCGGGAATGGCTGGTGCTGTTCGTGGACTACATGGTCACCAAGCGTGGGATGTCCGAGGCGCTCAATTCCCTCGTCAACGGTACGTCGGAGCTGTATTCGACTTCCGCGGATCAATTGAGGCGAGCCATCGCCAAGCTGATCGATCGCGCGGTCGCGAGCGGCGACATTCGTCTGGATATCGACCCGCTCGACCTGCTGCGTGCGCTGGCCGGCGTGACCAACGTCAATCCCGGACCGGACGGCACCAGGGCAGCCAAGCATATGGTCGACATATTGCTTGCGGGAATCCAGAACCGGACGTGAGCTTCAACGCTCGGCTCTATCGTGTGTGGAGCAGCCCGGAACTCGTCAGGCTCATAACCTGAAGATCATCGTTGCGGATTCTCGGGGCCCGACTGGCTGTGTCCGCCGTCCGGATGCCTTGACGCGATCCGGACGGCGAATTCGTGACTGCACAGATGGCAAACGATGCGGTCGCCGGTTCCACCGGACACAGTGACCGTGCGACCGTTCGTTGATGCCCTGGCTAGCGTTCGCGGCTCCACGGGAAGAGTGAGGCCGGGAAATCTGCCGCGTAGCGGTGACCGATCGGCGGGGAAGGCTCTTCTTGCGGGGGATTCGGGTCGGGCTCCACCACCTTCCTATAAAGATGCCAGGTGGCATGGCCGAGCACCGGCAGAACGACGGCGAGACCGACGAAGAATGGCAGCGAACCCACGGCCAGCAATACTGCGACAATCAATCCCCATACGGCCATCACAAATGCATTCTCCTTTACGGCCTGCAGCGACGTCCGGACTGCGTCGATCGCAGACGCATGCCGGTCAAGCATCAACGGAAACGACACAACACTGACGCACAGGGCCACCACGGCGAACAGGAAGCCGACGCCGCATCCGACGATAATGAGCGACCAGCCTTCCGGAGTCGTCAACACGCGCTTCGCAAAATCAGGGATGCTTGCGGCCGGAGCATTGCCGAAGGTTGCGACATAGATCGCGTCCGCGGCGGCGATCCAGATCCCGAACAGAACGAGCAGAAGGGCGCCAAGTTCGAGAATGGCACCGAAAGACGGTGCACGCAGCACATCCGTTACGTGCCACGCCGCGGCTTCCTCGCCGCGTTCGCGGCGGCGGCTGAGTTCGTAGAGGCCGAGCCCGGCGAAGGGACCAATCAGGGTGAAGCCGGCGGCCAGCGGAAATAGCAGCGGCAGCACCGAATAGCCAAGGACAAGTCTGAACAAGACCAGTCCGATAACTGGATAGATCACGCAGAGGACAACGGCGTGCGTCGGAATGGCCTGAAAGTCTTCCCAACCCAGGCGCAGCGCGTCCCTCAGGTCGGAGAGGCCAATTTTGCGAACGACATATGTGGTAGAGACGCCGAAGAATTGCAGTTTCGGCCTCGCGAAATACTGTGTGGCCATGGCCCGGTCTCCTTGCTCGTGGTCGCAGGGGAGAGCGCGCCTTCGAGTCGCGCGCAATCTGCCTCATGCGCGAAAATCGCGACTGAGTCCGGCCCCGGTTCAGCGAAAGGAGCTTTGCCGGACGACACCTGTCGCGACCGGTGCAATGAGCTTAGCGCGATTGAAGCAAGATAGCACGCCCCGTTGGATGAATTGTGCGTCTGCACAGGTTGCTTGTTGCATTGCATCACTAAACCATCGGCGCCGGCCCGTGCCCGCCAGCGAGCAGGCCTCTTCTATTGACGCCAACCTCGAAGGGGACCACATTCGCAACGCCCAACTCCGATGAGGTCAGCGGTCGTAACGTACATCCGTTGAGCCTTGACGTCGCGACCGTCTGGATGGGCGAGGCAACAGCCACGACGCTGACGAGTGCAAGTCAGCCATCGCGACAGATGTGTGCTCCGCCCTTCGTATCCTCGGCCTTTAGCGGCAAGGATGGCGAGAGATGGCTGTAGCATTCGCACTGCTCCTGGTAGCGATCGCCTCGGTGCTGTTTCACCTCTTCAGCCCCTGGTGGTGGACACCGCTTGCCTCAAACTGGCAATACATCGACGACACGATCACCCTGACCTTCTGGATCACCGGGGCCGTTTTCACGGCAATCGTCACGTTCATGGCCTATTGTGTCTTCCGCTTTCGTCACAAGAACGGAACGCGGGCAGCCTACGAGCCCGAAAACAAGAAGCTCGAATGGTGGCTCACCATCGGGACTGCAATCGGTGTCGCAGCCATGTTGGCGCCCGGGCTGGTCGTCTGGCACCAGTTCGTCACAGTTCCGGCCGGTGCAACCGAGGTCGAGGTCGTGGGACAGCAATGGATGTGGAGTTATCGGCTTCCCGGAAAGGATGGCCGGCTCGGCACCTCCGACGCGCGCGATGTTAGCTCCGACAATCCTTTGGGATTGAATCCCAACGATCCGAACGGGAAAGACGATGTCGTCATTCAAGGCGACGACTTGCACCTTTTGGTCGGGAAACCGGTGAAGGTGTTGCTCCGCTCGATTGATGTCCTGCATGATTTCTATGTGCCGGAGTTCCGCGCGAAGATGGATATGATACCGGGCTCGGTCACATATTTCTGGTTCACGCCCACCCGCACCGGAACATTCGAGGTTCTCTGCGCCGAACTTTGCGGCGCCGCGCATTCGCAGATGCGGAGCAAGGTCGTCGTTGACGACGAGAAGGACTATCGCGCGTGGCTGGACAAGCAGCGGACGTTCGCGGAGTTGTCAGGCCAGCGCAACGTCGCGAAGGCAGCGTACAAGACTGATACTGGCAAATAAACATGCCGACGAGGATCGGCCGGATATGAGGCGAACTCGTCGCTGAGCAGAAGACCAAGGAGGGTATTCCGGATGGTCGATGTCCCGTTTGACACAGTCGCAGGTGTTCCGCCCGCCGAAGTGAGCGAGGTCGAGCTTTATCATCCGAGAAGCTGGTGGACGAGGTACGTCTTTTCGCAAGACGCCAAGGTTATCGCCATCCAGTACTCGATCACGGCGATGTCTATCGGAATGGTTGCGCTGGTGCTGTCATGGCTGATGCGGCTGCAACTCGGATTCCCCGGCACGTTTTCGTTCATCGATCCGAACCAGTATCTCCAGTTTATCACCATGCACGGCATGATCATGGTGATCTATCTTCTCACCGCGTTGTTCCTCGGCGGCTTCGGCAACTACCTCATCCCATTGATGGTTGGCGCCAGGGACATGGTCTTCCCTTATGTGAACATGCTGAGCTACTGGGTCTACCTGCTCGCGGTCGTGGTGCTGGCTTCGACTTTTTTCGTGCCCGGCGGGCCCACTGGCGCCGGCTGGACGCTGTACCCGCCGCAAGCGATTCTCTCCGGGACTCCCGGGCAGGATTGGGGCATCGTTCTCATGCTGGCCTCCCTGATCCTGTTCATCATCGGATTCACCATGGGCGGGCTGAATTACGTGGTGACGGTGCTACAGGCGCGCACGCGCGGCATGACATTGATGCGCATGCCCTTGACGGTGTGGGGCATCTTCACGGCCACCGTGATGGCGCTGCTCGCCTTCCCGGCGCTGTTCGTCGCCTCGGTGATGTTGCTGCTCGACCGCCTGCTGGGAACCAGCTTCTTCATGCCCACGCTGGTCGAGTTGGGCACGCTGACGAAATATGGCGGTGGCAGCCCGATCCTGTTCCAGCATCTGTTCTGGTTCTTCGGGCATCCCGAAGTCTACATCGTCGCATTGCCGGCCTTCGGCATCATTTCCGATCTGATCAGCGTCCACGCGCGGAAGAACATCTTCGGCTATCGCATGATGGTTTGGGCCATCGTCGGGATCGGTGCGCTGAGCTTCGTGGTGTGGGCACACCACATGTATGTGAGCGGCATGCACCCGTATTTCGGGTTCTTCTTTGCCACCACGACGCTCATCATCGCGATCCCGACCGCGATCAAGGTTTACAACTGGGTGCTGACCCTTTGGCGTGGCGACATTCATCTCACCATACCGATGCTGTTTGCGCTGGCGTTCATCATCACGTTCGTGAATGGCGGCCTGACCGGCCTGTTTCTGGGCAATGTGGTTGTGGACGTGCCGCTGTCCGACACGATGTTCGTTGTCGCGCACTTCCACATGGTGATGGGCATTGCGCCGATCATGGCGGTGTTTGGCGGAATTTATCACTGGTATCCGAAAGTCACCGGACGGATGCTCAATGAGGCGATGGGACGATTCCACTTCTGGGTCTCGTTCCTCGGAGCCTATGCGATTTTCTTCCCCATGCACTATCTGGGCCTGCTCGGCATGCCCCGCCGCTATCACGACATCGGCGAGACCGCCTTCGTCCCCGCATCCGCCCATGACCTCAATGCCTTCATGAGCGTGGCGGCCTTGATCGTCGGCTTCGCCCAGCTCGTGTTCCTGTTCAATCTGATCTGGAGCCTGTTCAAAGGAAAAGAGGCTGGCAGCAATCCCTGGGGAGCCGCTTCGCTGGAATGGCAGACACCGCAGACCCCGCCGGGGCATGGCAACTGGGGCAAGGAACTCCCCATCGTCTATCGCTGGGCCTACGATTACAGCGTGCCCGGCGCCGCCAGGGACTTCGTGCCGCAAAATGAACCGCCGGCCGGATTGGTGGCGCAGGGAGCCCACCCGTGAGTGCCATCATCCTGTTCATGGCTGGAATAGCCGCAATTGCGGGCTGGTGGCTCTCACAGCAGCGGCTGACAGCCAAGCCCTGGCTGGAGGAAGGGCTGATCGTGGATTTTCGCGAACAGAATACGTCGTCCCTGCCACCGGCGAAAATCGGATTGGGCGTGTTTCTTGCGGTCGTCGGTTCGTTGTTCGCACTCTTCATCAGCGCCTACTCCATGCGCATGAATCTGGTGGACTGGCGGACACTGCCGGTGCCGGCGCTGTTGTGGTTCAACACCGGCGTCCTGGTCATAAGCAGCGCGGCATTGCAATGGGCCTACATGGCCGCGCGCCGCGGCGATATCGACGGCATAGCCGTCGGACTGTGCGCCGGTGGCGCGTCCGCTATTACATTCCTTGTCGGGCAACTACTGGCGTGGCGCCAGCTGAATGGTGCCGGGTACTTCCTGGCATCCAATCCAGCCAATTCGTTTTTCTACCTGATCACCGCCGTGCACGGGTTGCATCTGGTGGGCGGCCTGGTGGCGCTCGGCAGAACGGCCGCCAAGGTATTGCGTGGCGCCGAGGCGAGCCAAATTCGCCTGAGCGTGGAACTCTGCACTATCTACTGGCACTTCCTGCTGTTGGTCTGGCTGGTCCTGCTCGGCCTGTTGACGGGCTGGACAGACAATTTCGTCGATATCTGTCGCCAGTTGCTGAGCTAGGGAGGACAACCAGGTGGCAGAAACGGCGCTGACAAACAACATTGAAGCCGCGGCGCGGCCTGCAGGTTGGCGAGGCATCGCCGCCGACTGGTCCTCGGATCAGCGCGCCTTCAAGAACGTTTCCTGGGGGAAGGCCATGATGTGGATCTTCCTCCTGAGCGACACCTTCATCTTCAGCTGTTTCCTGCTGTCGTACATGACGGCGCGAATGTCGACGACCGTGCCGTGGCCCAACCCCAGCGAAGTCTTCGCCCTCAATATCGGGGGCAAGCAGATCCCGCTCATCCTGATCGCCATCATGACCTTCATCCTGATCAGCAGCAGCGGGACGATGGCGATGGCCGTCAATTTCGGTTATCGCCGGGATCGCGCCAAGACCGCAGCCTTGATGCTCGCCACCGCGGCATTCGGCGCAACGTTTGTCGGAATGCAAGCCTTCGAATGGACCAAGCTGATCATGGAGGGCGTGCGGCCCTGGGGCAACCCGTGGGGCGCAGCGCAGTTTGGTTCATGCTTCTTCATGATCACCGGCTTCCACGGCACGCACGTGACCATAGGCGTGATCTTCCTGATCGCCATCGCACGAAAGGTCCTTCGCGGTGACTTCGACGTCGAGCGGCCTGGCTTCTTCACGAGCCGGAAGGGGTACTACGAGATCGTCGAAATCACCGGCTTGTACTGGCACTTCGTCGATCTTGTCTGGGTCTTCATCTTTGCCTTTTTCTATCTCTGGTGAGGTTCGCGCATGACAAACGCAGCGGTACATGTGGAAGGGCAGGCAACACAACATGCGCTACACGCCTATGGGCATGAGGCCGTCGCATCAGGAGCCACGCACACAACGGGTCAGCAGCACCCGATCAAGCTCTATCTCGTGGTCTGGGGATGGCTGTTCGTTCTCAGCACCTGCTCCTATCTTGTCGACTTCTTTGGTATCCATGGCCATCTCCGATGGTCGCTGATCCTGTTGTTCATGGTGCTGAAGGCCGGCCTGATCGTCGCTGTGTTCATGCACATGGCCTGGGAGCGGTTGGCGTTGGCCTACGCCATCCTGTTGCCGCCGGTGCTGGTGCTGGTTTTTGTAGGGATCATGGTGTTCGAGTCCGACTATACGCATCTGCTCCGGGTCGTGTTCTTCGCGCCAACGGCTTAGCTACCATTGCTTCGTGCCAAGAGGAGGAGGACGGTTATGACAGCCTATGTCATGCTTGCAAATTGGACCGAGCAAGGCATCCTGAAGGCGAAGGACTCGCCACGTCGTCTGGACGCTGCGAAGAAAGCTCTCAAAGAGATGAGCGGCGAGATCAAGTCCTTCTACCTGACCATGGGTGACTACGACATGGTCGTGATCATCGAAGCTCCGGACGACGCTGTCGCGGCGCGTTTCAGCCTGCAGCTGGGGATGCTGGGAAACGTCCGGACGCGCACGCTGAAGGCGTTTCCCGAAGCAGCTTATCGGGAAATCATCAACTCGCTGGGCTAATCGGTTCGGGGACGGTGCCGGCCGGAACAAGTTCGCCAGGACGCCGTAGCGGCGCAAGGCATGGAGGTTTGTGGATGCAATTTACCGTCGGGTTTAAACTAAAGGGAAAAGCAGACCATGTCGTCCTGAATGCACAGGACGCGCTCGCCGCCGCGCTGAAGGTAAATGCAGAGTTTCCGGAAGCCGTCATCATGTACGTACGTCCCCAAAACCGGCGCGGCGACACACGTCATCCGTCACATGCGATTTGGCCAGCGGACCCTGCCTCATCGGGGACCGCATAAGAGCTCCCGAACAGGCAGGTAGGGACGCGGCCGAGATCGCGAATACGCGGTTTTCCGGAAAACGCCGGCAATCGCGAAGCAATCACGAAAAACGGCGTTGTGATTGAGGTTGAATCACCCTCGTTTGAATCGGCGCGCCGGAACGTGTGTCGTCATCATGGGGTTCTTGGCTGTAGGAAAAGTCACGAGGAGGGGTTCACCACATTAAGATGGAAAACCCTATGATCAATATCAAAGCACTTAGCGCTGTCGCGCTCGTAACCGCAGCTCTCTCGGGCCCGGCCTTCGCCCAGGATGAGGAAGCGACTGCTCCGCAGAAGCCGGTCCACGCGCTCCGTCACTACCGTCATGCTTACAACCAGGTGCAGGGCCCGAACTTCATCGCTCCGCGCGCCTCGGAAAACGGCCCCTACTTCGACGCGGAAAGCTTCGATCGTTCGCGCATCGGCGACCACGATGCGGATTTCAACCCGCCCGGCAACTAACCTTCGGCTCGTTCCGGTATAGAAATACGACAGAACGCCGCTACGGCGGCCTGGCTCATGCCGGGCCGCTGTTGCTTTTTCAACGGAAGAACAAAGACGCCTTTCGATCCGGATCGCCCCGACCGCCGGTGCTCAAGTGTCGCTGGCCGCCTTCTTTCGGGCGACGATGCCGGCGGCAATCTGCAAGGCCGCCCCGGCCGCCCAGGCCAGACCAATCAAAATCGCTGAGGCGCGATGTGGGCTCTCGTCCAGAACGATACTTGATACCGAGATCACGGCTGCGACCGCGGCGATGAATGTACCGGCCGCACTCAACAGTTCGACGGTGTCGGCCTTTGAGCCGAGGCCGTGACGCAACGGCAAGTGCATCTCGTGATCGACAGGCGGATGCGGCAGATCGATGCCGAGATAAAAACCCGCCGCGCCGATAATCATCATCGCGAAGACGGGGGTAGCCGAGCCGATCAGTTCGATGTCGGCCCGTCCGATATGCGCGGCGACGAACAGGCCGCACGACCCTCCGGTCAGCGCCAGCCCGATTCGCTCAAGGATGTGCGCCAACCTGGAGATCGTCGAGCGGGCGTCCCAAGGGGCTCTGCGGCTGATCATGCGGTCCGATACCGGTTCGTATCGTTGACTAGTGCCGCCCATTTGAAGTTCCTGCACCACAAGCGGCGAATTCGATCCAGGAACTTCAAATAGAAAAGCGGCACTAGGATCAGGATAGTCCGGCGTTTCCGCGTCGGCCACTGAAAAAGGGCGGTTAGAGCTCCGATTCCGAGGTTCGCATGATATGGCGGCGGCCTCTGATACGAGCCTGGCGCTACTCTTTGTGCTGGCCGGAAAGCTCCACGACCTTGCGCCAGCGCTCGGTCTCTGTCGCCAGCATGTCGCCGAACCGGCTGGCGCTGCCGGTTATGGCAATGGCGCCAAGCTCGGCAAATCGTTGCCTGATGACGGGGTCTTCATGCGCGGCGTTGATCTCCTTGTTCAGGAGATCGATGACCGCCGCCGGCGTCCCTTGCGGGGCGCCGACGCCATAGAACGAACTTGTCTCAAATCCCGGCAGTGTGTCTGCGATCGGCGGCACGTCCGGCAAAGTTTCGGAACGCTCCCGTGTTGTGACGCCGAGCGCACGCAGTTTCCCGGATCTTACGAATTCAAATGATGAAGTGACGTTGTCGAACATGCCTTGGATCTGACCCGCCATTACGTCGGTCAAACCCGGCGCGGAACCGCGGTAGGGCACATGGACGAACCGAACGTTCGCCATGGCCTTGAACAGCTCGCCGGAAAGATGCAGCGAAGTGCCGATACCGGATGAAGCGATGCTGAGCTTGCCGGGGTTGGCTTTCGCATAGGCGACGAAATCCGCAACGCTGCGGACCGGAAGCTCGTTGTTGACGACAAGCACCAGTGGAATACGTGCTGCGCCGGCAACCGGCGCGATTCCTTTCAGGAAGTCATACGGCAATGTCGGGTCGAACGAGGCGTTGATCGCGTTGGCGGTGCTTGTGAGCAACAGCGTATATCCATCCGGCGGCGAATTGATCACGGCCTGCGTGCCGATATTGCTCCCGGCGCCCGGTTTGTTCTCCACGATAAAGGTTTGACCGAGCCGATCCGACAGGCGCTGACAAATCAAGCGCGACAGCACGTCGGTCGCGCCGCCGGCGGCGTAGGGAACTATCCAGCGTACGGGATGGGACGGGTAAGGCACACCTTGCGCCGAGGCGTTCGTCCGGACGCCAAGCCAGGCCAGGCAGGTTGTCGCTGAACGAAGAAGTTGCCGTCTGTCGATCAAGGCAGCCTCTCGGAAATGATCGAAACCGACTCCGTAAGAATCGGGGGGTGAGATTGCGGGAACCGGCATCATCGCGAGAAAATTTCTACGCGTCCATAGCGGCTTATCTGACCTGCGCCGCAATTTTGATCAATCGCCGCCGCGCGTTTGATCAGGCCTTTGCTTAAGAACCGTTAACCAGTTTGGGGGAGAATCACCTACAAGATTCCCGAAAGGGAATTAGTGCGGCGAATTTGAAGTTCCTATCGGTTTCGCTGCGCGCTTGCGAACTTCGGAATCGGAACTCCAGTCATGGCGAAATTTGCGATTGGCGAACGCGTTGAAAAGACGAGCGACGACCATAAGGCCGGCATCGTCATTGCGATCTTCCCGACCACGGACGGCAACTACCGCTACGCCGTGGACATGGAAGGCTACGGTGCGCTCCAGTTCTTCCCTGAAGAAAAACTGGTTGTTCACGCCGGATAGGTTTTGAATCTATTTCCGATACGGCAGCGGACTCTCTTGCTGTGTGCCGGCGAACGAGCGCGTGCCCGCTTCGTTGATTTTTCATTGCGCCAATTCGCTCAATCTTAATGAGTTGACTTCACTGTTCGCCAGCAAACCCGAGCACCGGGCTTTCTTGCGTACGGAGGTACTGCGAATACCTCGCTGAAGTAACCGACGGCGATTTGATCCCATCATTTCCGGACACCGGCAGTCGAATCTCCGTTCTCAGCGGAAAGCCGACGAACCCGCTCGCATTCCTGCGGGCGGGTTTTCGCGTTGCGGGCACGCGCTTAACCCTGCCGATTAACACCTGGAAAGGCCTCGACGGTTATAAATAGCCATCACGCAGGAAAATTGTCAGCGATGAGCGCGGGCGTCATTGAGCACACGACAGCCGAACGGCCTGTGGCAGCGCCGCGGCCGCCCGGCAAACCGTCCACCGCCAGGATCTGGCTGAAAGCGATCGAGCGCACCTCTCGCATCGAGGCCAATCCGAACCGGCTGTTCGCCGATCTCATCGAGGAATGGGCTTCGCGTCAGCCGGATCATCTGGCGCTGTTGTCGGATCGCGAGAGCCTCAGCTATCGGCAACTAAACGAACGCATCAACCGCTACGCGCGCTGGGCGCTCGCGCAACGCATCGGCAAGGGCGAGACCGTCTGTCTCTTGATGTCGGGGCAGCCGGATTATCTCGCCGCCTGGCTTGGCCTCAGCAAGGTCGGCGTCGTCGCCGCGCTGATCAACACCAGGCTCGTGGGACCGTCGCTGGCGCATTGCATTGATGTCGCGGCAGCGTCTCACGTCATTGTGGGGCAAGACCTCCAAGCAGCGTTCGAGGAGGTCAGTCCCCGCCTGAAGCGGACGCCGAAAGTCTGGCGGCATGGTGCGAACGGAGACGAGACCGATCTCCGGACGGCGCTCGCCGGTTTCGATGCTTCATCGCTGAGTTCAAGCGAGCGGGGTGATGTCACCATCAACGATCGCGCGCTTCTGATCTACACATCGGGCACCACGGGCCTGCCGAAAGCGGCCAGCATCAGCCACCGCCGCATCCAGAACTGGGGCGGCTGGTTCACCGGGCTGACCGGCGCGTTGCCTGAAGACCGGCTGTTCAATTGTCTGCCGCTGTTTCACAGCGTCGGCGGTGTCGTCGCGCCGTGCAGCATGCTGGCGGCCGGCGCATCGGTCGTTCTGTCCGATAAATTTTCCGCCGGCACCTTCTGGCGCGACGTGGTGCGCTGGGACTGCACGCTGTTCCAGTATATCGGAGAGCTGTGCCGCTATCTTCTTAAAGCGCGCCCTTCCGACCTTGAAAGGCAGCATCGGCTGCGGCTTGCCTGCGGCAACGGTCTGCGCGGCGACATCTGGGAAGAGTTTCAGGCGCGGTTTTCGATCCCGCAAATCCTGGAATTTTACGCGGCGACGGAAGGCAATTTCTCGCTCTACAATGTCGAGGGCAAGCCCGGCGCGATCGGCCGGATACCGCCGCTGTTGGCGCATCGCTTTCCGGCCACCATCGTTCGGATCGACCCGGAAACGTTGACGCCGCTGCGGAACGCCGACGGCCTGTGCGAAGCATGCGCCGTTGGCGAGGCGGGCGAGGCCGTGGGTCGGATCGGGACCGCGGACGATGCCGGTGGCCGCTTCGAGGGCTATACCAACTCGGCCGATACCGAGAAGAAGATCCTGCGCGACGTGTTCGCCAGGGGCGACGCCTGGTTTCGCACCGGCGACCTGATGAAGATCGACGAAGCCGGCTTCTTCCACTTCGTCGATCGCCTCGGCGACACCTTCCGCTGGAAGGGCGAGAACGTCGCGACATCGGAGGTGAACGAGGCGATTTTGGAGTGTCGAGGCGTGACCGACGCCACGACTTACGGCGTTCAGCTCACAGGCGCCGATGGCCGCGCCGGCATGGCCGCGCTCGTCACCGATGCGAGTTTCGATCTCGCCGAATTCAGCGCGCATCTCGCGCGGCTGCTGCCGGCCTACGCTTGCCCGGTCTTTGTTCGTCTCAGCGCCACGTTGGACAGCACCGAAACGTTCAAGCAGAAGAAGCAGGACCTGATCCGCTCGGGTTTTGATCCACGCACCGTTACGGATCCCTTGTTCTTTCGGGACCCGAAGTCCGGCGCTTTCTTAGCCCTCGATGCCGATCAATATGCCAAGGTAGTGCAAGGCATCATTCGTCTCTAACGCTTCACATGCCGTAAATTGCCAGTTCCGTGTCGGCGAGATCGCCGAGTCTCGGCTGACGCGGGCCTTTGAAATATTTGCGGCCGCGCGCCTCGCTGTAGATGTCTGCAAGGCCGGCGATCGGGCCATTGGCGTCCGCGATCACGATCGGGCAGCCGCGCCAGACCAGGTGACGTCCGATCGCACCCGCACACCTGACATAGTCGGCGATCTCGCGGCAGAAGCCGAGTTGAAGCGCCGGCAGCGGGATGATCCCGCGGCGCTTTCGCAAGCGGAAGAAAACGAACGGAATGACTTCGGTGTCACTGCGGCAAACCAGGCTGAGGCAACCGTAGCCGGCGTGGCGCCTGAGCAGTTCGAGTTCGTGGTCGGGGAGGCCCGCGATCGCTGTCGTGTCCGCCGTGATGGTCTCGACGCGCATGCCGCCTCGATTACGCGACAGTCCCGGAAGCGAAAAGGAGAGACCGCGGCAGTAGACCTTGAATCCCTGCGCTTCGAGTATAGGCCATGTCGGCGTCGCCGGCGTCACGTTGAAGTAAGTCACGTCCTTGCGTTTCTGCGTCATCGTGGCAAACAGCGCGGCGTAATTGCGGAACTCCGAATCGACGTACCAGCTTGAGTTGTTGCAACAGACAACAGTCTCGCCGTCGATCGTTTTGGTCGAATAGATCAGGAGCAGGCAACCGACCGGCTTGCCGTCGTGTTCCATCAGATAGCCGTAGCGTGGCGCGTTCGCCGGCAGCGATCGCGCGCCCTGCCGTTTCAGGCCGGCCATCCAGTACTGACGGCTGCGATGCACGAAACCCCGAGTCAGAAGGTCGGCGATCGCATCGACGTCGCTCTCCTGAATCTCGCGGAACCGCGGCTGGACGGCAGGCATGGTGTTTACCAATGGACTCAAAAGATCGTGCAAGCGTGGGGGTTAGTTCATCTTTTCGCTCTATCATGGACTCTCAAAATTTTATGAGAATGCGGAGCAATCCATGTCGGTAAGGTTAAAGATTATTGCAGCGATCCAGCAGATCGCCGCCGAGCAGCATGTCAGTCTTCCGCCGCTGGAAGACAGACTGTCGCTCCATGAAACCGGCTTCGACTCGCTCGCGTTTGCGATCCTGGTGGCAAGACTGGAAGACGATCTTGGCATCGATCCGTTTACCATCTCGGCGGATGCAAGCTTTCCTCTCACGATAGGCGATTTCATTAAGGCCTATGAAAATGTCCCCGCGTGAAATCTTCGCGCTGCGTGACTATCTCGATCCCGGCCTGGGCGGCCGCACGATTTCGGATGCGCGCCATTCGGCGTCCCTGACGGACATCGCCGGGCAGACCTGCCTGAAAGGCCGGCTCGCCGAACTCTCCGGCCGCTCGGTGCTGCTTGCCGTGACTAGCCAGTTCCTTACCGGTCTCGTCATGCTCGAGATCGACGGGATTGCGCGGCGCATGCTGCTCTGCCCGCCGGATCTCAATGCCGACCATCTCCAGGCCATCGTCGAAGACGCGGAAATTGATGCCGTCGTCACCGACCAGCCGGAGCGTTTTGCAGGTTTCGGAATTGCATTGGTCGTCACATCAGGCGAAGAACTGGAGGCCGGGCCGCGTGCCCGGACCGAGCGCGCCACCGAATGGCTGATGCTCACCTCCGGTACGCTGGGTTTGCCGAAAATTGTCGGCCATACGCTCGAAGGCCTGACCGGCGCGATTGCGGCCGACACTCCGGCCCGCGGCGTCCGGCCGATCTGGGCGACGTTCTACGATATCCGCCGCTATGGCGGCTTGCAGATTTTCCTGCGCGCGGTGATCGGCGGCGGCTCGCTGGTGCTGTCCGAGCCCGGTGAGGCGCTCTCCAACCATGTCGCGCGCCTCGACGAAAAAGCCGTCACGCATATTTCCGGTACGCCCTCGCACTGGCGCAAGCTCCTGATGAGCGGCGCGGCCTCGGCATTTTCACCGAAGTATGTCCGTCTCTCGGGCGAGATCGCCGATCAGGCGGTGCTCGACGGTCTACAGCAGGCCTTTCCTGACGCCTCGATCGGCCACGCCTATGCGTCGACCGAGGCCGGCGTCGGCTTTGCCGTCAACGACGGGCTTGAGGGTTTTCCCGCCAGCATGATCGGGACCAACCGCGACGGCGTCGAGATGAAGGTCGTGGACGGTTGCTTGCAGATTCGCTCGCGCCGCGCCGCACATGCCTATGTCGGCCGCCACGCCGCAGCACTGACGGACGGAGATGGCTTCGTAGACACCGGCGACATGGTCGAATTGCGCGGCGATCGCTATCACTTCGTCGGCCGCCGCGGCGGCATCATCAATATCGGGGGCTTAAAGGTTCATCCCGAAGAGATCGAAGCGGTGATCAACCGGCACGACTCCGTGCGCATGTCGCGCGTCAAGGCGCGCAAGAGCCCGATCACCGGCGCTATCGTCGTCGCCGATGTCGTCCTTGCCGACGGCAGTGATGCGAGCCGGGGCGACGAAATCAAAACCGGCATCATCGCCGATTGCCGCGCACACCTCGCGCCCCACAAGGTGCCTGCCATGATCAAGTTTGTCGACAAGCTCGACATCACGGCGGCCGGAAAGCTCGCGCGATCAGATGCGTAATGTTCTCCTGACAGGCGGCAGCCGCGGCATCGGGCTTGCGATCGCGCAAAGGCTCGCGGTCGCCGGCTATCATGTGATCGCGGTCGCGCGCCGCGAAAGCGACGATCTGCGCGAGGCGGCTGCGGCGAAAGGCAATGGCCGCATTTCGTTTCGCGCCTTCGATCTCAGCGACGTCGACGGCATTCCTGTTTTCGTGAAAGGCTTGCGCGACGAATTTGGCGCGATCTACGGCCTCGTCAACAATGCCGGCCTCGGCACCGAAGGCCTGCTCGCGACGATGCACAACAGCGAGATCGAGGCGCTGCTGCGCCTCAACGTGTTGTCGCCGGTCATCCTGACCAAATATGTCGTGCGCCACATGATGGCGGATGGCACAGGCGGTCGCGTCGTCAACATGTCCTCGATTATCGCCTCGACCGGCTATAACGGCCTGTCGGTCTATGGCGCGACGAAAGCGGCTGCGACCGGTTTCACGAGATCGCTGGCGCGCGAGGTCGGCAAGCTCGGCATCACCGTGAATGCGATCGCGCCAGGTTTCATCGATACAGAACTGACGCACAACCTGGGACCTGAACAGCGCCAGCGTATTGCCGGCCGCAGCGCGTTGCGCCGCTTGCCGGAGACCGACGATGTGGCCAGCATGGTCGAATACCTCCTGGGCGAGGGCGGCCGCAATATCACCGGCACGGTTCTGACCGTGGATGCCGGAAATACGGCCTAGTGCCGCCGATATAACTTCACGGATGCCCGTGACGATTTGACCCGGTCAGCGGACAATACGCTGAACCTATTATCCCGATCGCTTCGTATCTTCCCGCAAAACCTGTCAACCAAAACCTGTCAACGATGGCGCGCCATGAATTCACAGAGCGGCAGCGACAGATTCTACGGCACCGTGAAGGTGTTCCGGGGCTTTACGCGGCTGATGGAGCCACAGCTCTATTCGCCGTTACCCGACGACTGGAGCATCGGGGTCGCTGATATCGTTGGATCTACCAAGGCGATTGCTCAGGCGCGCTACAAGGCGGTGAACATGGCGGGAACGGCCGTCATTGCCGCCGTCACCAACGCGCTTGAGGGCCGCGAATTTCCGTTCGTGTTTGGCGGCGACGGCGCAAGTTTTGCGGTCGGGCCCGACGACCTTGAGCGTGCGCGAGAGGCACTGGCCACAACGGCCACCTGGGTGAGCGAAGACCTCGATCTCGCGATGCGGGTGGCGCTGGTGCCGATCGCTGCGATCCGTGCGCAGGGGCTCGATGTGCGCGTGGCGCGCTTTGGCCCGTCTGCCAACCTTTCCTATGCGATGTTTTCGGGCGGTGGTCTCGGCTGGGCGGACGCCGCCATGAAGCGCGGCGAGTTCGCGGTCGCGCCTGCGCAGCCCGGCTCGCATCCGGACCTCTCCGGGCTTTCATGCCGGTTCGAGGAAATACCGGCGGTGCGCGGGCTCATTCTCGCCGTGCTGGTGATGCCGGTGGAGGGCGCCGATCCCAAAGCCTATCGCAAGCTGATCGAAGACATCGTTGCGCTGGTCGAGCGCAGCCCCGATCAGGGACGGCCGGTGCCGCCGGGCGGGCCGCCGCTGCGCTGGCCGCCCGCAGGCGTCGAATTCGAGGCGCGGGCACAGCGCGGAGGGTCATTGTTCAAGCGGCGGCTGGGCGTATTCGCCTGGACCCTGTTTTATTATTTTATTATGCGCTTCGGCATCAAGGTCGGAGGCTTTGTGCCGGAAGTCTATGTGCAGCAGGTGGTCGAGAATTCCGACTTCCGCAAATACGACGACGGCCTGCGGATGGTGCTCGATTGCACGCCGGAGCTCGAGCAGGCGCTGAGTGCACGCCTGGCCGCGGCGTCATCGGCCGGCGTCGCAAGATATGGCTTGCACCGGCAAGACGCGGCGATGATGACCTGCTTCACGCCCGCAGCGACGCGAAGCGACCACGTCCATTTCATCGACGGCGCACGCGGCGGCTATGCGTCAGCGGCTACCGCGTTGAAGACAGCGCTGCCGTGATTCTGATTTCGCATCGCTAATGCGAGCTTCGGCTCCAGTCTTCGCCGCCGCAGAGGCCGGCGCCGACGCATCCCTCAACCTTCAGCGTCGCAGGTCCGGTGACGGAAATCTTGCTCGCATAGATCTTGCCGTCATCGGCGTTGTAGATCTGGCCCGCCCATTGGTTGGGCCCGGTCGGATGCATCCCCGAAAACAGCGAAAGCCCGATAATGGGCCGTTTGGCGAGCGCCGGATTGGGGTTCTTGTCGTCGACCTGCGGCTTTCCGGTCGCCGGATCGATCGGCTCCCTCAGCCAGACCACCACGCCGCAAATTCCCGCACCACACTTTGAGACGCGCACTTTTGCATCCCCTGCCTGGGTCAGCCAGATGCCATCCGGGCCACCAACAGCACTTTGCGCCGTGGCGGGCGCTGCCATAAACAACGCCGCCACGATCGCGACGACGAATTCAAACCTGCACGACATTTATATCTCTCCGGAAACGGCGGGCATGCATAGCAACAAAAAGCCGGCGCGCAAATCCGTCACCACGGCAGACCACACATGTCGAGCGTGCCGAGCGTCGGCGCGCGCCGCTTCAGATCGAGCACGAACGGTGCCATGGCCTCGAAGCGGATTTTGCCGGCCGGCTGTTCGGCATAAACCGTCCCGGTAAACGGATGCCAGCCCCGCGATTGATAGAATGCGAAGTTGTGCGATTCGCAGAACAGCACGGCGAATTGGGCGGCATCGTGGTGGCGCATCGTCTGGACGGCGGCCTCGAGTGCGATACTCGCGTAGCCGCGGCGGCGGTGGCCGGGGTGCGTAGCGACCTGGCCGACACCGCCGACATGCACCTTCTGGCCATTCCATGTGACGGTCCTGAAGAAAATACCGGCATGGCAGACCAGCCCGCTGTCGGGATCGTCGACCATCACGCGCAAATCAGGATCAGCCCATGTGATGTGGGCCCAGCCGGGCTCGTTCTCATTCCCTTTCTCACGTCTTTGGGCGTCGTGAGGCTCGATTTGCTGGAACAGAGTTTCGGCTTGCGGCCGGGAATGCTCGCCATTCAGGACTTCGATTTCGATGCTCATGCGTGCCCGGAATGCGACCGACGGGTTGATCGGGGGAATTTCAGTGTCTAAGTGGGTAGGAACCTTCTATAAGGGTTCCCGTTAGAAATTGTACCCCACCAGTTCGGACATGACCCCATGACCTTCACGCTCCCCGACCTTCCTTATGCCCATGACGCTCTCGCGCCGTATATGTCGAAGGAAACGCTGGAATTTCACCACGACAAACACCACCAGGCCTATGTGACCAACGGCAACAACCTGCTGAAGGGCACCGAGTTCGAGGGCAAGTCCCTGGAGGAGATCGTCAAGGGCTCATTTGGCAAGAATGCCCCGCTCTTCAACAATGCGGGCCAGCATTACAACCACATCCATTTCTGGAAATGGATGAAGCCCAATGGCGGCGGCAGCAAATTGCCCGGCCGTCTCGAAAAGAAGATCAATGAGGACCTCGGCGGTCTCGAAAAATTCAAGACCGATTTTGCCGCCGCCGGCGTTGGCCAGTTCGGCTCCGGCTGGGCCTGGCTGTCGGTGAAGAACGGCAAGCTCGAAATCTCCAAGACGCCCAACGGCGAAAACCCGCTGGTGCACGGCGCGACCCCGATCCTCGGCGTCGATGTCTGGGAGCATTCCTACTACATCGATTATCGCAATCGCCGTCCCGACTATCTGAAGGCGTTCGTCGACCATCTCGTGAACTGGGAACACGTCGACGAGATGTTTTCGAAGGCCTGATCTCTCGGTTATCTCTGGCGAAAAGCGGCAGCCTCGCGGCTCGCCGCTTTTTTGTTGCCGTTTGCCGGTTAGTACCGCCGACGGCGTGCGAAACTTCGGAAAAGTGGGCACTAGTGGCGCTTGCGAGCCGCGCGCCCTTGCGGCAAAGCTGCTGTTGCCGGCAGCTTTGCTTTGGGAATTCTGCGATGAACTATCTTCTGGTTTTTATCGGCGGGGGCCTTGGCTCGTGCCTGCGCCACATCGTCAACGTCACCTGCCCACGCTTCCTCGGCACCAATTTCCCGTACCACACCTTCATCATCAACATCACCGGCTCGACCGTCATGGGCCTGATCGCGGGCTATCTCGCTTTCAAGGGTGATGCCGCCCAGTCCTGGCGGCTGTTCCTGATGACCGGCATTTTGGGCGGCTACACCACGTTTTCGGCATTCTCACTCGATGCCGGATTGCTCTATGAGCGCGGGGAACTCGGGCTTGCGGCGCTTTATGTGCTGGGGTCGGTGGTGCTGTCGATCGTCGGCCTGTTTGCCGGGCTTGCCTTGGTAAGGTCGCTGGTGGCCTGACCTCAAGCCGCCCGCTCATGGACACCCCAAATGTTATAATATAACATTTGGGGATGGTAACGACCCATTCCCATGGCCCCGATCACGGCCATTCGCATCACCACCCCCATAGCCATGGTCCGGCCGCGCCACACCCGGCGCAGGCGGTCACCTGGTCGATTTTGCGGATGACGGTTCTCGCTCGCTTTGCGGCCGCTGCCGCCGTCAGCGCCGCGCTTTGGGCCTTCATCTGGCTGGCGATGAACTGAAGATGCAGCCGCTCGTGCAATTCCGCGATGTCACGCTCGGCTATGATCGTCACCCGGCCGTGCATCATTTGAACGGCGAGGTGGCGCCTGGCGCCTTGCTCGCCGTCGTCGGGCCGAATGGCGCCGGCAAATCGACGCTGTTTCGGGGGCTCGTCGGAATCCTCAAACCGCTGTCGGGCTCGGTCCTGACCGGCGGAATCGACCCCAAGGATATCGCCTATCTGCCGCAGACCGCCGACATCGACCGCAGCTTCCCGATTTCGGTGTTCGACTTCGTTGGCACCGGACTGTGGCGGCAGACGGGATTCTTCGGCGGCATCGGCAAAGGGGCGCGCGAAAAGATCGGCCGCGCGCTCGGGTCGGTGGGTTTAAGCGGATTCGAGAACCGCGGCATCGGCACGCTGTCAGGCGGCCAGATGCAACGCGTGCTGTTTGCGCGGGTGCTGTTGCAGGACGCGCGCCTCATCGTGCTCGATGAGCCCTTCAACGCGATCGACGCCAAAACCTCGGCCGATCTTCTGGCGCTGGTCCGGCAGTGGCATGCGGAGGGACGCACCGTGCTGGCCGCGCTTCACGACATGGAACTCGTGCGCGCCCATTTTCCGGAGACGCTGTTGCTGGCGCGCGGCAAGGTCGCCTGGGGCGCGACATCAGAGGTGCTGACCGCGGACAATCTCGCCGAGGCGCGGCGGATGTGCGAGGCCTTCGACGATCACGCGGTTGCCTGCGTGGCCGAAGAAGACAGTTCGAAGGCCGCCTGAGCGATGATTTACGACGCGCTGATCGCGCCTTTCCTCGAATTCGAATTCATGCGCCGGGCGCTCGCCGCCGTGGTCGCGCTCTCGCTTGGCGCAGCTCCGATCGGCGTGTTCCTGATGCTGCGGCGGATGAGCCTCGTCGGCGACGCGATGGCGCACGCCATCCTGCCGGGGGCGGCGGTCGGCTTTCTGCTGTCCGGCCTCAACCTGTTCGCGATGACGGCGGGCGGGCTGATCGCCGGATTTGCGGTGGCGCTGCTCGCGGGCGTGGTCACGCGCGTCACCGATCTGAAGGAAGACGCTTCGCTTGCGACCTTCTATCTCGCCTCGCTCGCGCTCGGCGTCACTATCGTCTCGGTGAAAGGTACCAACATCGATCTCCTGCATGTGCTATTCGGCAATATTCTGGCGATGGACGACCAGACGCTGCTCGTGGTCGCTTTCAACGCCACGCTCACGCTGGTCGTGCTCGCGGTGATCTATCGTCCGCTGGTCATCGAGAGCGTCGATCCGTTGTTCCTGCGCACCGTCAGCCGCGCCGGCAGCATCGCGCATCTGACGTTTCTGGCGCTCGTTGTCGTTAATCTCGTCAACGGCTTTCAGGCGCTGGGCACGCTGCTGGCGGTCGGTTTGATGATTTTGCCCGCAGGCATTGCGCGGTTCTGGTCGCGCGAACTGACCGGTATGATCACGATCGCGGTGGCGAGCGCGATTCTGTCGGGCTATGCCGGACTGGTGCTGTCGTTCCAGACCCGCATTCCCTCCGGGCCCGCAATCATCCTGGTATCGGCCGTGCTCTATGTGGTCTCGATCCTGTTCGGCAACGTTCGGGGCGTGGTCCGGCAGCTCTTTCCCGCACCCCATCTCGAGGCGTGAGGCGCGCCATGCGATGCTGGCGTCTTCTGTTGGGATTGGCGTTGTCGCTCGGCGCGAGCCCGTTGCACGCGCAAGCCCGGCTGAACGTGGTGGCGAGCTTTTCGATCCTCGGTGATTTCGTCAAGAATGTCGGCGGCGATCGGGTCGAGGTCACAACGCTGGTGGGGCCCGACGGCGACGTGCATGTCTATACGCCGACGCCGGCCGACGTGCGCAAGATTGCCGACGCAAAACTGCTCGTCATCAATGGCTTTGGCCTCGAAGGCTGGCTGCCGCGGCTGCTTCAGGCTGCGAGCAGCAAGGCCACCATTGTCACGGCAACGATGGGCATCGCGCCGCTCAAGGCAGGCTCCGATGCCGATCCGCATGCCTGGCAGTCGGTCGCCAACGCCGAAAAATACGTGGCCGATATCCGCGACGCGCTCGTGGCCGCCGATCCCGTGGATGCGGACGTTTTTCGTCAAAATGCGAAAACCTATCTGGCAAAGCTCGAGGCGCTGGACGGCGAGGTGCGGCAGGCGATCGGCCAGATCCCGGAAAGCCGCCGCAGGATGATCTCGACCCATGATGCCTTCGGCTATTTTGCCGCCCGCTACGGCATCGCGTTCATTGCCCCGGTCGGCGTCTCGACCGAGGCCGAGCCGAGTGCGCGCGACATCGCCAGAATCATTGGCCAGGTCAAAGCCGAGCACATCCCGGCGGTCTTCCTGGAGCGGATCGGCGACCCCCGCCTGATGCGCCGGATTTCGGAGGAGACGGGGGCCAAGGTCGGCGGGACGCTGTATTCCGACAGCCTGACCGACGAAAAGGGCGAGGCCCCCACTTACATTGATATGGTCAGGCACAATATAAGGACGCTGACCAGCGCGCTTGCAAATTAGGCCGAAACGGCCTTCCTTTCAGCGACGCAAATACCGTTTCCCGCGGAGTTGTTATGTCGGAAGTGACGTCCCAAAAAATCCCCGTGACCGTGCTGACGGGCTATCTCGGCGCCGGCAAGACCACGCTGCTCAACCGCATCCTGTCGGAAAATCACGGCAAGAAATACGCCGTCATCGTCAATGAATTCGGCGAGATCGGCATCGACAACGATCTGATCATCGGCGCCGACGAAGAAGTCTTCGAGATGAACAACGGCTGCGTCTGCTGCACGGTCCGTGGCGACCTCGTGCGCATCCTCGATGGCCTGATGAAGCGCAAGGGCAAGTTCGACGCCATCATCGTCGAGACCACGGGCCTCGCCGATCCCGCGCCGGTCGCGCAGACCTTCTTCGTCGACGAGGACGTGCAGAAGAATGCCCGGCTCGATGCGGTGGTGACGGTTGCCGACGCCAAATGGCTCAGCGACCGGCTGAAGGATGCCCCGGAAGCCAAGAACCAGATCGCCTTTGCCGACGTGATCGTGCTCAACAAGACCGATCTCGTCTCCAAGCCCGAGCTCGCCGAAGTCGAGGCACGGATCAGGGGCATCAACCCCTACGCGAAACTCCATCGCACCGAGCGTTGCAAGGTGGCGCTGTCCGATGTGCTGGAGCGCGGAGCGTTCGACCTCGACCGCATCCTGGAGATCGAGCCCGATTTCCTGGAAGAGGACGATCATCACCATCACGATCATGACCACCATCACCATGATCACGACCATCATCACCACGACCATGGTCACGGCCACGGCCTGAAGCACTATCACGACGAGGACATGCAATCGCTGTCGCTCTCGACCGAGAAGCCGCTCGATCCGTCGAAGTTCATGCCATGGTTGCAAAACCTTGTCGCGAGCGAGGGCCAGAAGATCCTGCGTTCGAAGGGCATCCTTGCCTTCCACGACGATGATGAGCGTTACGTCTTCCAGGGCGTCCACATGATGCTGGAAGGCGATCACCAGCGGCCATGGAAGGACGCGGAGCCGCGCGTCAGCCGTCTTGTCTTCATCGGCCGCGAATTGCCGGAAGCGCTGATCCGCGAAGGCTTCGAGAGCTGCATCGTCAAGCAATGACCGATTTCGAACCGGGCGAATCCGCTTCCATCGTTTCCGTGACTGACAAGGTGCGCGCGCTTGCGATTGGCGCGTCGGTGAGCGCTGTGCACTTTCTCGGCGATCAGGCCGCCTTTGTCGGCTCGGAAGAAAATATCTTCGTGGTCGCGGGCGAGGCAGAGCCCGCCGCTGTTGCCGTGCATGGCGGTGGCATCCTGTGCGCGACCTCTGATGGCAAGCGCATCGTCACCGGCGGCGATGACGGCAAGGTCGCCGCGCTCGATGGCAAAGGCGAGGTCACGGTGCTCGCGACCGACGCCAAGCGGCGCTGGATCGATAACGTCGCGCTTCATCCCGACGGCGCGGTGGCGTGGTCAGCCAGCAAGACCGCCTTCATCCGCAGCGGCAAGGATCAGGAAAAATCGCTAGACGTGCCCTCGACTGTCGGCGGGCTTGCGTTCGCGCCAAAAGGACTGCGGCTCGCGGTCGCGCACTATAACGGCGTGACGCTGTGGTTTCCAAACATGACGGCGACGCCGGAATTTCTGCCGTGGGCCGGCTCGCATCTGGCGGTGACGTTCAGTCCGGACAACAAGTTTCTGGTCACCGCGATGCATGAGGCGGCGCTGCATGGCTGGCGGCTTGCCGACAACCGGCACATGCGCATGACCGGCTATCCCGGCCGCGTCCGCTCGTTCGCATGGAGTGCAGGCGGCAAGGCGCTCGCGACCTCGGGCGCCGACATGGTCATCCTATGGCCGTTCGCGAGCAAAGACGGCCCGATGGGCAAGGAGCCGGCGATGCTGGCGCCGTTGAAGGCGCGCGTCTCCGCGGTCGCTTGTCATCCGGATCAGGCTATCCTCGTCGCGGGCTACAGCGACGGTACCGTCTTGATGGTGCGAATGGCCGATGGCGCGGAGATCCTGGTCCATCGCAACGGCGGTGCCGCGATCGCAGCGCTCGCCTGGAACGCCAAGGGCACGTTGCTGGCCTTTGCTGCCGAAGACGGCGAAGCCGGTATTCTGGAGCTCTGATTTCCATCCCGGTTCCCGGCCGAGCGGTAGCTAATGTCAAATTCACTCCACCGGGTTCCCGGAACAACGCTTCTCAGCGCCCGTTAGCGCCACGAACCATTTGTGGACGATGAGCGATGTTGAACGATCGAAAACGCCGGGCGGATTTTTTCATTGCCTCCGCCATGCTGGCGTCGGGGCTGATGCTGACGGGTTACTCCATGGTGTCCGTCGCCCAGACCACCCGCGTTCATCTGGCGCAGGCCACGCCGCCGGTGCAGTCTCAACCGGCGCCCGCGGACAATGACAAGCCTGCCGAATCCAAGCCCGGCGGCACGCGCCCGACCACGCCGGCGCCCGAGCCGGCGCGACCCGGCACGCAGGCGCAACAAGAAGGCGCCAAGCCCGCGCTTCCGCCCGCGCCGCCTGAGAAGATGGCGCCGCCGATACAGCAAAAGCAGTGATGGAGATTAGCCGCGGCGCGTGAGTGTCCTGGTTTGCTTGCGCCCTGAGCAGGGGCCGGTGCCTTTTCTTTCGTCTCGTTTGTGTCACCTTGTTGCCTCATGCTGCGCCAACGCGCGCGAGGCGAGTGACGAAATAGACGGCGAAAGGGGCAATCATGAAGATCGAGGATGTCCGGCGAAACGCCTATTCCATGCCGCTCACGAATCCCGCCTTTCCGCCGGGCCCCTACCGCTTCTTCAACCGCGAATATTTCATCATCACCTATCGCACCGACCCGGAGGCGCTCGCCGCCGTCGTGCCGGAACCGCTCGAAGTCACCGAGCCGATCGTCAAATACGAATTCATACGCATGCCCGACTCGACCGGGTTCGGCGATTACACCGAAACCGGCCAGGTGATTCCGGTGCGCTTCAATGGCGAGGAGGGCGCCTACACGCATGCGATGTATCTCGACGATGAAGGGCCGATCGCGGGCGGCAGGGAGCTGTGGGGATTTCCCAAGAAACTGGCGCGGCCCAAGATCGAGGTCGAAAGCGACGTGCTGGTCGGCACCTTGCATTACGGCTCCGTGCTCTGCGCTTCGGCGACCATGGGCTACAAGCATCGCGCCGTGGATCACGACACCGTTTTGAAAGGCATGAAGGCGCCGAATTTTATCCTCAAGATCGTGCCGCATGTCGACGGCAGCGCGCGGATTTGCGAGCTGGTGCGCTTTCATCTCGAGGACATCACGCTGAAGGACGCCTGGACCGGGCCGGCGGCGCTCGGCCTGTTTCCGCATGCGCTCGCCGATGTCGCGCGCCTTCCCGTGCGCGAGGTGATCTCGGCGCTGCATTACAAGGCCGATCTCACGCTCGGACTGGGAAGCGTGGCGTTCGATTATCTGGCGAAGTGACGTCCGCGGCGATCAGTCACCAAAGAAGCCGAACCGCGGCGGCTCGCGAACCATGCGCGGGCCGTCGTCGTCTCCGAACCATTCGAAATGGCGCGGGCGAGAGCGGAAACGCGGCGCCTCGTGTCGCTCGATGACCTCATCCACGACGCTGCCCCGCGGCATCTGCCGGACCACATTGGTCGCCTCGTCCAGCCGGCGCTCGTCCTGATCCTGACGACGCCTGCGATCCGAGAACTTGCGGTCATCGGGCTTCCGCTCGTCCGCGCGTCGGCGAGTGGTGTCCCTGTTCGGTTCGACCGAACGAGAAACATCTGAACGCGAAACGTCCGGGCCCGGGTCGGGCGCGCGGCCGACTGTGGTGCGTTCGTTCTTTGCGGGAGCCGTGTCGTCGCTCCTGGCGACGGGCGACGGTGACTGGTTCTTCGCCGCAGGCGAAGGCGCGGGTTGTTCATGGACATTCGCCGTTGCGTCCGTCTTGGTTGCATCGGCTTTGGCCGCGGCCGGAGGTGCTGGCTGCGGTTGTGGATCGGCCGCCGGGGCAGGGGGCGTGGCGGCTGTGACCGGCGTGGACGGCGTTTCCTGTGGCGCAGGCTTTGCCGTGTTGGCCTGTTCCGCGGGAACGACGGTGCCAACAGCGACGCGCTCCAGCCTGTTCGGTGGCTGGACCGTGCTGGTTGTGATCATGGAGCCGCCGGCAAATCCGACTGCGATCGCGGCGAAGGCCGTTCCAATGCCAAAAAAATAGGACGATCCGCTGAAAGCCATGTCGTCTCCTCCGATTTCGTCGGAGCAACGCGGCATGGCTTCGGGCGTTCCTGCCCGCTTCCAAATGCGGCCGGGGAACCTCAGGCCATCATGGAACGCGAAGGTTTCGCCTCAGCGCACCAGCACGTTGCGGAACTGCCAGGGATCGCTCGTGTCGATGTCCTCCGGGAACAGTCCGGGGCGATCGGTGAGCGGTGTCCAGTCGGTGTAGTAGCCTTTCACCGGGCCGAGATACGGCATCTGGATTTCAAGCAGGCGGTCGTAATCCATCTCGTCGGCTTCGACGATGCCTTCGTGCGGGTGTTCCAGCGCCCACACCATGCCGCCGAGCACGGCAGAAGTCACTTGCAGGCCGGTGGCGTTCTGATAGGGCGCGAGTTTGCGGGTTTCCTCGATGGATAGCTGCGAGCCGTACCAGTAGGCGTTGTTGTCATGGCCGAACAGCAGCACGCCGAGCTCGTCGATGCCATCGACGATTTCGTTCTCGTCGAGGATGTGGTGCTTTGCCTGCATCCTCGCTGCGCGGCCGAACAGTTCATGCAGCGACAGCACCGCATCATCGGCCGGATGATAGGCATAATGGCAGGTCGGCCGATAGATTGCCGCACCCGATGCGTCACGCACGGTGAAGTAATCGGAGATCGAGATCGACTCGTTGTGGGTGACGAGGAAGCCGTACTGCGGGCCGCGGGTCGGGCACCAGGTGCGCACGCGCGTGTTGGCGCCGGGCTGCATCAGATAGATGGCAGCGCCGCAGCCAGCTTGGTGGGTGCGCGCATTGTCGGGCATCCATTTTTCATGCGTGCCCCAACCGAGTTCGGACGGCTGCACGCCTTCCGACAGAAAGCCTTCCACCGACCAGGTGTTGACGAAGACATCCGGCTCTTTCGGCGACTTGGTGCGCTGGGTGTCGCGCTCGGCGATGTGGATGCCCTTGATACCGGCCTGTCGCATCAGGTCCGCCCATTCGGCCCTGGTCTTCGGCTTGGGGGCGTTGAGCTTCAGATCTGCGGCGACATTGAGGAGCGCCTGCTTGACGAAAAAGGAGACCATGCCGGGATTGGCGCCGCAGCAGGAGACTGCCGTCGTCGAGCCCTGAGGGCGCGCCTTCTTGGCGGCCAGCGTCACTTCGCGAAGGGCATAGTTGGAGCGTGCTTCCGGGCCCTTTGACGAATCGAAGTAGAAGCCGAGCCAGGGCTCGTTGACGGTGTCGATATAGAGCGCGCCAAGTTCGTTGCAGAGCTCCATGATGTCGGTCGAGCCGGTATCGACCGAGAGATTGACGCAAAAGCCCTGGCCGCCGCCTTCGGTGAGCAGCGGGGTCAGCAATTCGCGGTAATTGTCCCTGGTCACGCCCTTCTGGATGAAGCGTACATTGTGCTTCTCGCAATGCGCCTTGCGGCCCTCGTCCTTGGGATCGATCACGGTAATGCGCGACTTGTCGTAGTCGAGATGCCGCTCGATCATCGGCAGCGTGCCTTTGCCGATGGAGCCGAAGCCGACCATGACGATGGGACCGGTGATCTTCGCGTAGATCTGCGAGGCGGGGCTCATGGGATAGTCTCTCCGAAAAAGTGCTGGCGGATAGTCGTGGGATTCAGGCGGTGCGCTGCCTTATGGGCTGCGTCGTTTGGCGGTCACTTCGATCTCGACCTTCATCTCTGGCTTCAACAGCGCCGATACCACGAGCATCGTGGCCGCGGGGCGGATTTCGCCCAGGACTTCGCCGCAGACCGCAAAATGCGCATCGGCATCCCTGACGTCGACGAGATAGTAGGTGGCGCGGACGATGTCGGTCATCGCGAAACCGCCCTCCTTCAAGGCCGCTTCGATGGTCTTGAAGCAGTTTCGTGTCTGGCTCGTGACATCGGCCGGCATGGTCATGGTAGCGTAGTCGTAGCCGGTGGTACCCGCGACAAAAGCAAAATCGCCGTCAATGACCGCGCGGCTGTAGCCAGAGGTCTTCTCAAACGGTGAACCAGTCGAGATCAAACGGCGGCGCATGACGAGAGCTCCGATTTCCCAAGTCTTGACGGGATTAGCTCAGGGCAGACGGCGTGTCACGTCCGGGGCGGCCGGCGGGGTACTCCACCGCCGCGCCAAAATGTCCCGAACGATGAGCACACTCAGTGCCATCACCAGCATCGTCATGACGGTGCCGCGAAAACGGGTCCGCGGCACCGCGCGGGCGGTTGGTGAGATCTTGCGCATGAGAGGCCGCTACGCCGCGCGGGCGCGCGGCGCCTTCCTGGTTGGCAGAGGAAGCCCGGTCGGGACGATCATGCCGTGCGCGCCGTCGAGCGCGCCCTGGTGCAGATCCAGGCCAAGCAGGCGGTCACGCTCGAACGGGCCCGGCAGCGACAGCCCGGCCATCCTTTCGGACGAGAAGCCGAAGCGGGCGTAGTAGGGCTCATCGCCGAGCAGAATAACCGCGCGATGGCCACGCGCTCCCGCCGCCGCGAGCGCGTGGTCCATCAGCGCGGTCCCGACCCCGAGCTTGCGGGAGGATGCCTCAACCGCGAGCGGGCCGAGCACGAGCGCCGGGATGCCCCCGGCGCTGACGTGCCACAACCGCAGCGTTCCGACCACGCGCCCTTCCGCCATCGCCGAGAAGGCAAGGCCTTCGGCGGGCGCACGTCCGTCGCGCAGGCGCTGGCAGGTGCGCATATGGCGGTTCTCGCCAAAGCAGGCATCGAGCAGCGCTTCGCGGGCGACGACGTCCGAAGCCTTCTCCGCACGGATCGCGAACGGAGCGGCTTTCGGGGTGAGGGCGAGTTTGGTCTTTCGCAAGTCAGTCATGGCACGTCAGTCTCCACAGCACACGCGCGGCAAAGCCCGCAGCTGCGTTGTCCAAATCGGCAATGTCAGGATAAGGAGCCGGCGAGCCGGCTCCCGATGATGTCAGGCCTTCAAAGAGGCCGGGTCAGATGTGGTAGGTCTTGAGCGGCGGAATGCCGTTGAAGGCCACCGACGAGTAAGTCGACGTATACGCCCCGGTTCCCTCGATCAGCACCTTGTCGCCAATCTCGAGCGTTACGGGAAGCGGATACGGCATCTTCTCGTACATGACGTCGGCGGAATCGCAGGTCGGACCTGCGAGCACGCACGGCGTCATTTCCGCCCCGTCATGCGGGGTGCGGATCGCGTAGCGGATCGACTCGTCCATGGTCTCGGCGAGACCACCGAACTTGCCGATATCCAGGTACACCCAGCGCACCTCGTCCTCGTCGCTCTTCCTGGAGATCAGGACGACTTCGGACTCGATGATGCCAGCATTGCCGACCATGCCGCGGCCCGGTTCGATGATCGTTTCCGGGATCTGGTTGCCGAAATGCTTGCGCAGCGCGCGGAAGATCGACCGGCCGTACTGCACGACCGGAGGAACGTCCTTGAGGTACTTGGTCGGGAATCCACCGCCCATGTTGACCATGGAGAGGTTGATTCCCCGCTCGGCGCAGTTGCGAAACACCTGGGAGGCCATCGCCAAAGCGCGGTCCCAAGCCTTCACCTTGCGCTGCTGCGAGCCGACGTGGAAGGAGATCCCGCACGGCTCCAGGCCCAGACGCTTGGCGAGGTCGAGCACCTCGACCGCCATTTCCGGGTCGCAGCCGAACTTCCGCGACAGCGGCCATTCGGCGCCGGCGCAGTCGTAGAGAATGCGGCAGAACACCTTCGCAGCCGGAGCGGCACGGGCGACCTTTTCGACTTCGGCGGCGCAATCGACTGCGAACAGCCGAATGCCGAGCGCGAAGGCACGCGCGATGTCGCGCTCCTTCTTGATCGTGTTGCCGAAGGAGATGCGGTCAGCCGCCGCACCGGCGGCCAGCGCCATCTCGATCTCCGCAACGGTCGCGGTATCGAAGCACGACCCGAGCGAGGCCAGCAGCGACAGCACTTCCGGGGCCGGGTTTGCCTTCACCGCGTAGAACACGCGGCTGTCGGGCAGCGCCTTGGCGAAGTTCTGATAGTTGTCGCGCACGACGTCGAGGTCGACGACGAGGCAGGGCTCAACGTCGTTGCCTTCGTTCCGGCGGCTACGCAGGAATTCCATGATGCGTTCGGTCATAGCACCCTCCAAACGGCCCAAGCGACGGGGCCCGTTCAAAATGATCTCGGTCGTAAGTGTCGTGACCTGGTCGCACGATGGAGACGCGACGAAGCCTCGAACTCAGAACCGAACTGTGCTGCCGTTGGATTGGTTGGGAATTTTCCCGCCCGATCACCTGGCAATGAAGGACAAGCCTTTTCAGTAGCCCGCGCCGGCGGTGGAATGCCGGTAGAGACCAAAAAAGCCCGATCCGTCGTTGCTTTAAGTCGCGTCCCCCGTTGAGAACGAGGTGCGCCGGTTCGCCTCCGGCTGCCAGTCACGGTTGCAAGGAAATGAAGGGACCTTCAACGGCATCTCTGGAGAGAGAGGCTGGCCTCTGGAGTCTTCGACTTGAAAAGTCTTGTCGACTTTGACGTCTCGGACCTGAGCGACCCTCGGTTCTTCATCCCTTGGCGGCTGTCCGGCCTCTTGTCCGGATACCTACCGACTGACACACGACCACAGGCACGTGCGAAATTGGGCAAGAACGCACATAATCTTTTTGACTCTGCTTCGCAACAATTTTTTTAGGCTGAGCGCAAATTTCCCTAACACGCGATTACGTCGCCGCGCGCGACGCGCGAAAGCGGCATCGAAAATGAACGCACGTTAAGTTTGTTTAAGGAAGCGTAACGTTCTCGCGCGCGATGAACCGCGCTTGTCCGCGGTGAGCGCGTCAGATGCGAATCAGCTGCGGCGGGTGAAAGGCTCGACGCGCTGAGCGGCGCGGATGAAGGTGATCATCACGAACACGCCGATCGCAAATAAGACAGCCTGCAGACCATGGGCCCACGCGTCCTGAGAGATGCTCAGAGCAAATGTCTCCGGTGGCACCAGGATCGCGAGCGCCCAGCCGCCGGCAAACGCGGCGCCGAACACTTCGGCGCCGATCAGGATCGCCGCGCTGATGACGGTGATGACGCTCGGCCAGACGATCTGGCGGCCAGTGGTCGGAGAGGTCTGCGCACTCATGGACGTGAACCCGTCAATTCTCTGTCAGTTCCTGTTTTCGGGCCGCAATCTCTATGAAAAGCCGGCTCGTATCAAGCGCAAAAGGCCCAAAAAAGCCGCACCGCGTGATATAGCCTGAAGCCTCAAATCGGCATTCAAAACGGGATTTTCGATGTCAGAAGACCAGGCACAGGCTCCTCAATCTGCGCAGGCCAACCCGCTGCTGCGGCCGTGGCAGACGCCGTTCGAAACGCCACCCTTTGCCGAGATCGCGCCGGAGATGTTTTTGCCGGCGTTCGAGCAGGCCTTCGCCGACCACGCCGCCGAGGTCGCCGCGATCACCCACGATCCCGCGCAGGCCGACTTCGACAACACCATCACGGCGCTGGAGCGCTCGGGCAAGCTGCTCACCAGGGTCTCGTCGGTCTTCTACGCGCTGGTGTCGGCGCATTCCAATCCGGCGCTGCTCGAGGCCGACAAGGAAGTGTCGCTCCGGATGGCGCGGCACTGGAATCCGATCATGATGAACGCCGTGCTGTTCGGCCGGATCGCCCAGCTGCACGAGAAGCGGGCGACGCTTGGCCTCACGGCTGAACAGCTGCGGCTGCTCGAGCGCACCTATACGCGCTTCCACCGCGCCGGCGCCGGGCTCGACGAGGCGGCAAAAGTACGGATGGCCGAGATCAACGAGCGACTGGCCCATCTCGGGACGACCTTCAGCCATCACCTGCTTGCCGACGAGCAGGAATGGTTCATGGAGCTTGGCGAGGCCGACCGCGAGGGGCTTTCGGACAGCTTCGTCGCGGCCGCCCGGGCCGCCGCCGAGGAGCGGGGGCTCCCCGGCAAGGCGATCGTGACGCTGTCGCGCTCCTTCGTGGAGCCGTTCCTGAAGACCTCGCCGCGCCGCGACCTGCGCGAGAAGCTCTACAAGGCCTTCATCGCCCGCGGCGACAACGGCAACGCCAACGACAACACCGCCACCATTGTCGAGATTCTCGCGCTCCGCGAGGAGAGCGCTAGGTTGCTGGGCTACCCGACCTTCGCCGCCTACCGGCTGGAGGATTCCATGGCCAAGACGCCGCAGGCCGTACGTGGCCTGCTGGAGCGGGTCTGGAAGCCGGCGCGGGAGCGGACGCTGAGGGATCGCGACGGACTTCAGGAGATGATCGTGGCCGAGGGCGGCAATTTCGCCCTCGCCGCCTGGGACTGGCGCTACTATGCCGAGAAGCTGCGGCAGATGAAAGCCAATTTCGACGATGCCGCGATCAAGCCCTATCTCTCGCTCGACCACATGATCGAGGCCGCCTTCGACTGCGCCGCCCGCCTGTTCGGCCTCTCCTTCGAAGAGCGCAAGGACGTGCCGGTCTGGCATCCCGACGTGCGCGTCTGGGAGGTCAGGGATCGCGACGGCAAGCACACGGCGCTGTTCTATGGCGACTACTTCGCCCGGCCCTCCAAACGCTCCGGCGCCTGGATGACCTCGCTCCGCGACCAGCAGAAGCTCGATGGCGAAGTCGCGCCCGTGATCCTCAACGTCTGCAACTTCTCCAAGGGCGCCGATGGTGAGCCGTCCCTCCTGTCGCCGGACGATGCCCGCACGCTGTTCCACGAGTTCGGCCACGGCCTGCACGGCATGCTGTCGGACGTCGTCTACCCCTCGCTGTCCGGCACCAGTGTCTTTACGGACTTCGTCGAACTGCCCTCGCAGCTTTACGAACATTGGCAGGAGCAGCCGCAGGTGTTGCGGCAGTTCGCCCGGCACTACCAGACCGGCGAGCCGCTGCCGGACGACCTGCTCCGGCGTTTCATCGCCGCACGGAAATTCAACCAGGGCTTTGCCACGGTCGAGTTCGTGGCCTCAGCGCTGCTCGACCTCGAATTCCACACCCAGCCGGCATCGGCGAGTGCTGACGTGCATGCCTTTGAGAGCCGGGAACTGGAAAAGATCGGCATGCCGGCGGAAATCGCGATGCGCCACCGGCCGCAGCAATTCGGCCACATCTTCTCCGGCGATCACTATGCCTCCGGCTATTACAGCTATATGTGGTCGGAGGTGATGGACGCCGACGCCTTCGGCGCGTTCGAGGAGGCCGGCAATATTTTTGACCCTGCCGTCGCCAAACGGCTGCACGACGACATCTATTCCTCCGGCGGCTCGCGCGATCCGGAAGAGGCCTATGTGGCCTTCCGCGGCCGGGAGCCCGAGCCCGACGCGCTGTTGCGCCGCCGTGGCCTCCTGGAAACCTCAGAGGCTGCCTGAGATGAAGCCGTGGCGTCTCGTCGGCCTGCTATTCTTCGTCAGCTTCGGTCTGCTTGGCGCAACGGCAGCGCAGGCCCATCCGCATGTCTGGATCACCTCGATCAGCGAGTTGATGTACGCACCCGACGGCTCGGTCACGGGGGTGCGTCACGCCTGGACGTTTGACGACATGTTCTCGACCTATGCCTTGCAGGGGATCGAGACTAAGAAAAAGGGCGTCTACACCCACGAAGAACTGGCCCCGCTCGCCCAGACCAATGTCGAGTCGCTAAAGGAGTTCGGCTACTTCACCTTTGCCAAGGCCGACGGCAAGAAGGCGAAATTCGAGGAGCCGGTCGACTACTTCCTCGAATACAAGGGCGGCCTTCTGGTGCTGCATTTCACCTTGCCGCTGAAGACGCCGGTCAAGCCAAAGGTGCTTGCAGTCGAGGTGTTCGATCCGACTTTCTTTGTCGACTTCAAGCTCGCCGACAAGGATCCGGTGAAACTGGTCGGCGCGCCCGCGGCGTGCGGGTTCGACTTGCAGCGGCCGAATGACGGTGCGGCGAGCGCGCAGGCGCTTGGCGAGCAGAATTTTACCGACGGCGGCAATGCCAATTTCGGCGCGATGTTCGCCAACAAGATCACGGTAACGTGCCCGTGAAGCCGGGCGAGGGCACCTTGCGCCTCAGCCGCGCGCTCGCGGTTGGCGCGCTTGCGGTGGCCGCGGTGCTGGCGGCTGACGGCGTGGCTCACATCGTTGCGGCGCAGACGCCATTTGGCGGGGTGCGTCCGCCGGCGACCGAACAGTCCGGTGGCCTGATCGGATGGCTGCTGGCCAAACAATCCGAATTCTATCGCGAGATGTCCTCCACCATTCGCGCCGCCAAGTCCGACGGCAGCGCGGTTTGGGGGCTGCTGGCGATCTCGTTCGCCTACGGGATCTTTCACGCCGCGGGTCCCGGCCACGGCAAAGCGGTGATTTCGTCCTATCTCGTCGCCAACCAGGAAACCGCAAAGCGCGGCATCGTGCTCTCATTCGTCTCGGCGATGTTGCAGTCGCTGGTCGCGGTGCTGATTGTCGCCATCGGTGCCTGGCTGCTCAACATCACCGCAAAAACCATGTGCGGGGCGGAGAGGGTGATTGCGATCGCGAGCTATGGTCTGATCGCGGCATTTGGCGCGCGTCTGGTCTGGACCAAGGGCGCGGGCTTCATTCGGGCGTTGCAGGCTCACTCGCCAGGTCCTGAACTGGCGCTGGCCTCGGCCTCTCATGGTCACGTCCACCATCATGACCATGACCATTCGCACGATGGTCCGCATGATCACGCCCATCGCGATCATGCACACCACGATCATGGCCATGACCACGTGCACGTCCACGACGAGCATTGCGGCCATTCCCATGGCCCAATGCCGGGCGAATTGGCCGGGCCCGGCGGATGGTCGCGCGGCTTAAGCGCGATCTTTGCGGTGGGCCTGCGGCCGTGTTCCGGCGCCATCCTGGTCTTGGTGTTCGCGCTGGCACAGGGCCTGTTCTGGGCCGGCATTGCCGCCACGTTCGTGATGGGGCTCGGCACCGCCATTACAGTCGCGGCGATCGCGGTGCTGGCGGTAACGGCAAAAGGCATAGCACACCGCATCAGTGGCGCGAGCGACGGCCGCGGCGCGCTCGTCATGCGGGGCATCGAATTTGCCGCCGCGGGGCTCGTGCTGCTGTTCGGGATTGGTCTTCTGACCGGCTATCTCTTTGCCGAGCCGCTGACGTGTCTCCAGCCGATTTTATAGCGGCAGGAACTTGCGCAGCGCCGGCAGGAAGAAGATCGCGATATTGATCGCAAAGCCGATCGACCACAGGATCGAGCGCAACGTCGGCCGGTTGCCGATATAGGTGAAGACATAGGCGATCCGCACGATCACGAACAGCACGGCGAGTTCATTGATCAGGTTTTGCGGGCAGGCGCGAAATTCGGCGAGCAGCACCGCAACGGCAAAGAATGGGAACGACTCGATCCCGTTCTGGTGCGCGCCCAGTGCCCGTGCAGCAATCGGATCTTCGTAGAAGGTCGGGTCGCGCGGCTTGGAATTGTCGAAACGGCCAACCCTGAGCCATTTTACCGGGGCTATGCTCAGGAGGTAGAGCATCAGGCTCAAGAATACGCACCACTCGGCGATTGTCATACTTCCTCCCACGCAGTGTGGCGAAGCTGACGTTCCTTTCAGTTTCGCGGTGATAACTTCAAAGGAACGTCAGCGTCAAAGCCACACTAGAATCATATATTTGCTAGTGTCCTTTTGATTTTGACATTCGTAAAAGTGCTCGTTGCGACAGGATACGAATGTCAAAACCGGCACACTAGCGCCCGGCGATACCGAAATCGCCTCGCGACGTGACATTCAGAGTATCGAACCCGGTGCAATCTTGACAAGGATGGTCGGGCGCGCGAAGCCAGCTCCCATGAGCATGGCCCCGCCAACCGATCCTTCAAAGTCAGTTGCCGGCATCGGGCCGGAGCGCGTCGGCGTGCTGCTGGTCAATCTCGGCACGCCCGATACCGCCGACACGCGCGGCGTTCGCGTCTACCTCAAGGAATTTCTCTCCGACCCGCGCGTGATCGAGAATCAGGGCCTGGTGTGGAAGCTTGTCCTCAACGGCATCATTCTGCGCACGCGTCCCAGCCGCAAGGCCCGCGACTACCGCAAGATCTGGAACACCGAGAAAAATGAATCGCCACTCGCCACCATCACGCGGGCGCAGTCCGAAAAACTCGCCGCCGATATCGCGGGCGACCGCGTCGTGGTCGACTGGGCGATGCGCTACGGCAACCCCTCGATCTCTTCGCGGGTCAACGCACTGACCGCGCAGGGCTGCGATCGCCTGCTGGTCATGCCGCTCTATCCGCAATATTCGGCAGCGACCTCGGCAACGGTGTGTGACGAGGTCTTTCGCGTGCTCGCGTCCATGCGCGCGCAGCCGACCTTGCGGGTAACGCCGCCCTATTACGACGACGCTGCCTATGTCGAAGCGCTCGCCGTCTCGATCGAGGCGCACCTGAAAGGTCTCTCGTTTCAGCCTGACGTCATCGTCGCGTCATTTCACGGCATGCCGAAAAAATATGTCGAGAAGGGCGATCCCTATGAACGCCAGTGCATGGCGACGGTGGAAGCGCTGCGCAAACGCCTGAACCTCGAGCCAGCGAAACTGCTGCTCACCTTTCAGTCGCGTTTCGGCTTCGATGAATGGCTTCAGCCCTATACCGACAAGACCATGGAACGGCTGGCCAAGGATGGCGTGCGCCGTGTTGCCGTCGTCACGCCCGGCTTTGCCGCCGACTGCCTGGAAACGCTGGAAGAAATCGCGCAGGAAAATGCCGAGATTTTCCAGCATCATGGCGGCGAGCAATTTTCCTTCATTCCCTGCCTGAACGACAGCGAAGTCGGCATGGACATGATCCGCCAGCTGGTTTTGCGCGAGCTCCAGGGCTGGATCTAACCACTCGCTTTTCTATTTACCGAACCCTACATCTTGTAATGGCGACCAAGTAAAAGGGTTTGCCGTTGCTTGCGAACGATTGGCGTTTGCGAGACGCGGCGTTTTCGCGCTTTCAGCGCTATTTGCCGCTAGTGTCCCGGTTCTGACATTCGTATTTTTTTCGCAGCAGGCACTTTTACGAATGTCAGAACCAAAGGGACACTAGTAACGATATAATTCTAGTGTGGCTTTGACTCTGACCTTCCTTCGAGGAGTTCGGGGCCGCACTGAAAGGAACGTCAGTGTCGCCACACTAGGAGATTTGTATGACCGGTTTCGACATCTTCGCTATTGCGCTTGTCCTGTTGGTGATCTTCACCCTGTTCGCCGGCGTCAAGACCGTGGGGCAAGGCTATAACTGGACCGTCGAACGCTTCGGCAAATACACCCGCACGCTGTCGCCGGGGTTGAACATCATCGTTCCCTACTTCGACCGCGTCGGCCGCAAGATGAACATGATGGAGCAGGTGATCAACATTCCCGAGCAGGAAGTAATCACCAAGGACAATGCCACGGTGACGGCCGACGGCGTCGCGTTCTTCCAGGTGTTCGACGCCGCAAAGGCGAGCTACGAAGTCTCCAACCTCGAACAGGCGATCATCGTGCTGACCATGACCAACATCCGCTCGGTGATGGGCGCGATGGACCTCGACCAGGTGCTCTCGCACCGTGACGAGATCAACGAGCGCCTGCTGCGTGTGGTCGACGCCGCGGTGTCGCCCTGGGGCTTGAAGGTCAACCGGATCGAGATCAAGGACATCGTGCCGCCGGCCGACCTCGTCGAAGCGATGGGCCGGCAGATGAAGGCCGAGCGCGTCAAGCGCGCCGACATCCTGCAGGCCGAGGGTCAGCGCCAGTCGGAAATCCTGCGCGCGGAGGGCGCCAAGCAGGGCCAGATATTGCAGGCCGAGGGCCGGAAGGAGGCCGCGTTCCGTGACGCCGAGGCGCGCGAGCGCTCCGCCGAGGCCGAGGCCAAGGCGACGCAGATGGTGTCGGAAGCGATCGCCAAGGGCGACGTCGCCGCGCTGAACTATTTTATCGCCGACAAATACATCAAGGCGTTCGGCCAACTGGCGGATTCGCCGAACCAGAAGGTCATCATGCTGCCGATCGAGGCGGCGAGCCTGCTGGGCTCGCTCGCCGGTATCGGCGAGATCGCGAAAGCGACCTTCGGCGAGAGCGCGCTATCGGCGCAGGCCGCCGCGCGCCGCGCCTCGGTGCCGACATCAGGTAATCCTCCGCCGGTGCCGCCAGCGGTGTAAGACGAGGGCATATCCATGAACGGGATCTTCGTTACCCTGGGTACCTGGAACTGGCTGATCTTCGGCGTCATCATGATGGCGCTGGAATTGTTCGCGCCCGGCGTTTTCCTGTTCTGGCTCGGACTCGCAGCGCTGCTGACCGGGCTGATCTCATTCGCCTATGCGCCATCGTGGCAGGTCCAGATCCTGATGTTTGCGGTCTTCGCTGTTCTTGCCGTGCCGGTGTGGCGGCGCCTGGCGCGCAGCAACACGGCGGTCAGCGTCAGCAATCCCTTCCTCAACAAGCGCACGGACGCGCTGGTCGGGCGCGTCTTCACGCTGGAAAAGCCCATTGTCGACGGCGCCGGCACGGTGCGGATCGACGACACCGTTTGGCGGGTTTCCGGTCCCGACGCGCCGGCGGGCAGCCGGGTGCGGATCGTGCAGGCTGACGGCGCCAGCCTGACGGTCGCTGCGGCCTGATCTAGCCGCACTGCTCTTTCCTCCAGCGCTCGGCGAAGCGATGGAGCGGCAGGAGTGTCCCGAGCAATTCCCGGCCCATTTGCGTTAGGCCATAACCGGCATCCGGGACAAGCGCGATAAAGCCCGCCTCGCGTAATTCTTTCAACCGCTCGTTCAGCACCGTCGGCGACGCCTCGTCGCAAGCGGCGCGCAAGCTCCGCGAGGTCATCGGCGCCTCGCGCAGCTCCCACAGAATCCGCAAACACCAGCGCCGCCCGAACAGGTCGAGCAGCACCATGATCGGCCGTCCGCTCCGGGACCCGCGCACCCGGCCTTTGCCGACGGGTTTGCGGGAAGGTGGGGGCGGTTTCGGCATGGTCTCTCCATTTTCGTCTTGCGGCGCGCTACAAATAATGTAGCATTTCGCTACTGTTATTGTAGCACGGAGTCCAGCCATGTCGCGAATTGCCCCGCTTGAACCGCCCTATGCACCGGAAATTCAGGGCCAGTTCGACCGCATCATGCGCGGCGCGCCGCCGTTGATGCTGTTTCGGGTCATCGCCTCGAACCCGCGCGCCTGGGAAAAGTTTCGCAGCGGCAGCCTGCTGGATCGGGGTCCGCTGAGCCTGCGCGAACGCGAGATCGTCATCGACCGTACCTGTGCGCTCAATGGTTGCGAGTACGAATGGGGCGTTCACGTCGCGACGTTTGTGGAAGCCGCCCGGCTAAGCGAAGCCGAGATCCGTGCCACCGTGCGAGAAGGCGCCGATGCCGCCTGCTGGACGGATGCCGAGCGCGCATTGCTGGCCGCGGTCGACGCCCTGCATGCGCGCTCGACGCTCAGCGACGATGAATTTTCGAAGCTCGCCTCGCACTATAGCGGCGCAAAAATCCTCGAGATATTTCTGCTCTGCGGCTTTTATCGCACCGTCTCATATCTGGCGAACGGACTGCGCCTGCCGCTGGAAGAAAAGGCGGCCAGGTTTCCGGGATGATGGCGTGAGCTACGCCACGCCCGCCCGCAGCAGATCGTGCATGTGGATGATGCCGACCGGCTTGCTGGCTTCGGTCACGATCAGCGCCGTGATCTTCGAGGCGTTGAGAACTTCCAGCGCTTCGCCCGCCAGCAAGGTGCTGCGGATCGTCTTGGGATTTTTCGTCATGACGTCGTCGACCACGGCCGTCATCAGGCCGGGCCCCATGTGACGGCGCAGGTCGCCGTCGGTGACGATGCCGACCACGGCGCCGCGCGCATCGACAATGCCGACGCAGCCAAAGCCCTTCGACGTCATTTCGACGAGGGCGTCCGACATGCTTGTGCCGAGCGGCTTTAGCGGCACTGCCGCGCCGGTATGCATGATGTCACCGATATGTTTCAGCATGGCGCCGAGCTTGCCGCCGGGATGCAGCACGCTGAAATCGACCGACGTGAAGCCGCGGCCCTCCAGCAGCGCGATCGCCAGCGCATCGCCGAGCGCCAGCATCATCAGCGAGGAGGTGGTGGGCGCCAGGTTATGCGGGCAGGCCTCGCGCGCCCTCGGCAGCGCCAGCGCCACGTCGGCCGCCTGGCTCAGCGTCGAGTCGCGTTCCGCGGTCATCGCGATCAGCGGGATGCGGAACCGCTTGGCGTAGCTGATCAGCGCCTTCATCTCCGGCTGCTCGCCGGACCACGACAGCGCCAGGATGACGTCGTCGGTCGTGATCATGCCGAGATCGCCATGGCTTGCTTCCGCCGCATGCACGAAGAAGGCAGGCGTGCCGGTGGAGGCAAAGGTCGCGGCGATCTTGCGGCTGATATGGCCGGACTTGCCAAGGCCGGTGACGATCAACCGTCCCTTGGCGCCGCGAATGAGGTCGGTGGCGCGGGCGAACGGTTCGCCGAGATCGGAGCGCAGCGCGGCTTCGATGGCGGCGATGCCGCTGCCTTCGGCTTCCAGGGTGCGTAAGGCCGACTGGACGGCGGCGGTGGCGGAATCGGTGCCGGTTGAATTGGCCATCAGCGGTTTCGAAGGACGCATGCGTGGTTCCGAAGGGGGCTCTCAGAGTGGATCGTCTTCCTATCACGCGCGCCCCTGGAAGGCGACGCGAGCGGCCGTTCTCAACGGCTCATTAACCATAATTGTTTTAACTCCGTTAACGACGTTTCCGAGCCGGCCGCTGTGGTCGTTTAGGCAAGCGTTTGAAATTGCTGGGGTATTTCAATCGTGATGCCGAGGCCATTCAGCGGCCACAGCAAGCGCGTGACCTTGTTGCGCGCCGTGCTGCCGTGTCTTGCGGTGATCGCGGTGGCCTCGCCCGTCAAAGCCCAGACCCTGACGTCCGATCTCCTGCGTCCGATCCGCGACGGCTACCTGACGCCGCAGGATTCGTTTCTGCGCAAAACCAGCGACAAGACCGGCGACACCACCGCCGATACGACGGGCGATCCCGTGGCCGACGCGCAGCGCCGAAAGAAGACGCCGCCGGCGCCGTCGCGGATCGGCGAGATCCCCAAATATGGCCTGCCGGCCGCCAATGGCGCGGCGGAAGCCGGTTTCGATTCGCTCAATCGCAAGCGCAAGCAGCCGAAGTTTTATCCCGGACAGGCCAAGCCGAAATCGTCGCCGGGACCGGGCACCCCGGCGCCGGCCGAGACCAGGGGTTCGACCAATCCGAATGCGCGTGTGCGCATTTCGCCGCCGCCTTCGCTGAGCTCCAGCAAGCCGCCGATGCCGGCAGCGATGGCGGGCACCGCCGTGGGCCAGCCCGCGCGCAAGCCGTTGCCGGTCGATGTCGATCCCTTTGGGCCGGTCGGCGATTACGTCGGCAGCTTCCTAATCAAGTCCGCGGTCGAATTGCGCGGCGGGTACGACACCAACCCCGGCCGCCTAGTCGAACCGCATGGCGTGCCGTTCTGGGTGGTAGCGCCGGAATTTGTGGCGGTGTCCGACTGGGAGCGGCATGCGCTGGTCGCCGATCTGCGCGGCTCCTACACCGGTTACGGCAACAGCCTGCCGCCGATCGTCGACGGCGCGATTTCGTCGGCGCCGACCGACATCAACCGGCCGGATTTCATCGGCCATGTCGACGGCCGGCTCGACGTGACAGACTTCACCCACCTCACCTCCGAAGTGCGCCTGCGCGTCGGCACCGACAATCCCGGCAGCCCCAACGTCGCGGCGGGGCTAGCCAAATATCCGGTGTTTGCGACCTTCGGCTCCACGGTCGGGATCGACCAGCAATTCAACCGGCTGGATGTCGCGGCGGGCGCCACGTTCGATCGCACGGTCTATCAGAACTCCCTGCTCACCGACGGCTCGATCGCGAGCAACGCCGATCGCGCCTTCAACCAGTATGGCGGCGTCGGACGCGTCAGTTACGATCTCCTGCCGGGCGTGAGGCCGTTCGTCGAGGCCGAAGGCGACAGCCGCGTCCACGACCAGTATCTCGACAATTCTGGCTTTGCGCGCGATTCAACCGGCGGCTACGCCAAGGCCGGCACCTCGTTCGAATTCACCCGGCTGCTCACCGGCGAACTCGCGGTCGGCTGGGCCGAGCGCAGCTACGCCGATCCGCGCCTCAGCCGGCTCGACGGCCTGTTGACGTCATCGTCGCTGACTTGGACCGCGACGCCGCTGACCACGGCGAAGTTCAATTCCACCACCTCGATCGATGAGATCATCGTGCCCGGCGTCTCCGGCGTGTTGAGCCACACCTATACGTTCGAGGTCGATCACGATTTCCGCCGCTGGCTGACCGCGGTCGGCAAATTCACCTACGGCACCTACGACTATCAGGGCGACGGCCGCTTCGACAAAACCTACTCCTACGAAGGCGACATCATCTACAAGATGACCCGCAACCTCTGGATCAAGGGCACGCTGCGGCGGGATATCCTCAATTCCAACGTCCCGCTGGCGAGTTCAGCCTCGACGGTCGTGATGCTTGGCGTCCGGGTGCAGAACTGACGTATTGAGCGAGGCTCGTTCCCCGGACGCTGCGCAGCGCGCTAGCGGTGCGCTGCTGATCCGGGGTCCATCAAGATTGGTCCCGGCTCTGCGGAGCAGCGTGAGAGACACTGCTACCTCGTCCGGGATACGAGTTCGGATCACCGCGGCAAATTCGTCGAGCCCATCAGGAAGGTGTCGATGGACCGGGCGCAGAGCCGCCCCTCGCGGATCGCCCACACGACCAGCGATTGACCGCGGCGCATGTCGCCGGCGGAAAACACCTTCGACAGCGAAGTCTGATAGTCCGCGGTGTTGGCGCGCACATTGCCGCGCGGGTCGAGTTCGACGCCGAGCGACTTCAACAGCCCCTCGTGAACCGGATGCACAAAACCCATCGCGAGCAGCACGAGCTCTGCGTCGAGGTCGAATTCGGTGCCGGCGACCGGCTTGAACTTGTCGTCGACCTGCACGCAATGCAGTTTCGCGACCTTGCCGTCACCGCCGGTGAATTTCTGCGTCAACACAGCGTATTCGCGCTTGGCGCCCTCGGCCTGGCTCGAGGAAGTGCGCATCTTCAGCGGCCAGTTCGGCCAGGTCAGGCCCTTGTTCTCATGCTCGGGCGGCGCCGGCATGATCTCGAGCTGCGTCACCGACAGCGCGCCTTGCCGGAACGAAGTGCCGATGCAGTCCGATCCGGTGTCGCCGCCGCCGATCACGACGACATGTTTGCCGCCGGCGAGAATCTCGCGCACGCCATCGAGCGATTCATTGCCGACGCGGCGATTTTGCTGCGGCAGGAAGTCCATCGCAAAGTGAATGCCATCGAGCTCTCGGCCGGGAATCAGCAGGTCGCGCGGGGCTTCCGCGCCGCCCGTCAGCGCCACCGCGTCGTATTCCTCGACCAGCTTGTGCGGATCGGTGCCGCCGTTGCCGACGTGGCTGCCGTAGTGAAAGGTCACGCCTTCGGCTTCCATCTGCGTCACGCGGCGATCGATGACGCCCTTCTCCATCTTGAAGTCCGGAATGCCGTAGCGCAGAAGGCCGCCGGCCTTGGCGAACTTCTCGAACACATGCACGTCGTGGCCGGCGCGCGCGAGCTGCTGCGCACACGCGAGCCCGGCAGGCCCGGAGCCGACCACCGCGACCTTCTTGCCGGTCTTCTCTGTCGCGACTTCCGGTGTAATCCAGCCGTTTTCCCAGGCGCGGTCGACGATTGCACATTCGATGGTTTTGATCGTGACCGGATTGTCGTCGATGTTGAGCGTGCAGGACGCTTCACACGGCGCAGGGCAGATGCGCCCGGTGAATTCGGGGAAATTGTTGGTCGAGTGCAGGTTGCGCGAAGCTTCCTGCCAGTTGTTCTGATAGACGAGATCGTTGAAGTCGGGGATCTGGTTGTTGACGGGACAGCCGGGCGTGCCGGGCGCCACCGAGCCGGTGCCGTGGCAATATGGAATGCCGCAATTCATGCAGCGCGCGGCCTGGTCGCGCGTTTCTTTCTCCGTCAGGGGGATGACGAATTCCTGAAAATTCTTCAACCGATCGGCCACCGGCGCATACTTGCGGTCGTGCCGTTCGAATTCGAGAAAACCGGTTACCTTGCCCATCTAAAACCCGAAGCCCCTGCGTCTCTCTAGTTCAGACCCTCATCCTGAGGAGCGACGCTCGCGTCGCGTCTCGAAGGATGAAGGCCACTGTCTCGGCCTCATGGTTCGAGACGGCGCTTGGCGCCTCCTCACCATGAGGATCTTGGTTTACGCCCCGATCGCGATCTTCGGCTCGGCGTCGGCGTTGGCCTTCATTTCCTTCAGCGCGCGGCGGTATTCGACCGGCATCACCTTGCGGAATTTCGGCAGCCACGTTTTCCAGTCAGCCAGAATTTCAGCCGCACGCTTGCTGCCCGTCAGCTTGCCGTGACGGGTGATCAGGACGTGCAGCCGCTCGACGTCGGAGTCGAGCAGGTTCTGGAACACGTCGACGCGGCCGTGCGCCTCGAGATCGCCGGATGCGTGATAGGCGTCCTCGTTGATCATCTCTTCCGACAGCACAGGTTCGAGTTCGACCATCGCCATGTTGCACAGCTTGTCGAAGTCACCGGCTTCATCCAGCACATAGGCGATGCCGCCCGACATGCCGGCCGCGAAGTTGCGTCCGGTCTTGCCGAGCACCACGACGATGCCGCCGGTCATGTATTCGCAGCAGTGGTCGCCCGCACCCTCGACCACGGCGACCGCGCCGGAGTTGCGCACGGCGAAGCGTTCGCCGGCGATGCCGCGGAAATAGCATTCGCCCTCGATCGCGCCATACATCACGGTGTTGCCGACGATGATGGACTCTTCCGGCACGATGCCGGAATTGCGCGGCGGCTTGACGATGATCCGTCCACCGGAGAGCCCCTTGCCGACATAGTCGTTGGCGACGCCTTCGAGGTCGAAGGTGACGCCGGCAGCGAGCCAGGCGCCGAACGCCTGGCCAGCCGTGCCCTTGAGGTTCACCGAGATGGTGTCGAGCGGCAGGCCGGCATGGCCGTAGATCTTGGCGACCGCGCCCGACAGCATCGCGCCCGCCGAGCGGTCGGTGTTGTTGATCTCCGTCTCGATCTTGACCGGCGCACCGCGGTCGAGCGCGGCTTGCGCCTTCTCGATCAGCCTGCGGTCGAGCACGGCTTCCAGATGATGGTTCTGCGCTTCCGCGCGATAGATCTTCTGGCCCTTTTCTTCCTTCTGCCGCACGAACAGCTTGGAGAAGTCGAGGCCCTTGGCCTTCCAGTGCGCCACCAGCCTGGTCTGGTCGAGCATCTGGGTCTGGCCGATCATTTCGTTGAAGCTGCGATAGCCGAGGCTGGCCATGATCTCGCGAACTTCTTCGGCGACGAAGAAGAAGTAGTTGATCACGTGCTCGGGCTGGCCAGTGAAGCGCTTGCGCAGCACCGGGTCTTGCGTGGCGACACCCACCGGACACGTGTTGAGATGGCACTTGCGCATCATGATGCAGCCTGCCGCAATCAGCGGCGCGGTGGCAAAGCCGAATTCGTCGGCGCCCAGCAGCGCGCCGATCACGACGTCGCGTCCGGTACGGAAACCGCCGTCGACCTGCACGACGATCCGGCTGCGCAGCCGTTCGCGCACCAGCGTCTGGTGGGTTTCGGCGAGGCCGATTTCCCAGGGACTGCCGGCGTGCTTGATCGAGGTGAGGGGCGAGGCGCCCGTACCGCCCTCGAAGCCCGCGATGGTGACATGGTCGGCCCGCGCCTTCGCCACGCCCGCGGCCACGGTGCCGACGCCGATTTCGGAAACGAGCTTCACCGAGACCTGACCGTCCGGATTGACGTTCTTCAGGTCGTAGATGAGCTGCGCGAGGTCTTCGATCGAATAGATGTCGTGATGCGGCGGCGGCGAGATCAGGCCGACGCCGGGCGTCGAATGCCGCACCTTGGCGATAGTCGCATCGACCTTGTGGCCGGGCAACTGTCCGCCTTCGCCGGGCTTGGCGCCCTGCGCCATCTTGATCTGCATCATGTCGGAATTGACGAGATATTCCGTCGTGACGCCGAAGCGGCCCGAGGCCACCTGCTTGATCGCCGAGCGCATGGAATCGCCGTTCGGCAGCGGCTTGAAGCGGTCGGCTTCCTCGCCGCCCTCGCCGGTGTTCGACTTGCCGCCGATCCGGTTCATCGCGATTGCAAGCGTCGTATGCGCCTCGCGCGAGATCGAGCCGAACGACATCGCACCGGTGGCAAAGCGCTTGACGATCTCCTTGGCCGGCTCGACCTGGTCGAGCGGAATAGGTTTGCGCTTCTCGTCCTCGGCCGGCTTGATCTTGAACAGGCCGCGCAGCGTCAACAGCCGCTCGGATTGCTCGTTGAGGATTTTCGCGAAGGCCCGATAACGCTCCAGCGAATTGCCGCGCGCGGCGTGCTGCAGGATCGAGACCGATTCGGCCGTCCACGCATGGTCCTCGCCGCGGGTGCGGTAGGCGTATTCGCCGCCGACATCGAGCGCGGTCTTGTAGACGAGCGCATCGCCGAAAGCGTCCGTGTGCCGGCGCGCGGTCTCTTCCGCGATCTCGGCCAGCCCCACGCCCTCGATGCGGGTGTGGGTGCCGGCGAAATACTTGGCGACGAAATCGGCCTTCAGGCCCACGGCATCGAAGATCTGCGCGCCGCAATAGGACTGGTAGGTCGAGATGCCCATCTTGGACATCACCTTCAACAGGCCCTTGCCGATCGACTTGATGTAGCGCTTGACGATCTCGTAGTCGTCGAGCGCGCCGGGCAGGCGGTCCTTCATCGCGATGATGGTCTCGAACGCCAGATACGGGTTGATCGCTTCGGCGCCGTAGCCGGCCAGGCACGCAAAGTGATGCACCTCGCGCGGCTCGCCGGATTCGACGACGAGACCGACCGAGGTCCGCAAGCCGGTGCGGATCAGGTGGTGATGCACGGCGGCGCAGGCGAGCAGCGAGGGAATCGGAATCCGGTCCGTGCCCGCCATGCGGTCGGACAGGATGACGATGTTGATGCCCTCGCGGACCGCGGCTTCGGCGCGCGCGCAGAGTTCGTCGAGCACCTGCTCGAGGCCGGCCGCGCCGAGACCGGCGTGGAACGTGGTGTCGAGCGTGCGTGACTTGAAATGCGTATCCGCAATCTCGGAGATCGAGCGGATCTTCTCGAGGTCCGCATCGGTCAGGATCGGCTGGCGCACTTCGAGGCGCTTGCTGGCGGCGACGCCCTCGAGGTCGAACAGGTTCGGCCGCGGCCCGATGATCGAGACAAGGCTCATCACCAGCTCCTCACGGATCGGATCGATCGGCGGGTTCGTCACCTGCGCGAAGTTCTGCTTGAAGTAGGTGAACAGGGGCTTCGCCTTGTCCGACAGCGCCGAGATCGGCGTGTCGTTGCCCATCGAGCCGGCCGCCTCTTCGCCGGTGGAGGCCATCGGCGCCATCAGGATGGTGATGTCTTCCTGGCTGTAGCCGAACGCCTGCTGCCGATCCAAGAGCGGCAGGTTCGAGCGCATGCCCTTGGTGGGCGCTTCCGGCAATTCTTCAAGCACGATCTGCGAGCCGTTGAGCCACTCCTGATAGGGATGGCTCTTGGCAAGCGCCGCCTTGATTTCGTCGTCGGGGATCAAGCGGCCCTGTTCGAGGTCGACCAGCAGCATCTTGCCGGGCTGCAGACGCCACTTGGTGACGATCTCGTCCTCGGGGATCTTGAGCACGCCCATCTCGGAGGCCATGACAATGCGATCGTCAGAGGTCACGAGATAGCGCGCCGGCCGCAGGCCGTTGCGGTCGAGGGTGGCGCCGATTTGCTTTCCGTCGGTGAACGCGATCGCGGCGGGACCGTCCCAAGGCTCCATCATCGCGGCGTGATATTCATAGAAGGCGCGGCGCTTCTCATCCATCAGCGGATTGCCGGCCCACGCTTCCGGAATCATCATCATCACGGCGTGCGGCAGCGAGTAGCCGCCTTGCACCAGGAATTCGAGCGCGTTGTCGAAGCAGGCGGTGTCGGACTGGCCTTCATAGGAGATCGGCCACAGCCGGCTGATGTCCTTGCCGTAGAGTTCCGAATGCACGGAAGCCTGCCGCGCCGCCATCCAGTTGGTGTTGCCGCGCAGCGTGTTGATTTCACCGTTATGCGCGATCATCCGGTAAGGATGCGCCAGCGACCAGGTCGGGAAGGTATTGGTCGAGAAGCGCTGATGCACCAGCGCCAGTGCGCTCTCGAAATCCGCCTCGTGCAAATCGGGATAGTACTTGCCGAGCTGGTCGGCCAGGAACATGCCCTTGTAGATCACGGTACGGCACGACAGCGAGCACGGATAATAGCCGGCCATGCCGCGGTCGCGGCGCTGGTAGATCGCCTGCGAAATCGACTTGCGCAGGATGTAGAGGCGGCGTTCGAACTCGGTCTCGTCCTTGATCTGGACGCCGCGGCCGACGAACACCTGCATGTTGGCGGGCTCGGTCGGCTTGACGGTTTCGCCGAGCGAAGAATTGTCGGTCGGCACGTCGCGCCAGCCGAGCAGCGTCAGCCCCTCGGCCTTGATCTGGTCAGCGATGATGCTCTGGATCACCTTCCGCCAGGCCTTTTCCTTGGGCATGAACAGCGCGCCGACGGCGTAAGTGCCGGGTTCGGGCAGCGTGAAACCGAGTTCCTTGGCCTTGCGGCCAAAGAAGGCGTGCGGGATCTGCACCAGGATGCCGGCGCCGTCGCCGGCGCGCGGGTCGGCGCCGACCGCGCCACGGTGTTCGAGGTTGCAGAGGATCTGAAGCGCGTCAGAGACGATCTGATGCGACTTCTTGCCCTTGATGTTGGCGATGAAGCCGACGCCGCAGGAATCCTTTTCCAGCGAGGGGTCGTACAGGCCTTCGGCCGCGGGCCGGAACGTGTGTTTTTCGATGCTGTGCGTGGAATCGGCCGGTTTCGACGCCGCGACCGACAGCCCAGGGGCGTTGAGGTTTTCGCGTTCGAATTCGGACCGGCTCATGCTTTGCGTCCTCTCAATCAATAAGGCCTTCGGCCTCACCGTCGGCGGCGCAGCTTTGGCGTCGTGGCACCCACCGGGCCACTGGCCGTCCTCCGCGAGCCGCTATTTCTTAAATTTAGCCTGGGCGCTGCAAACCCTGTGCCGGGAGTGCGGCCTAAAATTGAGACAGTATTACTGTCCTAACTTCGACCATGCCAAATTTTTCTCTATCACACAAGCAGCTGAAAGTCGCTCGCGGTGTGCAAATGGCGAGGGCCGAAGCCATGCAGTCCTGCCGCGGTTTTGCGGCAAGCCCGCCGCGATTGAGCCTAAGGGCTGCCCGATTCCAAGAATGAAATCGGGCCTCGGGGTTGCAAAACAGAGACCCTTGGCAGGGTCATCACAGGAGCTCCAAAGATGAAGGCGTTCAGAGGGTGGGCCGTTACGGCCGGGCTCGTTTTCGCGGCGACGGCGGCGAATGCGCAAAGCACGCCCCAGCAGGCAGGTCCCGCCCGCTACCAGGCGGCATCCGATATCGAGGGGCCCTATGCCGATGTGCCGCCGCCACCTCCGGTCATAACTGCACCAGCCTACGGTCCGCGCGCCTATGGCCCGCCGCCGGCTTATGGCGCCGGTCCTGCGGACGGTCCTGGCTATGGCGCGCCGCTACTGCCGCCGACGGAGGTCTATGCGGTCCTGCGCGAGAACGGGTTCTCTCCGCTCGGCGTGCCACGGCTGCGCGGCCTGTTCTATTCGGTCTCGGCGATCGATCGCCGGGGCGACGATGGCCGTCTGGTGATCGATGCGCGTGACGGGCGGATCGTTCGCTTCGTGCCGGCCGAGCACTTTGGCGGCTATGGTGGCGGCTACGGAGATGGCTATTACGGCGGCGCACCCCGGCCCTCGTACGGGTACGGGCCGGTTGAGCCGATGACGCGCCTCGACAACGCGCCGAGGCCGCCGGCTTCCGTGCCCAAGATCGCAAGCCGGATGCCGCAGCAGGTTCCGATGCCGAAGGCTGCGCCGGCCAAATTGGCCGACCGGCTCGACGCCAAACCCTCGGGCGTGAAACCCTCGGACGTGAAGCCCTTGGCCGACAAGTTGACGACGACGCCCGCGCCGGCGCCCATGCAGCAATCGGCCGCCGTTCAGGCCAAGCCCGCCGACACGCCGCCGGCCGCGCCTCCTGCCGCAGTGGTGGAAGCCAAGCCGGCTGCGCCGGCCATCCAGCCGACCCAGCCGATGCCGAAGGTCCAGGGGCTGGAGTGACGTCAACACACCGCAATAAAAAACGCCCCGGTTTCCCGGGGCGTTTTCGTCTTCAGCCAATATCTGCTGAAGGGGTGACTTTAGAGCATGATCTTATTCGGAAAACCGCTACACACTTTTCCGGATCATGCTTCAGGCCGCGGCCTTCTCGGCCGAGCCTTCGATGACAGGCGCAGAGGGCGTCGCCGTGCCGATCGGAATGCTGCGGGGCTTCTTGGCCTCGGGGATCTCGCGGACGAGATCGACGTGCAGGAGACCGTTCTCCAGCGAGGCGTTCTTCACGACGACAAAGTCGGCAAGCTGGAACGCACGCTCGAAGGCCCGCGCGGCGATGCCGCGGTAAAGCACCTCGGATTTTTCTTTGCTATTCTCGTTGGCGACTTTCTCGCCCTTGATCGTCAAGGTGTTCTCCTTGGCGACGATCGAAAGCTCGCTCTGCGCGAAGCCGGAGACCGCAACGCTGATGCGATAGGCGTTCTCGCCGGTACGTTCGATGTTGTAGGGCGGATAGCCGGGGCTGCCGTCAGCAGTGGCCTGGTCGAGCAGGCTAAAGAAGCGGTCGAAGCCGACGGTCGAGCGATAAAACGGGGTAAGGTCGTAGCTACGCATAGGTAGTCCTCCATTGAGCGACTGTTTGAGTGAACCCGCCCGCCATGGGGCCGGGCTTATGTTGTGCAGCCTCCAGCACTCCCGGGTTCTTCGGAAATACTGGCCGTGGCCTGCACGAAGGTGATATGGGAGGGAATCGAATGCGTTCAAGGCGCTCTTTGATGCGCCAGCACCCTTGATTTTCAGCGCTTTTCGCCTAGCCCGGCAGCTTCCATGACGCTCGTCTCAATCCCCGCCAATCCCGTGCCCGACGACGTCGTTTCCGGGACCATCAAGACACCAGACGGTGCCGAACTGCGCTTTGCGCGCTGGGCTCCGCCGGCCAATCGCAAGGGCACGGTCTGCGTCTTCACCGGCCGCAGCGAGCACATCGAGAAATACTTCGAGACGGTGCGGGATTTGCGCGACCGCGGCTTTGCGGTGGCGATGATCGACTGGCGTGGCCAGGGACACTCCTCGCGACGGCTGCGCGATCCGCGCAAAGGCTATGTGCGCGACTTTTCCGACTACGAGATCGACGTCGAGGCCTTCGTGCAGCAGGTGGTGATGCCGGATTGTCCGCCGCCGTTCTTTGCGCTCGCCCATTCGATGGGCGGCGCGGTGATGCTGCGGATCGCGCATGCGGGAAAACGCTGGTTCGATCGCATGGTTTTGTCGGCGCCGATGATTGATCTGCCAGGCCATCTGACGGCGCTGCCGGCCCGCGTGTTGTTGCGAACCCTGCGGTTTGCCGGTCTCGGCGGTCGCTACGTTCCCGGTGGCGGGGATACGCTGACCGGCACCGAGTCCTTCGTGAACAATCCGCTGACCAGCGATCCCGTCCGTTACGCGCGCAATGCCGCGATCCTGGCCGAAGACCCGACGCTGGGCCTTGGCTCGCCAACGGTCGCCTGGGCCGATACGGCCTTCCGCGCGATGCACGGCTTTCGCGCCATGACCTACCCTTCCGAGATTCGCCAGCCAATCCTGATGCTGGCGGCGAGCAACGACACGGTCGTTTCCACGTCGGCGATCGAGGAGTTCGCCTATCACTTAAAGGCCGGTTCGCATCTCGTCATCGCCGGCGCCAGGCACGAAATCCTGCAAGAGCAGGATCGCTACCGCGCGCAGTTCTGGGCGGCGTTCGACGCCTTCGTGCCGGGTACGCCGCTGTTCGGGTGAAGAGCGATTAGGCGAAATAGATTTCGTAGGTCGCGGCGCAAGCGAGATAGATTCCGAGCAGCATCATCGAGATCAGGAACCAGCGGCGGAACGCTTCCGGCTCGAGCCGCGAGCGCACGCTTTGGCCGAGCGCCATGCCGGTGAAGGCGCAGGCGAGCGCGATCACGCCGGGCAATGCGGTCGACTCATCCAGCACACCTGCGGCTGAGAGATTGAAGGCCTGCGCCACGGTCGCGACCGTGAAGAATACGCCGAGCGCCTGGATCAGTTCGTCTTTCTTCATGCCGAGCGCCTGGAAGAACGGCATCGACGGAATCACCTGCACACCGGTGGCGCCCGAGATGAGCCCGGTGGTAAGGCCGATGACGCCGCCGATCGATTTCTCGCGAGCCGGAGGGACGGTGAGTGCAAATTTCCGCAGGCTGATGATCGCGTAGATCACCAGCAGGATGCCGATCAGGACGGTGCCATGCCGCGCATAGGGGCCGGTCATCATGTCGCGATTGAGCCAGATGCCGACCGCAAGGCTCAGCAACAGCGGCCAGAGCCGCTTCACGATGCCGGCGAAGTAGGGGCCGGCAAAGGTCTGCCAGATGTTGGTCAGGATGCCCGGCACGATGACGATCGCAAGCGCATGCGCCGGCGGCATCGCGACCGCGAGCAACCCCATCGACACGGTCGGCAGGCCAAGCCCGATCACACCCTTGACCACCCCGGCCAGGAAGAACACCACCGCGATGAAGGTCAGAAGGAGAATGCTCATGTCATCACATTGACCGATCGGCCGGACTGGCACAATCTGTGACTTATTGAATAAGCCTTCGGATTTGACGAAGGCACATGACCTGCGAGCATGCCATGCGGTTTGATCTGGTCGATCTTCAGCTTTTCGTCGCGATAGCCGACTCCGGCAGCATCACCCACGGTGCGGCGCGCGCGAATCTCGCGCTTGCCTCGGCAAGCGCCCGGATCAAGGGGCTAGAGGCCGATCTCGGCGTGGCGCTGGTCCGCCGCCGGCGCCGCGGCGTTGAGCTTACGGCCGCCGGCGAAAGCCTGCGCGATCACGCGCGGACGATCATGCATCAGGTCGTGATGATGCAGGGCGACATTTCGGCTTTCTCCAGCGGCGTCAAGGCGAGCGTGCACCTGCTCGCCAACACGTCCGGCCTGTCGGAGCATTTGCCGAAAGCGCTCGGCGTTTTCTTGCGCGAATATCCCGAGATCAGCCTCGATGTCGAGGAACGCGAGAGCGCCGATATCGTCGGCGCCATTGCCGGCGGCGCGGCCGATCTCGGTTTTGCCGCCGAACATGCAGTCCCTGCGCATTTCGAGCGGTTTTCCTTTAGCGAAGATCGCTTGATGCTGGTGGTGCCGAAGCGCAGCGAATTCTCGAACCGCCGGCATATCGATTTTGTCGAGGTCGGGAATCGCGATTTCGTCGGGCTGACGAATACGACCGCGCTCGCCATTCACATCGGCAGGCATGCCGCACGGCTCGGGGTACGGTTGCAGGTTCGGGCGCGGTTGCGGGATTTCGACGCGATCTGCCGCATGGTGGCCGCGGGCGTCGGCGTTGCCGTGGTGCCGGAAGCCGCCGCCAGGCGCTGTGCGCAATCGATGCCGATTGCGCCGCTTGCGATCCGCGACGATTGGGCCAACCGCAGGCTCGTGATCTGCGCCCGCAGCTTCAAGGACCTGCCGAAGCCGGCCAAGCTTCTCGTCGATCACCTGCGCAAGGCGGCTCGCTAAAGGTCTGTCATTGCGAGGAGCGTAGCGACGAAGCAATCCAGCGTCTTGCAGTTCTGGATTGCTTCGCTGGCGCTCGCAACGACGGAGGAGAAGCGGGCGGCTTACTTCTCCGTCGCGACGCCGGCGTCCTTGATCACCTTCGCCCACCGCGTGATTTCGCTATCGAGGAAGGCGTGGAAATGTTCCGGGCTGTCGCCGACGACCGTGGCGCCTTGAATGGCAAGCTTTTCCTTCACGGTCGGATCCTGCAACGCCTCGGTCGTGATCCGGTTCAGCACTGCTACGATCGCCGCCGGCGTGCCGGCTGGCGCGACCATGCCATGCCAGTTTTCAGCCAGAAGATCGGGCATGCCGACCTCGGCGGTGGTCGGCACGTCCGGCAAGGTCGACGCACGTTCCGGCGCGCCGATCGCGATCGCACGCAAGCCGCCGGCCTTGATCTGCGGCAGCAGGACGGGCTGATCAAGAAATGCCATCTGCACCTGTTGCCCGAGCAGATCGTTCACCGCCGGCGCCGCGCCGCGATAGGGCACATGCACGATGTCGACCTTGGCGATGAGCTTGAGCAATTCGCCGGCGAGATGCGGCATGCTGCCCGGACCTGTCGAAGCAAAGTTGAGTTTTCCGGGCTTGGCCTTTGCGAGCGCGACCAACTCCGCCATGTTCTTCGCCGGAACGTCGGGTGTCACGACGAGCATCTCCGGCGCTTTGGCCACCAGCGTGATGGTTTGAAGGTCTTTCAACGGATCGTAGGTAACCCGTTCCATCGTCGGACTGATGGCGAGCGCACCGGCGCTGGAAAGCGCAATCGTGTAGCCATCGGGCGTTGCCTTGGCGAGCACCTCGGTGCCGAGCACGCCGCCCTGGCCGCCGCGGTTGTCGATGATCACCGGCTGCTTGGTGATCTCCGACATGCGCTGTCCGAGCACGCGCGCGATGATGTCGCTGGGGCCGCCGGCCGGGAACGGAACGATCAGGCGGATCTGGTGCGATGGAAAGTCCTGAGCCCCCGCTGGCGCGGCCGACAACAGCAGCACCAATGCTGCAAACAGCCCGTACGATGGTTTCATGAACGTCCTCTCAACCGTTGAGCAGCTTGAGCGCCGCTTCGTGGACGCGCGGATCGCCGGCCGCGACAATGCGGCCGCCGCCTTGCGCGGGCTTGCCTTCCCAGGTCGTCACCACGCCGCCGGCGCCGGTGATGATCGGGATCAACGCCGCAATGTCGTAAGGTTTCAGTTCGGTCTCGATGACGAGATCGAGATGGCCGGCCGCCAGCATGCAGTAAGAGTAGCAATCGCCGCCATAGCGCGTCAGCCGCACGACATCGGCGAAGCGGCTGAAGGTGGCGCGATCGGCCTCGTTCATCAGCAGCGGACTGGTGGTAAACAGCGTCGCGTCCTTGAGCGAGGCGCAGCGGCGCACGGCCAGACGTCGTTGGCCGGCCGATCCGGAATAATTCGCCGAGCCGTTGTCGCCGTAAAATCGTTCGCCGATATAGGGCTGATGCATCATGCCGAATACCGGCATTTTCTTGTGCATCAGCGCGATCAACGTGCCCCAGGTGGGAAAGCCCGAAATAAACGACTTGGTGCCGTCGATCGGGTCGAGCACCCAGACATAGTCGGCATCCTCGCGTTCGTTGCCGAACTCTTCGCCGACAATGCCATGTTGGGGAAAGTTGGCCTGGATCAGCCGGCGCATCACCGCCTCGGCCGCCCTGTCCGCTTCCGTCACCGGATCGAAATCGTGCGAACCCTTGTTGTCGACGCCGAGCGAGGTCCTGAAGAACGGCAGGATGGTTTCGCCGGAGGCGGTCGCCAGACGGCCAATGAACGCGGTGAAATCGATGACCGTCACGGTGTCTCCAGGGCTGCCGCAGAACAGAATCGAACCACTAGCGCAATCCGGCGAATTCCGCACCGTCGGTGCGGGCCGTCCGCCGGGGCCCAGGCTTGATTTCGCTCAGTGATTCGAGGTCCCAAAAAGGGTAAATTTCCAACGAGCACCTCCGATCACGAATTCGAGAGCAAATTGGACGGTCGAAACACAGTGGTGTAGAAGGCCACCTGTGTCATATTTAAGTATATGATTTTAAAAGTAAAATATGAAGACTTGTCGCGCTAGCCCCGGCCGGTCTTCAACAGGCTATGCACCAGAAATATTTCGAAAGGTCTTGCACTTTGTGCAGCGCGGTCGCATATTGTTGCGGTGCGGTAGCGCCTCGCGCTATCGCTGCCCTCCTTGGGCGTTTCCTCCCTAGACTTGGGCCGCTTGTTCATTCAGGCGGCCCTTTTTTCTTGGGAGCGGCCCTTTTCTTGGAATTGTCATCGGGTCGACGATGACCGCGATCATTCCGCGGCGGAGGCGAAGGGCTCAAGACCATCCAGCGGGAGTGCGGCGAGCACGTCGGCCAGCACTGCGAAGTCGCGCGCGACCTGCGCGAACCGTTCACCGCGGGCGCGGCTCCGCTCATCCATATAGACGGCGCGGTTGAGTTCGAGCTGCACGGTGTGCAGCCCGGAAGCCGGGTTGCCGTAATGCTCGGTGATGAAGCCGCCCGCATAGGGCTTGTTGCGGCCGACCGTGTAACCGAGCCGGCTCATGGTTTCCTCGACCGTGTCGGCCAGGACCGGGGCGCAACTGGTGCCATAGCGGTCGCCGATCACGACGTCCGGCCGCCGCGGCTCCTCACGCGATACGCCGACCGACGGCATCGAATGACAGTCGACGACGATCACGGTGCCGAAGGCGCGGTGGGCCTTGTTGATCAGACGCCGCAACGCGCGGTGATAGGGCTTGTAGAGCTGTTCGATCCGGGTGAGTGCGTCATCGACCGCGATGCGCTCGCCGTAGATTTCCTGGCCGTCGCCGACCACGCGCGGGATGGTGCCGAGGCCGCCGGCGACCCGCATCGAGCGCGTATTGGCAAAGCTCGGCAGCCGGCCCGAAAACATCCGTGGATCGAGTTCATAGGGTTCGCGGTTGACGTCGACATAGGAGCGCGGAAAGTTGACGCTCACGGTCGGAAAACCGCGGCCGCTCAGGTCCGCGATCAACTCGTCCATGAACGAGTCTTCCGAGCGGCGCAGGCCGGCGAGATCGATCCGCGAAGCTTTCAGGAATTCGTCCGGATAGACCGAGCCGGAATGCGGCGAATTGAAGATGATGGGCGCGCGCCAGGCTGCCGGTTCGACGATTTCGAACGGCGGCGGCTGTTCTTCGGCAGAATGAGTCATCGTCGGGCGCCGTTCCTCGAATCCACCCTTCTGACCAAGCTTGTTTTCGCCAGAAGAGGCGGCTTTTCAGGCGCCATTGTCGATAATCGCGGCGGCTCTGCCAAGCGGAAAAACTCTAAAATGATCGAAACGAATGGCTTGCGGCGGGAATTGATCGCTCTCGATTGATTCGTGCCCTAATCGGGTCCAGAAATGCTGTCATCAGATCTCCGACGCGCTGCTGCTTTCACCCGAAATTTACTCTCTGTCGGGCTTAGTAGGGCGGGGTGATCTTCAAACCGGATTCAACGATTCCAGCCATGCACAAGATCCTGCTTGCCGAAGACGACAACGACATGCGCCGCTTTCTGGTCAAGGCGCTGGAAAACGCCGGTTTTCAGGTCTCGCCGCATGATAACGGCATGTCGGCCTATCAGCGGCTGCGCGAGGAGCCGTTCGAGATGCTGCTCACCGACATCGTGATGCCGGAAATGGACGGCATTGAGCTGGCGCGCCGCGCCTCGGAACTCGATCCCGACATCAAGATCATGTTCATCACCGGCTTTGCGGCGGTGGCGCTGAATGCGGACTCGGAAGCGCCCAAAAACGCCAAGGTATTGTCGAAGCCGGTCCACCTTCGCGAGCTTGTCAGCGAAGTGAACAAGATGCTGGCGGCCTGATCGACCCTCGGAATGGCCGAAAACGTAGGCTTGTAACCTTGCCTGCCCGCGTCGGAGCCGATATAGGGACCGTCACCCGATCTAGGACTTTAGGGCACGTAGCTCAGCGGGAGAGCACTACCTTGACATGGTAGGGGTCACAGGTTCGATCCCTGTCGTGCCCACCATCCGCTTCCCGGATCTTGCTTTAGACGCGTGGGCGGAGCGAGCGCTGCATGTCCATCGAATAGGTATAGCGGCCTTCGGGATGTGTGGTGACGGTCACCTCGAACAGCTCTTCCTTGACGCCATAATACCGGCGCACGACGGTTAGGGCAGGGGAACCAGGTTTGACCTGCAACGCCTTCGCCAGCGCGGCCGGCATCTCGCGTGCGAAGATTTCCATTTGGGCATATTCGGTGATCTGGCCGAACATCCTGGCGATCTGTTCATGTACGGGCGTGCGGCCGTGATCGCTGCGCTTCACGACGCCTGCGAATTTCCGCAACACGTAGATCTCGGTCCAACCAAGGGGGGCGGCGAATTGGTCGGCGCGGCGGACTGACTCGATCAGAAACCAGTGTTTGCCGGGCTCGCATTTCAGCAATGCGGCCAGATTTCGATCTGCGACGATCTCGCGGCTCCTGACGACCTCACGATAGGTCTCATTGGAATATCTGAGCCACTCGCCGAGCGATTTGACACTGTGGGTGAACAGCACCGGAGGCTCGGTTGCGATGATCACCGAGCCGAGCCCGGCGCGCCGCACGATCAGGCCCTGGTCCATCAGGATCCGAAGCGCCTCGCGAACGGTCTGGCGGCTCGCCGAATATTGCGCCATCAATTCGGTTTCGGTCGGCAATAGATCGCCGATCGGGTATTTGCCGAGCCGGATGTTCTTTTGCAGCCTGGCGGCGATGTCGCGATAGCGTGAGGGCTTTTGTCCCGCAGATCTATCCGCCATCGCAGACCACCGGATGCCCCGATTCCATCGATTCCAGCGCAGCCTCGAAGGCCGATAGCGTGGCGAGCACTTCTGTTTCCCGCGCAGGAAAAGGAAGCTTGCGCTCGACCGTATCCGCAAAGGCGTTCAATTCGGCGGACAGCACGTCGATGCGCGGATAGTTGATCGTCTTCGCCGCGCAGCCGGACTTTCGCAGTACCAATGTAGCCTCATCGAGCACTTCCGCCGACCCTTTGGTGGCGAACACGTGAACCCGCCAATAGAAAGGGGTCGCCCTCACCGTTGCCAGCGTGCCGGTAACACCGTTGACAAAATCGAGCGCGAGCACGGAAGAATCCCGCGGTGGCGGACCGCCGTCGCGCGAGTTGAAGCGCGCGTAGACCTGGCGGACCGGACCCAGCAGGCTGACAAAGGCATCGAGCACATGCAGCCCGGCGCCGGTTAATCCGCCGCCGGGGGATTCCGCAGGCGACAGCCGCCATCCCGCGGTGATTTTTTCGGAGTTTTCGTTGCTGTTGTGGCCCTCGATGTGAAGGATCGTGCCGAGTTCGCCGCTGGCGGTTATCTCTCGCAGCGCCTGCATCGACGGCCAGAACCGGCGGTTATGTCCGACCGCGAGAACCACGCCCGCATCACGACAGGCGCCGAACATGCGCTCGGCATGGTCGCGACGCAACGCGAGCGGCTTTTCGCAGAATATCTGCTTGCCGGCCGCGGCGGAGACGATCACCTGATTCAGGTGCTGGGAATGCGGCGTCGCCAGCAGGACTGCGTCGATTGCGCGATCGCCAAGGACGTTGTTGAGATTGTCGGTCAGCTCGAGTTGATGTTCGGCACAAAACGCTTGGGCGTTGTCGATGTCGGTCTCGACGGCCCGGGTTATCTTCAGGTGAGCCTGGCCGCGCGCAGCCTCAGCGAGATGACGGCCCCAGCGGCCCAGCCCGACGATTGCGCAATTGATCATGTGGGATCCTCGATCAGGGCTTTTGGCTGTCGAACGGCTTCGATGACGGCGGCGCTGTCGCTATCCGGCCCTTCCAGCGCAATCGCGGTGCGGAGTAACGCCGCCTGGGTTGATGTCAGGGGAAGCGAAAAATTTCGGCGCTGGGCCTCTGCGAGAATGAGCTCGGCGTCCTTCAGGGTCTGCGAAATATGCGATTGGGGCGTGAAATCGCGCGTCAGCATCTTGTCTCCCTTGGTGTCCATGACCCGGGAGTAGGCGGCGGACTTGCGGGCAGTAGCAAGAAAGACCGCCGGGTCCAGCCCCAGGCCTTCCGCGAAGACAATCCCCTCCGCCAACGCCGCCCTGTTGTTTTGCAGAATCAGATTGATCGCCAGTTTGGTCCGGCTGGCGTCGCCGATCTTGCCGACGTTCACCCTTTGCGGACAGAGAATATCAAGGGTGGCGGAGGCGGTCTTGATGCTCTCTTGCGGGCCGGCCACCAGCGCCAGGCCTGAGCCGTTCCGCACCTCCGCGCTGGTACCGGATATCGGCGCCTCGATGAAGCCGAGACCGGCGTCATCGGCCTGTCTTGCGATTCGCGTGATCTCGTCCGGCGTACATGTGGTGGTGCAGATGATCATGCTCCGCGCCGGCTCTTCGCTTGGCGCCAGTTCGGCGAGCAGGGATTCAACCTGATCGGCGTTATAGACAGCGACAATGATCGTCCGGCAATGGCCTGCGAGTTCTCCAACGGAGGCGGCCACCTCGCCGCCTTTGGCCTTTAGTTCCTTGCATCGTTCGGGGTCGATATCGAATCCGATCACGGCACACCCGGCATCGATCAGTCGCGCCGAAAGTGCTGCTCCCATGAGGCCGAGCCCGATCATTCCAATGGATGCATGAACTGACATGGGCTTAAGCATTCCGCGCTATTGAGGCTCGATGCCGGCAGCCTTGGCATCGGCGCTCCAACGGACGATCTCGCTTTGAATGAACGTACCGAATTCCTTCGGTGGCATCGTCGAAACGACGACGCCGACACTGGCAAGCTTTTCCCGTGTTGCCGGCGCCGACAGGAATTTTTCACTCGCCGTGTACAACCTGTCGACGATCGCAGCGGGGGTGTTCGCGGGCGCGAGCAGTCCGTACCAGATTGTCGCCTCAAAGCCGGGCATGGCCTCGGCTAATGCGGGCAGGTCCGGGGTCAGTTCGTTTCGCTTCGGCGAAGTCACGCCGATGCCACGAAGCGTGCCGCCCCGCATCTGCGGCAGAGATACCGACAGATCCGCAAATGTGAGATTGGTTGCACCGGTCATCACGTCGGTGACCGCCTGCGGCACGCCGCGGTAGGACGCCGCGATCACCGACAGGCCGCCGCGCGATTGCAATTGCGCGATCGATATCTGCGCCGCGCCCGAGCCGTAGCCGGCAGTCAGATTCGGATGGGTCTTCGTATAATTGAGGAACCCGGCGAGGTCCTTGGCAGGGAAGTCCGGCTTGACCAGCAACACCATCGCGGTGGTGATGGTCCTGATCACAGGAACGAAATCCTTCACTGGATCATAGGGAAGGTTCTTGAGCATCGCGACGTTGCCCGCATGGGTCGTGTTCGTGCCCATCAGCAGCGTGTAGCCGTCGGGGGCGCTGCGCGCGACCTCTGCCGCCCCGATGCTGCCGAGCGCTCCTGCCCGGTTCTCGATCAGCACGGTCTGGCCAAAGGCCTCCTGGAGATGTTGACCCAGCATGCGCGCGACGTGATCCGGGCCGGCGCCGGCGGGAAACGGCACCACGATCCTGATCTGCCGGGAGGGGTAGTCGGCACCTGCCGCACCGCTTTGCGGAATCGAGCAGCCGAACAGCAGCAGGCCAGCGAGAATGCGCAATTTCAGCGACACTTCCATCCCCCGGATGCGTTTTTAGTTTATACGGACAAATACGGAAGAAATGCAAGATACGGCTAAAAATGCCGATATCCTGTGATTGAGCCGCGGTCTATTTATCCGTATAAATCGACCATCTCAGTGGAACGAGGCGCCCATGGCGGATACCAGTGATTTATACGCGCGCGGTCTGCGGCGGCGCAAAAAAATGTTTGGCGAAGCCGACGTCGAGAAGCGGATGGCTGCGTCCGGCGAATTCGGGGCGCCGCTTCAAAACATCATCAACGCGTATGTTTACGGTGATGTCTGGGAGAGAACGGGACTTTCCGACAGTGTTCGCAGTCTCGTCATGCTCGGGATAACGGCGGCCAGCGGCAAACCCGCCGAATTCGCGGTGCATGCCAAGGGCGCCCTGGCCAACGGATGCACGAGGGCGCAGGTGCAGGACGTCCTGCTGTTGGTTGCGATGTATTGCGGCATTCCGGCCGCCATCGAGACCAACCGGATTGCTGCGGAGGTTTTCGGTCCGAAAGCGCCGTGACCCTCTCAACTCACGGCGTGATACCTGCGCGCGACACGGCCTTCGGCGCGGTTGCCTGTTTCCAGGTCGAATTGGCGACGTGAATCGGCGAGAAGGGCGGCCGCTCGACATATTTGCCGTCGCCTTGTTCGGCGCGAAGCTCGCCTTTCGCAAAAGCAATTCTGCCGCCCGACAAGGTGACGACGGGTGCGCCGACGCAGGCAAAGCCCTCGAATACGTTGTAATCGATCCGGCTGATCTGGTTTTTCGCATGGATCGTCTTATTCGCAGACGGATCCCACACCACGATGTCGGCGTCTGAGCCGATCGCAAGCCGGCCCTTGCGCGGATAGATATTGAGGATGCGCGCGATATTGGCCGACGTCACCGCGACAAACTCTTCTTTCGTCAGCCGGCCGCTGTTGACGCCAGCGGTCCAGAGTAGCGGCATGCGGTCTTCGAGCCCGCCGGTGCCGTTCGGGATTTTGCGAAAGTCTTCCAGCCCTAAGCGCTTCTGTTCCGTTGTAAAGGCGCAGTGATCGGTCGCGACCACCTGCAACGAACCTGATTGCAGCCCGGCCCATAAGCTCTCCTGGTGACGCTTGTCGCGGAACGGCGGCGACATCACGCGCCGCGCCGCATGGTCCCAGCTCTTGTTCTGATATTCATCGGCATCGAGCAAGAGATGCTGGATCAACGGCTCGCCGAACACGCGCTGTCCGTTGGCGCGCGCCCGCGCAATCGCCTCGTGGGCCTCGCGGCAGCTCGTGTGAACGATATAGACCGGCGAGCCCGTCATATCCGCGATCATGATGGCGCGGTTGGTCGCCTCGCCCTCGACCAGCGGCGGCCTTGAATGCGCGTGGCCTTCGGGTCCGGTCATCCCGCTTTCCAACAGGGACTCTTGCATCCGCGCGACCACGTCGCCGTTTTCGGCGTGTACCAGCGGCAAGGCGCCGAGATGGGCGCAGCGCGCGAACGAGTTGTAGAGCTCGTCGTCGTTGACCATCAGCGCGCCCTTGTAGGCCATGAAGTGCTTGAAGGTATTGATGCCGTAGGTTTTGACGACGATCTCCATCTCGTCGAACACCTGTTTCGACCATGACGTCACCGCCATGTGGAAGCCGTAGTCGCACGCCGCCTTCTCGGATTTGCGACGCCAGTCCTGATAGGCGGCGAGCATGGATTGGCCGGGATCGGGAATGCAGAAGTCGACGACCATGGTGGTGCCGCCGGCGAGCGCGCCCTTGGTGCCCCATTCGAAATCGTCGGCGGAGACGCTGCCCATGAAGGCGAGTTCGAGATGGGTGTGCGGATCGATGCCGCCGGGCATCACATAGCAGCCGCCTGCGTCGATCACTTCAGTGCCAGCGGGCGCATCGAGGGCAGGCCCGAATGCGACGGTCTTGCCGCCATCCACCAGCACGTCCGCACGCCAGGAATGATCGTGGTTTACCACCGTGCCGCCGCGGATCAGGATCATGATGAGGTCTCCGAAAGAGCGATGCGCCGACCAGCCGAGTGTTTCTCACGCAAACATGGCGTGCAACGGGCGTGCCAGCGCCAAAATTATAAGTCTACAGTGCGTCCGCCATGCCTTTGACGCCGGTCTAGCTTCTCAGGCAGCGCTTGCCTTCGCAACCGGACGGCGTCAGATTTGATCGCAAAAGAGCTGGTCCACAAAGCGGCCCGGAATAACGAGATCAAGGGACGGAACATGGCGGCGACGCGGATCGACTGCGACATCCATCCGGCCATTGGCGGGACGCGCACCACGCTGTTGCCCTATCTCGATGACCACTGGAAGGAGCAGGTCGTAAGCCGGGCGATCGACGGCCTCGACCTCAACAGCTATCCGCCGCACATGCCGCTCTCGGGCCGCAGCGACTGGCGGCCCAAAAACGGCAAGCCTGGCAGCGATCTTTCGATGGTCCAGCGCGGCGCGTTCGATCAGCTCGGCGCAAGTCACGCGATCTGCAACGTGCTCTACGGCGCGCAGGCCGTCTACGATCCCTACATGGCGGCGGCGTTCTGCAAGGCGATCAACGACTGGATCGTGGCGGAATGGCTGGATCGCGATTCGCGCTTGCGTGCCTCGATCGTACTGCCGTTGCAGGCGCCTGATTTGGCGATCGAGGAGATCGAACGCCGCGCCGGCGACAACCGCTTCGTTTCCGTTCTGGTGCTGGCGCAAGGCGAGAGCCTGCTCGGGCGTCGGCACTACTGGCCGGTCTGGCAGGCAGCCGAGAAACACGGATTGCCGATCGCCATTCACGCCGGCAGCGCCTACCGGCAGGCGCCGAGTTCGGTCGGCTGGCCGTCCTATCGCTATGAATATTATCTCGCCGAGGCGCAGGCGTTCCAGTCCCAGGTGCTGAGCCTGATCTATGAAGGCGTTTTCTTGAAATTTCCGAAGCTCAAGGTGGTGCTGATGGAATCCGGCGTGACCTGGCTGCCGGCCTTCATGTGGCGCGCCAACAAGACCTGGCGCGGCGTCCGCGTCGAGGTGCCGTGGGTTGAGCGTGAGCCGGCCGCCATCATCCGCGACCATGTTCGCGTGACCATGCAGCCCTTCGATGCACCGCCGGATGCGGGCAGCGTCGCCGACATCATCGAGATGATCGGTTCGGACAAGATGTTCCTGTTTGCGTCAGATTATCCGCACTGGCAGTTCGACGGCGACGACGCGGTGCCGCCGAACCTGCCGCCGTCCATTGTTTCGCGCATGTGCGCCGACAATCCGCTTGAAACCTTTCCGCGGCTGTCGCTTGCCGCTTGAATTCCTTCCGAGGAGGATCGCATGAGTGAAGTCATCGACCGCCCGCTGCTCGATCAGGAAAAGTCCGCCAAGGCGCGTTTCCGGATCATCGATTGCGACGTTCATCCGAGCCTGCATGCGAAAAGCGACCTTAATCCGTTTTTGCCGAAGCGCTGGCAGGAGCATTTAAGGACCTACGGCGATCACCTGCGCACGCCCTACATGGGGACCACGCCGTATCCGCGTTCCTCGCCGCTGATTTCGCGCCGCGACGCCTGGCCGCCGACCGGCGGCCCGCCCGGCTCGGACCTCGATTTCATGCGCAAGCAATATCTCGATCCGCTCGACGTCGAGTTCGGCGTGTTGCAGGTGCTCGACATGTTCATCTTCTCGCAACAGGACCTCGAATGCGGCGCCGCGATCCAGCGCGCTGTCAACGAATGGCAGCTCTCACACTGGACCAGTCGTGACCCGCGGTTGAAACCTTCCATTCTGGTCGGGCAAGACGGCACCGATCTGGCGGTCAGCGAGATCGAGCGTTGCGCCAAGGTCGGCCAATACGTGCAGATCAATATCTCACCCCGCGCCAACGAGCCGATCGGCCGCCGCCGCTATTGGCCGATCTATGCGCGTGCGGAAGAACTGGGCTTGCCGATTGGCATTCACACCGGTGGCTACGGCGGTCATCCGCCGACCGCGGGAGGCTGGCCCTCCTACTATGCGGAGGAGCACCAGTCGAACGCGCACACCATGGCGGCGGCGCTGACGAGCCTCGTGCTCGAAGGCGTGTTTGAGCGCTTCCCGCGCCTGAAGATCGTGTTCATCGAGGGCGGGTTCGGCTGGATCTCGTCGACCATGTGGCGGATGGATCAGCATTTCGAGCGCTTCCGCAGCGAGGTGCCGCATCTCAAGCGCAAGCCGTCCGAATATGTGCGCGAGCATTTCTGGTTCACGACACAACCGGTCGATGAGCCGGATGAAGCCAGGCATCTCCGCTCCCTGATCGAATGGGTCGGCATCGATCGCCTGTTGTTTTCATCGGATTATCCACACTGGGATTTCGACGATCCGCGCTACGCGTTCAAGGCGCCGCTGTCGGAGACCGAACGCGTCAAGCTGTTCCAGACCAACGCGCGTGCGGTCTACAAGCTCTGATTGCGAAACCTGATTAGTCACCATGCCCCGTCATATCGTCGCTCGAACCACTGACATCCCGCCCGGCGGTAACAAGGTGGTTACGCTCGAGGGCCGCGACGTGGTGGTGTTCCACGCCAATGGCGAGTTCTTCGCGCTCCTTAATCGCTGTCCGCATGCCGGCGCACCGCTCGACCAGGCGGCTTGTGTGGCGCGGCTGACTTCGCCGGAGCCGGGCGTGTATCAGCGCTCGCGCGTCGGCGAATTGCTCCGCTGCGCCTGGCACGGCTGGGAGTTCGATATGCGCAATGGCCAGTCCTGGTTCGATCCCAAGCGCGTCAAGGTCAGGACCTATCCTGTCGTGATCGAGGATGGTGAAACACTCGCCAAGGGACCGTACGTTGCCGAGACTTTTCAGGTTCTCGTCGAAGACAATTACGTAATCGTGGAGACTTAGTGGTCCGATTCTAACATTCGCATTCCGTCTCAGCAGGTACCTTTGCGAATGTTAGAATCTGGGGACCACTAAGCAATTATATGTTTATAGTGGAGTTTTGGATTTGATATTCGCATCGCGAACTCGCGGCGAACTGGGTTGCGAATGTCAAATCCACTCCACTAGACTCTTTTGCACCTGCATCGCGGATGTCGTGCTATAAGCCGGCATCTTGGATGATGACAGGTGTGGACGATGTCGAAGCAGACAATGCGCGAAGAAGCCGAGCGGCTGATCCGCGAGGCCATGGCGCGCAAGCCGCTGGTCGTTAAGGAGGGCAACACCCGTATCGAGGCGGTTTGCGGAAAGTGCGGCGCGCCGAACCGCGTTTCCGCCGAGCGCGGGGTGACGCGGGCGAAATTCACGTGCAAGCAGTGCGGGCACAAGCAGGAGACACTTTAAAAAGCATTTTCAAGCGAAGCATGCCCTCGGACTTGATCCGTGGGTGGGTTCCGGTTCGCGTGAAGAAAACGCGTCAAACTTGGCGCCCCGTCAGCCTTCCTTCACGAAGCTCGCAAAGGCGTCCGCGTAGTCCGGATGCCAGCGCGACAGCGCCGGACGATTTTCGACGATGTCCCCCGCCGCCCACAGGATTCGCCGCTCGTCGAGCGGTCGCTTCACGTCGTTGTCCGGACACAGGATGTAGAAATCGTTTGATTCGAGCCGCTCGATCATGAAGTCGACGGTTTGCTCGGCCGTCCAGGCAGCGGCCGGCTTTTCGGTGCGGCCTTTCGCGGTCAGCCCCGTGAACACGAAACCGGGAATCAAGAGATGCGCGCTGATGTGGTTGCCTTTGGTGTTGCGCAGTTCGTGTTCGAGGGCTTCGGTGAAAGCCTTCACGCCGGCCTTCGATACATTATAGGCGGGATCGCCGGGCGGCGTCGTGATGCCTTGCTTGGAGCCGGTGTTGATGATGAGCCCACGTTTGCCGCGCTCGATCATGCGAGGCGCGAAAGCCTGCGAGCCGTGGATTACGCCCCAGAGATTGACGCCGAGAATCCGTTGCCAGTTTGCTTCCGGCTCGAACATCGCACTTCCGGGCTGAATGCCGGCATTGTTCATCAACAGGTCCGTTCCGCCGAAGCGCTCGCGCACGGCGGCTTCGAGCGTTGAGACCTCTTCGACGCGGCTGACGTCTGTTGCCATCGCCATCACGTTGGTGGCTCCGCCGGGCGCGATCGCGGCTAGTTCTCTTTCTGTCGAAACAAGGCGATCCGCGCCGAGGTCGGCGATGCACACTTTCATGCCCAGCCGCGCAAACTTCTTTGCGGCAGCCAGGCCTATGCCGCTCGCACCTCCGGTGACGACGGCGACGTTATCGGGCGAGATGACCGGATGGGGCATGAGCTTTTCTCAGCTTTCGATGAGGTTCTTTGTAGTTCGGTCCGGTGGCGCATGGGAGATATTTTTGTAGGGCCGTCGCACCGGCCGGCCTGTTGCGGTTACAAACTTTTGATCGCAAATTGCGGCCAAGATAATTCCAGAGGTATTTTTCGGGGGCAGTCCATGAACTTTCCGCATCTGTTTTCGCCGCTTCAGGTCGGCCCGTACCGGCTCGCACACCGCGTCGTGATGGCGCCGTTGACAAGAATGCGGGCGGAACGGTCGAGTTTCGTACCGCGCCCGCTGAATGCCGAATATTATGCGCAGCGCGCCACGCCGGGCGGTCTTCTGATCGCGGAAGCCACGCCTGTCACAATGGCGGGCCGCGGCAATCCCGGTGTTCCCGGCATCTATTCGCGGGCGCAGATCGAGGGATGGCGCGGCGTGGTCGACGCCGTACACGCCAAAGGCGGCTTGATCTTTCTCCAGCTCTGGCATGTCGGCCGCGTCTCGCATTCGTCACATCAGCCCGGCGGCGCGCTGCCGGTGGCGCCTTCGGCGGTGCCGATCACCAACGAGGGCATGCTGGCGATGACATCAGACGGCAAGATGGTGCCGTACGAGACGCCGCGGGCGCTTGAGACCGGCGAAATCAAGGACGTGATCGAGGCATTCCGTCAGGCGGCTGTTAACGCCAAAGAGGCCGGCTTCGACGGCGTCGAAGTCCATGGCGCCAATGGCTATCTGCTCGAGCAGTTCCTGCAATCGCATACCAATTTGCGCACCGATCAATATGGTGGCGGAATCGAGAACCGAGCGCGCCTGTTGCTCGAGATCATGCAGGCTGCCATCGAAGTGTGGGGCGCCGACCGCGTCGGCGTGCGGCTGTCGCCTTACGGGATTGCGAACGGCAGCGGCGAGGCGGACCCGATGCCGCTCTATGCGCATGTGGTCAAGGCGCTCGATCCGTTGGGGTTGGCTTACCTGCATTTCATCGAGCCTCGATCAAGCGGGGCAGGCCGCGCCGAGGTGAACTGGCAGAACGTGCCGTCGGCGATGGTGCTGTTCCGGCCGCTCTGGCGCGGGGTCTTGATCGCGGCCGGCGGCTTCACCGGCGAGACGGCTGAAGCCGCGATCGCGCAAGGACATGCGGATGCGATCGCATTCGGCCGCATCTTCATTTCCAATCCGGATTTGCCGCGTCGCCTGCAACACGGTTTCCCGCTCACGCCGTATAATCGCGCGACGTTCTATGGCGGCGACGAAGCCGGTTACACGGATTATCCAGTGCACGAGCAGGGTGCGATTGCTTAATGGCAAAGCCAACTAAAGCCGCAGGGATTGCGAGAGGCCGGTGCCTCTGTGGCAATGTCGCTTTCGAGATCGACGTGCCGGCGCGCTGGGCCTGGCACGATCACTCTGCCGCCAGCCGCAGAGCCCATGGCGCGGCCTATGCGACCTATGTCGGAAGCTGGCGCAAGCGTTTTCGCATCACCGCGGGCGAGGACGAGATCGCTCGCTTCGACGATGCGGCGACCAAGGCCAGGCGCTCGTTCTGCAAGCGTTGCGGCACGCCGCTGATTTACGAGCGTCCGCGTTCGCCGCACATGGTCAACATTCCCCGCGCGTTGTTCTCAGATCGCACCGGACGTCAGCCGCTCTATCACATCGCGATCGAAGAGTTGCAGGAATGGACCTATGCCGGCGAACCCCTGGTACCACTGAAGGGTTTTCCGGGCGTGGTCTGGCATCGCGGGAAGAAAAAGGCACGACAGGATCGCGAGGGGATGTTCTGATCAGTTGCGCTTCAAAGTCAGTTTCTGTTGCGAGGCCGTATCTGACGGCAGTTCCTTGTCGCCCTTGGGATAGTCGTTGGAGTCGAGCAGGAAAGCGGCGAGATCGGCGTAGTTTTGGTCGGTGAGGCTGCCCGGACGGTCCGGCGGCATCTTCGCCTTCATGTAAGTGGTGAGCGCCGCGACCGATCCACCGCCCCAGTGTTTCTTGAAATACGAGCCGTTCAGCGCCGCGCCGCCGAACTCGCCGTTATCGAGTTTGTCGCCGTGGCACTGAACGCAACGTTCTGAATAGATATCGGAGCCGGTCGTCACCTGGTCCGCGGTGAAGCTGACCGGTGCTGTCCCGCCGGCGCCGCCTGCGGTTGCCGTCGCGGGGGCCCCGCCGGTTGCACCGGAGCGCAGGGCATAGACCTGCGCCGAGGAAAGCTCGGGCGCGCGCAACACCTTGATCTCGTCGGATGTGAAAGGTTTGAAGTCCGCTGGCAGCGATTTGCCGTTGTCCCAGGCGTTGCTGACATAGTTGAGCACGGCGGCGATATCGTCGTCGCTTAAAGCGTTCCAGGGCGGCATCGCGCCGGCAAAATTGTTGCCGTTGACATTGATCTCGCCTTCGAGGCCGAACAGCAGCACCTTGCCCACGTAAGTGCGTCCGTCCGCCCGCTTCAGCAATTCGGGAACGTGACCGGCGAGTGGCGGAAAGGCGCCGGCCATGCCTGTGCCGCCGGCCTGATGGCAGGCGACACAGTTGGTTGTGTAGACACGTGATCCTGCATCGGCGCTTCCGCCGCTTTGCGCCTGCGCCGGCACTACCGCAGCCAACAGGGCTGCGGCAGCAACGGAGGCGGGAAATGAGAAGCGGAAGAAGCGTCGTTGCATGATCTATCTTTGCATCACTTGTTGTCAGGCAGGGCGAATACGAACAACGCCGAGCCGGATTCGGGGATCGCGATCTCCGGCGTCAGCGTCGCCAGTGAACGTGCATGGCTGGATCCATTGCCAACGGCGACGGCGACATACTGTTTCCCCTTCACCGAATAAGTGATCGGGTAGGAGTTGACGATGTTCGAGGTCCGCATCTGCCACAGCACCTTGCCGGTCTTGTCGTCGTAGGCCCGGAAGTAGCGGTCGAGCGCGCCGGCGAACACCAGGCCGCCGCCGGTGGCGATCGCGGCCCCCGTCTGCGCCGCGCGGGTGCGGTCGGACCAAGCTGCCTTCTGCGCGAACAGATCGACGCCGTCGACGCGGCCGATCTTGCCGTCGCTGCCGGGGATCTGTCCGCGCGCGAAGATCGCGCGGCTGCCGCCGGTGTAGGTCTTGCCCTCCTCGATCGGAATCGGCGTCGTGTCCGAGCAGTACTCGTTCAGCGGTAGATACAGCATGTGCGTACGCGGGCTGTAGGCGGTGGCCGGCCAGCCGCGGCTGCCGGGGTCAGCCGGACAGTTGGTGGTGGTCTTGCCGATATGCGGGACCGCTTCCTCGTTGATGGTCTTGGCGCCGGTCTTGGGATCGATCGCCTTGATGACGTTTTGGTACACGGTCTGCTTCGACCACAGCCACTGGCCGTTGGTGCGGTCGAGCACCTCGATGATGCCGAGCTTGCCCACCGTGACCAGCGCCTTGCGGGTCTTGCCGTCGACGGGAAGATCGATCAGCACGCGCTCATAGGCGTAGTCGAGGTCCCAGGTGTCGTTCGGCAGATGCTGGTAAAACCACTTCAGCTTGCCGGTATGCGGGTCCAGCGCCAGCGTGGCGCCGGTGTAGAGGGCGTCGTTGTTGGCGCCTTCCTTCTTCGGCAGCAAGCCGCCGATTTCGGCGATGTGCGGATAGGGTTGGCCGACGCCCAGGAACACCGTGTCGGTGTCGGGATCATAGCTGCCCGAGTTCCAGGTCGAGGCGCCGAAGCGCTTTTCCAGCGGCAGGCCGTTCCAGCTATCGCCGCCGGGCTCGCCGGGCTGCGCGATGGTGTGGAAGCGCCAGAGCTCTTTTCCGTCGTTGATGTCGTGGCCGGTGATGAAGCAGCCGCCGGGCATCGCGTTGCCGCAGCCGGTCATGCCCTGCACGATGACGTCCTTGGCGACAAGCGGGCCGCCCGAATAACGCCAGCCCTTCTTGTAGTCCTCGGTCTGATGGTCCCAGACCACTTTTCCGGTCTTCATGTCCAGCGCGATGATATGGACGTCGGAGGTGGCGACGATCAGCTTGTCGTCGACCATCGCGATATTGCGCTTGGCGGCGAAGTTGCCGTTCTGGCGCGGGATTTCAGCGGGGATGTCGCGCTTGTATTCCCACAGCAGGTCGCCATTGGTGGCGTCGAGCGCCTGCACCTTGTCGAGCCAGTTGTAGAGGAAGAGCACGCCGTCATGGACCAGCGGCGTGGTCTCGGTGGCGCCCGATGTCATCGCCCAACTCCAGGCCACCGTCAGGTTCTTCACGTTGTCGGTATTGATCTGCTTCAGCGGGCTATAGCCCCAGGTGTCGTAGGTGCGACGCCACATCAGCCAGTCGTTATCTGGCGGATTGAGCAGCAGCTTCGCCGGCACCGGTGTCAGCGCCTTCAGTGCTGCGTCGTTCTTCGGCGGGGTGACTTGCGGCTTGTCGGATACGACGGGTGCAAGCGGCGCCTGCGCCACGGCCAGAGATATACCCAGCGTACTGGCAGCGAGTGCGCCGTACAGAAATCGCTCAATCGATTTTTTTAACGGCTTGTGCGTGCGCATGCTCATTCTTTTCTCCCTGAGATTGATTTGTTTGATGGATGCGGCGGGGCGGGGCGGGTTAGTTCAATATATTCATACGAATATGACGCGGCCTGAACAAGTCTACCTGCTCTAAGGCGTGCAAGGCAGCCATGAAGCCGCTTTCTTGCCTTGGACAAGCAAAGTTGATCATGATGCGAACCGCGACGGCAACAGCCGCTAGCGCGGAGGAAATATGAAAAATCGCATTACCGGGCGTTCGGCGTTCCTGGCCTTGCTCAAGGACGAAGGCATCACGCATTTGTTCGGCAATCCCGGCACCACCGAATTGCCGATCATGCATGCGCTGAAGGATCACCCCGATCTCACCTATGTAATGGCGATGCAGGAGAGCCTCGTGGTTGCGATCGCCGACGGTTACAGCCGCGCGTCGGGCCGCCTCGTCGCCTGCAACGTCCATGTTGCCCCCGGATTGGGCAATGCGATGGGCTCGCTCTACAACGCGCAATTCACCGGTACGCCGATGATCCTGACCGCCGGCCAGCAGGAGCAGGGCCACGGGTTGATGGAGCCGCTGTTGTACGGTCCGCTGGTGCGAATGGCCGAGCCGCTGGTGAAATGGGCGGTCGAGGTGACACGTCTGGAAGACTTGCCGCGGATCGTGCGCCGCGCCGCCAAGATCGCGACCACCCCGCCGACCGGTCCTGTGTTCATTTCGCTACCCGGAGATATTCTCAACTCTGAAGCCGGTATCGACCTCGGCCGTTCGACCCGCGTCGATGCGCGCGTCAAGCCGTCCGACGAGGCGTTGCAGGCGCTGGCGTCGCGCATTCTCAAAGCCGAACGTCCGGTCATCATTGCCGGTGACGAAATCGTGAAGAGCGACGCGTTGCAGGAGGCGGCTCGATTGGCCGAGGCGCTCGGCTGTCCGGCGTTTCAGCAATCGGTGCCGTATGGTGCGCATTTCCTCTCCGAAAGCCCCTGTTTCATCGGCGCACTCTCGCGCTCGCAACCTCAGGTGCGCGACGTGCTCGCGCCCTACGATCTCCTGATCGCGCTTGGCGCTGATCCCCTACGAATGTCGGTGCACAGTGAGACCGATCCGCTGCCGGAGGGTCTGTCGATCGTGCAGATTGGTCTCGTCGATTGGGATCTCGCCAAGAATTATGGCGCGGAGGTTGTGCTCAAGGCTGATGTGAAGGAAACGTTGCGGGCGCTCATTCCGGCGCTGAAGGCCAAGGGTGGCGCAACGCTGGAAGCCAAGGCCAAAAAAGGTGTCGCCGCGCTCGCGACGAACAACTGGACCGCGCGCCGCGCTACGCTGGTCGAACAGCTTTCCAAACGTGGTGACCGCACGCCGATCGATCCGGATTATCTGACCTTACAGGTGGTCGAGGCGTTGCCGGAGAATGCGATCGTGGTCGATGAAGGCCTGACCTCCTCGCGGCAGATGTTGTCGTTGCGGCCGCACCGCGATCGCTTCGGTTATCATGCGCTGGCCTCCGGCGGCATCGGCTGGGGATTGCCGGCCTCGGTCGGCGTCAGCCTCGCCAACCCCGATCGTCCGGTCGTCTGCTTCTCCGGCGACGGCAGCGCGATGTATTCGATCCAGGCGCTGTGGACGGCGGCGCATCACAAGCTGCAGCTGAATATCGTGATCGCCAACAACGGCGGCTATCGCATCATCAAGCAGCGGTTGCTCGCCTTTCATGGCGACGATCATTACGTCGGCATGGATTTCGCCGATCCGCCGGTAGATTTTTCAGGAATCGCCAAGTCGCTCGGCTGTGAAGCAATCCGGATATCTGATCCCAAGGAGCTGAAGTCGACGCTGGCTTCGGCGTTCAAACGGCCCGGCGCGAAGTTGATCGAGGTGATGGTCGACGGGACGGTGTGAGGCGAAGGTCACTCTTTTCGTCATCGCGAGCGATAGCGAAGCGATCCAGTCCTTTTAAGTCTGGATTGCTTCGTCGCTAGGGCTCCTCGCAATGACGGTAATGAGCAGCTAACTCGTCACTTCGGCCTGACCCTCACCGCCGGATGCGGCGCACCGAGCCGTGCGCGGCCGGCGCCGAACAGCTTTTCCCGCAAGGTACCGGGGCGATATTCGGTCTTGTAGCGCCCGCGCCGGGTCAATTCCGGGACCAGCATTTCCGTGATGTCTTCGAAATCGCCGGGCGAAACCGCAAACGGCATGTTGAGTCCGTCCACGTCGGTTTGATCGAACCAGGCTTCGATCGCGTCGGCCGCCTTTTCCGGTGTGCCGATGACCACGGGTCCGATGCCGCCGATACCGACATGTTGCGCAACTTCGCGAACGGTCCAGACGCGATCGGGATCGGCGCGGGTGATGTTGTCCATCGCCGAGCGCCCGGCATCGTTCTCGACATGACGCACCTGCTGGTCGAGGTCGTAGGCCGAAAAATCGACCCCGGTCCAGCCCGACATCAGCACCAGCGCGCCCTCGGGACTGACATGGCTGCGATAGTCTTCATATTTTGCCTTCGCCTCGGCCTCGGTGCGGCCGAGGATCACGGTGAACATCGAGAACATCAGGATCTCGGCCGGATTGCGTCCGGCTTTCGCGGCGAGTTCGCGGATGCCGGCCACGCGCGGCGCGATGACTTTCGCTGAAGGCCCCGACATGAAGACGCATTCGGCATGCTCCGCGGCAAACTGACGCCCGCGCGCCGAGGTCCCGGCCTGATAGAGCACGGGCGTGCGTTGCGGCGAGGGCTCGCAGAGATGAATGGCATCAAGGCGAAAATTCTTTCCCTCGTGCTGGACGCGATGAACTTTCGCAGGGTCGGCAAAAATGCCGCGCACGCGGTCGCGCAACGCCGCGTCATGTTCCCAGCTTCCTTCCCAGAGCTTGTAGACGACATCCATATATTCGTCTGCGATGTCGTAGCGGTCGTCGTGCCCGGTCTGCTTGTCCTTGCCGGCGCCTTTCGCCGCACTGTCGAGATAACCGGTGACGACGTTCCAGCCCACGCGTCCCTCGGTGAGATGATCGAGCGTCGACATGCGCCGGGCAAACGTATACGGCGGTTCGTAGGAGAGATTGGACGTGACGCCGAAGCCGAGATTTTGGGTCACCGCCGCCATCGCCGGGATGACCAGCATGGGATCGTTGACCGGCGTCTGCGCGGCCGTGCGCACGGCAGCGTCGTGACTGTTGCCGAACACGTCGTAGACGCCGAGCACGTCGGCGAGAAACAGGCCGTCGAACCGTCCGCGTTCCAGCGTCCTGGCGAGATCGAGCCAGTAGGGCAGGCGGTTATAGTCGGCGGTACGGTCGCGCGGATGGGTCCACAGTCCCGGCGATTGATGCGCGACGCAATTCATCGCGAACGCGTTGAGCCGGATTTCCTTCTTCATGCGAAGTGACTCTTGAGAGGTTACTGGCCGGCCTGCTTGAACGGCATCTCGGTCTCCGCCGGTGCTTTCACATGCGCGACGTTGAGCGTCATCGAGACCACGTCGTAATAGCCGTTGACGGCGATCAGGTCGATGATGCCCTGCTCGCCGAATTTTTCGAGCGCCTTGGAATAAATGGCATCATTGACACTGTGGTCGCGGCGCAATTGCGTGGTGAACTCCCAGACGATCGCCTCGTCGTCTTTCATGTTGGCAGGCCTCTCACCGGCGCCGATCGCCTTCAGGACTGCAGGATCGAGGCCCGCCTTCAGCGCGAGCGGCGCATGCGCATACCATTCATATTGCGCGCCCCAGGCCTGTGCGGTCATCAGGATCGCCATTTCGTTGATGCGTTTGTCGAGCGAGATGTTGAAACGGACATATTCGCCGACCTTTTGCAGGCGGTCCGCCAAGATCGGGCTGCGCAGCCAGGCATTGAAAGGGCCGCTCATCCGGCCCCTCGGGCCGCTCATGATGGCTTCGGCGATGGTCCGCTGCGCCGGCGTCATCTGTTCGAGCGTCATTCCAGGCATCCGTTCGCCGGTCAGGGCGAAGGCGGAACCTGCGAACAGAAGGCTGATCGCGGTCAGTCGCAAAATGGCTTTCATGGAGCGCTCCCTTGTCAATCGGGCATTTCATATGCCAGCCCGTTCGTTCGAATTGTCGCATTCCCAATCCGATAAGCAAAGACCTTCCCGCCCATGAGCTATCCCGCTAACGTGACCCGATCCAACGCTGCAACCCACGAATAAAATGCCATGACCAGAGCCGATGCCGTCACCCGCGCCCACGCCATGCTGCGATCGGGAGAATTCCTGTCCCAACTCGATCGGAGGGTGGCCTATCAAACCGAAAGCCAGAATCCGGACCAGCGCGACGCGCTGCGAGCCTATCTGATCGATGACCTTCAGCCGGCTTTCGACAAGATGGATTTTGCGACGCGGCTGATCGAATCCCCAGGCCAGAAAGGCCCGTATCTGTTGGCCGAATACCATGAGAGCGCCTCCGCGCCGACCGTGCTGGTCTATGGCCATGGCGACGTGGTCGACGGCATGGTCGGCGAGTGGCGGGACAATCTCGATCCCTGGCGCACCACCCAGATCGGTAACCGTGTCTATGGCCGCGGCACTGCCGACAATAAGGGCCAGCACAGCATCAACATGGCGGCACTTCAGGCGGTGCGTGAAACGCGCGGCGGCAAGCTCGGGTTCAATGTGAAATTCATCATCGAGACCGGCGAAGAAATCGGTTCGCCGGATTTGCCTCAGGTCTGCGAAAGCCTGCGCGACGAGTTGAAGGCCGACCTGCTGCTCGCCTCCGACGGCCCGCGGCTCTCGGCGGAACGTCCGACCCTGTTCCTCGGCTGCCGCGGTGGCATCCGCGTTCATCTCGACGTCAACTTGCGCGAAGGCGGTCATCACTCCGGCAACTGGGGTGGCGTGCTCGCCAACCCCGCGACCATTCTGGCGAATGCCATCGCATCGCTGGTCGACAGTCACGGCCGCTTGCAGCTCGAGCCATTGAAGCCGCCGCGGCTATCAAACCAGATCAGGGCCGCGCTCGCCGACGTCGAGGTCAAGCCGACGGCGGATGAGCCGGCAGTGTCGGAGAATTGGGGCGAGGACGGCTTGTCGGCAGCCGAGCGGCTTTATGCGTGGAATACGCTCGAGGTGCTGGCGATGTCGTCGGGCAATATCGAAAAGCCTGCCAACGCCATTCCGGGCCGCGCCTCCGCCATCCTGCAATTGCGCTTCGTGGTCGGCACCAAGGTCGACAACATCGCCGAGGTGATCCGCGCGCATCTGCAGGCACGCGGTTTCTCGATGGTCGAGGTTTCCGCAACCCAACGCTTTGCCGCCTCGCGCACGGATTTCGACAGCCCCTGGATCAACTGGACGGCGGAATCGATCCGCAAGACCACCGGCAAGGCGCCGGCCGTGCTGCCGAACTTCGGCGGCTCGCTGCCGAATGACGTCTTCACCGATATCCTGAAACTGCCGACGATGTGGGTGCCGCATTCCTATCCCGGCTGTTCGCAGCACGCGCCCGATGAGCACATCCTGCTGTCGGTGACCGAAGAAGCGCTCGGCATCATGGCCGGCCTGTTCTGGGATCTGGGTGAGCTGAAGCGGCCGCTCTGAAGCGAAAGGGAAATGCGATGAGCGTCTCAGTACCGGCCGATTTGTCCGAGGCAACAGCAGCCGGAAGCGAGAAGAGCATCACGAAGCTCATTGTGGCGACCTCGGTCGGCAACGCGCTCGAATGGTACGACATTACGATCTATGGCTATTTCGCCGTCTATATCTCGAAAGCGTTTTTTCCGAACAACGACCAGACCACATCGCTGCTCCTGACGTTCGGAACGTTCGGGCTCGCTTATCTGGCAAGGCCCATCGGCGGCATCGTGCTCGGCGCCTATGCCGACCGGCACGGCCGAAAATCGTCGCTGTTGATCTCCATCGTCCTGATGACATTCGGCACGTTGGCCGTCGCGGTGATGCCAACCTATGCGACGATCGGCATTCTGGCGCCGGTCGCGGTTCTTGCGGCGCGGCTGGTGCAGGGATTTTCCGCCGGCGGCGAGTTCGGCAGCTCGACGGCATTTCTGGTGGAGCATCGACCGGACCGGCGCGGCTTCATCGCGAGCTGGCAATTTGCCAGCCAGGGCCTCAGCAATTTGCTCGCTTCCACCTTCGGCGTCGTCCTCACCGGCTGGATGGCGCCGGCGGACCTGGACTCGTGGGGTTGGCGGATTCCATTTCTGTTTGGCGTGCTGATCGGCCCGATCGGCATCTACATCCGCAATCATCTGGAAGACGCCACGGCGCCGCCGGCGTCGGCGGAGAGCTCGCCGGTCAAGGAGATTTTCCTGAAGCAGAAATCGCGCGTGCTGATGGGCATCGGCGCACTCGCGATCTCGACCGCGGTCAATTACCTGATCATCTACATGCCGACCTATGTGGTGAAGAACTTCAATCTGCCGCCGGTCACCGGTTTCACCGCGACCTTCGTCGGCGGCATCATGGTCACGCTGCTGACGCCGTTTGCCGGAATGGTTTCCGACCGGATCGGTCGGACCCGGCACATGATCGCGGCCAATATCCTGCTGCTGTTGTCGGTCTTTCCGATGTTTCTCCTGGTCACGAAAGATCCGGTGCCGGCTGTCATCATCTTTGTCGTGTTCGTGCTGTCGACGCTCAAGGCGCTCTATTACGGCCCGCTTGCGGCCCTGATGGCGGAGCTGTTGCCGCCGGCGACACGGGCCACCGGGCTTGGACTCGGCTATAATATCGGCGTCACATTGTTCGGCGGGATGGGGCCGGCCACGATGACCTGGCTTGGCGGTTTTGCCCTGATCGGGGATCTGGCGCCGGGCTATTACCTGACGGCGGTTGCGATCCTGAGCCTGGGCACGCTGTTAACCATCCATGCCACGCGGGCCGCTTCTCGTGAGACGTAGTGGCGCACGGCCGTTTTCCCGTCAAAGGTCGGCTTGCGACCGCCTGCCGTTCAGACCATAAGATGGGGGAAAGGCTCCGGTCTTTGAGCAGGTTCACGTCGGACAACAGGGAGTATTTTCCATGAAACGAACGCTTATTGCAGGCGCGGCATTCGCTGTTGCGCTCTCGGCAAGCCCGGCGATGGCGCAGGAATTGACGGGGACGTTGAAGAACATCAAGGACACCGGCGCGATCACGCTCGGCTTTCGCGACTCCTCGATTCCCTTCTCCTATCTCGACGACAATCAAAAGCCCGTCGGCTATGCCATGGACATCTGTAACAAGATCGTCGATGCCGTGAAGAAGGAACTCAAGCTCGACAAGCTCGAGGTCAAGCTCAACCCGGTCACGTCGGCGACCCGCATTCCTCTGATGGCCAACGGCACCGTCGATCTCGAATGCGGTTCGACCACCAACAACGCCGAGCGACAGAAGCAGGTCTGGTTCACCAACACCCACTTCCTCACCGCGAGCCGCTTCGTCTCGAAGAAGGCGAACAACATCAAGTCGATCGATGATCTGAAGGGCAAGTCGGTGGTTTCGACCTCCGGCACCACCAACATCAAGCAGCTCAACGAAGCCAATGCTGCGCGCAGCCTCGGCATCAACATCATCCCGGCAAAGGATCACGCGGAAGCGTTCCTGATGGTCGAAAGCGACCGCGCGGTGGCGTTCGTGATGGACGACATTCTGCTCGCAAGCTTCGTTGCGAGCTCGAAGGATCCGGACGCTTACGTCATTTCGACGGACGCCTTCTCCAAGCCCGAGCCCTACGGCATCATGGTCCGCAAGGACGACGCGCCGTTCAAGAAGGTGGTCGATGCGGCGACCGCCGCGGTCTATCAAAGCGGTGAAGGTGCAAAGATCTACGCCAAGTGGTTCATGGAAAAGATTCCGCCGAAGGGCCTCAATCTCAAGGTGCCGCTCGGTCCGGAACTCAGGAACGAATTTGCTCACCCGTCGGACTCGCCCGATCCGGATTCCTACAAGGCGATGTGAGGCGTTCACCGCTTGCATATGACTCCAAGGAAAAGCCGCGAGGCTTTTCCTGATCAAGCGTCTGAAGGGGGACAGACCATGCGGCGCATGCGTAGCGCAGGATTCGTTTTCGCGGCGGCATTGTTCGCCGCGCAAGCGATTCCGGGAGGGGCGCCGCTGCGGGCCGAAGAGCTCTCGGGCACGCTCAAGAAGATCAAGGATACCGGCGGAATAACGCTCGGCTTCCGCGATTCCTCGATTCCCTTTTCCTATCTCGACGACGACCAGAAGCCCATCGGTTACGCCATGGACATCTGTTACGCGATCGTCGAAGCCGTGAGGAAGGAGTTGAAGCTCGACAACCTCGCCGTCGAGCTGGTTCCGGTGTCGTCTTCGACCCGCATTCCGCTGCTTGCCAACGGCACCATCGACCTCGAATGCGGATCGACCACCAACAATCCGGAGCGGCAGCGGCAGGTTGCCTTCAGCTATACCCACTTCCTGACGGCGACACGTTTTATCTCGAAGAAGGCCAGCAAGCTCGAAAAGATCGAGGACTTGCGCGGCAAGGCGGTAGTGGCGACTTCCGGCACCAGCAATATCAAGCAGCTGATCGAGGCCAATGCCGCGCGCAACCTCGGCATCAATATCATTCACGCCAAGGATCACGCCGAAGCGTTCCTGATGGTCGAGAACGAGCGCGCGGTCGCCTTCGTGATGGACGATATTTTGCTGGCGGCTTTTGCGGTTGGCTCGAAGGATCCGCAAGCCTACGCGATTTCGTCCGAGGCATTTTCCAAGCCGGAGCCCTGCGGCATCATGTTGCGCAGGGACGATCCGGCATTCAAGAAGATCGTCGATGAGGCAACCGCAGCGCTTTACGAGAGCGCCGAGGGACCGAAGCTGTACGAAAAGTGGTTCATGCAGAAGATCCCGCCAAAGGGATTGAATCTCAATGTGCCGATGGGGGCGGAGCTGCGGCACGAATTTGCCAAACCGTCGGACTCCGCGGACCCCGAGGCCTATAAAGTCATGTAACGTCGCATCCGGTCCATGCGGCCCGGTCCTTGCATGAGCCGGGCCTGATAAGCCGCAAGCGGTTATTGATGGGAATATCGTGTCTGATGTTGTTGGAGTAAGAGAGATGCGAACTAAATGCCTGCGTGTGGCGGGGCTTGCGCTGGCCGTCGTGTTCGGTGCGGGCGCAGCGGGTGCTGAAGAACTCAACGGTACGCTGAAAAAGATCAAGGACACCGGCGTCATCAATATCGGCTATCGCGATTCCTCGATTCCCTTTTCCTATCTCGACGACAACCAGAAGCCGGTCGGTTTTGCGATCGACATCTGCATGAAGATCGTGGATGCGGTGAAAAAAGAGCTGAAGCTCGACAGACTGAATGTTGAATTCAATCCCGTGACGTCCTCGGGACGAATTCCCTTGCTCGCCAACGGCACCATCGACGTCGAATGCGGCTCGACCACCAATAATCCCGACCGGCTGAAGCAGGTCGCCTTCACCAACACGCATTTCCTCACGGCGACGCGATTCATCTCGAAGAAATCGAGCAAGCTGAATTCGATCGAGGACCTTAAGGGCAAGACGGTTGCGTCCACCTCCGGCACCACCAACATCAGGCAGCTCACCGAGACCAATGCCGCGCGCAATCTCGGCATCAATATCGTGCCGGCCAAGGAGCATGCGGAATCCTTCCTGATGGTGGAGACCGACCGGGCGGTGGCGGCCGTGCTCGATGATATCCTTTTGGCGAGCTTCGCTGCCGGCGCGAAAGATCCGGACGCCTACGTGATCTCGACCGACGCTTTCTCCAAGCCCGAGCCTTATGGCATCATGCTGCGCAAGGACGATCCGGCGTTCAAGAAGGTGGCGGACGAAGCCACCGCGGCGCTCTATCAGAGTGCTGAAGGCGAGAGGCTTTACGCAAAATGGTTCCTCGAGAGGATCCCGCCCAAGGGGCTGAACCTCAACGTGCCGATGGGGCCGGAGTTGAAGAAGGCGTTTGCCAAGCCGACCGACTCGCCGGATCCGGATTCCTACAAGGCCATGTGAGGGTGCGGGCTTGAACTATCACTGGAACTGGCACGTGTTCTTCGAGCCGTCGCCGAACGGCACCGGCACCTACCTCGACATGCTGTTGTCCGGGCTTGAGGTGACGATCGTCACTGCGCTTGCGGCCTGGGTGATTGCACTTGCGACCGGCACCATCGTCGGCGTGATGCGCACGCTGCCGTCGAAGGTCGCCAATCTGTTCGGCTTCTGCTACGTCGAATTCTTCCGCAACATGCCGCTGCTGGTTCAGCTCTTCCTCTGGTTCTTCGTGCTGCCGGAACTCTTGCCCGCCTCCTGGGGGCTATGGCTGAAGCAATTGCCGAACGCGCCGTTCTACACGGCTGCGATCGGCACGGGCCTGTTCATGTCGGCGCGCGTCGCCGAACAGACCCGCGCCGGCATCAACTCGCTGCCGCGCGGACAGAAAAACGCTGCCACGGCGCTCGGCCTGACGACATCGCAAGTCTATCGCTACGTGCTGTTGCCGATCTCGTTTCGCATCATCCTGCCGCCACTGACGTCGGAATTTCTCTCGACGATCAAGAACACGTCGGTCGCGCTCACCATCGGGTTGATCGAACTGACAGCCGAAGCGCGCGCGATGCAGGAATTCTCGTTTCAGGTGTTCGAGGCCTTCACCGCCGCAACCGTACTTTACCTGCTCATCAATATCGTTGTCGTCATCGTCATGCATCTCGTCGAACGCGGCGTGGCGATCCCCGGCTACATCACCGGGAAATAGCGCATGCTGGGCAATTTCGATTTCGACGTCATCCGCCGCTCGCTGAGTTATCTGTTCCTCGACGGCATGACCTTTACACTGACGCTGACGGCGCTGGCGACCTGCGGCGGCATCATCTTCGGCACATTGATTGCGATGATGCGCCTGTCCGGCCTGTGGTTTCTGTCGCGCTTCGCCCAGCTTTACGTCGACCTGATGCGCTCGCTGCCGCTGGTGCTGGTGATCTTCTGGTTCTACTTCCTCGTGCCCTATATCGGGCAGTGGCTGACCGGATCTTCACGGCCGGTGCGCGTCGGTGCGTTCGCTTCCTCGCTCATCACCTTCACACTGTTCGAGGCGGCGTATTTCGCAGAGATCATGCGCGCCGGCATCCAGTCGATCTCGAAGGGCCAGCCGGCGGCGGCCTCCGCGCTTGGCCTGACTTACGGACAGACCATGCGTTACGTCGTGCTGCCGCAGGCGTTCCGCAACATGTTGCCGGTTCTGCTGACCCAGACCATCGTGCTGTTTCAGGACACCTCGCTGGTCTATGTGTTGTCGATCCCGGATTTCCTCGGCGCCGCCAGCAAGGTCGCGCAGCGCGACGGCCGGCTGGTCGAGATGTATCTGTTCGCGGCCGTCGTCTATTTCCTTGTTTCGAGCGTTGCATCGTTTGGCGTCCGCCGTCTCCAGGCGCGCATCGCTATCGTCCGATAACTGAGGCCAAAAATGATCGAGATCAGTCACGTCGACAAATGGTATGGCACGGCCTTTCAGGCGCTGAAAGACTGCACCACCAGCGTCGCCAAGGGCGAGGTGGTCGTGGTCTGCGGCCCGTCGGGGTCGGGTAAATCGACGCTGATCAAGTGCGTCAACGCGCTCGAGCCGTTCCAGGGCGGCAAGATCACGGTTGACGGCATCTCGGTCGGCGATCCCAAAACCGATTTGCCGAAACTGCGCGCGCGGGTTGGCATGGTGTTTCAGCACTTCGAGCTGTTTCCGCACTTGCGCATCATCGACAATCTCTGTCTCGCGCAGGAAAAGGTGTTGGGCCGGCCGCATGCCGAAGCCGTGGCCAAAGCCTCGAAGCTTCTCGATCGCGTCGGCCTCAAGATTCAGGCGCAGAAATATCCGGCCGAATTGTCCGGAGGCCAGCAACAGCGCGTGGCGATCGCACGTGCGCTCGCCATGGACCCGATCGCGATGCTGTTCGACGAGCCGACGTCGGCGCTCGACCCCGAAATGATCAGCGAGGTGCTCGACGTCATGGTCGATCTGGCGCGCGACGGCATGACCATGATGGTCGTGACCCACGAAATGGGTTTTGCCCGCAAGGTAGCCAACCGCGTCATCTTCATGGACCAGGGCGAAATCGTCGAAGACGCGCTCAAGGACGATTTCTTCGGCAAGCCTCGCAGCGATCGTGCACAGAAGTTTTTATCGAAGATCCTGTCGCACTAAGGCGTCGTCGCCGGCGAAGCAATCAGAAGAAGGCCGGATTGTCTTGTCGCAGGCGACGACGGAATAACACCAGGTTATACCGATATGCTTTCCGGAAGGGTTTATCCGCGGCCGCATTTTGCGTATATGTCGCTGGGCTGATTTCCCGCACCTCAGGAGAACTGGTTTGACCCCGATCGCTTACGTCAACGGTGACTTCGTGCCGCTCAGCGAAGCCAAGGTTTCGGTTCTGGATCGCGGCTTTTTGTTCGCCGACGGCATCTACGAGGTCTCGGCGGTGCTCGACGGCAAGCTGGTCGACAACGACTCGCACCTTGCCCGTCTGGAGCGCTCGGTCGGCGAGATCAAGCTGCCGCTGCCGGAGACGATCGCGCGCATCAAGGAAATCCAGCGCGAGCTGATTACCCGCAATGGGCTCAAGGACGGCCTCGTCTATATCCAGGTCACCCGCGGCGCCGACGTCGGGCGCGACTTCGCGTTTCCGAAAGGCGTCAAGCCGACCCTGATGATGTTCACGTCGGTGAAGGACATCGTGAATGCGGCTTCCGCCAAGACCGGCATCGGCGTCATTACCGTGCCGGATATCCGTTGGGCGCGGCGCGATATCAAGAGCGTGGCGTTGCTCGCGCAGGTGCTCGCCAAGCAGGCCGCGGCCGAAGCCGGCGCCGGTGAGGCCTGGATGATCGAAGACGGCAAGGTGACCGAGGGCGGTTCGTCCTCGGCGTTCATCCTGACCAAGGACGACGTGCTGGTGACCCGCGAGAATTCGTCGGCGATCCTGCCGGGCTGTACCCGCAAGGCGGTGGTCAAGCTCGCCGAAGAGCGTCAACTCCGCGTCGAGGAACGCGCCTTCACGATCGAGGAGGCGCTGAAGGCCAAGGAAGCCTTCATCACCAGCGCCTCGTCCTTTGTGCAGCCGGTGGTGAAGATCGACGGCAAGACCGTTGCCGATGGCAAGCCCGGCCCGACGGCGCAGCGCCTGCGCGAAATCTATATCGACTTCGCGCGCTCAACCGGCGAGTAGCGGCCGATCATCATTGGTCGCCAATCGCTAGTGATCGATGGTCGTAAGCGTCGCGCCATCGTCCGCGATGAACACCGCAAGGATGGTCGCGGGCTCCGTGGCGCTGACATTCTCGCTGACGAGGTGGGCGCTGCCGGCCGGCTCGAAGAAGGTCTCGCCTGCCTTGTAGACCTTGGCCGGACCCGTGGCAGAATTCTCCGAGCGAACTTCGCCCGACAGCACATAGACCAGCACGCTGCCGGCATGGTGATGGGGAGGCGATTTGGCCCCCGGCGGAAACGTGACGACGACCGCCGTCACGCTCTTGCCCGGCACGTTGGGCAATTTCTCGCTGCGGGCGACTTTCGCCTGGCTTTGGGCATGCGCTTGCGAGCACACGCCACCGAACAAGGTCAACGCCAGGATAGCGGCGCATGCGGCTCTGATGTTCATGCTTCCTCCACAATTCCGGTCATCGCCGGCTTACGGTTTGAGGATCAGCTTCTGAACGCGCCAGTTCAGGAGCTCGGCGACATAGAGCACGTTTTCCGACGGGCACGCCATCGCGTGAATCCAGCCGAACTGCTTGAGCTGCTTGCCGGACTGGCCGAGCACGCCGAGTACCTTGCCGTCGAGGCTCAGCTTGTAGACACGGCCGGGCCAGGCGTCGGAGCTATAGAGCACCTGGTGCGGCGGCGGCGTGATGCAGAGCGACCAGGGCGAGCCCGGCGCGAAGGTGCCCTTGGCCATCGTCGCTTCGTCGGGAATTTTTCCGATCGCGGGTTTCGCATCCGGTGGCACCGGCACGTCGATCACGATCTGGCGCTGGAATTTGCCGTCCTTGTCGAACACCTGGATGCGGTGATTGCCGCGGTCGGCGACATACACATTGTCGTTCGCATCGGTTGCGATCGAATGCGGCGTGTTGAGCTGGCCCGGTCCGTTGCCCGGCTCGCCCCATGACTTCAGCCAGTTGCCGTCCTTGTCCACCTTGGCGACGCGCGAATTGATGTAGCCGTCGCTGATGAAGGTATCGCCGGCCTTGTCCCAGGCGACATCCGTCACCTGGCGGAAACGGCCGTCATCCGGCGGCAGCGGCGGCTTCGGATGCTTCAATGGCTCGGTGCCGTCGTCGGAGGCTTCCTGCTTGCGGCCGAACACCATCAGCACGCGGCCCTCGGTGTCGAACTTGATCACCATGTCCGAGCCCTTGTCGGTCACCCAGATATTGTCCTGGGGATCGACCTTCACGGTGTGGGCAAACGACCAGGCGTAGAGGTTCTTGCCGATCTCGCGGATGAATTTTCCGTCCTTGTCGAATTCCAGAAGCTGCGTGGCCGCGGCGGCGTAGGCCGGCCCCGTCGTGTTGCCGCGCGACAGCGCGAACACGTGCCCCTTGGAGTTGACCGCGACGCCTGACACCTCGCCGAAATACATATTGGTCGGCAGCTTCAACGGATTGGACACAGACTCGAAATTGATCGTCGGCACCGCCTGCTGGGCGAAAGTCTGTGATCCGATCAATAGCGGCAAGACGAACAGCCAACGCTTCATGAATTCCTCCCAAGAACTTTTCGCGCGTTTTTCGTTGCGGCGGAGACTATTTCATGGAGGCTTCCGCCGTCCACATTCGTGCGTGGTTTCTCTCGTCATAACGGGACGCCGCCCGATGCATGGCACGCCGAATGGTTAGATCTGTTAAGCTGCACAAAAGCTCCGACGGAGGCAAATACCCATGGGCTCTGCGCTGACCCGCTCGTCGCCATTTTGGCGGCTCGTGCTCGCAGTTGCGTTGCTGCTGGCGGCCCTTTCAGGGCGGCCCGCGCTGGCGATCTACCCGGAACGAATGGTCAGGATCGTGGTGCCGTTCGCACCCGGAGGCGGCACCGACGCGGTTTCGCGCACGCTTGCGCACGAAATGGAGAAGGACCTCGGCAAGTCCATCCTGATCGAGAACAAGCCGGGGGCAGGGACCATCGTCGGGACGCAGGCCGTGGCCACGAGCAAGCCGGATGGCTACACGCTGTTGATGGGAACCTTCGCGAATGCGGTCAACCCCAGCCTGAACGCGAAACTACCTTACGATCCGCACAAGGATTTTGCCGCCGTGGCGCTGGTGGCGCGCTCCTTCAATATCGTCGTGGTCAACCCGAAGTCCCCCGTTCGGTCGATCGAGGATCTGATCGCTGCCGCCAAGGCCAATCCCGGCAAGCTGACGTTCGGCACGTTCGGTCCCGGCACGTCGGCGCATCTGGCCGGCGAGCTGTTCAAGGACATGGCCAAGGTCAATCTGACCGCCGTGCCTTACAAGGGGGCAGCGCCTGGGATCACCGACCTGATCGGCGGCCAGATCGACGTCATGTTTACGACAGTGGCAAGCGCCGCGCCGCTGGTCGAAAGCGGACAGTTGCGCGCGATCGCCGTCACCTCAGTGGAGCGCTCGCCGGCCTTCCCGCAATTGCCGACGGTCGCCGAGGCCGGGGTGCCCGGTTACGCGGCTGAAAGCTGGTACGGGCTGTTTGCGCCGGCGGGCACGCCCAGGGACGTGATCGATCGGCTCAATATGTCGGCAGCCTCGGCCGCACAGTCAGAGGCTTTCAGGAAACTCAGCATCAATGAAGGGCTCGTGACAGTTGCACTGCCACCGGAAGCGCTCGACCGATATTTTCACGATGAGGAAGAACGCTGGCGCCGCGTCATCAGCGAGGCAGGAATCAAGGTCGAGTAGGACAACGCCGAGCCCTATTGCACTGCAATGATCGGTGCGCCCGTAACCCCGTTAAGGAATATTCCAGCCTCGCGGGGGTTGCAGAGAACGCGCCTTTCAGGCACTTGGCCCGAACGGTCTTCGTCGCCACACTCGTGTTCTGCCATCCATTCAGACCCCATGGAGGATCCCCATGTTCAGTACGCTCCAGCGCATGCTCGCTGCTGCGATTTTTGTGACGGCCTGTTTCGCTCTGCCGGCGTCGGCGCAGGAAACGATGCGCATCCGCGGCACGATCGAGGGCGTCGACGGCGCAACCTATGTCGTCAAAAATCGCGACGGCGCGGAAATGAAGCTCACCGTCACCGATCCCCAGCTCTATGTTGCGATCGTCAAATCGACGATGGCCGACATCAAGCCGGGTCAGTTCGTCGGCGCCACCGGCATGACCCAGCCCGACGGAAGCCAGAAGGCGATCGAAGTGCACATCTTCCCGGAATCGATGCGTGGCACCGGCGAAGGCCACTATGACTGGGACCTCAGGCCCAACACCAAGATGACCAACGCCAATGTCGAGCAGACGGTTGGCGGTGTCGACGGGCCGGTGTTGACCGTGAAATACAAGGACGGTGAGAAGAAGGTGCTGGTGACGCCGGAGACCCAGGTCGTCACTTATGTGATCGGCGACAAGGCCGATCTGAAGCCTGGCACCAAGATCTTCGTGGGCGCCGCGAAGAAGGGCGCTGACGGAACCTGGCAGACGCCGCGCGTCACCTACGGCAAGGACGGTTTGACGCCGCCGATGTGAAGCTACGTTATTTTTAACGAACTACCGGGAAGTAAACTTCAACAAGGAGAGTACATAATGCGTTCGACCATTACTCTGGCGTTGGCGGCGTTTGCCGCCGTGACGATCTCTTCGCAGGCACTCGCGCAGGCTCCGGCGCCCGCACCGGCAGCTCCGCCGGCGATGCCGTCGGCTGGCGGCACGCCCGATGCGATGCCGTTCGATATTCCCTATGGCCAATCGATCGGTCTCGAGAAGGCCAAGCAGGTGATGGCGGCGGCCGAGGCCGAAGCCAAGAAGCGCAACTGGAAAATGAACATCGCCATCGTCGACACCAACGGCGAGCAGGTGCTGTTCGAACGAATGGAAGGCGCCCAGATTGCTTCCGGCGCGATCTCGACCAACAAGGCTCGCACCGCTGCGCGCTTCCGCCGCGAAACCCGCGTGTTCTTTAACGCCTACGAGACCGGTCATAACTTTGCTGGCACCCTCGATCCGACGTTGACGGCAAGCCCGGGCGGATTCCCGCTCGTTGAGGGCGGCAAGCTGATCGGCGCGATCGGCTGCAGCGGCGGCACCGGCGATCAGGATGCGGCCATCTGCAAGGTCGGCGCGGAGATCGTGAAGTAAACTGCGTATCTAGCGCTTTAGTCTAGATCCAACTGACATCAGCGCCGCGGAGGTAATCCTCCGCGGCGCTGTCGTGTTGATCAGACGTCATCGCTGCAATGCGGCAACGCAAAATGCTGGACGGCACACCGATCCGGTCGTAGACAGCAAAAAAGATGGCCGGCTTCGGCCGCTCAAGCCTGCGAAGCCGATTATGAGAGGATGCCCGTCATGTGGGTGCTGTTGCTGTTGCCGTTCGTCGGTCTGTTGTGGGTGCCCTTCTACAATTTCCAGGAGCCGGCGCTGTTCGGCTTTCCCTTCTTCTACTGGTACCAGCTCGCCTGGGTGCCGATCTGCTCGCTTCTGATCTGGATCGTGTATCGCTCGCAAAAGCCCGACGACGAAACGCCGTAAGAATCCGCGCCCCTCAAGCCGCGCCCTTCAAGTCAACCAAGGCCCGCCATGTCCGCAGATATCGATTGGACCGCACTCGTCATCTTCGTATTCTTCTTTGCCCTCGTGACCGTGATGGGTTTCTTCGCGGCGCGCTGGAAATCCGGCGCGACGACCGAGCACCTCGACGAGTGGGGCCTGGGCGGACGTCAGTTCGGCACCTGGATCACCTGGTTTCTGGTCGGCGGCGATTTCTACACTGCCTATACCGTGATCGCCGTTCCGGCGCTGGTTTATGCGGTCGGCGCGTATGGCTTCTTTGCACTTCCCTATACGATCGTGGTCTATCCCTTCGTTTTCGCGGTGATGCCGCTGCTCTGGAAGGTGGCGCATGCCAAGGGGCATGTGACCGCAGCCGACGTGGTCCAGGACGCCTATAGTTCGCGCGCGCTCGAGCTCGCGGTTGCGGTCACCGGCATTGTCGCGACCATGCCCTACATCGCCTTGCAGCTGATCGGCATGGGCGTCGTGATCAAGGCGATCGGCCTGACCGGCGAACTGCCGATCGTCGCGGCCTTCGTCATTCTGGCGCTCTATACCTATAGCTCGGGTCTCCGGGCGCCGGCTTTGATCGCCTTCGTCAAGGACATCATGATCTATATCGTGGTGCTGGTCGCAGTCGTCGTGGTGCCGATGAAGCTCGGCGGCTATGCCGCGGTGTTTTCCGCCGCCAACGACGCCTTTGCCGCCAAGGGCGGCGCCACCGGCCTGATGCTGAAGCCGTCGCAGATGTTGCCCTATGCGAGCCTTGCGCTCGGCTCGGCGTTTGCCGCCTTCATGTATCCGCATACGCTGACCGGCATCTTCGCCTCCAAGTCTGCCGATACGATCCGCAAGAACGCGGTGCTGTTGCCGGCCTATACGCTTCTGCTTGGCTTGATCGCGCTGCTCGGCTACATGGCCTACGCCGCCAACATCAAGGTGGCCTCGAACAACGACGTCGTGCCGATGTTGTTCAAGACCCTGTTCCCATCCTGGTTTGCCGGCTTTGCGTTTTCGGCCATCGCGATCGGTGCGCTGGTGCCGGCCGCGGTGATGAGCATCGGCGCAGCTAATCTCTTCACGCGCAATATCTGGAAGTCCTACGTCAATCCGGATATCAGCCACGCCGGCGAAGCGTCGGTTGCCAAGATCGCGTCTCTCGTGGTCAAGGTCGGCGCGCTCGCCTTCATCACCTTCCTGCCGACGCAATATGCGCTCGATCTGCAATTGCTCGGCGGCCTGTGGATCTTGCAAACCTTCCCGGCGCTGGTGTTTGGCCTGTTCACGCGCCGGCTGCGTGCATCCGGACTGTTGCTCGGCTGGGCCGTCGGCACGCTGTGGGGAACCTGGACGGCGTGGAGCAACGGCTTGAAGCCGCTCGCCACGCTCCAGTTGGGCGACACCAGCTACGTGTTCTACGTCGGGCTGGGCGCGCTGATCCTCAACGCGGCGGTGGCGATCGCCGTCTCGGCGCTGGTCAACATGGCCGCGCCGCGGACCGTCACTGTTCGATCTTGATATTTCCGGCGCGTGCGACTTCGGTCCATCGCGCGATGTCGGCGGCCAGGATTCGCGCAAATTCTTCCGAGGAGTTGCCGACCGGCTGAATGCCGAGCGGCTTCAGCCGGGCCGCGACGTCGGGCTCCCTGATGATCCGCGTCAGTTCGGCCTCCAACTTCTTCACGATCGCAGGCGGCGTCTGCCTCGGTGCGAAAATGCCGCTCCACAACACCGCATCGACGTCGGTGCCGGCTTCCTTCATGGTCGGCACGTCGGGCAGGTCTGCCGCGCGGGTCGGCGAGGTCACCGCAAGCGCGCGCACCTGGCCGCCCTTGACCTGGCCCGACACGGGGCCGGCGTCGGCAATCGTCGCGGTCACCTGGCCGGAAATCACCGCCATCACCGAGTCGTTGGCGCCCTTGTAGGGGATCTCCTGCATCGGCGCGCCGGTCTTCTGCTTGAACAATTCGGTGACCAGCTGAAACGCGGCGGAGGATGACGAATAATTCGCCTCCTTCGGATGCGCCTTGGCAAAAGTGATCAGATCAGCCACGGACTTGATCGGCGACGTCGCATTGACGATCAGGATCAGCGGGAACGAGCCGAGTTCGGTGATCGGAATGAAATCCTTCACCGGATCGTAGCCCAGCCTGGCATAAACCGCGGGATTGATCGCCATCGCGCCGCTGGCACCGATCAGCAGCGTATAGCCGTCCGGTGCCGACTTCGCGACATATTCGGTGGCAACGATCGCGCCGCCGCCCGGCTTGTTATCGATGACGACGGCCTGACCCAGGCTTTCCGACAGCTTCTGTCCAACGATGCGCGCGATCAGGTCGTTGCCGCCGCCCGGCGTGAAGCCGACGACGATATGAATCGCCCGTGTTGGATATTTTGATGGGTCTTCCTGCGCGTCTGCAGAAGTTGAAAGCGCTAGTCCGAGGCAGGCAATGATCGCGATGTTCCGACAAAAAATCATCATGTCGTCATAACCGGGTGATCTGGACATGGAGCACCGCGGCCTGGCCGTCGTCGAGCGCGGCGAGACAACGATCGATTGCGGCTGCAAGGTCCTCCGGTTCGGTGACGTGCTCGCCATGCGCGCCGAAGGCTTTCGCGACGCCCGAAAAATCCCGCCGCTCGCCCTGACGGCCTGACGTCAGCCGTGATTGAAACTGATCGGTCGCCGCGGCCACGCCCTTGGGGTAGACGCGCTGCACGGCCGATTTCACCGCCTGCCAGCCGCCATTGTCGAGCACGATCGTGAAGATCGGCACACGATACTGTTGCGCGACGGCGTAGACGCTGTCGGGCGAGGAGAAATGAAATCCGCCGTCGCCGATCACCTGCACGATGCGGCGGTTGGGTTCGGCGAGCTTCAGCCCGAGCGCCATGCCGCCGGAAAACCCGAGGCCGCCGCCGGCAAGCCCGACATAGCTGCGGGGCCTGGTGCGCCTGATGTGCTCTTGCAGGATCGGTGCGTTACGGATCGCTTCGTTGACGAGGATATCGTCCTGCGAGATTTTATCGTTCAGCGTCGCAAATAGAAAGGCGGGCGTAAGCGCGCCGGACGTGCCGATATTGGCCCTTGCTTCCGCCCGGCGCTTGTTCATCGCCTCGCGCGCGCCGCTCCAGCTTGCGATCCTCGCCGCGACGCGTTGGCGAAAGGCGCTGTCGGCCTTGGCTTCGATCGCCTCGCAGACTTGCTGGAGTATCGTGGCGCAATCGCCCTGGATGCGCAGGTCGGTCGGAAAGCCCCACATCGGAAAATCCGCTTTCAGCGGATCGATATCGATCTGGATCCATTTGATGGCGTCCGCGCGCTTGGCATATTGCGGCACGAATGGCACGTCGGAATCGAGCAGCAGGCCGAGATCGGCACCTTCCATCAGCGGCACCGGATCGAAGCCGGCAAAGCAGGGCGAGTCCTGCGAGATGTTGAGGTCGATCGAATTGAACTCCGCGACACGAATCCCGCAAAGCTGCGCCAGGCGTTCGAGCGCCGCCACGGCCTGCGCCTTACGCCCGAGATAGGCGGTGACGGCGATCGGATTCGTTGCAGCCATCAGCGCATCTGCAATCGCCTCGACCCGCGCGGGCTCGATGCCGCCCGCCTGCACGCTGCCATAGCGCGCCGGCGGATAGGCGGGCATCGCCGCATCATCCCATTCTTCGGCGAGCGTCTCGCGCGGCAGCATCATGTAGACCGGCCCGGGCGGATCGCTTTGCGCGAAGGCATGCGCCCGCGCCAGCGCCTCTTTCACCACGATGCCGGACGGCAGCGAGTATTCCCATTTCGCGTAAGGGCGGACGATGCTTGCGATATCGTAAGGGTCCTGCACGAAATGCACGTAGGTGTCGCGCGATCCCGGCAACTCGCCGTGCAGCGTGAACGGCGCGCGTCCGGCGAACAGCAGGACCGGCAGGCGATAGCGAAACAGGTTCTGGATCGCCATGCAGGCATTCGCCGTGCCGGCATCGACATGCACGAACACGGCCTGCGCTTTTCCCGTGGCCAGCGCGTAGCCGGCGGCCATGTGCACCGCGACCACCTCGTGCGGACACAGGATCACTTCCGGATGCTTGCGCCCGTCGCGATCCCACTCGGCCATCGCCTCGATCAGCGAGACGTGGTCGGTGCCGAGATTGGCGAAGATGTAGTCGATGCCGAGGTCGACGAGACCTTGGAGGAAATGATGCGCCGTCGAATGGCGGGTCATCGCACTACTTCTCGGCGACGAATTTGTTGCGCAGCGTGCCGATGCCGGTGATCTCGATCTCGACAACGTCACCCGCCTTGATGTTCGGCGATGCGCCGTCTGTTCCCATCCAGATCACATCGCCGGGCCATAGCGTGAAATACTTCGTCATCTCGACGATGAATGCCTTGACCCCGAACAGCATGTCGTTGGTGTGGAAACGATTGCTCTCCTTGCCGTTCAGCCGCACGATGGTTTCCATCTTGTCGAGATCGGCGGAGGTCTCGATCCAGGGGCCCATCGGCTTGAAGGTGTCGGCGTTTTTCGAGCGCCACAGGCCCCGGTCGGCCTTCTGCCAGCTCCGCTCGCTGACGTCGTTGCCGATGGTGTAGCCGAACACGCAATCCATCGCGTTCGCCTCGGTGAGATGCTTGGCTTTCTTGCCGATCACCACGACAAGCTCGCCTTCGTAGTGAATCTGCTCGGTCGCATTGGCCGGGATGATCACGTTCTCGTCATGCGCGATCAGCGCGTTCTGGGCGCGATAGCCGACTTCCGGCCGATCCGGCACGTTCGGCACCTCGCCGCGCTTGTTGGCGGCTTCCTTGAGATGCTTGAGATAGTTCAGTCCCACGCAATAGAAGGTGCGTGGGATAACCGGCAGCTCGATCTTGACCTCGGCGAGCGCATGCGTTCGCGGCGTGCGCTGCCATTCGCCGAACGGATCGCCGTCGACCGCGATCACGCGGTCGCCTTCGACGATCCCCCAGGATGAGGTCTGGTTAGCCGTAAACTTCAGCCAGCGCATGGCGTAACCCGGCCGGTTCGAGCGACGGTTACTCTTCCTTCACATATGTCGAGGTCGCCGGACCTTCGCCCTGGATCAGGAGCACGGCGTCCTCATCCTTGGCGCCGTCCCAATGCACTTGCTTGCCGAAATGGGTCACGAAGCTGCCGGCGGGCAGCGGGGTCGTGTTGGCGGGATCGAAATGCGGCCCCGTGCCGACCCACCAGGTGCCTTGCAGCACGACGATGTAGCGGTCGTTCGGGTGGAAGTGAGGCCGGCTGAAATGGGTGCCCTTGGTCCATTTGGTATAGACCATGTAAAATCCCGGTTTAGAGGGATCGCCAACCACCACGGCCTGTTGCGCCCCGCGCGCATCGACCGGGCCCCAGGGAATCTGGTCCGGCAGCTTGTAAATCACAGCGGCTGAGTTGAGCTCGGCCGCCGACGTGATGCTCAGCATGCCGGCGAGCGCCAGCGGCATCAGCAGAAATCGCCAGAGCCGGTTTGTGATTTTCATGATTTTCCTCCCGTGAAAACTGCCTTGGCCCTTATTTTGGGGCGGGCGGATGCTATCCGGTCCGCCTGTCAGGGGGCAAGGGGCGGACACGCATGCGCGGCCGCTCATGCCGTCAACATTTTGCAAACCGTGAGAGTCGTTTACTTAAGCCCGTAAGCAATTGAAAACCCGTCGCCGCCAAAGTTGCTCCCATCAGGAAATTCTGGCCGGGAAGTTTCGGGGAGACAGTCGATGAGCGGGATGGCCATTCTGGAAAACGTGCGGCGATATCGCGCCACGGCGTCGTTGTATCGTCAGACGGCGTCGTTCCGTCCGCTTCAGCGGCTCTCGCTGCTGGAGCAGGCGCTTGAGTGGGAACGCCGCGCTTTGGCCGAGCTCGAGGCCTATTTCGGCCAGCGCGAAACGGGCGTGAGCCCGTTGCAGAGCTGGATGGTCCAGACCACCACCTGGCCGATGCTTAACGCCGCGTAAGTTTTTCGCAGCAGCGCCTCAGGCGCGCATGCCGATGGCCGGCCCAAATGGCGGGTCATCCGGTCCACTAACGTTGGGCGGCGCTTCCGCGTAATGATCGAACCGCATCGTGAATGTGGCGCGGCCACTCGAATTCTCGCGTAACGGACTGGCGTAACCGAACATGTTCATGAGCGGCACCATCGCGTGGACGACTACGACATCGCTACGCGTATCCTGCCCGGTTATTTGACTCCGTCGTAACCGCAGATCGCGAATGACTGCCCCGGCGCAATCCGTCGGCGTCACCACTTCCACTTTCATGATTGGCTCGAGCAGGACTGGCTTGCCCTTCTGCAAGGCTTCGCGGAAGCAGGCACGAGCCGCGATCTCGAAAGCCAGCGCCGACGAGTCGACGTCGTGGTACTTGCCGTCGATCAGCTGCACCTTGACGTCGAATACGGGAAAGCCGGCGACCACGCCGGACGACAGCACGCTCTCCAGGCCCTTTTCGATACCGGGGATATATTCCTTCGGCACCGCGTCGCCCACGATCTTCGTTTCGAATTCGTAGCCTTTGCCGGACTCGTTCGGTTCGACGATGAGCGTGACCGACGCGAACTGGCCAGTGCGGCCGGTCTGCTTCTTGTGAGTGTAACTATGCTCGACACGCTGGGTGATGCGTTCGCGGAACGCGACCTGCGGCGCGCCGATATTGGCGTTTATTCCATCGCGTTTCAGGAAACCGACTTTCGCGTCGAGATGCTCTTCGCTCGTTCCTTTCAAAATGGTCTGACCGGACTCGCCGTCAGTCGATACGACAAATGACGGGTCTTCCGCGGCGAGCTTGGCAAGCGCCTCACCGAGCTTTTGCTGATCGGCCTTCGTCTTCGGCTCGATCGCGACCTCGATGACTGGTAGTCGACTGGCATCATCGTCCGGCATTGCTGTATTCCAAATAAAACACGAAGTTCACTTCAATCTATACCACAGGTTGCCGCCCGGCCTAATTTGCCGGCATAGCTTCACGCACGCATCCATTAGAATTTTGAATTATTTCTATGCGGTTTTCCGGGGTTGCTCTTTGCCTGACCTTTGGCAAGAGTTGCCTGCCTTGCCTGCCTTGCCTGCCTTGCCTGCCTTGCCTGCCTTGACGGGCATCCCCTCGCGAAAGCCGCTCAAATATGACAATCGAAAAAATCCAGCCCGACAAGTTGTTCAAGCGCGCCGTCGGCGGCCATGTGCTCTATTCCCATGTCGTCGTCGCTTCCGGTGAAAGACTGGTGTTCGTCTCCGGCCAGCTGGCGCGCGACAAGGATGGCCAGATCGTCGGTCCGAAGGACATGCGCGCGCAGATCAAGCAGGTCGGCGAAAACCTGAAGAATGCGCTGGAGGCCGCCGGCGCGACGCTCGGCGATCTGGTCAAGACGACAACCTTCGTGACGGACATCGACGAGTTCTTCAAGCACGTCGATGTCAGGCACAACTATCTCGGCGTTGGCCTGCCCGCGAGCACAACCGTTGAGGTGCGTCGGCTGTCACATCCCGACCTCGTCGTCGAAATCGAGGCGATGGCGATCCTGAGGGCATAGCGGCTGGCCTTCAGCATAATGGCTCTTCTCAAGGCATGAGATTTGCCTGATGTTACGGCCGTTGTTTTTGCCATTTCGGCTTTTGCCATTTCGGCTTTGCTAATTTCGTTTGGCCGATGAGAGGAAACCAGATGCCATCGTCGTTCTCCATGTCCCGCCGTGCCGTCATGCGGGGCGCCGCCGGCGCTGCGTTGTCGGCGCCGTTCGTGTCGCGCACCGCGTTCGCCGCGGTGCCCAATATCCGTTATGCGACCGGCGGCGGCATTGGTCCGAACGAGATGGAGACGATCATCTTCCTCGACTACGTCAGGCAGAACGTCCTGAAGAACTACGGCAAGGCCTACACGCTCGACATGACGTTCACGCGCGGCACGCCCGAGGCAGCGGCACTGCTCGCGGCGGGGCAGGCGGACCTCGCCACGTTGTCCGGGCCGGCCTTTGCCACCATCATCGTCAAGGACGCGGTGCCGAATGGGCTGACCATCATCTCGGACAATTACCAGGATGGCCATCCCGGCAACGCGACCAACAGCTTCATGGTGTTGAAGGACTCGGCCATCAAGACCATCGCCGACCTCAAGGGCAAGAAGATCGGCATCAACGCGTTTGCCTCCGCCGTCGATCTGGCGCTGCGCGTGGTGCTGAAGAAAAACAACATCGATCCGCGGCGCGATGTCGAGATCGTCGAAATCGCCTTCCCGAATATCGCCTCCGCCATCCGCGAGAAGCGCATCGATTGCGGCGTGCTGGTGATTCCGTTCCTGGCGATGGAGAGCCCGAAGGGTGACCTGCGGCCGGTCTTCACCGGCGGCGATGCGTTCGGTCCGTCCTCGGTGATCTTCCAGGTCACGACCAATGCGTTCCTGAAAGAGCATCCCGAAGCGGTGAAGGCTTTCCTGGCCGACTATGTCGACGGCATCGGCTGGTTCTACGATCCCGCCAACCGCGAGAAGGCAATCCAGCTCGTGTCGGACTTCACCAAGTCGTCAAAGGACGTGCTGAATTCCTACTTCGCGACCGGCCGCGACTATTATCGCGATCCCAATGCCTGCGTAACGGCGCAGACCATCCAGAAGCCGCTCGATGCGATGTTTGAGGAAAAGCTGATCGATCGCCGCATCGACGCCTCAAAGTATCTCAACGTCAGTCTGCTGCCGAAACCGTGCGCATTGTGATGCCGGATCTCCCCAAGGTCGATATCAAGGGGGTTTCCAAAACTTATCCCGGCGACCGACAGGCGGTACAGGCGCTTCAGACCGTCAACCTCTCGATCAAGACAGGCGAGTTCGTCTCCATCGTCGGGCCGTCCGGCTGCGGCAAGAGCACGCTGCTTTATGTCGTCGGCGGCTTTCTTCCCGCGGCTGGCGAAGTCCTGGTCGATGGCAAGGCCATCGCGGGACCCGGCATCGATCGCGGCGTGGTGTTTCAGGAATATGCGCTGTTTCCTTGGCTCACGGTGCGTAACAACATTCTCTACGGGCTTGAGCGTGGTGGGTTGCCCGCCGACGAACGTGCACGCATCACCGACCGCTTGATCGGCGTGATCGGCCTCAACGGATTTGAAGACCGCTACCCGCGCGAGCTTTCCGGCGGCATGAAGCAGCGCGTTGCGATCGCACGAACGCTGGCCTGCGATCCGTCCATCCTGCTGCTCGACGAGCCCTTCGGGGCGCTGGATGCGCAGACCCGCGAGGTCATGCAGGATGAGCTGTTGCGGATCTGGCTCGAGACCCGCAAGACCGTGCTGATGATCACCCACGATGTCAGCGAGGCGGTCTATCTCTCCAACCGCATCTGCGTGATGTCGGCGCGGCCGGGCAAGATCGTCGAGGAGTTCACCATCGACCTCGATCGCACCATCCCGCGCGAACAGCTCTTCACGTCGGATGCCTTCAACAAGGTGCGCAACGAGGTCTGGATTTCGGTACGGAAGCAGGCATTAGCGGCCCAACTCTAACATTCGCATCCCGGTTTGGCAGGCACTTTTGCGAATGTTAGAGTCAAAGGGGCCGCTAACATCATACGTTTTTGATGGAGTTTTGGATTTGACATTCGCATACGAGTCCGTGGTTTCGCTGGTAGCGAATGTCAAATCCATTCCATCAACGGCCGAGAAGATGGCGCATGGAAACTGACCGCGCCTCAAAGCTGTCGTCACCCCTCGGGCGGGTGTTGCCGCTGCTGCTGATCGGCCTGATCTGGCAAGCGGCCAGCTCCTTGAGCATCGTCGATCCTGCCTTTTTGCCGTCGCCGGCGCGCATCGGCGCCGCCGCCTATGATTTGCTGACGGGGCGGGAGATCAGGGACAATATCTTCATCACGCTATGGCGCGCGGGTCTTGGACTCACGCTCGGTTCGATCGCCGGCATCTGGCTCGGCCTGATGATGGCGCGCTCGCCGGTGTTTCGCGCCTATGCCGCGCCTGTTGTCGGCGGCACCTATTCATTGCCGAAGTCGGCGCTGATCCCGCTCTTCATCCTGTGGTTCGGGATCGGCACGGTGACCACCGTCTGTGCGGTGTTTCTGGCGTGCCTGTTGCCGATGGTCGTCAACACGGCGCAGGGCGTCTCGTCCACGCCGCGCGTCCTGGTCTGGGGCGCGGAAGCATTCGGCACACAGCCGCGCGCGATGTTATGGCGGGTCTACCTGCCACACGCGCTGCCGGATATTTTCGCCGGCCTTCGCGTCGCGCTCGGATTTTCCTTTGTGCTGGCGATCTCCTCGGAGATGATTGCGTCAACCAACGGCATCGGCAAACTGATCTTCATGTACGGCGAGAACGGCGCCTACGATTACATGTTCGCCGCGATTGCCTGCGTGGTGGTCGTCGCATTTCTGGCCGATCGTCTGCTGCTGATGCTGACGGCAAAAAGCCTCCGCTGGCATGAATCGTCCCGAGGATCCTCATGAACAGGGCGATGACGGCCAAGGCCGTAACCCAACGCGGTCTTTTCATCCGTTCGATGACCTCGGTGCTCGTGATCGTCGTGATCTGGGAAGCCGCCGCCCGAGCCGGCCTGGCGTCGGCTTTGTTCCTGCCGCCGTTCACGAAGGTCATTGCCGAATGGTGGTCCGTCTGTGCCGACGGCTCGTTGCCGCTTGATCTTTCCGTCAGCCTGTCGCGCGCGGCGGTCGGGCTTTGTCTGGCGACTGCGATCGGCGTGCCGCTCGGAATCGCGATGGCGCGCAATCGATTTCTGCACTGGCTGTTCGACCCCGTGATCGCGCTCGCGTTCCCATCGCCGAAGATCGCGTTCCTGCCGATCTTCATTCTCTGGTTCGGCATTTACAGCCTCTCGAAAATCCTGCTGGTCGCGTTCGCCTGCGTCTTTCCGATCCTGATCGGAAGTTTTGCGGCGGCGACCGGCGTCAACCGGGTCCTGATCTGGTCGGCCACGTCGATGGGGACGTCGAACGCCGGTGTATTGTTCCGCATCGTGCTGCCGGCGGCGTGGCCGCGGATCTTCGCCGCGTTGCGCGTTGCGCTGCCGGTGTCGCTGATCACGACCTTTACGGCGGAGATGGTCAGTGGCGGCGGCGGAATGGGCGCGACGCTGATGTATTCGCAACGCTTCTTCGAAAGTCCGACCGTGTTCGCCTATATCCTGACCATGCTCGGCGTCGGCCTGCTGCTCGATTTCGTCATGCTGAAGCTGCAAGCGGCATCGGCCTGGTCGCAGCCGTCGTGATTGCTTCGGAAGGCCGCATCTTCTAGAAATCCCTGCCATGACCGATTTCCGCGGCGTATTTCCCTATCTGGTCTCGCCCGTCGATGCCGACGGCACGATTCGCCGCGATGTGCTGGCGCGCCTCTGCGGCGACCTCATCGCGTCCGGCGTCCATGGGCTGACGCCGCTCGGTTCTACCGGCGAGTTCGCCTATCTCAACAACGCCCAGCGGCTCGCCGTGGTAGAGACCACGATCGAGGCCGCTGATGGCCGCGTGCCGGTCGTGGCCGGCGTCGCCTCGACTTCGACCATGGATGCCGTGACACAGGCCAAGGCGTATCAAAAACTTGGCGCCACCGGCATTCTGGCGATCCTGGAGGCATATTTTCCGCTTTCGGATGCGCAGGTCGAATCCTACTTCCGCGCCATTGCGGATGCGGTCGACATTCCTGTTGTCATCTATACCAATCCGCAATTCCAGCGCTCGGACCTGTCGCTCGATTGTATTCAGCGTCTGGCGGCCCATCCGCGCATCCAGTACATCAAGGACGCTTCCACCAATACCGGGCGGCTGCTGTCGATCATGAATCGCTGCGGCGATTCCATCCGCGTGTTTTCGGCGTCCGCCCATATTCCGGCTGCGGTGATGCTGATCGGCGGTGTGGGCTGGATGGCGGGGCCGGCCTGCATCATTCCACGCCAGAGCGTTGCGCTTTATGATCTCTGCAAGGCCAAGCGCTGGGACGAGGCGCTCACACTCCAGCGCAAATTGTGGCGGGTCAACGAGGCCTTCGCCCGTTATAACCTCGCGGCCTGCATCAAGGCGGCGCTTTCGATCCAGCGCTATGACGTCGGCGATCCCGTCCGACCCCAGAAGGCGCTTTCGGCCGACGAGCGCAAGGCGGTCGAGGCGGTGCTGCGGGAAGTGGGGTAAGGCGCGTGTCGTGCCCAACTCACCACCGTCATTCCGGGGCAGCCCGCGAGGGCTGAACCCGGAATCCATTCCTCCCAGCATTCGCGCGGTGCCATGGATTCCGGGTTCGCTCGTTGCACTCGCGCCCCGGAATGACCGGGAAGGGCTTGGCCTGTTCCTTGCCTGTCGCTAGTGTCCCGGTTCTGACATTCGTATCCTGTCGCGGCGGGTGTTTTTACGAATGTCAGAACCAAAGGGACACTAGCAAACATTATATTGATAGTGTGTGGCTTTGACACTGACGTTCCTTGGAAGATGTAGCCGCGAAACCGCAAGGAACGTCAGTGTCGCCACACTATTTACATTACCGCCCAGACAAAACCTCAAGGAAAGTACGATGAACATTCTTCCCGGCAATCTACGTTTCGGTGCAGGCAAGTCGCCCAAGCGTCTGGAAGACCAGCGGCTGTTGACCGGCAAGGGTCAGTTCATCGACGACAAGCCGGAAGAGGGCGCGCTGTGGCTCTATATGCTGCGCTCGCCGCATGCGCACGCCAGGATCGTTTCGATCGATACCAAGGCCGCCCGCGCGATGCCGGGCGTGGAGGCCATCTATACCGGCGCTGATCTGATCGCCGAGGACATCGGCACGCTGCCGACGCTGCTGATTTTCCCGCGGCCCGACGGCTCGCCGATGACGGTGCCGCCGCGCCGGCTGCTGGCCCGTGATCTGGTGCGCTATGTCGGCGAGACCGTTGCCGCGGTGGTTGCGACCTCACGTTACGCTGCGCAGAGCGCTGCCGAGGCGATCGTGGTCGAATATGAAGAACTACCCTCGGTGGTCGATCCGCTGGCGGCGGCCGAGCCGGGCGCGCCGCTCGTGTGGTCTGAAGTACCCGACAATGTCGTGGCCCGCATGAGCTATGGCGACGCGGCGGCGGTCGAAGCGGTCTTCGCCAAGGCCGAGCATGTCGTTTCGCTCGATCTCGTCAATCAACGCCTCGTGCCTTGCGCGATGGAGCCACGTTCGGCCATTGCCGAAGTCGACAAGAAGACCGGCCGCCTGATCCTGCATGTGCAGTCGCAGACGCCGGCCTCGACCCGTGACATCCTTGCGGAAGCCGTGCTGAAGCGGCCAAAAGAAAGCATCCAGGTTCTGGTCGGCGATATCGGCGGCGGCTTCGGCCATAAAACCAACCTCTATCCGGAAGACGGGATGGTGGCTTACGCCGCCGTCAAGCTGAACAAGAAAGTGCGCTGGCGCGGCGAACGCTCGGACGATTTTCTGGGTGGCACCCATGGCCGCGACCTGACCACTACGGCTGAATTTGCGCTCGATGGCAAAGGCCGTGTGCAGGCGTTCCGCGTGCGATCCGTTGGCGGCACCGGCGCCTACATCTCCGGCACCGGCGCGTTGATCCCGCTGATCCTCGGACCCTTCGTGCAGACCGGCGTCTATGATCTGCCGCTGGTGCATTACGACCTCAAGGCAGTGATGACCCACACCGCGCCTGTGGCCGCTTATCGCGGCGCCGGCCGCCCCGAGGCCGTGTTCGTCGTCGAGCGGCTGATGGATGCGGCCGCGCGGCAGTTGAAGATCGACCCCCGCGCGATCCGAAAAGCGAACTACGTCAAGCCGGCGCAGATGCCTTACACCAACGCCGTTGGCCAGGTGTACGATTCCGGCGCCTTCGCGCATATGCTGGAGCGCGCTACCAAGCTTGCCGACTGGGATGGCTTCGCCGCCCGCAAGAAAGCCGCCAGGAAAAAAGGCCTGCTCTATGGCCGTGGCCTCACCAGCTATATCGAATGGACCGGCGGCACTGTGCACAACGAAAAGGTCTCACTGCACGCGACCGCCGATGGGCGCATCGTGCTTCATGCCGGCACGCAGGCGATGGGGCAGGGCTTGCAGACTTCATTCGCGCAGATGATCGCGGAAGCGCTCGGCGTCTCCATCGACAAGGTCGATGTGGTGCAGGGCAACACCGATCTTGCGATCGGTTTCGGCAGCGTCGGCTCGCGCTCGCTGTTCGTCGGCGGCACGGCCGCAGTCGTCTCGGCTGCCGACCTGATCACCAAAGCCCGTGAAAAGGCATCGCAGGTGCTGGAAGCCTCCGTCGAGGATATCGAATATCGCGACGGTAGGCTGACGGTGGTCGGCACCGACAAGCATGTCAGCCTGTTCGACATCGCTAAAAAGGAATCGGGCGCGCGGCTCTCGGTCGACAGCGAAGGTCAGACCGACGGCCCGAGCTGGCCGAACGGCACGCATATCTGCGAGGTCGAGATCGATCCGGAGACCGGCGTGACGCGCGTGGTACGTTATACGACGGTGGACGATGTCGGTGTCGCCATCAATCCGATGCTGGTGACGGGGCAGGTGCATGGCGGCGTCGCACAAGGCATCGGTCAGGCGCTCTATGAGGGCGTGACCTACAGCAACGAAGGCCAATTGATCACCGCGAGCTATCAGGATTACTGTATCCCGCGTGCCGACGACGTGCCGTCGATCGAAGTCACGCTGGATGGTTCGGCGCCCTGCCGCACAAATCCGCTCGGCGCCAAAGGTTGCGGCGAGTCCGGCGCGATCGGTGGCCCGCCGTGTATCGCCAATGGCGTGATGGATGCGCTCGCCGATCTCGGCATTACCTCGATCCAGACCCCGATCTCGCCGATGAAGGTCTGGGAAGCGATCCGCGACGCCAGGACGAAGGCGGCGTAGCTATCTTCTTATCCCTCCCCCGCGCAGCGTGGGGAGGGAAGGCCGAAGCGCAGCGAAGGCCAGGGTGGGGCTCTTGATCCTTAAAGAGGCGCAGCCCACCCGACTCATCGTTCGCCTGCGCTCACGATGAGCCACCCTCCCCGCAAGGGGAAGGGATAAGAAAGCGCACCTGAACCTTTCCTGTCATCAAAGCGACTTAAACCGGCAGCTCCGCAGAATTGCGAGCTCGATGCGGTTTAGGCGGCTGCCCTATCAGTGCTCTTCTGATAGGTTCGTTAGGCGGCTGTAAAGGAGATATTCGATGCGCAAGTTTTTGACCGTGCTCGCAGCACTGGCGACGCTGAGCCTGACCAATTGCGGCTATAACGCGATTCAGACCAACGACGAGCAGGTCAAGTCGGCCTGGTCGGAAGTGCTCAACCAGTATCAGCGCCGTGCCGACCTCGTGCCGAACCTCGTCAATTCGGTGAAGGGTTTTGCGCAGCAGGAAAAGGACGTGCTGCTCGGGGTGACCAATGCGCGCGCCAAGGTTGGCAGCATCCAGGCGACGCCGGAGCTCGTCAACGATCCAGGCGCGTTTGCGAAATTCCAGCAGGCCCAGGGCGAACTCTCCAGCGCCTTGTCCAAGCTTCTGGTGGTGACCGAAAACTATCCGCAGCTCAAATCCGACGCGCTGTTTCACGACCTGATGACGCAACTCGAAGGCACTGAGAATCGAATCACGGTAGCGCGCAATCGCTATATCAAGTCGGTGCAGGATTATAACGTCGGCATCCGCACCTTCCCGAACAACCTGACGGCGATGGTGTTCGGTTACAAGGAAAAGGCCAACTTTACGGTCGAGAACGAAAAGGAAATTTCGACCGCTCCGAAGGTGGATTTCAATCCGGCGCCCGCGCCGGCGAAGTAGCTTCGCTTCGATGCTTGTGAGGGCTCTCATCTTTGCGCTCCTGATCTGCTGGCCGCTTGCGGCGTCGGCGCAAGTCGCCGTGCCGGCTTTGTCCGGGCGCGTCGTCGACCAGACCGGCACGCTGTCGGCGAGCGACGCGGCTGCGCTGACGCAACGGCTGAAGGACCTCGAGACCCGCAAGGGCAGCCAGGTCGCGGTCCTCATCGTTCCGACCACCCAGCCCGAGGCGATCGAGCAATTCTCGATCCGCGTGGCGGAAGCCTGGAAGATCGGGCGCAAGAAGATCGACGACGGTGCGTTGCTCGTCGTCGCCAAGGATGATCACAAGCTGCGCATTGAAGTCGGCTATGGGCTCGAAGGCGCGCTTCCCGACGTGACTGCCCGACGCATCATCGATGAAATCATCGTACCGCGCTTCAAGACCGGCGATTTCGCCGGGGGAATTTCAGCCGGCGTCGACCGCATCATTCGTGTGATCGATGGTGAACCGCTGCCGGTCCCGAAGCCGGAGGTTTCGCACAGCGTCGACCCGAGCATGTTCTTTGACATCGTTTTCAGTCCGTTCGGTTTTATCGGCTATGCGGCGATCGCCGCCATCTTTCGTGGTCTTCTGGGCCGGATGCTCGGCTCCGGCGTCACCGCCGGCGTGGTCGGCGCGGTCGTCTGGTTTCTGTTAGGCTCGATCGCTCTGTCTGGTATCTTCGGCGTCGCCGCCTTCTTCCTCACGATGTTTGGCGACGCCATCCTGTCCGCGAGCCAGCAGGCCTCGCGTAGCGGACGCGGCGGCTACGGTGGAAGCTGGTCGTCGGGATCGTCGGGCGGGTCATGGTCCAGCGGGTCGAGCTCGAGCGACAGCGGCGGGTTTTCCGGCGGCGGCGGCGATTTCGGCGGTGGCGGCGCCTCAGGGAGCTGGTAGCGGGAGTTGGTGGCGATGGGGATCGGGCGCATCGGCAAGCATCTGCTTGAGCATCACTGGCGGGCGCGTCGGATTTTTCCGAAGCAGGTGCTCGACCTGATCGAGCAGACGATCAAGGCCGGCGAGGCCACCACGTCCGGGCAGGTGCGCTTCGTCGTCGAAGGCGCGCTCGACGGCAAGCCTCTGTTCTCCAACCAATCCGCTCGCGAGCGCGCGCTGGATATCTTCTCGCATTTGCGGATCTGGGACACCGCGCACAACAATGGAGTGCTGATCTATCTCTTGCTTGCCGATCGCAAGGTCGAGATCGTCGCCGACCGCGGTATCGATGCGAAAGTCGGTAGCGCCGCCTGGCAGAAAATCTGCGCGGCGATGGAAGCGGATTTTCGCGCCGGCAATTTTTCAGGCGGTGTGATCAGGGGAATCCAGGCCGTCTCGCGCGAGCTCGCGACGTATTTTCCGCGACAAGGCGGCGGGCCGAACGAACTGCCGGATGCGCCGATCGTGATCTGAGCTCGTCATTCAGGGGCGATGCGAAGCATCGAACCCGGAATCCATTTCTCCCAGCGTTCAAGCGGGGCAATGGATTCCGGGCCTACGCCTTGCGGCGTATCCCGGAATGACGCTAGTTGATAGAGCGTACGCTGATCGCTGCTACGCGTGCTTTGCGGTCGCGCATCATGTTGTTCATCATGCTGAACCGTTCATTCGTCTGCGGTTCATTCTCACTGCGACATTCTCTTTGCCGAGGTCACGCCGTGGTCGGCCTCTCGCGAGATCAAACGAATGGAGCACAGTCATGTTGAAGAATTGGATCGCCGCCGGTGCCTTCGCCTGTGGCCTGGGCTTGATGGTTGGAACGCCGACTGCGCAGGCGATGCCGATCGGCGATATCGGTAACGGCGACGCGCAGGTCATTCCCGTTTCCGGCGGCTGCGGTCCTTACTGGCACCGCGGTCCGTATGGCGGATGCCGGCCGGGCGGACAATGGGGCTATCCGGGCGGAGGGGATGGCGGTGTAAGCCCCATTTTTGGCCCGTATGGCGGCAGGTGGTGTCCGCCGGGTTATCACCTCGGCCCGTACCGGGGCCGGTGTTGGCCGAACTGACGGGAGCACACGTCGCTGATTGCGGCGTGTGACACACAAATCTCAAGACAGTCGCTATTGCCTTCGCTCTCCGGGTTACTGCGGATGAGCCCGCTTCTCGCAATGTCGGTTAACAGCCCCGCCGCTCCATTGCGAGCCAACGGGACCGCGCTTTTGCGCGGCCCCGTTGGACTTCGCCGCTGGAATGACTTGGCTCGCGTACGCTCACGCTCGCTTTCCACCAGCAGGCGGGCTGACGGGATCGGCCTTGAGTGAAGGACGCTCTGCCACGCGATCGAACCATGCTTTGACATGGGTATTTTCGGGCGCGATCCCTTGCCCAACCAGGGCGGCAAAATCGAGCCAGCAGAACAGCAGGATGTCGGCGAGCGTGAAGCGCTTGCCGCAGAGATATTCCCGTCCGTCCGCCAATTGGCCGTTGAGCCAGGCCAAGCGATTGGCGGCGACCATCTTCAGGCCGATTGAGGCTTCGGGAATGACGGGAATACGTTTCTCGAAAAATTTCACGGCCTCGCCGTAACGGTAGCCGTTGGCCATCGGCTCGCAGATGTTGAGATCGACGCGGCGCGTCCACATCCGGCATTCGGCGCGTTCCATCGGCGTTGCCCCGATCATTGCCGGCGCGGGCTTGATCTCCTCGAGATATTCGCAGATCGCGGTGATCTCGGAGAGATAGCTGCCGTCGTCGAGTTCGAGCGTCGGCATCTGGCCGTGCGGATTGCGCTTGAGATGTTCGGCCTGGCGGTTCTCGCCGCCGCGCAGATCGACGGTCTGCCTCGGCATCTCGATGCCTTTTTCCGCGATGAAGATGCGCACGACGCGCGGATTGGGCCCGATCGAGTCGTAGAGTTTCACTGGCGTTACCCCCCTTTTTTGCGGCACGCGCATTGAGCCGACGGTCCGGCGGCCTGTCAAACGAGCCACCCTCGGTTCATGCAGGCAGCCGGAAATCGCCTGCGGCACGCCGAAGCCGGCTTTGAAACAGCCCCGGCCATTTCCTAAAATTTCGGTAAGCCCGAGGCGAAGTAAGGATTTGGCAAGATATGAAAGTTACCAAATGGTCAATCTTTTAGGGAGAATTGACCGTGAGCGACCAAGCAGCCGAGCAGCCGAGCGTTGAACAGGGTTCCCTCAATTTTAGCGCTTCCCGTCCGGCCGATGCGCCAGGCGAGCCGGTAACGGCCTCCGCCGGCGAAGTTGGCCCGGCCAAGGATGCGGCGGCGCCTGATGCGGTCGTATCCGAGCCCGTCGCGGCGGCGCCTTCGATGTCCGAGCCTTCGGTGTCCGAGCTGACGTCGTCCGAAGCGCCCAAAGCCGAACCGGTCAAGGCCGAGCCGGCAAAGGCCGAGCCGAGCGCTCAGGCCACCCAGCCGGAAGCCACGTCCGAGAAGGCTTCGCACGTCACCGGCAAGGTCCTCGTGATGCCGCGGGGCGATCGCGCCTGGACCGACCATGACATTCATGTCGGTGCGGAGGAGGCTACCGCGCATGGAAGCGTGTTCGGCAAGCGGCGGATTGCCGCGATCGCGGCCATGGTCACTCTGGCGATTGCAGCCGGCGCGCTGGGCGGCGCGTTCGCGACCGCAACTTTCATGCATGGCGGCAGCGAAGTCGCCAAGGCCGGCAGCCAGACCTCGCTGGAGGCTTCGTTGTCGCGGATCGATTCCGAGGTCCAGGCGCTGAAGACCGGGCTCGATCACACCTCCAAGCTCGGCATGAACCAGTTCAACAAGACCAGCGATCGCCTCGACAAGATCGAGCGTGCGCAGGCCGAACCGGCCGCCAAACTTGCCAAGCTCGGCGAAGCCGTCGACAAGCTCCGTGCTGCACCGGCTGCTGCGCCAGCTGCTGCGGCCGCAACGCCCGCCGCGGCATCTTCGGCGGCGAAGGATACGACCGGTTCGATCGGGCCGGCTTTCGCCCAGCAGCAAGCTGCCGCGCAGGCCCCGAAGATCGAAGCCAAGCCCGAGGCGAAGAGCGAAGTCGGCCGTTTGCCGACGCTGGACGACTGGGTGCTGCGTGACGTCGCTTATGGCGGCGCCCTGATCGGCAGCCGTCGCGGCACCTTTGAGGTCTATGCCGGCGACATGATCCCGGGGCTTGGCCGCGTCGACGCCATCCGCCGCCAGGACGGCCGCTGGGTGGTCGTGACCAGCCGCGGCCTGATCGTAGCGCGCTAAAGACATCTTTTTCCGGCATTCGCCGGAACGTGAATGACGGCGGTTGTCACAAGACAGCCGCCGTCTTTTTGTCTATTCCCTGAACCAAACGCCGCATTCGGGCTCCCGGAATGAGGGCTAAGATGCGGTGTTTGTCAGGACATGGGTTCCTTGCGTTATCTCCTCATCACCGTTGTGAGCGCTTTGTTTCTGTCGAGTTCCGGGCAAACTGCCCCGTTGCTGGAACGCGGCGCAGCGATCACCGATCCGCAGGCCTTGCGCGAACTCGACCGCGGACCATTTGGCCTGGCGCGGATGCTGTCGGCCTCTTCGAGCGAGCCGCTCACGGACAGCGCGCTGTTTGCGCTGCCTTCGATTGCGCCGATCCGAAAATCGCTTGACGGGGAATTCGAGCGCTACGTGCAGCGGCACAGCAGCGAGCACCCGAACCAGACCATCGGCGTCGGGGCGCAGTTCGACTTTCAGCTATTCGATCGCGATCAACTTTATTCGCCAGCGACGCGTTTCGTGCTGGCAGGAATCGTCAACCGGATGGACCGCGCCTTTGTATCGCCGGAGAGTTGCGGCGAAATCCGCCTGATCTACCGGCTCACGCAGTCAGATGCGCCGCCGGTCGGCGATCATGGCGCCTCGGCGCGGCTGCCGATGACGCTCAACCTGGTGCTGAAGGCGAGGGCCGATGGAAGCGCCGCCTCGCTCACCTGCGCGACGATCGCCCGCCGCTGGCTCGACACCGCCGACTCGCCGCTCACGGGCACAGCTCTCGCGGACCGGCTGATGTCGCCGGAAGGCGCGCTCTCCTCGATCGGGCCGGGCAACATCGACCGTATCGAAACCAATCTTCAGATCGTGCATGTCACGCAATCGCCGGCGCATGAGTTTCGCACCGACTATCTCCTGAAAGTCTTCGACTACAGTCCGAACACGAAAGTATTCGAGGAAGCGACGCTGGAAGACCAGATCGATCGCGAGCGTTTGTTGTCGGACGAAAAGCTCAAGCGCGACTTCAAGACGTGGTTGCTCGATCCCGCGCACCTCGCCGAATTCGATCGCGGCACCGTGCTGGTCCCGAAGGAATTTCTCGCCAAGGGCGCGATTGCACCGACCCCGATCGGTTTCGCGCCTTCATCTTCGCAGCCTTCCTTCGGCCTCGTGCAAGGCGAGGGCGACAATCCTGTCTTTTCGAACGACGATGTCGTCACGGCGCTGCAAAAGGCCGCCGCACGCGGGATCAAATTGCAAAATATTCGCTCGGTTGCGGGCTTTGCACGCCGCCTCAACGACATCACCTGCGCCGGATGCCACCAGACCCGCGGCATCGGCGGCTTTCATTTTCCGGGCGTCGACTGGATGGCGCAAAATCCGTCCAACACCACGATCGTGCCGGCCTCGCCGCATTTCTTCGGCGACCAGGTTCGCCGCCGCGAAATCCTGAGCGAAATCCGCGACGGGAAAGACGTCGATTACAGCCGCGGCTTTTCCGAGCGGCCGCAACTGCGTGGCAGCCGCGAACTGGCCGGCACCGAATATGACGACGGCTGGGGCGCGCATTGTTACGGCTTGCGCGCGAAAGCCGCCGACAATGACCGCAGCTTCGCGTCGTGGGCATGCGCCAAGGGGCTTTCCTGCCAGGTCATGAGCGAGGCTTCGCGCATGGGCATGTGTTTTGTCGGCAACCGGTAGCCGGCGGACAGTTCCGACAGATTGACAGTAGGCTCACTAATCGTGTTTGATTACGTAAAAGCCGCGTGAGAAAAAGCGGGAGGAAACATGGACGAGATTCTGATCGTCGGCGGCGGCATCGGCGGCCTGACCCTGGGGCTGGCGCTCCATGCAGCCCAAATCCCCTGCCGTATCTTCGAGTCGACACCGGAAATCCGCGCCGTCGGCGTCGGCATCAATCTTCTCCCGCACGCCACCAAGGAGCTTGCCGCACTCGGGCTCGATGCGGATCTCGCGCGGGTGGCGATTGCAACGAAAGATGCGTCGTTCTTCAACCGCTTCGGCCAGCTGATCTATCAGGAGCCGCTCGGGCGCGCGGCGGGCTATGACCATCCGCAATTCTCGATTCATCGCGGTGACCTGCAAATGGTCTTGCTCGATGCTTTCAGAAGCCGAGTTGGCGAAGACCGCATTCTCACCAACCATCACTGTACCGGCGTCGAGCAGGATGAGACAGGCGTCACCTTGCGCTTTGCATCCGGCCAAAGCGTGCGCGGGCGCGCCGCGATCGCCTGCGACGGCATCAATTCGGTCATCCGCAAGCAGTTCTTCCCGAACGAGGGCGAGCCGCGCTATTCCGGCGTCAACATGTGGCGCGGCGTCACGCGGTGGAAGCCGATCCTGTCGGGCGCCAGCGTCACGCGCGCGGGCTGGCTCTCGCATGGCAAGATGGTGATCTATCCGATCCGCGAGGCGGGCCCCGACGGCTTGCAGCTCATCAACTGGGTCGCCGAGATCGAAACGCCTAACTATCGCCGACGCGACTGGAATCGTGCGGGCTCGATTGACGATTTCATCGGCGCTTTCGCCGACTGGCATTTCGACTGGCTCGACGTTCCCGCCTTTATCCGCGCCGCCGACAGCGCGCTGGAATTTCCGATGGTCGATCAGGATCCGTTGCCGCGCTGGAGTTTCGGCCGCGTCACGCTGCTCGGCGATGCCGCACACCCGATGGTGCCGCGCGGCTCGAACGGCGCAGGGCAGGCGATCCTCGACACCCGGGCGATGGCGTCGGCACTGCTCGCACACGAGAACCCGGTTGTGGCCCTTGCGGTCTACGAGAAGGAACGGCTGGAGAAAACGAGCCGCATCGTCCTGACCAACCGCACCAACCCGCCGGATGCGATCCTGCGCGAAGTCTATCAGCGCACCAACGACAAGCCGTTCAAGGCGATTGGCGACGTTATCAGTCATGAAGAACTGGTTGCCTTGTCCGACAGCTACAAGCAGATTGCCGGCTTTTCCCGAGAAGCGTTGCGCGCCTAGACGCACCGGCGTTGCGCGTCTAAGCGAATCCGGTTCTCGTCCCCCGGAAAAATGCACTGATTTGCAGCGGCGCAGCTTGCAATGACGAAGTTTCAGGGAGACGAAGCGCGATGTCGGCGACGCCAGCACAGGATACCTCCAAGATTGATACAGCAGCGTTCATCGACGCCCAGCCGGTCAGCGCCTTTCAGATCAAGGTGCTTTTGACCTGCGCGGCGGTGCTGTTTCTCGATGGTTTCGACACCACGGCGATCGGCTATGTGGCGCCCGCGCTGACGAAGGAATGGCATATCGGCAAGGAAGCGCTCGGGCCCGTGTTCAGCGCGGGCCTGTTCGGATTGATGATCGGCGCGCTGCTGTTCGGTCCGTTGGCTGATCGTATCGGTCGCAAGAAGATCATCGTGCTCTCGACGCTGGCGTTCGGCGTCGGCACCTTGGTTACGTCTTTCGTCAATGATGTGAGTGTGCTGCTTGCCATCCGCTTCCTGACCGGGCTTGGTCTCGGCGGCGCGATGCCGAACACGGTGGCGCTTACCTCCGAATTCTCACCGCACCGCCGCCGCGCCACCATGGTCATGGTGATGTTTGTCGGCTTCTCGATTGGGGCCGCGCTTGGCGGCCTATTGGCCGCCGCCCTGATTCCGCAGTTCGGCTGGCGATCGGTGTTCGTCGTTGGCGGCGCCGCGCCGCTCGTGCTGGTGCCAATCCTGATCTGGCGGTTGCCGGAATCGGTACGGTACCTCGCGTTGACCGGTCGCTCCAATGCGCGGGTTGCCGAGTTATTGGCGCTTATCAATCCGAAAGCCGTCTTTGCCGCTGGCGCGCGCTTTGTCGTGAACGAGCCGGAGCTGAAAGGCATTCCGATCCAGCATCTCTTCAGGGAGCAAAGGACAATTCCCACGCTGCTCTTGTGGGTCGTGTTCTTCATGAGTCTGCTCGAGCTTTACTTCCTGTCGAACTGGCTGCCGACGGTGCTGAATGATCTCGGCGCCTCGATATCGACAGCCGCTGTCATCGGCTCGATGTTCCAGGTTGGCGGCGTGGTCGGCACGTTTGCGCTCGGCAGCATCATCGACCGCTTTTCGTTTCGGGCGCTGGCGCTGGTCTATTTCGTCGCGGTCTTTGCGGTCGGCGCGATCGGGCAGCTCGGGCACTCGGCTGCCCTCGTCACCACGGCGATCTTTGTTGCAGGGTTTTGTATCGTCGGCGGACAGATCGCCGCCAATGCGCTTGCCGCAGGCTTTTACCCGACCTCGGTCAGGGCGACCGGCGTTGGCTGGGCGCTCGGGATGGGACGGATCGGCTCGATCGTCGGCCCACTGGTCGGCGGCATGCTGCTCGGCTTGAAATGGAGCGTCGGCGAACTTTTTGGGACGGCGGCCGCAGCCGCGTTGTGCGCTGCGCTGGCGGCATTTTTGCTGGGGCGGCTGGCCGGATTGGGTGGAAGCGGCAGAAGCGCGAAGGATCAGGTCCCCTCGCTCGAGGCGGTGACGCGGGCGCAAGCCTAAGGTAGCTTATAGCCAGAGTCGTTGCAGGAGCTGCGCCGTGACCGATCCGACCGGAGAGAGCAGGGAACGCAACCGCGAGATCGCCGCCAATGAGAGCGTGCGGCAGACGACCAGTTCCATTCGCGTCAGTGTCTGGGCGGTCGCGGTCGCCATCGTGATCGGGCTGATCGCGTTCGGCTGGGTGATGATCAACAACAAGTAAGAAGCAAGCTTCAGTCGCCTTTTCCGGCGTAATGCGTCAGGCGCTTGCCCGGCAGGAGATCGTAGGCGGAGCGCCAGCCCGGCAGTGCCGCAACGCGTTGCAGCCAGCGATCGACTGCGGGATGGCTCGCCGCGAGATCGTAGCCGGTTTCGTCGCCCGGATAGTGAAGATAGGCGATCATCGATAGATCAGCGATGGTTGGCCGCATCCCGGCGACGAATGCGCTTCCCTGCACATGGGAATCGAGAATGCCGAGGAAATCGTCGAGACGCCGGCGCAGGAATTTCAGCACGCTCGGGTCAGCCGAGGGCGTGAAGGTGCGCAGGAAACGATAGGTCGCCATGTAGCCGGAGAGCTTGTGGTTGTCCCAGAACAGCCAGCGCAGCACTTCGTATTTCTCCGCACTGCTTTGACCGCCAAAGCGGCCATATTGCTCGGCGAGCTTGAGCAAGATCGGCGCGGTCTGGGTCAGGCGCACGCCGTCCTCTTCCAGCACTGGGATTTCGCCCATCTCGTTCACGGCTTTCCGCCACTCCGCCGTTCGCGTTACGCCGCCGGCGAAATCGGTCCAGACCGGCTCAAAGCGCTCGCCGCAAAGCGTCAGCATCAGCGCCAGCTTGTAGCTGTTGCCGGACTCCGGGAAGTAATGCAGTCGATAGCTCGGCATCTCTAAGTCCTCACGCGACGGCGCCGCCGGCTTTCAGGTTCCGGATCGCGGCCTCGTCGTAACCGGCCTCGCGCAGGATTTCCTCGCTGTGCTGGCCGACGTCGGGCGCCCGTCTCGGCTTGACCTTCTCGCTGCCATCGATCCAGATCGGGCTATTGATCGTCAGCATGATGTCGTTCGCAAACGGCACCAGCACGTCATTTTCGATCATCTGCCGGTCGTCGGGAATATCGTCGAGGATATTGACCACGCCGAACACCAGGCCGTTGCCGTCCAGAAGCTGGCGCCATTCGGCGAGATCCTTGCTGGCGAACACCTCATCGAAGATCGCGATCAATTCGATCGAGCGCGCATGGCGGTCGGCCTTGGTGGCAAAGCGTGCGTCATCGATCAGATCTTCGCGCCCCATGCAGCGCATCAGCGCCGGCCATTGCCGCTCTTCGTTGAGCAATGACAGGATCAGCCAGCGGCCGTCCTTGCAGCGGTAGTGATTGGTCACGGCATTCAGCGCGCGTTCGCGTGGCCGCCGTGGCTCGAACTTCGCGCCGCATAGCTTGGCCTGCGCCAGCACGCCCGCCGCCCATAGCCCGTTCGCCATCAGGTTCGAGGCGACGTGCGAGCCTTCGCCCGTGCGCTCGCGTTTGTAAAGCGCGGTGACGATCGCGCCGTAGAGCGCCATCGCGCAAGGGTGATCGCCCATGCCGGGCACCGAGCGCGCCGGCGTCGTGTTCTCGTCCGCCCGCACCAGGTCCATCAGGCCCGATCGCGCCCAATAGGCGTTGCTGTCGAAGCCGGGCTTGTCGGCCTCGGCGCCTTTTTCGCCATAGCCGGTGAAGGACGCGTAGATCAGGCGCGGGTTGAGCGGCTTGATGTCTTCATAGGTGATGCCAAGGCGCTTGCGCACGCCGGGTGGAAAATTGGTGATGAAGACATCTGCTTCAGCGGCGAGCCGGTACAGCACGTCGCGTCCGTCAGGCCTGGAGAGATCGAGCGCGAGGCTTCGCTTGTTTCGTCCCTCCAGCAGCCAGGCGAAGTTATGCGGGCTCGCCGGATAGCCCGGCAGCTTCGGCAGCAGCCGATAGGGATCGCCCGTTCCCGGCGGTTCGATCTTGATCACCTCCGCGCCGAAATCCGACAGCACGGTTGCGGCCGCGGGCGCCGCGATGAAGCTCGCGCAATCCAGAACCTTTAAACCTTCGAAGATGCCGCCCGCCATGATGGAACTGTCCTCGCCACAGTGTTGGTTTTATTCCGTGCTGTGGAAGAGTCTTCCCACGCAGCTTGCAGACGGTTTTGATCGATAACGGCGACCGACGCAACGGCCGTTTATGCGTCCAGTGACGGCAACTATTCCTCGCCGGACAGTAGCGCGGCGTTGCCGCCGGCCGCGGCCGTGTTGACCGTCACGGTCTGCTCGGTGGCAAAACGCGCCAGATAATGCGGGCCGCCGGCCTTTGGCCCGGTCCCGGAGAGGCGGGAGCCGCCGAACGGCTGCACACCGACCACCGCGCCAATGATGTTGCGGTTGACGTAGACATTGCCCACCGCGAGGCGATCGATCACCGTCTCGACCACGTCGTCGATTCGCGAGTGGATGCCGAGCGTCAGCCCGTAACCGGTGCGTTCGATCGAGGCCAGCACCCCGTCGAGGCGTTCGGCCGGATATCGAACGACATGCAGGATCGGGCCGAACACTTCTTCCGTCAGCTGGCTTGCGCTGGCGAGTTCAAAGATGTGCGGGGCGACATATTGGCCCGTGGGCACGATCCCTTCGAAATGGACGCGCGCTTCGCGTTTCATGCGCGCGATATGGCTGTCCAGGCGGGTCTTCGCATCGGCATCGATGACGGGACCGATATGGACGCTGGTGTCGATGGGATCGCCGATCTTCAGTTCACGCGCGGCGCCGGAAGCCATCTCGATCATGCGGTCGGCGACGTCTTCCTGTACGAACAGAATTCGCAGCGCCGAGCAGCGTTGGCCGGCCGAGCGAAAGGCTGAAGTCAAGACGTCATCGGCGACCTGCTCGGGCAGCGCGGTCGCATCGACGATCATGGCGTTGATGCCGCCGGTTTCCGCAATCAGCGGCACGATGGCGTTATCCTTGGCGGCGAGCGTACGGTTGATGGCGCGCGCGACCTCGGTCGAGCCGGTAAAGGCGACACCGGCGACATCGGGATGGGCCGTCAGCGCCGCACCGATGCGGCCATCGCCGGGCAGAAGATGCAGTGCGGAAGCTGGCACACCGGCCTCATGCAGCAACCGCACCGCTTCAAAGGCAATCAGCGGCGCCTGTTCGGCGGGCTTGGCGACCACGGCATTGCCGGCCATCAGCGCCGCTGTGACCTGGCCTGAGAAGATCGCGAGCGGAAAATTCCATGGCGAGATTGCGACGAACACGCCGCGGCCGCGCAAGGCCAGCGCGTTGCTCTCACCGGTGGGGCCCGGCATCGCCTCGCTATTGCCGAAGAGATCGCGTCCCTGCGCGGCATAGTAACGGCAGAAGTCGATCGCCTCGCGGACTTCCGAAATTGCATCGTCCAGCGTCTTGCCGCCCTCGCGTTGCAGCAGCGCAATGAATCGCGCGGCGCGTTGCTCCAGAAGTTCGGCAGCGCGGTCGAGGGCGCTCGCGCGCGTTGCCGCCGCCGTTCGACTCCATCCGAAAAATCCGGCGCGCGCGGTGACCATGGCGGCATTGGCGTCGTCGATGGTCGCTTCGATCACGCGCCCGATCAATTTCGCCGGATCGGCGGGACTGAAGAGCTCGCGGGCCTGGCCGGTTGCGGCCTTGCCGCCGATCAGTGACGTCGCAATCACAGGCGCGGTCTCGGCTGCGACCGACGCAAGCAAGCCGTGCAACGCTGCGCGATCTCCGAATTCGAGGCCTCGGGAATTCTTCCGCTCGGGTCGGTAGAGATCCGCAGGCAGGGCAATATTGGGGTGCCGGGCGTTTGCCGGCGTGCCGATGATATCGGCCGGGCGGCGTAGCAATTTCGCGATGGGCACCTGATCGTCGGCCGCGAGCGCCACGAACGACGAATTCGCCCCGTTCTCCAGCAAGCGGCGCACCAGATAAGCGAGCAGGTCGCGGTGGCTGCCGACCGGCGCGTAGGTGCGGCAAGCCAATGTTGGCCGGTCCCTGGTCAGCTGCTCATAGAGTGCCTCGCCCATGCCGTGCAGGCGCTGCAATTCAAAACCACCTTGATCGCCGGCGCGTTCGAGCACGGTCGCGACCGTCAGCGCGTTATGGGTGGCAAATTGTGGAAACAGCCGCGGCCGCAGCTTCAGCAGTTGCTCGGCACCGGCGACGTAGTTGAGGTCAGTCATCGCCTTGCGCGTGAACACCGGATAATCGGACAGCCCGCGTTCCTGCGCCCGCTTGATCTCGGTGTCCCAATAGGCGCCCTTGACGAGGCGCACCATCATGCGCCGGTTCAGCGCGGCGGCGAGTTCATGCGCATAGTCGATCACGCTACTGGCGCGCTTCTGGTAAGCCTGAATCGCCAGGCCAAAGCCGTCCCAGCCTGAAAGCGACCTGTCGGCAAAAGCGGCCGCGATCACGTCCAGCGAAAGTTCGAGCCGGTCGGCCTCCTCGGCATCCACGGTTAGGTTGAGGTCGAAAGACTTGGCGCGACGCGCCAGATCAATCAACCTCGGCACCAGTTCGGACAGCACGCGCGGCTGGCTCACGGCTTCGAAACGCGGATGCAGCGCCGAGAGCTTGATCGAGATGCCCGGCCGGTCGGGCAGGGGGCGCGTGCCGGCGCTGGCGCCGATCGCGTCAATTGCGCGCGCATAGGCGTCAAAGTAGCGCTGCGCATCTTCCGCGGTCCGCGCGCCTTCGCCGAGCATGTCGAACGAATAGCGCAGCGCGGCGCCGGATTGCGCGCGGGCGAGCGCAGCCTCGATGGTCTCGCCAAGCACGAAATGGCTTCCCATCAGCCGCATCGCGTGCCGCGTGGCGGCGCGTACAGCCGGCGCGCCGAGCCGCTTTACAAGCCGTCCGATGGTGCCGTCCGGCGTCTCGCCAGGCTGGATCACCCGCGCCGACATTCCGAGCGCCCAGGCCGAGGCGTTGACCAGGAAGGCGCTCGATTTGGTCTCGTGATGGATGAAGTCGCCTTCGCCGAGCTTGTCCTCGATGAAGCGGTCGGCGGTGCGCGCATCCGGCACACGCAACAGCGCTTCCGCCAGCACCATCAGCGCCAGGCCCTCCTTGGTGGAGAGCGCGAACTCGCGCAGCATGTCCTCGACGCCGCCGAGCGGATCGTCGTTGTTGCGGATCGCCTCGATCAGGCGCGTCGCCGTCTGGTCGATTCGCGCCTCGCGCTCCCGGCTCAGCCGGGCCGTCTCCAGGAGCTTGCTTGCGATGGCGACATCGTCCGCGGCGTAGGGCGCCGTAAATGGGGCGAGGCCGGCAGGTTTGGGAAGCATCGCAAGCTCCGAGAATCGCCCGAAGCTTACATTCAAGCCGTTCCTTAAGAAATCGGCATCAATGTCGCCGTCAGCCCGCCCGCAACGAAGCGCCGTGGCTGATCGGCGCAAGAGAGTGCCCGTCCTGGCGCTTGGACCACGCCACGTAGCTTGCGACCAGCGTCATGATGGCGAAGCCGGAAAGGCTGACCAGGGTCTGTTCGAGCAGCGATCCGGAACCCATCACCAGCACGAAATGGCCGGCCAGCGAAAGGAACACACCGGCACAGAACACCGGCAGCGCCTGCTCGCCGCAGACGATCAGCGGCTTGAAGACCGGCCAGTTCAAGCCGTGCCATTTCTTCGGGATCAGACGAGTGGCGAACAACGCCACGACCGCGAAATGCAGGATGCGGTAGGGCGCGAGATTGACCCGGTCAGTGGGGATGAAAACGTCATGCAGCCAGGCGGGAAGCTGGTCGCCCAGCGCGGGAAAGCGCGCGGCCATCGATATCACGTAGGAGAAGACGAGAAAGGCCGCGCCGACATAGGCCCATACCGGCGCGCGGAACAGCGCGCGAAACCGGCTGACGCCGCCGAGCGCGCACCAGGCGCCGAGCACGAACAGCAACTGCCAGCAGAATGGATTGAAATCCCAGGTGCCGTCGGGGAAGGTCGCCAGGTTCCATTCAAACTGGCGTGCGGCCACGTAAAGCGCGATCGAACCGGTCAGCGCCAGCGCTGGGGCGCGCAGCAACAGCCACAGCGCGACGGGGAAGAATGCCATCAGCAGTACCGAAAGCTGAAGCAAATCGAGATTCAGCGCCCTGGATTGCAGCAACAGGCCGTGCGAGACGGTGCGGACCGGGTCTTCCAGAAGACCGGCAAAGTTGAATTCGTAGATGATATCGGGCGCGGCATAACGCGTGGCGACGTCGCCGACCGACACCGCGTAAATCGCAAACAGCACGATGAACGCGGCATAGAGCTGCCAGGCGCGCTTGATGACCCGCGTCGCGCCGACGATGGCGCCGCGCTGGAGCATGATCGGCCCATAGGTCAGGGCTGCGTTATAGCCGATGATGAAAACGAACATGTCGGCTGCGCCGCTCAAGCCGAGATGGCGCGGCGTGATCCAGCTCACGACGTCGTTGGGGATGTGGTCCAGAAAAATGAACCAGTTCGCCAGACCGAGGAACAGATAGAGCCTCGTGTCGCGCGCGTGACGAACGAGGGCGGCGGTAGCATTCATGACGTCAATTTCGTGGTGGGGCGTTCTGCCGGCAAAACAACGGACCGTGCACTTATGATTATTCACCCGCGCTTGCAAGCCGGCTCGCTGTTACGTGAGTCAAAGGTGATCTGCGGTATGCATACATGCTAAATGCCGCAGGGAACACGAAGCCGTGAGCGGCGGGAATATTTAACAATCCGTTAAGCGAACCGGACCGGATCAAAAGTCCGCATCATTGCCGCCGCGGGCTCGTCATGCGGGTGGATTGGCCGCTAATAGGTCGCGGCGAGATATTCGACGATCTTCGGCACATCGGCGTCGGGAATTGGCGCGCCATAGACCTTGATCATCTTGGTGACTTCGGCCCGCCAGAAATCCGTCTTGAATTTTGGCCCGCGCGGCTGGGTCACAATGTAGTCAGCCGAATGGCACCCCGTACAGTTGTTCATGACGACATCGAGATTGGGGCCGGGTCTGAAGGCTGCCGCTTCGGGCGGCAGGTCATAGGCGATCGGGGCTGCGGCGGCCGCGCCGTATTTCAGGATCAGGCCGAGCACGATGATGAGCAGGATCGCGAACAGAAGCCGTCGTTTCATGATCGAACTCCTGTGCGCTGGTGGTCCGATTCTAACATTCGCATCCCGTTTCAGCGGCCACTTTTGCGAATGTTAGAATCAAAGGACCACTAGAAGATATAAGTTTGTAGTGAAGTTTAGGATTTGACATTCGCTTTCCGAACTTGCGGCTGGGTGGGTAGCGAATGTCAAATCCACTCCACTACGCCGCGGTAACGCGGACGGTTTCGACGACATTGCGCAGATAGCCGGCCGGGTTCCAGCCCGGATCCATCGGCTGCGTGTCGCCCGAATTGCTGGTCGCGCGCACCCGCAAGTCGTAGGCGCCGGGAATGAGCTTGACCGGGAGCTTCCATTCGCGGAACGAATATTTGCCGAGATCGCGGCCGAGCTTCGCCGGCGTCCAGGTCGTGCCATTGTCGGTGGAGACGGCAACCTCCTTGATGCCCTTGCCGCCGTCGAAGGCGATACCCTTCAAGGTGACATCCTTGCGCGCCTTCACGCGCGCGCCGTTGCTCACATTGGTGATGAAAGAGCGGATCGTGAAACGGTTGATCGGGATCGTCGCCTTGGGCGCCGTGCCGGGTTCGACGCAGCCGCATGGCGTGTCCGGAATCCGGTAGGCGGTCTTCATCCAGAATCCGTCGAAGACACTGTCGATCACGGTGATCTCGTTCAGGTGCTTGACCCAGTAGGTGCCGTAATAGCCGGGCACCACCAGCCTCAGCGGAAAGCCGTTCAGAAACGGCAGATCCTCGCCGTTCATGCCATAGGCCAGCATCACCTCGCCGTCGCGCGCGTGATCGATGTCGAGCGCCTTGACGAAATCCGGTGTCGGCTCCATCACCGGTCCGTCCATGCCGTTGAACGTCACTTGACGTGCGCCCGCCTGCACGCCCGCCATGTCGAGCACGGCCTTGAGCGGCACGCCGCGCCATCGCGCATTGCCCATCGCGCCGTTGCCGAGTTGCCCGCCGGCGACGCGCGGCTCGGAGAAGCCGCGGCTGTTGCCCGAGCACTGGTTGACCGCGACGAGTTCGGTGGCGGGCAGTTTTCGGATCTCCTTCAACGACAGCTTGAGTGGCCGGTCGACCTTGCCCTTGATCTCAAGCGTGAACTTGTCGGGATCGAGGTTGTAGGGAATGTCGGCCAGATGATAGCGCACGAAGAAGGCGTTGTTCGGCGTGATCGGGCCGCTGTCGAAGACCGAAAACGGGGTTTCGAGTTGCGGCGGGCGGCTGGTCAGTCCGATCATCGGCCGCTTCTGCGGATATCTCACCAGCGGGCGCTCGCCGTTGTCGAACGGCAGGACGACGGCATCCTCGAGTGCGAAAGCCCGCGGTGCTGAAAAACCGGCGGCCAATGCCGCAAGGCCCGTACGCTTGAGCAGCTCCCGTCGGTCCATCATGGCGCGTCTCCCTGGTATTTTCTTTTGCAAGCTTGTTGCCGGCGAGTGTGACACCTGATGTCACCAAGTCAAATCCGGACCGGCGACCCGGCCGAGCCATCGAAGGCTTTCGTTCTAGTGGTCCGATTCTAACATTTGCATCCCGATCAGGCAGGCACTTTTGCAAATGTTAGAATCAAAGGACCACTAGTAAATTAAGGTTCCTAGTGGAGTTTTGGATTTGACATTCGCTTTACGCAATCCGGGCCAGGGGGTAGCGAATGTCAAATCCACTCCACTAGCAAAAAATGCGACACTCCGGCCGTGAGGGCGGCCGGAGCGTCAGATGTTGGCAGTAAGTCGTATAGATCAGTCGACGCAGATGTTCACGGTGCGCAGGCGATAGCCCCGCGGCGTCAGCACGCGCTGCGACACGAAGCAGCTCTCGCTGACAACAGCGGCGTCAACGGCGGCGTCGACAACACCGACAATACCGAAGCCGCCGAAGTGATGATGGTAGCCTCCGAAGCCGCCGAAGGGTTTTGCGGATGCGGTCGAGGGCGCGAGCGCGGCACCGAGAGAGGCGGCGATGGCAATGGCGATGGTCAGTTTGCGAAACATGGTCAGTCTCCTCAAATGGCGCGCTGGTCGGCGCGCGGGTTGGACGATCAGTTTGACCCCTTGCCCGTCAGTCGCGTCGTTTCAAAGCGGGGTTCGATTGGAGCTCAATCGTCCGGAGGATTTTTTTCTGAACGCCCGTTCAGCATGGGGGGTGGGTTGCGGGCCTGACGGTTAAGACCGTCAGGCGGCGACGGGCGTCTCGGCCTCGAGGAGGGCCGACAAGAAGCTCGCCTGTTCCACCACGCACACGCTGGTCGGTCCGGTGCGGCCGCGAATTGCGACGTCCTGCCGCGGCAGCGCGTCGATTGCGAGCCCCGCCGTGGCGCGCACTTCGTCGGAAAAGATGACCTCGCAACCAAGGCTCTTGGTCATGTCCTGCAACCGCGCCGCAACATTGACCGCGTCGCCGAGCGCGGTGAACACCATGTGATCGCGGTAGCCGATATCGCCCACGATCACCTCGCCGCCGTGAATGCCGATGCCGAAGCGGATCGGCTCGCGCAGGTCGTTCTTGAGGAACTGATTGAGCTCATCGATATGGGCCGAGATGTGCCCCGCCGCCGTCAGCGCCTGGCGACAGGCGGTTTGCCGGTTGGTCGTAAGCCCGAACAGCGCAAGTTGCCCGTCGCCGAGAAACTGGTTCGGCTGGCCGCCGCATTCGATCACGGCCTTCGAGACCGCGCCGAGAAAGCGGTTGACGACGAACACCGTGTCGAACGGCAGGCGGTTTTCCGCAAGCCTGGTCGAGCCGCGCATGTCCACGAACATGCTGACGAGATAGCGCTCTTCGCCGATATGCGAGGGGCCATGGCGGGTCGGCGCGACCTGCGGCGTGAAGATCTGGAAAAATGAAAGGTCGGTCTCGGGGCGGAGCTGACAGGCGAGGCGAATCGCGGGGTCCGCAGCGCTCCCGACCCGGTTGAGTACGAAGGATTCACGGTTCGAGGGCTGTGGCAAGGCTGCGCAGTCGCCGATGATGCGAATGCGGCAGGTCGAGCAGCGGGCGCGGCCTCCGCACACGCTGGCATGCGGGACCTGATGGCGCAGGCTTGCTTCCAGCACGGAAAGGCCCTTCGGCACCCGGATGGCGCGGCCATTGCCGTAGGAAAGCGTGATCATGCCGCCGCGTCGCTCGTGCAGCGTGCGAACGCCGCGCGCGATCAGCACGAAGCCGAGCAGGCCGAGATAGCCGATCAGGAAGTAGTTGGTGATGGCCTCCAGTGTCTGCGCCTCGCCCGCCGCGCCGACCTTGTCTGGCGAGAGGTTGGCGGCCCGCCACTCCGGGTCAGCGCTGTCCTTCATGACGGTCCGGCCGCCCTGGTAGATGCCAAGCAAGGCGAGAGCCGGGACCAGTACGGCGGCGGCCAGCAGGAACGGTGCGGCATGGCGGAAGAACGTCTTCAGGCGCAGCCAGAAGTACAGGCCGATGCAGCCGTGGATCCACGAGATGACCAGCACGAGCATGGTAGATCCGAACCGGGGCCCCATCGCCGCGAAGTAGCCGTGAAGTACTTGCGGATAGAACTTCTCTTGCGCAAACAGGGTATGCCCGAGCCTCGTGCTGATCACATGCGCGGCAATGAGCGCCGGGATGCTCAGACCGAGCACGAGTTGCAGCGGCTCGATGGTCTTCCAGCGGAATTGCCGGCGTTCGTAGAGTGCCCAGATGCCGAGGCCGCCATGGACCAGCACCGCAGTGTAAAACACGATCACCACGGGCAGGAACTGCCAGAACAGGAGATGGTAGTGCAGGCCCCAGGCCAGCGCCTCCGCGGAGATATTGCCGAGCGCGTGGTTGAGGAAATGGCTGATCAGGTAGGCAAACAGGATCAGCCCGCAGATCATGCGAATTTGTCGGACGCTGACGCCGCGGAAGAACGTTCCGATTCGGGCGAGGTTGAACGCGGTCATGCCGATCTCTCGATTCATAAGACCCGGGAAACTAGCGTTTAATTCCGCCGGGCACGAGTGGCCGTCCTCGTGAATTTGGCTACTGCCGGGCCGTTGACACCTCAGGCCCAGTCGGGGAGAAAGCGCCGTGACCATGGCGCCCCACGATAGTTTTCGCGACAAAGCGGCAAATCGCGACGTTCGGTTATGGCTCGGCGTCATCGTGCTGATCGCGGCGATGACGGTCATGCGCGGCCTCTATGCGGGCCTGCTCGATCTGCGGACGGACGAGGCCTATTACTGGACCTGGTCCAGGGAAAGCGTGCTGTCCTTCCTCGACCATCCGCCGATGGTAGCGTGGTTCGTGCGCCTCGGCACCGCGATCTTCGGCGACACCAGTTTCGGTGCGCGGTTTGCCGGCCTGCTGGCGATGCTGGCCACGCAAATTCTGCTGGCCGATATGGTCTGGCGCGTCACGCGCGACGCCCGCGCGGTTGTCACCGCCGTGCTGATGATGGAGGCCTCGCTCTATTTCGGCCTGCTGATGACCAAGATCTCGCCCGACGTCCCGCAGGTTCTGTTCGTCACGGCGATGGTGTGGGCGTTGGTCCGGCTTGCCGTGAGCGGCGACGGGCGGTGGTGGCTTGCGGCCGGCGCTTTCGCGGGGCTGGCGGCGCTGTCGAAGTTCACGATTGCGCTTCTGATCCCGGCGGTGCTCGTATTCGCGCTTGCGCCGCGCTGGCGCGGCCAGTGGCTGCGCAGTCCCTATCCCTACGCCGCCGCCGTGATTGCGCTGCTGCTGTTCATGCCGGTCGTGGTCTGGAACGTGCAGCACGACTGGGCCTCGTTCCGTTTCCAGGCGGTGCGGGCGACCTCGGCGACGTCGGAACACACTTGGTCGTTTCGCACCTTCGGCGAATTCATCGGGTTGCAATTCGGCCTTGTCGGCTTTGTGCTGCTGCCCGTGGTGCTGACCGGGGTCGGCCTGACGGCGCGGCGCGGATTTCGACGCGGGGATGCGATCGCCATGCTGCTGTCGACGGCGGTGATCGTTCCCTTATCCTACTTCCTCTGGAAATCGTTCTCCTTGCGCATCGGCGATACCTGGCCGACGCTGATCTGGCCGCTTGGGTTTGCCGCGGCCGCCATCAATCTTGTGACGCTGCGGCAAGAGGGATGGAGCGCCTCGTTCGTCGCGATGTCATTCCGCTGGGCCAGGATCGCCATCGTTTCCGGCATCGCCTTTGTCGTCGTTGTCTGCGTCTATTATCTCGCGCTGCCCTATAATTTCATCGGCCGCACCGATCCGGTCGGCGGCGAGGCCGGCTACGAGGCGGTCGTTGCCCGGGTCGAGGCCGAACTGCAAAAGACCGGCGCGACCTGGATCGCGACGACGGACTATCGCACCTGCGCGATGCTGCGCTGGTTCTTCAAAACCAGAGTGCCGGTGGTGCAGATCAACGAGCGCGGGCGATATCAGGGTTTTCGCGCGCCTGACATAAGTCTGATCGCGGGCCATGTCGGCCTCTATGTCGGGCGCGAACCTGAAAACAACCCGGCGATTGCGTTATGGGCGTCGGTGCCGGCCAAACGCGAGCCGCTCGAAAGCGTCGATCGCGTCTGGCGTGGCGTGGTGATGGATACTTATGCGATCGAAAAGTTCACCGGCTGGACGCCGGACCTGTCGCCGCCGCGGGACTCGCCGCTGTTCGGCTGGCGCTGGCTGGCCTAGACCAGCGTAGACTCACTTCTCGCCGTCGCGCTGGCGCAACAGGTCCTTGGCGAGATCGGTCAGCGACGGACGCGGCAACGCCGTAAACGGCAGCGGCCTGGTGAGGTCGATCGCCGCCAGTCCGAGCCGCGCCGTCAGCAGCCCGTTGAGGAAGCCTTCGCCGAGCCGCTGCGACAATTTGGCCGTCAGGCCGTGACCGAGGATCTGCTGGATCACGCTGTCGCTCGCGGCCATGCCGCCGGTGATCGCCAGATGCGCCAGCACATGGCGGATCAACTTGATCATGCCGAGCGTGCCGGGCCGGCCGCCATAGAGCAAAGCGAGCTGCCGGATCAGGCGGAGCGAGGCCGCAAACACGAAGGCGACGTCGAACAGCGCGCGCGGGCTGATCGCGGTGACGAGCGAGACACGCTGGGCGGCGGCGGAAATCAGCATCCGCGCTTCCTGGTCGAGCGGGCTCATCAATTCGCGTTCGGCCAGCCGAATCATGTCGGCGCCGTCGATGATGTCGCCTGAGTGGTGGGTCAGTGTGGCGCGGGCGCGCGCCAGGTGCGGATTGGCATGCGCGATCTTCAGGAGGTCGCGCAGCACGTTGCGGCTTTCGTTGCGATCGTCGCTCACGATAACCGCGGCCGCGCGCCGGTGCAGTTCTTCGATCGTCGATAGCCGCATCAGGCAGATCGCCTCGCGCGCGGCGATCACCAGCAGCGAAAGCGTGGCCACCAACGTCAGCGCCAGGCCGAGGAAGCCGAGGCTGTCGCTGCGCGCAAACAGGTCCTCGATCAGGTGCGCCACACCGAGGCCGGCCCCGAGCAGCACCAGCCCGCCAACGGCACCCCAGAACAGCGTGCCCCAGCGAAAACGCCGCTCGGCCGGCAAAATCGTTGGCTCGATCGCAACCGGCAACTGCGGCGCATCGTCTTCCGGGGTGACGTGAATGGTGCCGCGCGCCGGATGGCCTTGCTCGCTCGCATCGGTCACGACCACCTTGGCATCGTCGAGCTTGAAGGTCGCGGGCCTGCGATAGGAACGCTCGCTCATTGCAGTCGGTCTCCAATCAGGAACTGCATCGCCCGGTCGAGGCGGATGTGAGGCAGCGCCGGACCATTCTCGCCCTCTTGCGCAAGAGGCGGGGGGCGGAAGCGCAGGAAGCGGAAGTCGGTCCCATCGTCCTGGCCGCCGGCAAGGCCGCGAAACGCGTTTTCACCCGCGAACAAAGCTTGCGGGTCGTCGGGCAGCTCGCCTGGAAAGGTCGCTACTTCCGTGTTGCCGTCGAACACCTCGCCGTCCGCTTTCTCGCCTGACATCGGCGTTCCCAGGATCGACGGCAGCGTTTCGCGCCCGCGTGTCACTTGCGCCTCACGTGTGGCGCGGACCGCGGCCAGCGCCACCACGTCGATGGTAGCGCCAGTGTCTTCGGCGCGAGCCGCCGCGCGCGTGACGGCGCGCCGCAGCACCGCTTCCAGGCGATCATGACTCGAATGATGCAAGTGATCGGCTTTGGTCGCGGCAAACAGGATGCGATCGATCTTCGGGCGAAACAGCGCATTGAGGAACGTGCCGCGGCCGACCCGGAAGCAATCGAGGATGCCGGCGAGCGCCGCCTCGAGATCGAACAGCGCGCTTGGACCCGAGTTGAACGCAGCCAGCGCATCGACCAGGACCACTTGGCGGTCGAGCCGCGCGAAATGGTCGCGGAAGAACGGCCGCACCACGACGTCCTTGTAGGACCGATAGCGCCGCCGCATCATCGCCCACAGCGATCCCTCTGGCGCGGTGCCGTCTTCCGGCACATCCAGCGGTGCAAAGGTCAGCGCCGGCGAACCCGCGAGGCTGCCGGGCATCAGGAAACGGCCCGGCGGCAACAGGCTCATGGCGAAGCGCTCGTCGCGGCAGGCGCGCAGGTACTCGGTGAACAGCCGCGCCGAGGCGAGCGCCGCCTGCTCGTCTGCCGGCGCCTCGGCCTTGAGGCCCGAGAGGTACGCATGCCAGGCGGAGGCAAGCGGCGCGCGGGCCCCGCCACGCGACAACGCCAGGCTCTCGCGTGACCACTGTTCGTAGGATTTGTTGAGCAACGGCAGATCGAGCAGCCATTCGCCGGGGTAGTCGACAATGTCCAGCGTGAGCGTGCGTTCCGCGCCGTTCTGTCGCTGATAGTCGATCACGAGCCGCAACTCGCTGATGTCCACCGTTGAGTTCGGCCAGGCGCGCTGGTCGATGAGGGTGTGGACGTGGCGCTCGTAGTCAAAGCGCGGCACCGCGTCGTCCGGCTGCGGCTCGAGCCGGGCACGCGCGATCCGGCCTGTGGCGAGCGGCTCGAACACGGGAAAACGCCCGCCGCGGGTGAGGCCGTGGATCAAGGCCGTGATGAACACCGTCTTGCCGGCCCGTGAAAGTCCGGTGATTCCGAGCCGCAGCGTGGGATTGAAGAGGCCTTCGCTGAAATCCATCAGCGCGCGCGCCGAAATGCGCGCCTCTTCCACCATGTCGGAAAAATCAAAGGCCATGTGCCAGGAGTTTGCGGCCAGGTGAGTAGCGAATGTCAATCCACTCCACCAAACGGGGGAAATCCGGGTCTTTTGAGCGGTAAATTTGGTAAACCAATCACAAAGGTGGCAATTGGCCCGCCAAAATCAAGTTTTCACATTTACGACGCGATTTTTGCCTTACTGTTTAGGGGATCGTTGAGGCCCCAAAGTTATTATCTGTTTCAGCGTGAAGAAGTGTAGTACCGGCCCATATGTCCGTCTTCAGACTGAAGCAGTTCGCCTCCCATTCGGCCCATGCGGCCGCTGATGCGATTCGCTGGAATTACGACCGCGCCGAGCTGATCGCCGACGGCATCGTTCACGGCATTGGCGTGTTCAGTGCGATTATTGCCGTCACCGTGCTGATCGTGCTCGCGGCCGTGTTCGCCTCGGCCTATGAGATCGTCACCGTGTCGGTCTATGCCGCGGGCTTGCTCGCGATGCTCGGATTTTCCGCCGCCTATAACCTCTGGCCGGTCTCGCGCCGCAAATGGATCCTGCGCCGCTTCGATCACTCGGCGATCTACGTGTTGATTGCGGCGACCTATACGCCGATCTTTGCCCAGTTGCAGGACCGCGCGTTCGCGATGTCGCTGCTCGCTGGCGTCTGGGGCGTGGCGGCGGTCGGCATCGCGGTGAAACTGCTGTTCCCCGGACGGTTCGACCGGCTCTCGGTCGGGCTCTATCTGGCCATGGGCTGGAGCGGCCTGATCGCCTATGACGCCGGCCTTTCCTCGCTGCCAAGTGTGGCGTTGTGGTTCATTATCGCCGGTGGCCTGCTTTACAGTTTCGGGGTAATCTTCCACGCATGGCAACGGCTGCGGTTCCAGAACGTGATCTGGCATTCGTTCGTGCTGCTCGGCGCGGCGTGCCACTATACGGCCGTGCTCGACCTCGTTCTGACGTAAGTCCGATTCCAACACTTAAGGTTCTGCGATGCAGGTGAGCGGCAAAATCGTCGTCGTCACCGGCGGCGCCAATGGCATCGGACGGGCCTTGTGCGAGGCCTTTCACGGCGCCGGTGCGGCCAAGGTGATCGTGGCCGATCTGGATGTCGCTGCCGCTCGGACGGTGGCAGCGTCGATCGATGGCGCGGCGTTCAAATGCGACGTCGCGCAGGAAAAGGATGTCCGTCACGTCATCGAGGAGACCGAGCGGTTGTTCGGACCGATCGCGCTGTTCTGCTCGAATGCCGGCATCTTTGCCGGCATCGATCCCTTGTCGGCGAATGCCGGCGGCAGCTCGGATGAACCGTTTTCGCGAAGCTAGGCCGTTCACGTCATGGCGCATATCTATGCGGCGCGGCATCTCGTCCCGCGCTTCAAGGCGCGCGGCGGCGGTTACTTCCTCAATACGATTTCCGCCGCGGGACTTTTGTCGCAGGTCGGCAGCGCGGCCTATTCCACCACCAAGCATGCCGCCGTCGGCTTTGCGGAGAACCTCGCGATTTCCCACAAGGCCCACGGCATCAAGGTCTCGATCCTGTGCCCGCAGGGCGTCGATACCGAGATGCTCCGTACGCTCCCGAAGGGGCCGCAATCCGGCGACGGCAATCTGCCGCCGGCGCAGGTGGCGAAAGATGTGCTGGAAGGCATCGAGCGGGAGACGTTTCTGATTCTGCCGCATCCGCAGGTGCTTACCTACATGCGCAACAAGACCGAGAATTACGACCGCTGGATTGGCGGCATGGCGAAGATCCAGGCCAAGCTGCGGGAAGAGCACGGCGGGTGACTGCTTAGCCTTTCCCGCAAGGGGAGGGATCAAGGGCGTCACTCATCCAGCGCCGGCGCGGCCTCACGGCCTGTCTGCCGGTCCGCTTTTAGGGCAGCTGCATACAGCCTCAAGCCTTCGCACACCGTTCGCTGCTCGGATTTGCTCAAATGCCCGAGCGCGCCCGTCACCTGGCGCCTGCCGAAATCGTGAAGCGTAGCCAGCGTGCGCCGCCCTTTCGCCGTGAGCGACAGCGGCTTGCTGCGCGCATCGATCGGGTCCGTCGTCTCCTTGAGTTCGCCGGCCTCGATCAGCTTGTGAACCATGCGGCTGACGCTCGATTTCTCCAGATGCAGGAATTCCGCGAGTTGCATCGCGGTCATCGGGCCGCGCAAGCCAATCTCGAGGACGGTGTGGACCGCCGACGGTGGATAGTCGGTGGCTGCGACCGTCGCCTCCATGAAGCCGAGTTCGCGCACCATCTGCCGGGAGGCCGAACGAATGCCGTCGATGAGGGCAATGTCGAGGTCAGGCATCTTGACTCCTCAGATAGTTGTATAATACAACTATCTGAGATGAGTGACAAGGCCCCGGACAAACCGGACCGGCCTTCTGTCGCGATCGGTTGGGCGTCATGAGTGAAATGTTGCCAAGCGGAGTTTGTCCGCAGACCAAGCTCTCGGGTCGCATGCTGGGAAAGGTCTGCCTGGTCACGGGAGGCGGCAGCGGTATCGGCCGCGCCTCCGCGCTTCTGATGGCGGAGGAGGGGGCTGCCGCCGTGCTGATTGCCGGCCGGCGGCAATCCGAGATCGAAGCCGCGGCGCGAGCCTGCGAGGATCTCGGCGCAGAGGCGTGCGCAATCAGAACCGACGTCACGCGCGAGGAAGAAGTCGAGCGCCTCATCGCGACAGCGATCGCGCGCTTTGGCAGGCTGGATGCCGTCTTCAACGATGCGGGCTTTCAGGAAAGACGCGCTCCTCTGGAAGCACAGGACAGCGCCGTCTACGATACGGTATTCGATACCAACGTGCGGGGCGTATTTCTTTGCCTGCGGCATCAGCTGCCGGTGATGTTCGCGCAAGGTTCGGGCAGGATCGTCATCAATGCCTCGGTGAGCGGTGTCCGCAATCCAAATCCGGGCCTGTCGCTTTATTCCGCTTCCAAGGCTGCGGTGCTGTCGCTGGTCCGTTCGGCTGCGATGGAAGCTGCATCGCGCGGCGTCTCCATCAACGCGGTCGCGCCGGGCCGCGTCATCACCGATATGATGCTGCGCTCGGGCGTCGGTGATATGGCAAGTGTTGCGGCCGGCTTGCCGCTGAGGCGTATGGGCAAGGCGGAGGAGGTGGCCGAGGCTGTGGTCTGGCTGCTCTCAGACGCGTCGTCTTACGTGGTAGGTCACATTCTTGCGGCCGATGGCGGCTTCCTGGCCTCCTGAGGCCGCGCTAGCTACGCCTTGCGCTCGTACAGCACCGGCACCGTGGAATCGACCATCACCTCGACGACGCTCGTGCCGTCGTGCGACAGCGCGCGCTTGAGCGCACCCGCCAATTCGGATGACCTGGTCACCCGCGTCGCGTCGCAGCCTAAACCTTCCGCGATCTTCACGAAGTCGATGCCGGGCAGGTTGAGGCCGGGCACATCGCGCACCTGCATCACCTGGCTGAAGGAACGCATTGCGCCGTAGCCTTCGTTATTGATGACGACGACCGTCAAAGGCAGATTCCGCTGCGCGGCCGTCCACAGCGCCTGGATCGAATACATCGCCGAGCCATCGCCGACGAGGCAGACGGTGCGGATGTCGGGGCGGCCGAGTGCGATGCCGACGGAGGCCGGCAGGCTGTGACCGAGCCCGCCGCTGGCCATGGTGTAAAAGCTGTCCGCGCCCCGCATCGGCATGAATTTCTGCATCGCCGGACGGTGCGAAGGCGCTTCTTCCACCAGCACGGCGCCATCCGGCATCGCAACGCCAAGGCTGTGCAGCAGAAATTCTGCCGGAATCGGATCGGCGGCCTGCGGGGCGGCCGGCAGCACGCGGCCCTTGGGCAGCGTGCGTTTGGTCGCAGGCGTTAGTTCGATCAACGCCGCGAGCGCGGGCTTCATGGTGGCGACGATGCTGGCGCCACTTGGTGTCACGGACGCGGCCTCGGGGTCATCGGTGATCTGGAACAGCGTGGTTGCGCCATCGAAGATCGCGGCATGGCCTTCGACATGAAAGGTGAAAACCGGCGCGCCGATCACGACGACGAGGTCATAGGCGCGCAACGCCTCCGAAATCTGGCCGGGCGAGGCGTGCAGAAAGCCGGCAAATTGCGGGTGGCGTTCCGGGAAGCTGCACCGCGCCGAGAAAGGACTGACCCAGACGGCGGCGCGGGTCTTTTCCGCGAGCCGCACCATCAGCTCGACGGCCTGCGCGCGGTCGATGCCCGGGCCGACGACGAAAGCCGGATGTTGGCTTGCCGCGAGCGCGTCCGCCAATCCCCTGATCGCATCACGGTCGGGGCTCAGTTCCCGCGTGACGCTGCGCGCCTCAATCGCTTGCGCCGGTTTGGTCCAGTCGTCGATCGGCACCGAAACGAAGGTCGGTCCGCAAGGCGGCTGCATCGCGGTGTAATAGGCGCGTGCAATCGCGGCCGGCACGTCCTCGGCCCGCGCCGGCTCGACCGCAAACTTCACATAGGGCCGCGGAAACTCGGATGCGCGTTCGGCAAACAGAAACGGCTGCAAGGGCAGGATCGAGCGCGCCTGCTGGCCGGCGGTGATCACGAGCGGGGTCTGGTTGCGAAAGGCCGTGAAGACGTTGCCGAGCGCATGTCCGACGCCGGCCGCCGAATGCAGATTGACGAAGCCGGCGTTGCGGGTGGCTTGCGCATAGCCGTCGGCCATGCCGATCACGGAAGCTTCCTGCAAACCTAGCACATAGTCGATGTCGCCGGGCCAGTCGCTCAGGAAGGGCAGCTCGGTCGAGCCGGGATTGCCGAAGACTTTTTTGATGCCGAACGCGCGCAACAGGTCGAAGGTCGCCTGCTTGACGGTGATCGTGCTCACCACGTCGCGGTGCCCTTCATGGTCGGCTGGCCTTCGGAATTGGCTGTCCAGGTTTCGAGGCCGGCTGCGGTCTCATTGGCATTGACGGAGAAATTGCCCTCGAACAATGGCTGCACGCCGCGATAGGAAAACTTCTTCGGCACCAGGCCGCGCAGTTTCGCGGCGAATTCGATCTGCAACGCCGCCTGCATCGGCCCGTGGAAGATCAACCCGGGATAGCCCTCGACCTTGGTGACGTAATCGCGGTCGTAGTGGATGCGATGACCATTGAAGGTCAGCGCCGAGTAGCGAAACAACAGCACCGGATCGGCGAAGTGCGTTTCACGGTGTTTTGCCGTCGGCGGCGGCCCGGCGGGTTTGGCGGGCGCGGACGATCCAGGGGTGACATCGCGATAGACAATGTCATGTCTTTCGCGGATCGCGATGCCACGCGGCGTCGTCAGTTCGTGGTCCACGGCGACGAAACACAGCTGCCCGGTCGAGCCGGATTTCAGGTTCACGTCCTTGATGCGCGAGGTGCGCGTGACCTCGTCGCCGACGCGCAGCGTATCGAAGAATTCAAGCTCGCCACCGGCCCACATCCGTCGCGGCAGGGGCACCGGCGGCAGGAAGCCGCCGCGCGCCGGATGGCCGTCGGGGCCTAGTTCGGAAGCCGGCACGACCGTCGGCGCCAGGCACCAATGCACGGTGAACGGCGCGGCATCGCCGGTCTTGGGTTCGCCCACGGTGAGGAACAGCGTGGCGCGCAGGCCCTTGACCAGTTGCGCGGTGACGATGTCGGTGGCTTCGGTGCTGCGGCCGATCCATTGCCGCAAATGGTCGAGGTCGGGCTTTTCGGTCATGACGCTTTCCGCGAAGATTTGCCGTGAGAGGCAGGCTGCTCGCCGATCGCGGGCACCGCGCCGTAATGACGCGGCTCGTCGACGAAGATCGCGGCCGGCGCGGGATAGCTCACGACTCCTTTAGGGGTTTCCACCTCGATCCGCCGCAGGTGCGGATGCTGCGCCAGGTCGTCCATGGTGTTGACCTCGGCAAAGGCGATGTCGGCCTCCGCAAGTCGCTTCAGCAGTTCGTCGCGCGTCATCGCGCCAAAACTGTTAGCCACGATGCCGTCGGTGAGGTGGCGGTTCTTGACGCGCTCGACCATGTTGGAAAAGCGCGGATCGTTCGGCAGGTCGGGTTGATCGAGCACCTTGGCGCAGAGTGTCTTCCACTCGCGCTCGCTCTGGATCGAAATCAGGATGTCCTTGCCGTCCCTGGAGCGGAACACGCCGTAGGGCGCGATCGAGGGATGGGCCAGCCCGATGCGCTTGGGCGGCTGGCCGGCTTCGGAATTCAAGAGCGGCACGGCGAGCCAGTCCGCCATCACGTCGAACATCGAGATGCGGATGTCGGCGCCCTTACCCGTCCGCGAGCGCGCAATCAATGCTTCGAGGATCGAGGCATGCGCGGTGGCGCCGGTTGCGATATCGACGATCGACAGCCCCACGCGCGAGGGGCCCTCCGGTCCGCCGGTGATCGAAGCAAGCCCGCTTTCGGCCTGGATCAAAAGATCATAGGCCTTGCGGTGCGCGTAGGGCCCTTCATCACCGTAACCGGTGATGGTGCAGGTGATCAGCGCCGGATAATCCTTCTTCAGCCGGTCCAGCGAGAAGCCGAGCTTGTCCATCGAGCCGGGTTTCAGATTTTGCAACAGCACGTCGGCGCCGGCGATGAGCCGCTCCAGTTCAGCGCGGCCCTCTTTGGTCGCGAGATCGACCACGGCCGAATCCTTGCCGCGGTTGAGCCAGACGAAATAGCTGCTTTGGCCCTTCGCAGCGGCGTCGTAGCCGCGGGCAAAGTCGCCCTCGGGACGTTCCACCTTGATGACATGGGCGCCGGCATCCGCCAGGCGTGACGAGCAGAAGGGCGCGGCGACGGCCTGTTCGACGGCGATGACGGTTATTCCCTCGAGCGGCAACATGTTTCGTTCTCAATAAGAGCGGGGCATGCCGAGAATATGCTCGGCGATATAGGACAAGACCAGATTGGTCGAGATCGGCGCCACCTGATAGAGCCGCGTCTCGCGGAACTTGCGCTCGACGTCGTACTCCTCGGCGAAGCCAAAGCCGCCATGGGTTTGCACGCAGGCATTCGCCGCTTCCCAGGAGGCATCTGCCGCCAGCATCTTCGCCATGTTGGCTTCCGCGCCGCAGTCAAGGCCGGCTTCGTATTTGCGAACCGCTTCCTTCACCATCAGTTCGGCGGCGCGCATCGCCGCATAGGCCTTGGCGATCGGAAACTGGACGCCTTGATTCTGGCCGATCGGGCGGCCGAACACCGCGCGATCCCTGGCATAGGTCGAAGCCTTCTCGATGAACCATTTGGCGTCGCCGATGCATTCGGACGCGATCAGGATGCGCTCGGTGTTCATGCCGGAGAGGATGTAGCGAAAACCTTTACCTTCCTCGCCGATCAGGTTTTCCGCCGGCACCTTCATGTCGGTGAAGAACACTTCGGTGGTCGAGTGATTCATCATGGTGCGGATCGGGCGGATCGTGAGCCCCGCCTTCTTGGCTTCCCGCATGTCGACGATGAACACCGAAAGTCCGTCGGTGCGCTTCTTCGCCTGCTCCTTCGGCGTGGTGCGCGCGAGCAGGATCATCAGGTCGGAATATTCGGCGCGGCTGGTCCAGATCTTCTGGCCGTTGACGATATAGCTGTCATTGCCCTCGCGCCGGGCGAAGGTCTTCAGCGAGGAGGTGTCGGTGCCGCTGGAAGGCTCCGTGACGCCAAACGCCTGCAGGCGCAATTCGCCGCTGGCGATCTTCGGTAGCCATTGCGCCTTCTGAGCGTCGCTGCCGTGCCGTAGCACCGTGCCCATGGTGTACATCTGGGCGTGGCAGGCGCCGGCGTTGCAGCCGTTCCTGTGAATCTCTTCCAGGATCGCGGTCGCGGCCGACAGCTTCAGCCCCGCGCCGCCATATTCCTCGGGGATCAGCACCGAGAGATAACCGGACTCGGTCAGCGCATCGACGAAGGCTTTCGGATAGGCCATCTCGCGATCGAGCTTGCGCCAGTATTCGCCGGGAAACTGCGCACACAGCTTGCCGACGGCGTCGCGGATGTCGGCATGTTCGTCGGGTTGATCGGTCGTTGTCATCGGAACTCGGTTGGAAGATCAAGGCCGCGCATGGTGGCGGTACAGAATGCGCAGAGGGTTTCGCTAATCCCGTCTTTGCTGAAGATTTCGACCGTTGCAACCCCGATCGAGCCCGACATTTTCAGGGTCTTGGCCCGGGCCACCAGCTCCGCACCGCGCGCGGGCTCCATGAAGTTGATCTTGAGCTCGACCGTGACCCCGATCCGTCCCTTCGGCAATTGCGAGGTGACCGCGATGCCGGCGGCCTGGTCGGCCAGCGCCGTGATCACGCCACCGTGGAAATGGCCGAAAAACTGCAAAAGATCGTCTCGGCGCGGCAGCGCCACTTCGGCATAGCCTGGCTGAACGGTGACGATGCGGAAACCGGCCGCCTTCGTGAAACCCTTGGCATTGACGGCTTCCGCGAGGCTTGGCGGGTTCAGCGCCTCGTTCATGAGGGTATGCGCACAGGTAGGGACTCGATACCCCGCACAAAGCTCGAATAAACCCGCTTCGGCTCGCCGACCACCTCGATGCGCTCGAACCGCTTCAGTATTTCCTGCCAGACGATCTTCAGTTGCAGTTCGGCCAACCGCATGCCGACGCAGCGGTGGATGCCGAAGCCGAACGACAGGTGGATCCGTGGCCGCGCGCGGTCGATGATGAACTCGTTGGGCCGTTCGATGACTTCCTCGTCGCGATTGCCGGAGACGTACCACATCACCACGCGGTCGCCCTTCTTGATCTTCTTGCCGCCGAGTTCAGTGTCAACGAGGGCGGTGCGCCGCATATGCGCAAGCGGCGTCTGCCAGCGGATCACTTCCGGCACCATGGTGTCGATCAATGCCGGATTTTCGCGAAGCTTGCGGTATTCGTCCGGGTTTTCGTTCAGCGCCAGCACCGAACCGCTCATGGTGTTGCGCGTGGTGTCGTTGCCGCCGACGATCAGGAGAATGATGTTCCCCATCAGGTTGTCGGGGTCCATGTAACGCGTGGCTTCGTTGTGGGCCATCATCGAGATCAGGTCGTTTCTTGGCTCGACGTTGACGCGTTCGTTCCATAGCTTTGAGAAATAGGCCGCACACTCGTCCATCTCGGCGCGGCGCTGCTCTTCGGAATCGACGATGCCGCCTTTCGGCAACGCGGTCGAGACGTCCGACCAGCGCGTCAGCTTGCGGCGTTCCTCGAACGGAAAGTCGAACAGCGTCGCCAGCATCTGCGTGGTCAGTTCGATCGAAACCAGATCGACGAAATTGAAGGTCTCGTTGCGCGGCAGCGAATCCAGCACGCGCCCGGTGCGCTCGCGGATCAGGATCGCGAGCTGATCCAGATGCGTCGGTGTGAACATCGGCGACACCGTCTTGCGCTGCGCCGAATGCCGCGGCTGGTCCATGGCGATGAAGCTCGGCCAGTCATAGCCGGGCGGAACGTCACGGATCGAAATGCCGCCCAGCGACACGTCCGAGGAGAAGATGCCGTGGTTGGTATCGACATGCATGATGTCGTTATATTTGGTGACCGACCAATAGGGCTCGATCGGCGACTTGGTGCAGTAATGCACCGGCTCTTCCTTGCGTAGCCGTTCGAAGTAGGGCCACAGCGTATCGCTGCGGAACAGTTGCGGCGCGCCGGGGTGAAAATCCGCCAGCGGCATGGCATAGGCGGCCTCGCGCGCGGCGCGCAACATTTCCTGCTTGTCGATTCCCGGCGATGTCTGGATGTTCATGGTCGCTCTTCCCTCGAACTGCCCCTGCCGTTGAATCGGAAGATGGTATGGTTTGACCGAATTACATCCCCTTGCACGGTTGAGGGCAAGAGAGAGTTTCGGTGAAGCCGTTGTAATCGCCGTGGCATGCCACGCGCGGCCCGTGACAAGGCGAAGCCGAGGGATTAAGGCATAGTTTAAAACAACGTCTGATTTCCCCGAAAGGCGCCCGCCATGATTCCGAATGCATACCGGACGTTTAATTTCGACCTCGGCGAGACCGCCGATGCGTTGCGCGAGACCGTGCACGATTTCTCGTCCAACGAAATTGCCCCGCGCGCCGCCGAGATCGACAAGACGAATCAGTTTCCGATGGATCTCTGGCCCAAACTCGGCGCTCTCGGCCTGCACGGCATTACGGTCGAGGAGGAATATGGCGGTTCCGGCCTCGGCTATCTCGAACATTGCGTGGCGATGGAGGAGATTTCGCGCGCATCCGCTGCGGTCGGCCTGTCCTACGGCGCGCATTCAAATCTCTGCGTCAATCAGCTCCGCCGCAACGGCACCGACGCGCAGAAGAAGAAATACCTGCCCGGGCTGATTTCCGGGGAGGATGTCGGGGCGCTGGCGATGTCGGAGCCCGGTTCCGGCTCGGATGTGGTGTCGATGGCGACCCGCGCCGAGAAGAAGGGCGATCGCTACGTGCTCAACGGTTCCAAGATGTGGATCACCAACGGCCCGGTCGCCGAGACGCTTGTGGTCTACGCGAAGACCGATCCGTCCGCCGGCCCGCGCGGCATCACGGCGTTCATCATCGAAAAGGGCATGAAGGGATTTTCCACCGCGCAGAAATTGGACAAGCTCGGCATGCGCGGTTCCGACACCGCCGAACTGGTGTTCGACAATTGCGAGGTGCCGGAAGAAAACGTGCTCGGCGAAGTCGGCCGCGGCGTCAACATCCTGATGTCGGGCCTTGATTACGAGCGTGCGGTGCTGGCGGCGGGTCCGCTTGGCATCATGCAGGCCTGCATGGACGTGGTGCTGCCCTACATTCACGAGCGCAAGCAGTTCGGTGAGCCGATCGGGAGCTTTCAATTGGTGCAGGGCAAGGTCGCCGACATGTACACGACGATGAACGCCTCGCGCGCCTACGTTTATGCGGTGGCGAAAGCCTGCGACCGCGGCGAGACCACGCGCGAGGACGCCGCTGGCGCCATTCTTTATGCCGCCGAAAAAGCGACACAATGCGCGCTCGACGCGATCCAGTTGCTCGGTGGCAACGGTTATATCAACGATTATCCGACGGGACGCTTGCTGCGCGACGCCAAGCTTTATGAAATCGGCGCCGGCACATCCGAAATCCGCCGCATGCTGATTGGCCGGGAATTGTTTGAGAAATCCGCATAATTCGTAACAAATCGATGACATCGCGCTCGCGTTGACATCAGCTCAATCCGAGGTTTCACTGCGGCGCCTTACTCGGGGGTGTTTCAGTGAACGAAATGGGTTCCGTGCCGCACGTTCCAGCGCGGCCGCCGTTGCCGGCCTCTGCGGTGAAGGTGGAATTTTCCGGTAAACGTGGCGACTTCTTCCGTCTGGTGCGCAATGGCACCGGGCTTGAGCTGATCACCTTCGGTTTTTATCGCTTCTGGCTCGCCACCGACATTCGCCATCATCTGTGGTCGCATATTTCGATCGAGGGAGACGCGCCGGAATATACCGGACGCGGAAGAGAGCTCTTGATCGGCTTCCTGTTCGCGATGGCGATCCTGTTGCCGATCTATCTCGCCTACTTCCTCATCGGTATCGAGGCGGAGCGTTACAAGGCCTTTGCCAGCTTTCCGCTGGTCCTGTTCTTCTATCTGTTCGGACAATTCGCGATCTATCGCGCGCGGCGCTATCGCCTGACGCGCACGGTGTGGCGCGGCGTACGCTTCTGGATGGATGGTTCGGGCTGGGCCTATGCGGTACGGGCCGCAGGATGGGCCCTGCTGGTCGCAGTTACATTCGGTGCGGTGCTGCCGTGGCGCGAAGCCGCGCTCGAGCGCTACAAGATGCGGCATTGCCATTACGGGGATCTGCAAGGCAGCTTTGAAGGTCGCGGGTCCGAGCTGTTCAAACGCGGCTGGAAATTATGGCTGGCGGCCCTTTCACCGCTCATCGCCGGGCTCGCGATTGCCATTGTGAACGCCGGTCACAAGATGACTTCCGCGGAAAGCCGCGTGTTGGGTCTCGTCATGCTGATCTGGATGATCGCCCTGCCATTCATCTATGGCGCCTTCAAAGCGATCGAATGGCGCTGGTGGATTTCCGGAATCCGTTTTGGCGAGGTCTCGTTTGAATCCGATCTCGCGTCAGGCGCGCTCTACGGCCTCTACTGGAAAATGATCGGCTGGTACGTGCTGATCTCGCTGGCGTTCGGCGCCTATCTGGTCGCTTGCGTCGGCCTGTTCGTCGGCTTTGGCGATGCCGCCCATATCGCCGCTCGCATGCAGGGAAAAATCTCGGTGACGGTGGCGATGATCTTCGGCTATCTCGCGATCATCCTCGCCATGAATATCGCGCTGCGGGTCTATCTGTTGCGCGACATCTGGGCGAGGGCGGCCGGCTCGACCACGGTCTTCCGCCTAGAGGCCGCCGATAACGTCGCGGCCAAGGGCGAACTCGCCGATGCCCTGGGCGAAGGCTTTGCCAATGGCCTGGATGTGGTTGGATTCTAGGTATGACGTCTGCCACGGACCGCGAATCCCAACCCGGCCCAACCGGTATTGCACCGCCGCCGCAGGGCAGCGCTTCCATTTTCTACGATGGCACGTCGAGCCGCCGTCATACCGTGCAACTCAGCCTTAAAGACCGGCTCGAAGTCGCCGAAAACGGCGCAGTCCTCGCCGGCTGGCCATTTGCCGATATTCGCCGTGTCGACGGTGTCGCCGGTGTCTTGCGCCTCAGTTGCTCCAGCGCACCGCCGCTGGCGCGGTTGGAGGTGCGCGACATGGCGCTTACTGAGGCGCTGATCCTCCGCTGTCCGCATCTCGACGACAATGCGGCCGGGCGTGGCGTCACCGCCATCATCGGCTGGTCGATCGCAGCCACCGTATCGATCGTCGCCGTGATCTGGTTCGGGCTTCCGTTGGCTGCGGATCGTCTGGCGCCGCTGGTGCCGCCTGCGCTGGAACGCCGCATCGGCGATGCGGCCGAAGGGCAAATCTCGGCCTTGTTTGGCGGCAAGCCATGCAAGGCTGCCGCCGGCGCTGCTGCCTTCAATAAGCTGATCAGGGAAATCTCGACCGCGGCCGGCTTCAACACGCCGGTTCGCTCCGCCGTGCTGGATACGCCGGTGCCGAATGCCTTCGCGTTGCCGGGCGGCAAGGTCTTTCTGTTTGATGGATTGCTCGCGCGATCGAACGACCCGGACGAAATCGCGGGCGTGTTGGCGCATGAACTCGGCCATGTCATGCATCGCGACAATACGCGCAACATGATCTATAGCGGCGGCACGTCGTTCCTGATCGGGCTGTTGTTCGGCGACGTTACCGGTTCGGGCGCGCTCGTGTTCGGCTCACGCTCGCTCTTTACCGCGTCCTATTCGCGCGAGGCCGAGCAGAACGCCGATGATTTTGCGATTTCCGTCATGCACCGGCTCGGCCGTCCGACCAAGCCGATGGGCGACTTGATCTTCCGCGTCACCGGCAATCAGGCGGACAAGACGTTGTCCATCCTGGCCAACCACCCGCTCACGGAAGACCGGCTCAAACACCTTTCGGACGAAAACCGTCCCGCCAGCGGCCCGCCGCTGCTCACCACGTCGGAATGGGCAGCGCTGAAGGCGGTGTGCAAGAGTGGGAGTTGAGGGGCGCATGTTGATCGTCATGTTTTCTGCAAGAAGATCAAACAGTGGGCCGAGACCCATTTTCTCGAACGGATGGTTCTCCGATTGTCGTCGTGCTAAGCGATGGATCTAAACACGCGGTCTTCGAGAACAGCCGCGCCGCATCATATGGATCAACTTACCGAGCTCTCGATGATTTGGAATCGCTGGCGACCACGCCTGATCTATCTGGTGATGTCGGCATTCGTCACCTGGCACGCCCTTGCTCTTGTGATCGCACCAGTTCCGACCTCAAGCGAACTGGTGGACGCGCCGCGGGCTATCCTTCAGCCTTATCTGACCTTGTTGAGAATGGACAATCCGTGGAGCTTCTTCGCGCCGACCATTGGCGGGGCTGACGTTCGCTATATCGTCGAGGATGCCGCCGGCGGCCGCGCCGAATTTGGAACGGCCGAAAAGACAAGCTGGTTTCATCCGGAGCATCTCTGGCTGAAGGACTGGAATTACTCGATCATCGACAATCCCGAACTCTACGCCGATCGCGCCGGTGAAATCCTGTGCCGCAAGCACGCCTCGATGCGTCCGGTTTCGATCACCTTTGTGCAACGCGTGCACATCGGTTTCAAACCCGAGGACTGGTTGAGCGGGAAGCGCCCCCTGGATCCCGAGTTCACCAGGGAGAGGACCGTGCAGACCGTTCAATGTCCCACGCCATGACACTCACTCGCTTGCTCCGCGACACGTTTGCAGCCCTCGGCCAAGCCTGGTCCCAGCTCTGGTTTGAGGACAGCCCCACCACGCCGCTGGAGATCACCCGCATCGGCGTCGGCGCGGCAATGCTGCTGCACTACACGCTCGCAATCCCCCATCTTTTCGAGATGTGGGGTAACGACGGCTGGTCGCCGCGCGAGGTTGCTCTCAGTATCCGCGAACCCTGGATGCAGTCGATCTTCTTCTATTTCGACGCCCCATGGCAGTTGGCCGCCTTCCACGGTCTCTTTCTGCTGTGTTGCGCCGCGCTGATGGTCGGCTGGCGGACGTCCTGGGTGAAATGGGTCCTGCTGGTGGGCCACATCTCCTACGTCTATCGCAACCTGACGCTGGTTTACGGTGTCGACTGGATTGTCTCCAGCCTGCTCTTCATCATGTGTATTGCGCCGGTGGGGCGTGCGATGAGCCTGGATCGCGTGCGCGCGGTGCGCAAGGCAAAACTCGGGAATCTTGAAGCCGTGTTGCCGCCCTATCACAGTCCCTGGGCCGGCGCCTGCATCCGGCTGATGCAGATCCAGATGGCGGTGATCTTCTTCTACAGCGCGGTCAGCAAGCTGCATGCGGACATCTGGCTGAACGGCGACGCCGTGTGGATCATGTTCACGTCCGACGACTACTATCACAGCACCATGGTGAGTCTGCTGGCTTCGCACTACTGGATCGGAAACCTCGCGACATACGGCACGGTTCTCGTCGAGATCGCATTCCCGTTCCTGATCTGGCAGCCGAGCACGCGCCCATACCTGCTGGCTGCCGCGATCATTCTTCATCTGCTGTTCGCGTTCCTGATGGGACTGTTCTATTTCTCCATCGTGATGATCATGGGCCATGTGAGCTTCGTGCGGCCGGAATGGCTGGCGCAGCTCGGCGCGGCGTGGAAGCGCACCATCGGCGAGATGGAGATGATCTACGACGGCCGATGCGGGTTCTGCGTGCGATCGATGGCCTGGTTTCTGGCCTTCGACGGCCTTTCGCAAATCAAGGTGCGTAACTTTCGCGACGATCCCTCTCCAGCGGTCAGCGACGCGCAAATGGAGAAGGCGCTCTACCTCGTCCTGCCGGACGGCCGCGCGTTGCCGGGTTTCGAAGCCTATCGATACGTCGTGCCTCGCGTACCGGGTCTATGGTGGCAGATACCGCTATTTTACGTGCCGGTCGTCAGCCGCCTCATCGGCCATCCCGTATACAACTGGATTGCCTCGCATCGAAGCCTGCTGTCCGCGATGTTGAACCGCCCCGTCACCGGGATCATCAAGCAACAGGAACGGTAACGGCGGAAACAGCCGGCATCAGTCGTCGGTATCAGCGGCTGGTATTAATCAAAGGCTGCCGTCGTCTCACTCGCGATCTCGAACAGATCAAGATCGGGATGGTTCGACAGCACGAAGATGCTGAGCGGCTGGTCGAGATAACGGCAGATATACGAATAGAAGCCGCTCCATGAACCTTCGTGCTCGGCAAAGCGCCCGAGGTGATTGACGCCGACGTACCAGCCAAATCCGTAGTTCGTTGCAGAGCCATCGTTGGTGCGGCCGCTGGTGAAGATCTCGCGCATGCCGGCCTCACTGAGCAGGCTGTTCGTCGCGAGCGCGCGATCGTAAAGACCGAGATCGGACACGGTCGTGTAAAACGATCCCGATCCCACGATCTCGTCGTGTCCAAAACCGCCGTGCACGACGTAACCGCCACGATCGTCGCGGAAATATCCGGTGGCGCAACGGGGATCGCCTGTCCGCTGGTCTGGAATCGAAAACGTATCCTTCATGCCGACCACGTCGAATACGCGTTGCTGGAAGAAGTCATGGTACGACTGGCCCGACACGGTCTCGATCACTGCGCCAAGCAACTCGTAGCCGGAATTGCTGTAAAAGAACTCGTCGCCTGGGCGGCAACCGTCTGTTGCCATCGGACAACCGAGATCGGCATAGGTGCGGATCATGTCGGCATTGGTCGCCCGTTCGAAGCGAGCCAGCACTTTTTCAAAACCTTCTTCGTCATAGAGATCGCGAATCCCGGACGTGTGATGCAGTAACCGGCGGATCGTCATCTCTGGGCCAAAGCCGCTGAGCGTCGGAAGATACTTGCCGAGGGAATCGTCGACATCGAGCTTTCCTTCGTCGGCGAGCATCGAAATCCCCAGCCCAGTAAACTGTTTCCCGCAACTGGCCAGGTGGAATATCGTGTCCGGTGTAATCGCCCGTCCGTCCATGTTGGCGAGCCCATAGCCGGCCGCGTGAACGACAACGCCGCCCTTGAGGACGGTGAGCGCGAGCCCCGGACGATCGGGCCGGATCAGGCCTGCGATGTAGCCATCGATCTGCGCCGACGGCGCTGTTCCGGCATGCCTCGCCTTGGGCAGGATACGGTTCCAAATCCACGCCATGGCCCCATTCCTTTCTCGTCTCGACACCGGAAGGCTTGGACGGCTTGCTCGCGACAGCGGCCGTCTTGCGTTCACAGGCGCCGAATAAGAAACATTCACAACGGCAGGCGTCGGTCGCACGAATTCGCGCCCGCGCGCGAACGCTTCGCGCTTGCCGCAGGCCGTGACGAGGATAGATGTTTGTTGGCTACCTCACCACCACCAGCGCGCCGACCGAAACGCGGTTGTAGAGGTCGGTGACATCTTCGTTGGTCATGCGGAAGCAGCCGGAGGAGACGGCGTGGCCGATCGTCTCCGGCTCGTTGGAGCCGTGGATGCGATAAAGCGTCGAGCCCAAATACATCGCGCGGGCGCCAAGCGGATTTTCGATGCCGCCGGCCATGTAGCGCGGCAGATCGGGTCGCCGCCTGCGCATCTCGGCCGGCGGGGTCCAGCCCGGCCATTCCTTTTTCGCGCTGACGTGGTGGACGCCGGTCCAGCGGAAGCCGTCGCGGCCGACGCCGATACCGTAGCGCAGCGCCTCGCCATTGCCCAGGATCAGGTAAAGCCGGCGCTCCGAAGTCGAGATGAAGATGGTGCCGGGCGGCTGTGCAACTGGCGCGGCAACCCGTTCACGCTGGATCGGACCGGAGCCGCCGCTTTCGCCGAAATAGTCGGAGCCCGGACCATAATAGGGCGCGCCGCGCTGCTGCATGCCCGGCTGCATCATCGGCTGCTGCTGGCGGCGGAAGCCGAAGAAGTCATCGTCCATGGTGGCGCGGGCGGGGGAGGCGGCGGCCAGCACCATCAGGGCCGCAGCCAGGGTGGCGAAAATCCGGGTCATCGGGTTCCTCGCTATTAGGCTTGATATGAAAGCAGGCCATATCGGGGGTATTTTCGCAAGCGAACATGACGGATTTCGAAAGGTGCGGTTAAAATTGCGCGGGCTATCGGTGTGATGGCAGCCATGCAGGGTAATCCCCCTTTGACTGATTGCGCGAGGAATGATTGATCTTGAGGCAAATCGAAGCCTTTGAACCGCGAACGGAGCTGAACGAATGAACGGTGCTGAAAGTCTGGTGCGGACCCTGGTCGCGGGCGGCGTCGACGTCTGTTTCACCAACCCCGGCACTTCCGAGATGCATTTCGTCGCGGCGCTGGATCGCGTGGAGGGCATGCGCTGCGTGCTCGGCCTGTTTGAAGGCGTGGTAACGGGCGCGGCCGACGGCTACTTCCGCATGAAGGGGACGCCAGCCTCGACGCTCCTGCATCTCGGGCCCGGCCTCGCCAATGGCCTTGCCAATCTGCATAACGCCAAGAAGGCGCATTCAGGCATCGTCAACATCGTCGGCCAGCATGCGACCTACCACATCGGCTACAACGCGCCGCTGACCTCCGATATCGAAGGCCTGGCGCGGCCGATGTCGGAATGGGTGCGGACCTCGCCGGATGCGAAGTCCGTCGCCGCCGACGGCGCAGCCGCGATCGCTGCCGCCAAGAGCGCGCCGCCCCAGATCGCGACGCTGATCCTGCCGGCCGACACCGCCTGGAACGAGGCCGACGGCATCGCAACGGTCGCCGCGCCGAAGCAGCAGCCGGGTTTTTCGACTGAGGCGGTCGAGAAGGCCGCGAAGATCCTGCATTCCGGCGGTACGCAGAATCTCCTGCTCGTCACCGGCAACGCGCTGACCGAGCGTGGGCTCGCGCTGGCGCAGCAGATCGCCGGCAAGACCGGCTGCAAGGTGATGGGCCAGACCTATCACCCGCGCATGGCGCGCGGCCGTGGCCGGTTCTCGATCGACCGCATCCCTTACGTGATCGAGCTGGCGCTGCCGATCCTGAAGGACTTCAAGAACATCGTCCTGGTCGAGGCCAACGAGCCCATCGCCTTCTTCGCCTATCCGAACAAGCCGAGCGAACTCAAGCCCGCTGGCTGCGAGATCCATCGCATGACCGCCTGGGGCGGCAACTCGATTGCGGCGCTGGAGGCGCTTTCGGATGCGCTTGGCGCCAAGCCGTCCGACGTCAAGCCGCAAGCCCTCGCCGAACTCACCAAGCCGACGGGCGGGCTGACGTTTGCCACGATCGCGCAGGCGATCGCGTGCGCGATCCCCGAGAATGCGATCATCGTCGACGAATCGCTCACCACCGGCCGCGGCTTCTTTCCGCCGACGGCGGCGGCCGCGCCGCATGACTGGCTTCAGAACATGGGCGGCTCGATCGGCTTTTCGACGCCGGTCGCAACCGGCGCCGCGGTCGCATGTCCCGACCGCAAGGTGATCTGCATGGTCGGCGACGGCAGCTCGATGTACACCATCCAGTCCCTGTGGACGCAGGCGCGCGAGGGGCTCAATATCCTCACCGTTGTGTTCGCCAACCGTATCTATCAAATCCTGCGCGGCGAGTTCGATGGCGTCGGCGCCGGGGCGCCGGGCAAGCGCGCGATGGACATGTTGACGATCGACAGGCCGACCATCGACTTTGTCGCGCTCGCCAAGGGCATGGGCGTCGAGGCGCGCGCGGTCAAATCCGCCGAAGAGTTCAACAAGGCGCTGGCGGATTTCGTCCCGGTCAAGGGGCCGCATTTGATCGAAGTGCAGATGTGAGTAGTATCGTCGAGAGATAAACGCCGTCATTGCGAGCGAAGCGAAGCAATCCAGACTCAAGAAGGACTGGATTGCTTCGTCGCTCCAGCGCAAAATTGCTTTGCAATTTTGTCGCGGGCTCCTCGCAATGACGATACGCGGGGGCCAGATGCGCACCGAACTGGACAAGGTCGTCGCCGCGCTGAAGGAATTTTACGCCCGTGAGGCCTTGCTGTTCGAGCAGGACCTCGGCGAGCGAACCCTGACTCATCGCCTGGCCGTGGAGATGGAACGGCAATTTCCGGACTTCGAGGTCGACTGCGACTTCGACCGGCTCGGCCCGAGAACTCTGAATTTGCCGCGCGGTTCGATCGTGTCGACCGATGATCATCTCGGCAAGTCGATCTACCCCGACATCGTCGTGCATCAGCGCGCGGTTCCGAAAAACCACATCGCCATCGAGGTGCGCAAGGCTTCGAACCACCAGCCGGTGGAGCACGACCGGCACAAGCTGCGCGCCCTGACCGACCAGCACATCTGGTTCGCCTACTGGATCGGGGTGCTGGTGCTGCTCGGAAAAAGCGGCGTGACGTCTTCGGAAGTCTTTGTCTCGGGCGAGCCGCACGAGGAGTTATCGAAGTATCTCGCGCAGCGGCTGAAAGAGGCCGGGATCGGCGTCGCGTAGGGCTGCGAGTTTATCTGCCCCGGCCGGCCTTTTCCCGCATGCGATAGAACTTGAGCGCCATTCGCGCGGTTTCCGGCTGAAGGCGGAAGAAGTTGGCGAAGGTCACGTCGAGCTGCTGGCGGGACGTGCCGTTGACGCCGGCATGCAGCAGCAGAAACTTCAGCGTCGTTGCCCATGAGAAATCGAGCGCGCGGGCGATCACCACGATCTGTTCGGTCTGCTTCTGGACGAAAGCCCGTTCCACCGAGCCGGTCGGGATGTCGCACATCAGCGCCAATGCGGCGACGATCTTGTCGAACGAGCCTTCGTCGGCAAACGCGATCAGCCGGTCTTCGTTCAGCTTGCCCGCGGCGTTCAGATCGCGGACTTCGTCGGCGGCCCGCGCAAACTCGTTGGAGCCGGCGCGCGCCTTGGCCTGAATGTCGTCGGTCGCCTGCGCGACCATCGACTTGATCAGTTCGGCGCGCCGCGGGTCGGCCTCGACAAGCTGGTTCTTGACCACCTCGGAGGCATCGACGAACAGCTTGACCAGGTTTTGCCGCGGGATATCCGGGCGCGACCAGACGCACAGCGCGAGGTCGCCGTCGTCGCGCGCCTTCCGCACCAGGGTGGAAACGCCGAAATCGGAGAATTTTGCCCCGGTATTATGCGCGGTCGCCGAGACCACGGCACGGTTGCCGCGGTCGACCAGCACGTCGGTCACTTCTTCGACCAGCATCTTGCGGCCGGAGATCGCCAGCAAATGGTCCTGGCTCTTGGTCAGTGCGGTATCGACCAGCGTCTCGACGTCCAGCCGTTCGCTATGGGTAAGAACGGGGCCGGCGACCTGGATCGCGTCGTCCTGCGCCAGCAGGCGGATGACCCCGCGTGGCGCGTCGGGGAGTTTTGCCAAACGGCCACCGAACTGCGCGCGGGCCGCGCTCTCGATGTTTTCGAGCAGCTTGCTCATCACGACGTCGAACAGCGCGACCTGATCTTCGGAAAACGCCCCGGAGCGGAGCGCAAACAGGTCGGTCACCCGGCGCAGCACCTCGGCGCGCCGCGCCAGGTCCTTGCTGCCGAGCGCGTCCTCGAGCTGGTCGATCAAACCGCCGTGCGGGTCCATTTGCGCGTTCATGGCCAGAATCCGTAGGTCTTGCACACTAGTGTCCCGGTTATGACATTCGTCTTGTATCGCGGCCGTTTCGTTTTACGAATGTCAGAACCAAAGGGACACTAGCAAATATATGATTCTAGTGTGGCTTCGACTCTGACGTTCCTTTGAAGAACTCGCGGCGCCACTGAAAGGAACGTCAGTGTCGCCACGCTAGGCCACCATATTTTGTTTAACCGACGGATAACGAATCGATAAATCGAGCTCGGCGACCGGTACCGGGCGGCTGAAAAGGTAGCCCTGGGCGAGGTTAACGCCGGCCTGGCGCATATATTCGAACTGCTGCTCGGTCTCGATGCCCTCCACGGTCGTGAGCTTGTCGAGGCCGCGCGCCAGCGCGATCACCGACGACACCACCGCGGCATAGTCCCGCCGCTCCAGAACGTCGCGGGTAAAGGCCCGGTCGATCTTGATCTTGTCGAACGGAAAATTCGTCAGGTAGGTCACCGACGAATAGCCGGTGCCGAAATCGTCCAGTGCCAGCGTTATTCCGAGATTCTTGAGCTGGCGGATCGTCGCCAGATGCGCTTCCTGGTTTTCAAGCAGCGAGGTCTCGGTGATTTCGAGCTCCAGCCGCTCCGGCTCCAGTCCGCTTTCGACCAGCGCGCACAGGATCACCTCGAACAGGTTGCCCCTCTTGAACTGGACCGCCGAGATGTTGATCGCTAGCTTGACATGCGAGGGCCACTTCGCCGCGTCAGCGCAGGCCCGTTGCAGGATCCATTCGCCGATCGGCGCGATCAGGCCGGTGGATTCGGCGAGCGGGATGAACTCGTCGGGTCCGACCAGCCCCCTGTCCGGATGCCGCCAGCGCACCAGCGCCTCGACGCCGCAGATTTGCCGGGTCGCGACGTCGACCACCGGCTGGTAATGCAGTTCGAACTGCGCCTCCGCGATGGCATCGCGCAATTCGCTTTCCGCCAGTTGCTGCGAGGTTGCGCTTTCCAGCATGTCCGGCTGATAGATGCGGAAATCGTTGCGCCCTTGCGACTTCGTAGCATACAGCGCGAGGTCGGCGCTCTTGAGCAGTCCGTCGGGAGCGGTGCCGTGTTCGGGCGCCATGGCGATGCCGATGCTGGTCCCGACATTGACCTCGAAGCCGCCGAGATCGAACGGTTCGGAAATCGCGTTGATGATGCGGAGCGCCAGTGCGATCGCTCCTTCACGTTGCGTCGGGCCGCCTTCCTGGATGATGGCGAATTCGTCGCCGCCAAGCCGCGCCAGCAGGTCGGTTTCGCGGAGCGTGGATTTCAGCCGGCGGGCGACTTCGACCAGAAGCTGGTCGCCGGCGGGATGACCGTACCTGTCGTTGACCGCCTTGAAGCGGTCGAGGTCGAGCATCATGACGGTGATTTCGGTGCCGCCGCGCTTCAGCCGCCTGGTGGCCTCGTCGAGCTTCTCGTTGAACTGGGCGCGATTGGGCAAGCCGGTCAGAACGTCGTGCCGCGCCAGATGGACGATCTCGGCTTCCGCGCGCCGCCGCTCGGTGATGTCTTCCATGATCGACAGCCAGCCACCGCCTGCCATCGGTAGACGCGTGAGCTGCAGCAGGCGGCCGTCCGCGAGCTGTTCGACCCGCTGCGAATCCGGCGGAAGTTCGGACAGCTCCGCGACCCTCGCAGTTACCGCGTCGGCGCTGGAATATCCCTTGATCAACCCGCGGGAGAGCTCGTCGGTCACGATAACTTCAAAGGGCGTTCCGACCTTAAGCAATTCCTGCGGCACGTTGCGCAGCTCGGTATAGCGTTTGTTCCAGACGACAAGCCGCTTGTTCTCGTCGAACATGCACAGCCCCTGCGTCATGTGGCTCAGCGCGAGGTCGAACCGCATGTTGATGCGCGCAAGCTCGGCGGCCTGATTGAAAAGCGCTTCCTCGTCGCCGACGCGCTCGGTGATGTCTTCGTGGATCGCGATCCATCCACCGCCGGCGATCGCCGTATTCGTGATCGAGATCGTCCGTCCGTTCTGGAGGCGCGCGACGTTGGTGTTCTTGCCGTGTTCTCGAAGCTCGTTCCGGAATTCGCTGACATAGGCTTTGGCGTCGAAGTCGAGACCGGCGGTCTGCTTGCGGTGCGCGACGATGTCGTTGATGTCCGCGCCCTGCCTGACAACGTCGGGCGACATCCCGTAGAGCTCGACGTAGTGCTCATTCCAGACCAGCAGGCGGCCGTCGGCATCGAACATGCTGAGGCCCGTCGGCATGTTGGCGAGCGCGGCATCGAAGCGGGCATTGGTCCTGTGGAGCGCGATCGAATTCCCGGCGAGTTCCCTGATGGCGCGCCAGACGAAAGCGCCCATCAGCAGGATGAAGCAGGCGATCGCGGCGGCTTCGACCAGCCGGCGGATGGCGCTCGCTTTCCAGGGTGCCATCAGGTCATCCATGTTCTGGGCGACCGCGACGAAGATCGGATAGTTGCGTCCCTGTTCGTAGCTGTTGAAACGCGACACGCCGTCGATCGAAGCCTTGATCTCGAGGCTTCCGGACGGCGCCTGTTTCACCGCTGCCATGATTTTGCTTTGCGCCATGTCGCGGCCGATATTGGCTTCGACGAACGGCCGCCGCACCAGAAGCGTCCCGTCGTTCGTCACCAGGATGACGGCGCTGTTATCGCCGAGGTCGAGGCGATCGTACATGTCCTGGAAGTAGTTCGGATCGATCGCGGTGAGCGCCACGCCGCCGAACGATCCGTCCGGCTTGTTGAAGCGGCGCGTGACCGGGATCAGCCATCCGTTGGACTGGCTGTGAACCGGGCGGCCGATGCGAAGCACATCGTCGTCATGCGAACGGTGGTAGATGAAATATTCGCGATCGGCGAATTGCGAGGGAGCATTCTCTCCGAGCAGGTTCACGACCATCGTCCCCTTGTCGTCGAGGACGCCGAAGGCGAGGAACTGGGCGGAGTTTTTCACTTCCCTCTTGAACCAGGCCTTCATCCGTTCGCGTCCCGCCGCATCCAGCGTTTCGCGTTCAAGCCGTTCGACGACGCCGATCAGCACCGCGTCGGCGGTGCGGAAGGTCAGCTCGGCGTGCTGAATGAGGGAACTCGTGAGGTTCGCCGTGTCCTTGCGTGCGTCGACCATGACTTCCGAGTGATGGGAGACGACGCGGGCGACTTCCAGACCGACCACGATGGTGCAGGCCAGCGCGACAAACCACGCAATGCCGCGCGTCGCCAAAAGGTGCGCCGTGCCGCCGGCCTTCATCCGTGCCTTCAGTCCGAACATGACGGTGGCAGTTCCGTAAACTTCCGGAGAATAAGGAGAATTTACCCACCACGGTAATTTTAAGGGGTTAAGAAAGTGGCGCGGCGATCGCTTAAATGCCGTGCGCAGGGTGGGGCAGATGGCTTGCCAGGAGATCCGAAAACGCTCTCTGATGTCGACCCATCGGTTGATGTGCGCGCCTTGCGTGCGCAATGGTTCCGTAGAAGTACGGAACCGCCCGTCAAAGGCGACGGGAACTTGCCGCATCGCGGAATGAGCGGATTTACGCCGCGTTAAATCTGTTAGCGGCGAACGCTTGCCCGAAGCGCGAGGTGCTAGCTGGCGTCTTCTTTCGCGCGCTCCTTGATATCCGCTTCCGCGGCGTCGAGCTCTTCCGGACTGGCATTCTCGATCGATGCCATCCGGTTGTTGGCGGCTTCCAGCGCCAGGATCAGTTCGGAGAGCTTGACCTGCAGCGCCTTGGTGTCGCGGTTTTGCGTGTTCTGAATCAGGAACACCATCAGGAAGGTGACGATCGTGGTGCCGGTGTTGATGACCAGTTGCCACGTGTCGCTGTAGTGAAACAGCGGGCCGCTGACCGCCCAGATCATCACGACAAGAGCAGCAACCACGAAAGCCGACGATGTGCCGGCCCAATGCGCAATCGCCGCGGAAAAGCGCACGAACCAGTGACGCGATCGCGTGCCTGAACCCGTCAGCGTTGACACCGGAAGACTGCCGCGCATGCATCGGTTCCCGAGAATTACCGCCTTATAATTCTTCGGGTTCCTGTTGGTTCCATGTCGAGGTGGAACGCGTCCCCCCGGCTGGTTAACGGCCGTGCGATTCTAGTGAGCGCTCAAGCGTTCGAGCGTGAGGCGGGCGATCGCAGCCGGCGCCTGGTCCGGAATCGCGAAAACACAGCTGACATTGATTTCGCAAAGCACGTAAGAGTCCTCGCCGGCGGCGTCCTTTGGTCCATACAGAAAGTCCGCGTCCCAGATGATGGGGAGCGAATGTCTCTCGATGCCGAGGACTTTCATCATCTGCGGCGTCCACTCGCTCTCCATTTTCGTCCGCAGGGCCTGAAACTGCGGTGCATCGGGCCCATGCATGATGCGCGGCCCGGGTTGCGCGGCCGGTGCGTCCGGTCCTTCGGGCGGAGGCGGGATCAGCGCCTTTATCTTCTGGTGTCCGAAGCCGGCAACCTTGTCCGCGCCCATGTAACAGCGAATCATCCCGTCGGGCAGCCGCGGCTGAAATGGTTGGTCGATGATGCATCCGCCCCAATCGAAATAGGGATCGCAGCGTGCGATAAATCTTTCGAGCGGCAAGGTCTCCGGCACGCTGCCGCTGCGCGCTTCGAGCACCGTGACGGAAGGCGTGGCGCCGGACGGCTGTGTGATCAGCTCGACCTTCCAGACGCCCTGACCGGCATTGCCGCGATTCTGCTTGATGACGCGCGGTCCACCTGCGTGAAGCTGAAACGGGAAGCCGTCGCGAAATTCGCCGGCGCTGCGGTAGAGACAGGTGTCGGTGCCCCAGCCGAGATGTTTCGTGCGGTGCAGGACTTCCTTGACGCCCATCTTGAGGATCACGTCAGGATGCGCGCTGACGAAGCGTCCCGTTGCAGCCACCTCGCGCAGCAGGGCGTCAAGCTTCTCCCGCGTCCGCTCGTCCTGAAGCGGATTGACCCAAACCAATACGCCGTCGGTTTTCATGAGCTGCGCGCGGACCTCGTCCTGCAACTCCTCGCAGTAGACCGCGGGTTCTGCTTCGATGCCGAGCACCCGAAGCTCGGAGAATATCCTGATGTAGCGATTATTTTCCGGCGTCGCCTCGGCGCGCGTGGCGCCATCTCCACGCCAGACTATCGCAACTTTATGGCTCACCGCGAAAGGCCCCAGTTGCTGAAGGTCACGCCGGGCTTCGTCGGCGCCTTGTCGCCTTCCTCCTTGAACGCAAAGGTAAGGCCGGCGCGGATTTCATTGACGGCGTGACCGTTCACGGTCGCGTAGCGATAGGCGGCGTCGAGCGCGAGATCCTTATCGACCTGCCAGATCGCGCCGACCAGCACCGAACGGCTTTCGGTCTCGGTCCAGACCTTGTCGTAGAACGTCTCGAGCACCGGGCGGACTTTCCAGTCGCGCGGTCCCTCGAGGATGACGCCGACGAACGCTTCGGCCTGATGGTCGCGGGTGAGATTGGTTTCGACGTTGAAATGCGCCGTACCCCAGTCCCAGCGCTGCGACACGATGCCCGCCCAGCTGAAGCCGACGCCGGAGTCGGCATTGATGCCGGGCAACAGCGGGCCGAATTCGGTGGCGACGCTGATGCCGGATCCGGATTTGTCCTGCAGCGAGCCGGGGATGATGACGTATTTGAGGAATGCGCCGGTGGCGGCGACGCTGGGCTGGCCGCCGCCGGTGATCGGCGACAGCATCGCGGTTTGCAGCACCATTTCCCAGCGATCGGCGAATCCGTAGTTATAAACGACGAACGGCGCCACCGCGGTCGATTGCGATCCCGTCTTTTGGTAACCGAACGGCTGCAGTTCGATCTCGGTTTCGTTGACGTCGGCGACCGCCGCATCGGTGCCGTCAAAAGGCCGATAGGCGAGAGCCGGCGGCGCGCAAAGCCCGAGCACGAACGCGGTCAGCGCAACTGCCGCCAGCGTGCGTCGGGTGTGAGCGCGTCGTCTCATCGCGACATCCGCCAGGGCGAGCGATCCGGCCAGGATTCCAGCGCGGCCTTTGCCCATTCGATCGATTTGTCGGTGTGGCAGAGGTTGCAGGCGTTCGGGATCTTCAGCGTCTCGGTGTCGCCCGGCGTCACGAAGCGGAAGGTGTGACTCCGCACGTTCTGGTCGGCGATGGTCTGCTCGATCTTGGGCATGTGGCAGGCGATGCATTCGCTGCCGGCGCTATCCGCCTTGTGGTGGGTATGCGCCTCGACGCTGGGTGCGTGCGGACCGGCCTGCGCATTCGGGCCATGGCAATCGAGGCACAGCGCATTGCCTTGCTTGCGCACCATGGCGACATTGTCGCCGCCATGCGGATCATGGCAGGAAAAGCAGGTGACGCCGCGGGCGTACATCAGGCTTTGCACGAAGTCGTTGCCTTGCATGCGGTTCTTGTGGGAGGTGCCGTCGGCAAAATGGGTGAACGTGGTTTCGCCGAGCTTGTGCTCCTCAAGATTCCAGTAGTCTTTCAGATTCTTGGTGACGTCGTAACCCACCGGCCAGTCATAATATTTGCCTTCGATCGGCTTGGTTTTGGGCTGGCCCTGCGAGTGGCACTGGATGCAGGTGTCGCTGGCATGGACGTAATCGAAGCGGCCGGGATTGGCGACGGTCTCGCGAACCGGCTTCCTGACATGCGCCTCGCCCGGGCCGTGACAACGCTCGCAGCCGACATTCCATTCCGTCACCGTCTTGGTCTTGATGTCGTAGTTCACCGAGTGGCAGCCGTCGCAGAGCGGCCCGGTCGGACGCTGGAAATTATCGGGCGGGTAAAGCGCCGCCCACCAGTCGCCGGTATTGGGTACGAAATACTTGCTCCAGGTCTGATGATAGACGTCCCATTGCACTGGAAGCGGGAAATAGTCGTCGCCGATTTTCTTGAAGTAGCGCTGCTTCCAGCGGCTGCCATAGACGAGGGCGACATCGTCTTTGGTGAAGTTGAAGACCGGATTTGGCTTCGTGATGTCGGGGATGATCGCGTCGGGATGTTCGCGCGGATCGCGCACCACGTTGGCCATGCGCGTCTTGATCCAGCGCGCGTAGACCTCTTCGTGACATCCCTTGCACGCTAGCGATCCGACATAGCGTCCGTGATCCGGCGGCGGGCTCGCATCCGCAGCCGCTGCGGCGGGAACGAGCGACGCCACTTCCGGCAGATGGCGGATGTAACTCACGAGCTGCCAGATCTGCCGGTCGGGCAAATTCCAGGCGGGCATGCCGGTGTTACGAATGCCGTTGCGGATGTGATAGAAAAGCTCGCCGTCGGGCGTCGCCTGGATTGCAAACGAACGCAGCGCGGGCGGGCGCGGATATTGTCCGGCGCCGATGGTCGTCTTGCCGCCGCCGTCATAGGCGTGGCAGGTCTCGCACTTCTCCCGATATAGATCCCGGCCCGCCGCGATGTCGGCGAGATCCTTCAGCGGATTGATGGCGTTCTTGGCTTGGGCGGGGACGCTCTGGTGCAAAAGCCACGTGGCAATGACGACCTCTGCGGTCGGCGGCTCCTGATGGGCGATCGACAGGCCGGGAACAAGAGCCGCGTAGAGCGCGCCGCCGACGGCGCCAACCGCCACAATAATGCCGGCGACCCAGATGAGGGTTTTTCTTCGCTGCGTGTTTTTGGGGGATTCGAGGTTATCTGAAGACATGCTGCGTCCTTGGCGAACGGGACGCGATACTTTGGCTTGGCGCCTCGCGGGGAGATCGCTTTCCCCGTTCGACGAATTAAGTCGGTCGTCCCCGATCTGTCAACCGGCGGAGGCTCCGCGCGACTCACGAACAGTTCATCGCTCAAATTGAGGGCAGTTCTAGTGGACCATGACCCAGTCCGGTCGAAGAATCGGATACGCAATGAGACCGATGACGGCGGTTGCGCCGATCAGCAAGGGATTGCTGACCTTCCAGCGGAACAGGATGGCTAGGCACGCGATTCCGATCAGCGCCGTCAGCCAGTCGCCGATCGCGATCTTTCCAAGCAGGAAACAGGCGCCCAGGATGGTTCCGATCGCGGCCGCATACGCTCCCTTGACGAAACCCTGAACATTGGCGTTTCCGCGATGGCGTGCAAGCAGCGGCGCCACGATCAGCACCAGAAGGAACGACGGCAGGAAGATGCCAATCGTCGACACCACCGATCCCCAGAATCCGGCGACAAGATAGCCGACGAAAGTGGCCGTGATTACCACGGGACCGGGGCTGATCATGCCGACAGCAACCGCGATGAGGAATTGTCGCTCGTCCAGCCAACCGTACTGCTGCACCAGTCCCTGTTCGAGGAACGGAACGATCACGAGCCCGCTGCCGAAGGTCATCGAGCCGGCCTTGAGAAAGAACAGCAGGAGCTTGCCGAGGACCGAGCCTGTCGCGACCGGCGCAATAGGGGCCGCGACAGCCGGCACCACAATGATCGCCGGCAGGGTCGCCGATGTCCGCTTGAACAGGCTGCCATAATAGAGGATGCCGACGAGCCCGGCGCCAATGAACAGCAGCGCGACTTCTGCTTGCAGGATCACGGTGACGGCAAGACAGACGGCCGCAATCCCCCACTGCAACCAGTCTTCCATGCCGAGTTTTGTCAGCCGATAACAGGAATGCAGAATGAGGGCGATCACCGCCGGGCTGACGCCGTAGAAGATAGCCGTTACCGGCTGAAGATCTCCCAGATAGACGTAGAGCGCGCCGAGCGCGGCCACGATCACAAAATTCGGAAGGATGAATGCCCATCCGCCGGCCCAGGCGCCCCAGAAGCCGCAGCGGAGCCAGGCGATATAGATGCCGACCTGAATCGCCAGCGGCCCGGGCAACGATTGGCAGATCGCGATCGCCTCGCGCATCTGCTCTTTCGTCAGCCACTTCTTGTCATCGACCAGTTCCCGCTCCATCTGGCCGACCAGTGCGACCGGACCGCCGAAGCCGAGAAAGCCGAGCCGCAGGAAATAGCGCACCAGTTCGGCCATCCGGCCTTGCTTGATTGCCGTTTCTGTCATGGTCGATACCTCGGTTCGATATCAGCTCTTCGTACTCGCGGTCTTGTCCAGCGCCGCGCGCAGGCCCTTCGCCAGCTTCACGGCATCATCGTTGGCCCAGAAATGCATGAAGTACAGGCGCGGCTGTTCGTCGAGCATGTGACTGTGCAGCGCCGTCACCTCGATGCCGTTCTCTCGCAGCGCTCTGATGACGGGATTGACTTCGCTCCCAATCAGGACGAAGTCGCCCGTAATGGCAGCCTTGCCGCTGCCCGTCCGCTGGAAGTTGATGGCGGTCGCCACACCCATTGGACCGACCGGCGCGAGCTGTATTCCTTCTTCGGTGACCGGATCGCGGCGCGGCACGCCGAACTGGTAGACGCCGCCATTGGCCTGTCCCTTGACGCCGATGATCTGGTCGAGCTGTGCCGTGTCGAGATCGACGGCTGGAGGAGGCGACGTCGACGCCGGGATGATAAGCGGCGTCTTGCTTTCGGCGAGTGCGTTACGGATGGCTGAGGCCAGCTTGACCGGATCGCCATGGCCGCCGACATGCATGTAGAAGGTCGCAGGATTCGCGCGCAGCAGATGATTGTGCACGGCGGTGATCTCAAGGCCGCCTTCCATCAGTTTAAGCATCACCGGATTGACCTCGGACTCCAGCAACACCAGGTCGCCCATCGCCATCACGCCGCCATGCGCGGGCTTGAACGCGACCCAGCCGCCGAGCGCAAAGCTCGTTTTGATCGCCACACCATCCAGCGTCACCGAAAGATCGGAGCGCCCGAAGCCGTAACGATGCACGTCGCCGGAGACGGCCGCTTTCCGGCCAAGCGTCTCGTCGACTTTCGTCCAGTCGATCTCCTGGGCATGCGCGGGCGAAATGAAAACGTCCGCGATGACGTTCCATCCGGCCTTTGCGCCGAGGGTGGCGGAAAACGCCGCGAGAACGAGTGTCGTTGTCAGGAACTTGTTGCGCATGATCGCGTCCTCTCTGCTGATTCATCGCCCCACGTCGTGCTCTCCCCCTTACGGCTTCGCCTTGTTCGTCGGCCAGTTGTGGGTTTCCTTCGCTGCGTCCCGGCACCAGCGATAGAACGCGTCGTAGAGCAGCATGCCGGCGTCGAGCTGTTCCAGATCGTCGTCATACATCCGCGACAGGCCGAGCGAGGCCGCGAGCAATCCCGGCGCCTCCGGCGAAAGATCGAGCCGTGCCGTGTCGGCCGCGCGCACCATGGCGGCCAGCCGCTCCAATGGCGGCATCGACAGGCCGAACTCCTGGACCATGACGTCGAACGTGCACAGCTCGCCGCGATGGCTCCAGAATACGTGTTCGACGTCGAACGGCACGGCTTCAAAGCGCGCGGCGACGCCATCGACTTCGGCAGGCGCAACGAACAGGAAAACGGCGCGAGGGTCGACGAAACGGCGGATCAGCCAGGGACAGGCAATGCGGTCGATCTTCGGCCGCGACCGCGTGACCCAGACCGTGCGTCCCTGCGCATCGCGCTTTGGAAGCTTGTCGGCCGCAACCGTCGGAAGCCCAGCCTTTCTCCAGGCGGCGTGGCCGCCTTCCAGCGTCTCGGCGGCGATGCCATCGTGGCGGAGCCGCGCCGCAGTGCCTTCGGCGAGCGCTCCACCGTTGCGGCAGATCACGATCACAGGCTGCCCGGCAAAGCTGGCCGACCATTCCCCGACATGACGATGTGACTGGCGCGATGCGCCCGGAATGAGGCGCGGGTCCGCCGCCAAGTCTTCGTCGGGGCGAACGTCGATCAGCGCCGGCGCCTTCGCCGTGCCAACGAGGCGGAACAGTTTTTCGGATGAAATCGAGGTGTAGGATGACATGCTGCGTCCTTGGTGAACCGGACGCGATTCTTGGGCATGTCGCCTGGAGGGGAGATCGCTATCCCCTGCTGGATTTAGTATCAAGACGAGCGAGCTTGTCAATCATCCAGTTGCTGTTCCTAGATTCGAACCAGGAGATAGGATGGATCAGATTGTTAGTCGGAGCGCGGGGCGCGCGGCAATGAACGCGGCGCGTTGTCACGATCACAGGCAGGTATCGTTGATCATGATCCGGCAAGGTTTCTCCTTGCCGCCCTTGCCGCGTTTTTCGCGCTTGGGTTCCGGCGCTGCGATCACCATCGCCCAATAGGTGCGGCCGCTCTTGGCGCTTCTGGCGCTGGCGATGCCGACGCGCGAGGCGCCGTGCATCAACAGGTTATAGCGGTGCCCGCTCGATTCGATCCATTGATCGAGCGTCTTCGGGAATGTGTCGTGGCCGTAGGCGATGTTCTCGGCGGATCTGACCGGACCAAGCTGGGTGACGCGCGCGCTGAACGGCCGCAGCGCGTCGTGCTCGAGCACGTCTCTCGCCGCCATCGCCTTTGCCTGCTCTTCGGCGATCCGTGAGAGCGCCGCATCGGTCTTCACCTTGCCTTCGCCGTGCGCGAGCCGGTAACCGGAAATCATCTCGGCCGGCGTCGCGGCCTCGGCAGCCACCGAGCAAACGAGCGCGAACAGGATTGCAGCCGAAGCGACGAGCCATCGAGGCGATGTGGTCGGATCTTGCATGATGAGGTCTGGTCCCTTGCCTGAAACAGAGGTTTTTCTAGCAGGAAAAGGCCAAAAAATGGCGATCCGGCCGTTCGTTGGCCCGGTCTCGATCAGGAATCTTCCCCGATCGGCGTAACTCCCGGCGCTGTTCCGACGTAGATCACCCCACGGGCCTTGTGCCTGAACAGAGGTGGACGCGTGAGCGAGGATCTGAGTTTCCGAAGGGCGCAAGAGGACGATTTTGCCGCCGTGCGCGGCCTTGCCGAACAGTTGGCAGCCCACATCGAAGAGCCGCCGCCACCACTGACGCTCGAGCGTTATCTCACCTTCTATGTTCGCGATCATGCGCCAATGCATCTCGTTCTCGCGGAGCGCGGCGGTCGCGTGGTCGGCATGATCGCGTGGGTACTGACTCACGAACTCTATAGCGCCCGCGCTTGCGTGTATGTCAGCGACATTGCGGTCCATGCCGAGGCGCGCGGGCAGGGCGTCGGCAAGGCGCTGATGGCGCAGGCGAAGGCTGGGGTCGCACGCAAGGAGCGCGCAAGCTTGCCTGGGATGTGTGGGACCGCAACGTCACCGCCCGGCAATTCTATCAACGCCTCGGCGCCGCCATCGATTCCGAGGCGATCGGCCACGTCCTGACGCTTGGCGACTAGTGTCCGTGAGAAGCCGGCGACGGCGCCCCAATCCGCGGGTGCGGATGCGGCCGTAGTCCTCCGTGTCGAGGCGGATTGACATCCGGTCCATATTTCAATAATCGTTGAAGTATGGAAAAGACAGCCGCCGTCGCCGCGCTTGCCGCGCTCGCCCAGGACAATCGTCTCGACGTCTTCCGCCTGCTGGTCCAGGCCGGGCCGGACGGCATGACGGCGGGTTCGATCGCCGAGGCGCTGGATCTGGCCCCCAACACATTGACGTTCCACTTCGACCGGCTGCGCATGGCGGGGCTGGCGACCGTCAGGCGGGACGGACGCTCGATGATCTATGCCGCGCAGTTCGAGACCATGGACGCGCTGCTCGGCTTCCTGACCGAGAATTGCTGCGGCGGGGCGCCGTGCGCGCCGGCCGTCGTCTGCAAGCCTGCGCGCAAGCGCACCAAAGTGCCAGCCTGAAAGGACATGCCATGAAGCGCCTGCACGTTCATGTCTCCGTCGAGGACATCAAGCAATCGGTCGGCTTCTACTCGGCACTGTTCGCCTCAGAGCCCTCGGTCGTGAAATCCGATTATGCGAAATGGATGCTCGAAGACCCGCGGGTGAATTTCGCGATCTCGACGCGGGGCCGCGAGCCAGGTCTCGATCATCTCGGCATTCAGGTGGAGAGCGCCGGCGAATTGCAGGAAGTATATGCGCGCCTGCGCCAGGCCGGTGGCGACGTGATCGAGCAGGGCGAGACGGCCTGCTGCTACGCCAAGTCCGAAAAATCCTGGATCGATGATCCCGCCGGAATCGCGTGGGAGACCTTTCACACCATGGGAGAGAGCATCGTCTATGGCGACGGCAGCGGCGAGAACCAGGCGCGCGTTGCCCATGAAAGGGAACACGAAAAGCAAAATGAGAAGCAATCGGCCTGTTGCGCGCCGCAAGCGGCGCCGAAACCGTCTTCGGCCTGCTGCTGAGGCGCGGACATGAGCTACAACGTCTTGTTTCTCTGCACGGGCAACAGCGCGCGATCAATCCTTGCGGAATCGCTGCTGCGCAAGGATGGCGCAGGACGCTTCCAGGCCTTCTCGGCCGGAAGTCAGCCCAAGGGCGAAGTAAATCCCTTTGCGCTCCGCGTGCTCAAAGAGTCAGGTTATCCGATTGATGGACTTCGCTCGAAAAGCTGGCTGGAGTTCTCGGCGGCCGGCGCGCCGGTGATGGATTTCGTGTTTACCGTCTGCGATAGCGCGGCCGGCGAAACCTGTCCGGTATGGCCCGGCCAGCCGATGGCGGCGCATTGGGGGATCGAGGACCCGGCTGCGGTCGAGGGGAGCGATATGCAGAAAATAGCCGCCTTCGTTCAGGCGCAACGCTACCTGAAAACGCATATCGATCTGCTCATGAATTTGCTGATGAAGAGTATTGATGCGCCAACGCTGCGCTCGCGCCTGACCGAGATAGGCCAGGTCGAGGGTGCAAGCCGTCGCCGCCCGGGCGCCGCCTGATGGACGTTGTCATCTACCACAATCCGGACTGCGGCACCTCGCGCAACACGCTTGCCATGATCCGCAACGCCGGCATCGAGCCGCATGTCGTCGAGTATCTGAAGACGCCGCCCTCGCGCGCGCTGCTTAGGGAGCTTGTCGGACGCATGGGCATTTCGGTGCGCGACCTGCTGCGCGAGAAGGGCACGCCCTATGCCGAGCTCGGGCTAGGCGACCGCTCCCTGAACGATGACGCGCTTCTCGATGCGATGATGGCGCATCCGATCCTGATCAACCGGCCGATCGTCGTGACGCCGAATGGCGTGAGGCTTTGCCGTCCCTCCGAACAGGTCCTCGACCTCCTGCCGGCGCAGGAAGGCGAGTTCGTCAAGGAAGACGGCGAGCGCGTCTTGTTGAGGCGCGGCGGCCGATGATGGATGCTTCGCCAACTGTCGCGCCGGGCGTTGCGTCCAACGTTGCACCGAGCCTTGCACCGAGCCTTGCGCAGCGCGCGACGGCGGAGTGTCTGGGCACCGCGTTCCTGCTCGCAACCGTCGTCGGCTCCGGGATCATGGCCGCCAAATTGGCAGGGGGTAACGGCGCGGTCGCGCTTCTGTGCAACACGCTGCCGACCGGCGCCATTCTCGCCGTGCTCATTCTCGCGTTTGGCCCCGTTTCCGGCGCGCATTTCAATCCGGTCGTCTCGGTCGCGCTGGTGCTGCGCCGCGAATTGCCGGCGAATGTCGCGGCCGTCTATATCGTTGCGCAAATCCTCGGCGGCATCCTCGGCGTGCTCGCGGCGCACGCCATGTTCGAACTGCCGCTGTGGCAGCTATCGATGACGGTGCGATCAGGCCCTGGTCAGTGGTTTGCGGAGTCGGTCGCGACGTTCGGATTGTTGCTGACGATCTTCGGAGTTTCGGCCCGCTCGCCAGGCGCAATTCCCTACGCGGTCGGGCTCTATATCACGGCGGCCTATTGGTTCACCGCGTCGACATCGTTTGCCAACCCCGCGGTGACCATCGCCCGCGCGTTGTCGGACACCTATGCCGGCATTGCGCCCGCAGGCGTCGCCGCGTTCATCGCGGCGCAGCTCGCGGGTGCTGCGATCGCCGTTCCGCTGGCGCGGTGGCTGTGGCGATAGATAGGGCTGCGGCATCCAGCAGGTTGTGATGTCTCGATCTGGTGCGTTCCGTTGCAGTTCCTGACGCAACCCGGATAAACTCCGGCGAGGCCATTTCTTAGGCTCCCTCCAAGAGTAGTGAGAATGCTGACGCGCTGGTCGTTTTTGTTGCTGTCCGCCTTCGTTGGGTTACTCGGTTCAGGCGTCTCTGCCTCGGCGGAGGAATGGAAGTCGCAAAGCTATCCGGATGACGGCTTTCAGGTCGAGTTCTCCGGACCCGTGGCGGTGACAGAGACGGCGATGTCCGAGCAAACCAAAAGCAGGATTGTTCGCGCGACGAACTATTTGCAGGAGGGCGGCGCCTCCGCCTACTTCGTGGCGGCCATGCTGATGAACGAGTCCGTCAATTTCGATGGCGGATCTGCGGACGCTTTTCTGGTCAGCCAATGTCAGGCCAAGAAAGAGACGCCGGTCACGCTTACCGGGGCTGAGAAGGGCCTTGAAATCGTGGGGTCGAACTGCCTCGGCAATGGCAGTCACTTCGAGCAACGGTTTTTTCAGCGAGGCAAATGGTTCTATCAGGTCACGGCCATTTACACCGCCGACGGCGGCGCGGAAGCCGCGCGTCATTTCCTGAACTCGTTCAAGCTGCTTTGGCAGGCCGAGTTGATGTCAAAACCGGTGCGCGCGGCGAGTTTGAACCGGTAGAGCGCTCCGCTTTCGCCGTGCAGGACCTTCCGCGCAGGGCGAAATCCACAGGCTCAGTCATCTCGGGAACCCGGTTTCATCTGGATTCAGAAGGGGTTCCATCTTGAAATAAAATTTGAGGGGATATTTCTAAAAAGAGTCTTGATTTGCCTTCTATCTCCGTCGGGCGACATCGAATGCGTAAGGGAAAGTGACCGATCAGGGTGGCCTTCCGGCAGTCGGTTCCTGCAACGAAGTGAGATTTGGGGTGTGCGTCAATGACGAAGCACTTTTGTTCAAGCGTTCTCACGGCTCTAATCGCCGCGCTGTTTTCAATGGCGATCGCGCCGGCAATTGCAAAGCAACAATGCAGCGCATCGATGCCTTCAGGTTCGCACGGCTATTGGTCCTGGCGCATGATCGACGGACGCAAATGCTGGTACGAAGGCAAACCGATGCTTTCGAAATCATCGCTGGAGTGGCCGGCGCAGCCAGCTGCCAAGCCGGATGCTGAAGAAGTCGCAAGCGCTGTGACGGAGAAGCCGGGCAATCCACTGGATGCCCAGGCAAGGGTGATCGATCCAGATTCCAGGGCAAGGGTGATCGATCGGGATACTTTCGACGCGCTGTGGCGAGCCAGGGTCGGACGCTAGGACGCTAATCAGAACAGCGAGCGCGTTGGGGGTCAGTCATGGATCGCGTCCATCAGAGCAAGCGGATTGGCAAGGAAGCCAGCGACGAAAAGCGGATATTCTGTACCGCGTGTGCGGCGGAGCCCAGCCTGTTCATTTCGCTTCTCGACACGCGAAGCGGCAAACAACATCGCCTCTTCAAATGCGAATGCGGAAAGATCGTCTGGGACGATTAGGGCCGGCTTAGCCCGCACGCATCAGTCCGTCTTCGCCAACGACCATTAAGTGTGGTCAAATATCCCGCTTGTCTCCGTCAATAATGTCGTCAATGTAACTGACGTGCCATACCATTCCTATTTGTGCGTCACCCGGCACGTCGTCCTTGCGACCAGAATATACGCCGATGACGCGGTCTATTGGGCCATCGGTCGTCGCCGCGAAGGCGTTACTCTCCATGATGTGGCTATTCCAACTTCGTAGAATTACAGGTGAGCCAGACATTCCGGGGCGAGAAGCGGTGTCTACGAGGTAGTAGCCCGTTGCTGCTTTCACTAGGTCGGGCTCTGACGCGATGCTACCACGTTTCCAAACGGGAAAGGCCGGTGGGCCTGAGCCGAACGGATACCCAAGAATGAAAACGTCCACGCCTATCATAATTGCAATTCGGCCGGGCGCGAGTTCATTCACCGGGAGCAGCGTAACCTTGCCCTTCAGAGCGTCGGCATCAAGCGGAATTGCGACTATGTCTATGGCGCGTATGTGCTGGGCTGCATAGACGAGCCATAGTGGTTCGTCATTATCGTCCCGTATAGGGATATCAACAATCTCCCGCTCCAATGCTCCAACTCGGATAACGAAGCTGCATCGAAATCTATTCGGCCGCGCCCCTGTTTTTAACAGCAGTTGCTTAGTGAAAATATGCGTGGCTGTAGCGACGTGCCAATTCGTAATCAAGTAGAAGCGGTCCCGGCGTTTCCAAACGAAGCCCGTCGCTTCGGGAAGTCTTAAATCGTTGAAGAATGGGGTGATCGGAACTGTAGAAAGCGATAGTCGATCTAATGCCATCGTTTTTCGTCCGTTCAGTGGCTCATCAAGCCAACGCAGTTTTCCAAATATCGAATGCTCGCTCGCTGTATTCTTCGGCTTCATCCCATCGCAAGGGTATTGCGTTTCCCTTCGCAAAAAGCTCCAAACACTCGCCCATAGTTGTGACTGCTTGTGATAGAGATTTAAGCTCGGCGTAGGTCACTCGCTTTTCTATCTTGTGAGGGGTCAGGTGCGCGACCCCGCGATTTCTAAAATGGACGAGCCTTCCGTGCAGGTCCGTCCAATCAATCGAGCGGTAGGTTTGCAGGAATAGTTCTACAGCTTCACCGGCTAGCTTCATGGTGTTGGACGTCGAGAATGCGCTATCGTCTAGCTCTTTCAGAAGTGATGCAGCGACGGTTTCAGACTTCAGCTTGTGATAAATCGCCTGAAAGCTTACTTGCTTCAAATTGCTATCCAGCAAGAGAGACAACCGCGTTACAGCAGTGAACGCGCAATCGCTTCTATACCCGGCCGCGATTTCACGACGGTCGGTATTTATGTCCGCTTCAAGAAGCGCTCGATTCACGCCTTCCCAAAGCGCAAACGAAATCGCAGTGGCTGCCGCGACCTTCATCAATCGCGGGGCGTTGGTCAGAATATACTCTACGTCGTTATCCACAGCGAGTTCCCGTGCTGTCGTCTGTTAGCGGTCCAATTCTAGTTGCTTTGCCTGTGCCGGAGAAGACAGTCTGTAATCACCGGAATGGGCGCAGCGCGAGGGGCGGCGAGTGCAGCCCAAAACAGATTTGCTTTGAAACCCCTCAAATAATAGCTAAAGCCGAAACGAATGGTGACGACACATGGCTAGGTTTCCTGACGAGTCCGAAGTCAATGCAGCTACCGCCGCGTTCGAGCCGTATTACAAAGCGGTCGGCAAAGTCGTTCATGCTTGGAACGGGCTTCAGGAGCAACTCGCGATTGTCTTCTGCCGTGTGACCAATATTGACCAAACCATGGGGTTATCTGTCTGGCATTCTGCCAATAGTGATCGTGCTCAGCGGCAGATGCTGAAAGCTGCGCTTAGCGCCGTCGATGATGATTGGCACCTGAAGTATCCGAAAGGAGAGGAAGATATCAGGTGGCTGCTGAGTAGCGCGGACGCGCTTGCGGAGGTCCGCAATAACGTCATCCATGCGCCTTGCAGCGTTGCGCTAGACGACAAGTCTGACTTTGAAATTATTCCGTTTTCGTTTCACGGCAACAGGCGAGCGAAGGCTCTACGCGGCAAAGTCATTCTTGACGAATTTTGCCGCTGCGAGGCCAATGCAAATCGTCTCAAAGGATATGCCCGATGGATTGATTGTGTGTTGAGCCTTGAAGGTTACGCTTGGCCCGACAGGCCGGTGCTATCGTAGCCGGCGTCGTTGGGGTTCAAGCCAAACTTCCTTATTGAATAGCCGGGATCAGCCGGTCATAGGCATCTCGTACCTTTGTCACTAATTAATCTTCGTGCACGTGCCTCCCTGCATCGTAGGCGTATCGGCGTTATCGTCTCTTCCATCTACGTACCCGGCGAGATACGCAGCCAAGAAACGATTTGTTCGAAGATTGAAGCGGTATTCACTCGAAAGCGAGTTGCAACGAAATGTGTTCCAATCCCCAAAGCTTACGGGTCTGCTCTCACCATAGCTATCGTGGGATAAGCACGGATTTTGAAAATTCTCTCCAGATTGCGTGATGGTTACCGCGAAGTCATTCACCAATCCGTCTTTCTGGAAAACGTCCTTGATCGTCCTGGTCTGCAAGAACTTTAGCTTCAAGGAGCACCAAGGTCCGCGTGATAAGGCGTTGGGATTGTCTGACGTGAAGGCGATGTTTTTAGAGATGAAGGGCGTCATCGGCTGAAATGAAAAAACCCGTCGTCAATCTATTGGAGCGCAACTGCCCGGAATGTATGGGTGGCGGCTATACGGTTGCGCCACACCCAACGCGGCCCGGAGTCAAGATTTATAAGGAATGCAAGGAGTGCCGTGGCAAGGGACGTGTTGCCGCCAACTGATGCGAGCTTTTGGAAGATCGAATGAATGTCGCGTGTCGAAAAGAGTTGCATGACGCGCAACAATCCAAATTATTTGGATTCGCTGTCAGCTAACGATTTCTGTCGGAAATATCCGACTCAGTTTGCTCTTTGCAAACTTCTTGCTCGGGGAATTTCAGTCTCACTTAACTTTCCATGCTTCTTGGGCGGCGTTTTCAGCATCCGCTTAAGAATGTCATCTCTGGTAAGTGGTTGAGATTCCTTGGCCACGATCTCGCTACAAAATGTATGACAAGATTCTTGCGCGTTGGCTGTTGCGCATCAGACTCAGTTTCGCGTTCAATGGCGGCAACGTCGTGGGACTGATTCGTCCGACCTGCGGCGGAGAGTGCGGGAAGCTGTGCAACCAGCCCCCGCTTTCTCTGGCGATCCCCGCTCTACCCGGAGCGGGACCACGGTGACGGCATCCAACCCGTCTACCGTAGTATCGAGTACCCAACGGCCCTGCGGTTCACCCCGTGGGGCCGTTGCCCTTTCAGCCTACCGATTCTGAGTTCGCAATTTGCGAATCACATATTCGGCTCAACCGAAACTTCGGTAACCGTACCGGTCACATCCAGCTACGGTCAAAGACAAAGTGTCCCAGACAATCACAAACTGTGAACTTCTACTCACGGAATCCCCTGATACCGTTGGATTCGGCGGCATGTAAGGTGTTTAACTCCACACGGCGAGCGCAGAACATCGCGCAAACCTACTGCACGGATTTTGCACGTAACTGCACGCCATTTCATGCTTCGTTCTGCGTGCATACGCCAATCGGCGAACTACCCAACCGGTCGCCAACTCAAAAAGTATCTGATTTCATTGAAGCTTCTGGTGGGCGCACAAGGGATCGAACCTTGGACCTCTCCCGTGTGAAGGGAACGCTCTCCCGCTGAGCTATGCGCCCGGCTGCCCGCAGGGGTGCCAGAAGGGTGCGATTTACGAAGCAGGGGGCAGGGGTGTCAAGCGAAGACTCTATGTCTCATGGGAGTTTTCGTTCCCCGGATGCTGCGCAATACGCGGCGAAGCGGCGTAGTGCGCTGCTGATCCGGGGCCCATCATCCGCGTGTTCATCATGGGTCCCGGCTCTGCGGCGCAGCGCTCCACGCTGCTGCCGCGTCCGGGACACGGCCGGGCTCAAGCAATTGCTCATCACTTGACATGATTTCCGCTGCCACGCCTGATTTGCCCGTCGTGCCAATCGGCCGCAGGGTCGCGCCTTGAGCCGTCGTGCAAATCAGACGCAGAATTCCGGCCATCCCGCGCCCACCAAGGAGGGCGTTTCGCGATCGTCACGAACGTTGGGCGCGGGGAGCGGTGGACGCTTTGGCTTGCGAACGACGAACGCAGGTGCGAAGCGGACGGCGAAGTCGTGTGGTCCTGATGCCTCGACGCTGGCATCAACCCGGTGACGATGCTCCGCATCGCACCGGGGACGGAGACAACAAGCCCGATCTCCGGGGAGAGCACGAAGGAAACCGTTAAAACCATTCGCGCAGGGAATGCCGTGTTTCTCGGCTCACCTGTGGTGACGACGTGTGTTTTTCTACACACAAAACTGCGGGTGCGATCTGAGCGCCCGGCATTCCCTGCGCCCTCCGATTGTCGAGGGACGATGTTCTGATAGAGACTCGGGTGCGAAAGTGCCGCGGGAGTGCGAAGGCGTGTCTGCTCCATCCTTCGAGACGCATCGCCCAAAGGCGATGCTCCTCAGGATGAGGCTGCGCAAGTGGCTGATAATCTCGCTGAGCTAAACCCTCATGGTGAGGAGGCGTGCGTGCCCGAGCAGGCCGAACGAAAGCAAGGCCGTTAGCGAACGGCACGAAACAACAACGCGCCGTCGCTGGACGATGCTTCGTATCGCCAGGAGAACCATGAGGCCCTCACGCCCCCTGACGGGCGCGGGAGGCGTGGGCTTGCAGCGCGCGGATGCGCTCGGCGAGCGTGCCGCCGCCTTCACTTGCGCTGCCGCTGGCTGAACCATTCGCTGGCTTGGCGGGTTCTGTAGCCAGCAGCGCCTCGATCGGCGAGTTCGGTCCTTCGAGCTGCATCGCCAGCTTGGCGACTTCGGCGGCGATGTCGTTGATGCGTTCGCGTAACAGCGCATTCTCCATGCGCTCGGTGGCCCAGGACGATTCCGCCTGCTGCTGGATCGCGTTGATGTCGCGTTGCAGTTTTGAACGCTCGTCGCGTGCGACGCGAAGCTGGTCCTCGACGGCGGCCTTCTCGGACTTCAGCTTCTCGATGACAGGCGCCGAGCCGCCGCTGGCGAGCGCAAGCTCGTCGCGCAAGGCCTGAATGGTGCGTTCGCTCGTGTCCTTGGCCTGGCGCAACTGATTGGCTTCGTAATCGCGCTCGGCGAGCAGTTTGCCTTGCGTGGCAAGCCGTCCTTCGAGATCGTTGACGCGGTTAGAGAGCAGTTCGGCTTCCTTGACTTGCAGGATCAACTGGCGATCCAGATCCGTGACGCGCTGGCTCAGGTTCTCGACGCGGCCGCGCGCCTCGCCGAGATCGCGGCTGGCGGTCTCCGAGGCGGTGCGCTCCTGTTCGAGCCGCGCCTGCGTGGTGGTGAATTCCTTCTCGGCATCGCCGACGCGGTTCTTCAGCGCATCGATCTGCGTATGCACGGCGACCAGTTCGACCTGCCGGCTCTCGGCCATCACGGAGCGGTCGTTCAGCTCGGTCTTGAGGCCGGCGAGTTCGTTCTGCTTGTCGCTCAGCGCCTTCTCGGCGTTGCGCAGCGATGCAGTCTTGGTCGCAAATTCTTCTTCGGTGGCGCGAAGCTGCTCCTTCACCGCCTTCTCGCGCGCTTCCAGCGAAAAGATCGTTGCGTTCTTCTCGCCAAGCTCGAGCTTCATGCGATTGATCGCGTCGGTCTTCTTGCCGAGTTCGGCGAGCTGGCTCGTGGTCTTGTGCTTGAGCTGGTCGACGCTCATCTCCAGCCGCCGCGCCGACATCGCAAATTCCGCGCGCAGCTGGTCCTTGTCGGCCTGGATCTCCGCCATCGATAGAGGTGTCGCCGCTTCCATGCGCCGGGTGGTCAGCCGCACTGCACGGTTATGCACCAGCGGCACGATCGTCAGACCGAGCAGCATCGCGACCAGGAAACCGATCGCCAGATACATGGCCGGCTCGACCATAAAACCTCCACACCAACACGAACGCTAATGACTCGTTAACTAACAATGCCACGGCGCGTGGGGGCAAGGCCAGTCCCAAGCATCGTTAACGTGAATCGGGTCGAACCCGCGTGTTCCGGTTTGGAAACTGCCCGTTACCTGGGCAGGAAAATCAGAAGGGATTCCAGGTCGCGTGCGGCGTGTACTTCAGATAGCCGATATTGGCGCCGAGCCTTAAGCCCAGGCCCGAGCGGATCGGCACCAGCACGATGTTGTTGGCGGTCAGCGCCGTCATGCCGAAGCCGCCGATGATATAGGCGGAACCGTCGATACCGGCGAAGCGCTGGTAGATCGCGCTGGTGGCCGGCAGGTTGTAGACGAGCGTCATGGTGCGCGCGCCGTCGCCGCCCCAGTCGAATCCGACCGACGGCCCCTGCCAATACACCCGCAGATCGCCGGCGTTCTTGGTGTAGAGCGTGCCCTCGCCATAACGCAGGCCTGCGACGAACGCGCCCGAGCCTTCTTCGCCGAGCACGTAGCCGTTCGGCAGACCCCACTGGCTGACCGCGCGCTCGATCACGGAAGCAAGCCCGCGCGAGACGTTGCCGAAGAACTTGTGGCCGGCGCCGACCAGTTCGTCCGGCCCGTAGGTGTTCGGTGACGGCTGGCGCTGCGGTGGCGGCAGGTCCGGCGGCGGCGCCTGTTGCGCCGAAACCGGCACAGCCCAGCACGTCAGCGCGATGAACGACATCGCAGCAAGGCGGGTGGCGAAATTCATCGAAGTTCCCCTAGATAGTCGGATCCGGCGACGGCTTTAACTCAATGCTGACTAGCATGAATTTAGGCTGAACCGGCTTGTCCCCCCGACTCGGAAGTTATCAGGTTCAACTATGACGCTAGAACGGCAGGAAGCCAACGGCATCGCGACGAAACCGCATTTTCGGCCCCGAATGGCCTTGATTTCGCTCGTCCTGCTGGCGGGCTTGGGCGCAAGTGTGGCGGCAGGATCGATGGCGCGGGCGGCCACGACCGAACGCGTGGTCACCAATCGCTATAGCGGGCTCGCCATCGAGGGCTACGACCCCGTCGCCTATTTCATCGACGGTAACCCCGAAGTCGGGCTGCCGGCTTACGAGGCGGCGCAGGGCGGGGCGGTCTGGCGCTTTCGCAACGAGGGCAACCGCGATTCCTTCATCGCCCATCCCGAAATCTATGGCCCCCAGTTCGGCGGCTATGACCCGGTGGATCTGGCGCGCGGCGTGACGGTGGCCGGAAACCCGCGGTTCTGGCTGATCGCCAGCGATCGGCTTTATCTGTTCGGGCGCGAAGACACCCGCGATGCCTTTGCCGCCAACCCGGCGCCCTTTCTGAAAGAGGCGCTCCAGCGCTGGCCGGCGCTGGAGAACCAGCTCGCGCAGTAGCTGGTCGCACAGGCATCCTCTCCCCTCATCCTGAGGAGCCGCGTGAGCGGCCTCTCGAAGGATGAGGCCGGCATCGTGGCCACATGGTTCGAGACGCGCTAGCTCCGCTACCGCTCCTCACCATGAGGGTCCTGGGCTGGCGATCCCCGGTTCTAGCTCGCTTCCGGATCGCCCCAGGCGATGAACGCGGGCACGATAAAGTCGCCGCCCTTGCCAAAACGCAGCGCGCGCCCGGCGGCGTCCGTGACCTTGCCGCCGGCCCCCGTGACGATGGCGTGGCCGGCCGCGATATCCCACTCACTGGTTGGCGCGAGCCGCGGATAGACGTCGACCTCGCCCTCGGCCACCTTGGCCAGCTTCACGGCCGAGCCGAGCTTTAGCCGCACCGCGCCCGGCCTCGCATCGATGAAGGCTTCAGAAGCGGCGTCAGCATGTGAGCGGCTCGTCGCCGCCACCCAGGCCTGCCCCGCTGGCGGAAAGCGGCGGGTGCGGATCGCCTGCGCCGGTCCGCTCTCCTGAGCCCGATTATTTCCCTGGCCGATCGCGAGCCGCTCGGCGCCGCGACCGATTCCCTCAGTAGCCAGTCCGCGCCAGATCAGCCCGAGCGCAGGCGCGCCGATGATGCCGAGCAGCGGCGTTCCCTTGACCACCAGCGCGATATTGACGGTGAACTCGTCGCGGCCGGCGACGAACTCCTTGGTGCCGTCGAGCGGATCGATCAGGAAGAAGGCGTCGGGGCAGCCGCCGAGCGGCCTGGCGCGCTCTTCGGAAAGGGCGGGAATATCGGGCGCGAGTTGCTTCAGCCCGTCAGCGATGATGCGGTCGGCCGCCAGGTCGGCGTCCGTGACCGGCGAGCCGTCGGCCTTGCCGTCGACCTGCATCCTCTTGCGATCGATCTTGAGGATCGCCGATCCGGCCCGGGCGACCAGCGCGGTCAGCGGCGCCATCAGGCGGGCGGCGGCGTCGTCGCCGATGGGGGACGAAGAAACGTGCCTTGGGGGCGGCGAGCCTTTCAATTGCCTCATCTCCTGCGTAGCGACACCAGCTATAAGCCGCTTGTGTGGGGAAGCGTAGCCGCTCCGCGCTTCCCTGTGTTGGCAGCTCATGGCCCGCCAGTGTATCAAACCGTCAACTCAGTCTGCCGTGATTCGGTCGCACGGCGCTGACATCGATTTCAGCTCCGATTTTCAGGAACGCCCAAGGAACACTTAATGTCTGGTGCCCCCGGTCCCGCTCCCGATGCCCTTGAACTGGCGGCGTTGCTGTGTTCGCGGGTCTGCCACGATCTCATCAGCCCGGTGGGCGCCATCGTCAACGGCCTCGAGGTGCTGGACGACAATCCCAAGCCCGAAGATCGCGAATTTGCGCTCGACCTGATCCGCAAGAGCGCGAAGACGGCGTCGGCCCGGCTGCAGTTCTGCCGCCTGGCGTTCGGCGCGGCCGGCTCGGCCGGGGCCCAGATCGATCTCGGCGACGCGCAGAACATGGCGCGCGGCCATATCGAGGACGGCAAGACCTCGATCGCCTGGAACCTGCCGCGGCTGCTGTTGCCGAAGAACCGCGTCAAGCTGCTCCTGAACATGATGGTGATCGCGCAGCAGACCATTCCGCGCGGCGGCACGCTCACGGTCGATCCGATCGGCGAGGGCGAGAGGATGAGTTTCCGCGTCACGGCAAGCGGGCTCAATGCGCGGCTGCCGCAGAATATTGCCGATATCCTGGGTTCGGGGCAGATCGCGGCGAGCGACGCCCATTCGGTGCAGCCGTATTATACGCGCCTGCTCGCCGAGTCCTGCGGGCTGGGCGTCAAGCTGGTGGCCGAGGGCGAATCGGTGGTGGTCACGGCGGCCTGAAACGTCGCGCGGCTGAAATGACGGCGTTTCGGTTGGCATGAGCGGTGGCGCGCGGCGTTCGAACGTGTCGCTGCGCCGGCGAAGGGGTTAACGAAGCGTAACCAAACGCATCATCGCGACCCCGGTATTCTACGGGGAGAGCTTATCTCTTTGTTGAGGCCGTTCTTTTCCACTTACTCAACCAAACTTAAACGCTTTGCATAGAAGCTGGCCACACTCGGAAAGCGCGCCGAATGCGCGTGTGGGGTGAAGGCCAGATTTCATGGACGATCTTTTGAGAGAGTTTTTGACGGAGACCAGCGAAAGCCTGGACACCGTCGACAATCAGCTGGTGCGGTTCGAGCAAGAGCCGAACAATGCCAAGATTTTGGACAACATCTTCCGTCTGGTACACACCATCAAGGGAACCTGCGGTTTCCTTGGTTTGCCACGGCTCGAAGCGCTCGCCCACGCCGGCGAAACGCTGATGGGCAAATTCCGTGACGGCATGCCGGTCACGGCCGAAGCGGTGACGCTGATCCTGGGCAGCATCGACCGCATCAAGGAAATTCTCGGCGGGCTGGAAGCGACCGAGGCCGAGCCCGAAGGCAACGATCAGGACCTGATCGTGCAGCTTCACCAGATGGTCGAACGCGGCATGGCCGCGATGGAAGCGGCCCCTGTGGAGGCGGCAGCGCCGCCGCTGGTGCCGGCTGCGCCGGCGAACACCGAAGGCCAATTGACCTATCAGGTGCTGGAACGCGAGTTACGGCCGGGGGAAGTATCGCTCGACGAGCTTGAGCGTGCCTTCCGCGAAACCGCGATCGAAGTTGCGGCGCCCGCGCCGGCGCCGGTGGCAAAGGCGGCGCCGAAGGCCGAAGCCAGCGCTGCGCCCGCTCCCAAAGCGGAAGCCAAGCCGGCGGCTGTGGCCGAAAAGGCCCCCAAGTCCCCCGCCAAAAAGGCAAAGGTCGCGGTGGAAGTGGACGCAAGCGAAGGCGACCGCGTCGCCAACCAGTCGATCCGCGTCAATGTCGATACGCTTGAGCACCTGATGACGATGGTGTCCGAGCTGGTGCTGACGCGTAACCAGCTTTTGGAAATTTCCCGCCGCAACGAGGATACCGAATTCAAGGTGCCGTTGCAGCGGCTGTCGAACGTCACCGCCGAGTTGCAGGAAGGCGTCATGAAGACGCGCATGCAGCCGATCGGCAATGCGTGGCAGAAGCTGCCGCGTATCGTGCGCGACCTCTCGAGCGAATTGCAGAAGCAGATCGAACTCGAGATGCACGGCGCCGACACCGAGCTCGACCGCCAGGTGCTCGATCTGATCAAGGATCCGCTGACGCACATGGTGCGCAACTCGGCCGATCACGGGCTCGAGACGCCTGCCGAGCGCGCCGCCGCCGGCAAGCCGGAGACCGGTACGATCCGTCTCTCCGCCTATCACGAAGGTGGCCACATCATCATCTGCATCGCCGACAATGGCCGCGGTCTCAACACCGAGCGCATCAAGGCAAAGGCGCTTCAGAACAACCTCGTCACCGAGGCTGAACTGGAGAAGATGACGGAAGCGCAGATCCACAAGTTCATCTTCGCGCCGGGCTTCTCGACCGCGGCGGCCGTCACCAGCGTCTCCGGCCGCGGCGTCGGCATGGACGTGGTGCGCACCAACATCGATCAGATCGGTGGCACCATCGACATCAAGTCGGTCTCCGGCGAAGGCTCCTCCGTCACCATCAAGATTCCACTGACGCTTGCGATCGTCTCGGCGCTGATCGTGGAAGCCGGCGGCGATCGCTTCGCCATCCCGCAGCTTTCGGTGGTCGAACTGGTGCGAGCGCGCGCCAACTCCGAACACCGCATCGAGCGCATCAAGGACACGGCCGTATTGCGCCTGCGCAACAAGCTGTTGCCGCTGATGCATCTGAAGAAGCTGCTCAAGATCGATGACGGCTCTTCCTCCGACCCGGAAAACGGCTTTATCGTCGTGACCCAGGTCGGCAGCCAGACCTTCGGCATCGTGGTCGACGGCGTGTTCCACACCGAGGAAATCGTGGTCAAGCCGATGTCGACCAAGCTGCGTCACATCGACATGTTCTCCGGCAATACCATTCTGGGCGACGGCGCGGTGATCATGATCATCGACCCCAACGGCATTGCGAAGGCGCTTGGCGCCGCCGGTAACGCCGCCCATGAGATCGCCGATGAGAACGCCGCCCATCGCGCCGCCACCGCCGAACAGCTCACCTCGCTGCTGGTGTTCCGCGCCGGCTCCGATCAGCCGAAGGCGGTGCCGCTCGGCCTCGTCACGCGACTCGAAGAAATCGCCGCCGACAAGATCGAGCTCTCCAACGGCCGCTCGATGGTGCAGTATCGCGATCAACTGATGCCGCTCGTGCAGATGAGCGGCGTCAACGTCCGCTCTTCCGGTTCGCAGCCGATCCTGGTGTTTGCCGACGACGGCCGCTCGATGGGGCTCGTCGTCGACGAGATCATCGATATCGTCGAGGAACGCCTCAACATCGAGGTAGCCGGATCGAGCGAGGGCATTCTCGGCTCTGCCGTGATCAAGGGACAGGCAACCGAAGTGATCGACGTCGGTCATTTCCTGCCGATGGCGTTTGCCGACTGGTTCTCGCGCAAGGAAATGCGCCCCTCTCAGTCCGCGCAATCGGTGCTCCTGGTCGACGACTCCGCGTTCTTCCGCAACATGCTGGCGCCGGTGCTGAAGGCCGCGGGCTACAAGGTTCGCACGGCTCCGAGCGCCCAGGAAGGCCTCGCGGCATTGCGCTCCGGCCAGTCCTTCGATGCGGTGCTGACCGACATCGAAATGCCCGACATGAACGGCTTCGAATTCGCCGAGACGATCCGCGCCGACTCGCATCTTGCGGCAATGCCGATCATCGCTCTGTCCTCGCTGGTTTCGCCGGCGGCGATCGAGCGCGGGCGTCAGGCCGGATTCCACGATTACGTTGCGAAGTTCGATCGTCCCGGACTGATCGCGGCCCTCAAGGAACAGACCGCCGAGATGAACCGGGAAGCGGCATAGGGATCACAGCATGACCAGCAAAACCGAAACCGTCGAAGGCGCCGTCGCCGAGTATGTCACTGCCATGATCGGAGGCCAGTTGTTCGGTCTGCCGATCTCGCGGGTGCAGGACGTGTTCATGCCGGAGCGCGTGACCCGCGTTCCGCTGGCCTCGCGCGAGGTCGCCGGCGTACTCAATCTGCGCGGCCGCATCGTCACCGTGGTCAACATGCGTGCCCGTCTCGGGATGCCGAAGAACGAGGACGGCAAGCCGCCGATGGCGGTCGGCGTAGACCTGCGCGGCGAATCCTATGGCCTCTTGATCGACCAGATCGGTGAAGTGCTGAAGCTTCCCGACGACGGCCGCGAAGAAAACCCGGTCAACCTCGATCCCCGCATGGCCAAGCTTGCCGGCGGCGTGCACCGGCTCGACGGCCAATTGATGGTTGTCCTGGATGTCGATCGGGTACTCGAACTTTCACCTGAAATGATGGCCGCTTGAAACTGACGAACGCGTAGCTGAAGTAGCAAATTGATTTAAAGCAAGGGCAACACCATGAAAACATGTCTGGTCGTGGATGACTCGAGCGTCATCCGAAAGGTTGCGAGGCGCATTCTGGAAGGTCTGGATTTCCAGATCGTGGAAGCCGAAGACGGCGAGAAGGCGCTCGAGGTGTGCAAGCGCGGATTGCCGGAAGCCATCCTCTTGGACTGGAACATGCCGGTGATGGACGGTTACGAATTCCTCGGCAATCTCCGTCGTATGCCGGGCGGCGACCAGCCCAAGGTGGTGTTCTGCACGACGGAAAACGATGTGGCTCACATTGCGCGCGCGCTTCACGCCGGCGCCAACGAGTACATCATGAAGCCGTTCGACAAGGACATCGTGACGGCCAAGTTCCAGGAAGTCGGCCTGATCTGATTTCAAATCCGTATCCGGCGGCTCGCCAGCCCCGGCTATACCGTGGAAAGCGTGTGTGCGCTTTGCGGCCTATGAGTTGAGTTCGGTTGGTGAGTATGAGTGTTGCGTTGACAAGTCATTCGGCTACGAGCCCGGTGCAGCCAGAACCGCTGCGGGTCATGGTTGTCGACGATTCCGTCGTCATCAGGGGCATGATCTCCCGCTGGCTGGGCTCCGAGCCTGATATCGTTGTCGCGGCATCGCTGCGCACCGGGCTCGAGGCTGTCAACCAGGTCGAGCGCATCAATCCCGACATCGCCGTCCTGGACATCGAGATGCCCGAGCTCGACGGCATTTCGGCGCTGCCGCAGCTGCTCGCCAAGAAGCGCAACCTGATCGTAATCATGGCCTCGACGCTGACCCGCCGTAACGCGGAGATCAGCTTCAAAGCGCTGTCGCTCGGCGCCTCGGATTATATCCCCAAGCCGGAAAGCACCCGCGAATCCTCGGCGGCCGAAACCTTCCGCCACGATCTGGTGCAGAAGATCCGCCACCTTGGCGCCAAGGTCCGCCGCTCGCCGACGCATGCTCATGCGCACGCGCCGGCCGCCGATCGTGCGCTTCGTGCGCCGGCGATAACGGCCCCGATCGCGCGGCGCAATTTCTCGATGCAAAGCCCCCGCGTGCTGCTGATCGGCTCGTCGACCGGCGGCCCGCAGGCGCTCATGAGCCTGGTGGCAGAGATCGGTCCGGTGATCGACCGCTTCCCGGTCTTGATCACGCAGCACATGCCGCCGACGTTCACGACCATCCTGGCCGAACATCTCGCGCGCGCCAGCCACCGGCCGGCGCATGAGGCGATCGACGGCGAAGTCATCAAGCCCGGCCACATCTATCTCGCGCCGGGCGGCCGCCACATGCGTGTGACGCGCCAGGGCGCAGGCGCGGTGATCGCGCTCGACGATGGCGCCCCCATCAATTTCTGCAAGCCGGCGGTCGATCCGCTGTTCAGCTCCGCGATCGAGGTCTGGCAGGGCTCCATCATGGCGCTGGTCCTCACCGGAATGGGGTCGGACGGCACGCGTGGCGGCAAGGACATCGTCGCCGCCGGCGGCAGCGTGATTGCACAAGACGAAGCTACAAGCGTGGTGTGGGGAATGCCCGGCGCGGCCGCGCACGCCGGCATTTGTGCGGCCGTGCTGCCGCTCAATCAGATCGCACCGAAACTGGTCAGGTTGTTCTCAGGAGATCGCTCGTGACGCCGTTGGATTATGAGTTCTTGCGGAAGCTGCTAAAAGAACGCTCCGGGCTCGATCTGTCAGCCGACAAGCAATATCTGGTCGAGAGCCGGCTGGTGCCGCTCGCGCGCAAGGCTGGCCTTGCGGGCATCAGCGAGCTCGTTCAGAAGATGAAGGCGGGAGCCGCCGAGCCGTTGATTGCGGAAGTGGTCGAGGCCATGACCACCAACGAGACCTTCTTCTTCCGCGACAAGACGCCGTTCGATCATCTGAAGGACACGATGCTGCCGGCGGTATTGCAGGCGCGCGCGGCGCGGCGTGCCCTGCGCATCTGGTGCGCGGCTTCTTCCACGGGACAGGAGCCGTATTCGATCGCGATGTGTCTGAAGGGCCTGGGCGCGGCGCTCGCGGGCTGGAAGATCGACATCGTGGCGACCGACCTGTCGCTGGGCGTTCTGGAAAAATCCAAGGCCGGCATCTTCAGCCAGTTCGAAGTGCAGCGCGGCCTGCCGATTCAGCTTCTGGTCAAGCATTTTACGCAAGTCGGCGATATGTGGCAGCTCAATGCCGATATCCGTTCGATGGTGCAGCACCGCCAGCTCAACCTGCTTCAGGATTTCGGTCACCTCGGAACCTTCGACATCATCTTCTGCCGCAACGTGCTGATCTATTTCGACCAGGATACCAAGGCCGGCATTTTCGAGCGCATGGCGAAGCTGGTCGACACCGACGGCTTCCTGGTGTTAGGGGCCGCCGAATCCGTGGTCGGCATCTCCGACGCCTTCAAGCCGTTTCCCGAGCGGCGCGGGCTCTATCGCCCGAATTCGGCGCGGACCGTCAGGCCCGGCCTGGCCGGTGCGATGCCGCAACGGGCGGCTGCGCTCGCGGCGCGATAGCCGCGGCGTTCGCCGCAAGCGCTGAAATGGCTTCGACGTGAGCCTGAACGACTGAAACGGAAGCCTATCCGAACGGCGCGCCGGCTATTCGGAAGATGATCGGGCCGGCAATCAGCAAACCGAGCAGCAACGCACGGGCTCTCGGTCTGTCGATCGCATCGAGCAACACCAGGTTCGCCAGCGGAATGATGGCCAGCAGCGGCAGGTAGTAGCGCGGATAGGCGCTCGTCAGCCAGCCGAACTCGATATGCAGCCGGTAGGCGAAGATGCCGTGGATCATCAACGTCGCGGCAAAGGCGAGGCAGCCGGCCACGACGATGATGTCGAGCGGCTCTGCCTTTGCGCCTACGGTTCGCCGAACCGCCAGAGCAAGGCCCGCGAAGGCGCATAGCGCCGTCGCAACGGGAATCGCCAACGCTGCGTAGTTCAACACGTTGCGCGGCTTGTCGGTGGGCATCCAGTCGGTCACGAATTCAGAGAGGAAACTTACCACGAAGGCGACGGATGAGGAGCGGGGTGCGTCGGTCCAACCCTTGGCGAGCGCGATGCTCCTGATCATCTCGATCTGCCCCGGCGTTTGCGGTACCGGATTGCCATACTGTGCGCAAAATACGATATAAGGCGCACCAGCGAGCAGCGCAGCAACCGCGATCGGCCCGATCCATCGCCAGGGCAGCCGCCCATGCCACAGCAACCATAGCAGCACGCCGCCGACCAATCCGCCTGTCAGCAACAGCGCGGTGAACTTGGCCCATGACGCAATGATGACGCCGATGAGCGCCGCCACAAGCCATGCCGGGTGGCTCGCGATCAGGAGTTGCGCCGCTGCGAGCGCCGCGATGCCGCTGCCGGCAAAGGCCGCATTGTCGTTGTTGACGGCGCCCGCCAGCGGCACCAGCACGGGAATACAGGCCAGAGGCAGGACGTAGGCGTAGAGCTTCAGCGGCGGCAGCCTCAGGGCGATGCCGATCGCCATCCACGCCGCGAGCCCGATCGCGGCAAGCGCTACATTGAGGAACCGGTAGAAAAGAACCGCGTCGGAATGGCCTTCCAGGGCGGGGCCGATCCGAGCCAGCAACCAGTAGTAAACCGGGGGATGATCGAGATAGTTCGCCACCTCCGTGAAGCGGAAGGTCGATGCGTCCAGCATCCGCATCTCAGCGAATGCGGGCCACATCTCGTGGGTGCTCTGAAGGTGCGCGACGTAGGAGACGTGAGCCACTTCATCGTAGCCGAACGTCACGTCCTTGCGGATCGCGCTGAGCGATGCGGCGGCGATGAACAGCGTCAAGACAATGATGCACACACGCCAGCCGGCATAGGTCGCCGCCGCGCTTTCCCGTTGCTGTGGAGGCGCATCCAAATTGCTGGTCAGGGACATGGCGGCAGTGTGCGGCGCACCCGTTAAATAAGTCCTATGTGGTTGTTGCCGGAGCGGTGCAGACGAATTGCTAATCATGCCGCCGAAAAATGGCCGGTGCCGCGTGTGGGCTGGGGTACGAACTGGCAACCATTGGAATTCATAATCGCCTCGGGCAAGCCGGTGTTCGCCACGACTGGCTGAGACGTTTTGAGGATCGGTCTGATATGACGCGCATAGGTACCCGGGCGGAGGTGTGGTTCTGCAACATCGTCGCATCGTTCGCACGTTACGTCGCCGAGCGTGCGCTGCCTGAATCTGTCCCCATGCTGATGCGGCGTGATGCCGTTCTCGACGCCTTCGATTACGCCAAAACCAATATGCAAGACGCCTACTCGTTCCTGGACCGGTTCGAGGGGCTAAGCCAGTCAATCGACGACGCCAGGAGACGCTTTCCGTCACGCACGCGCGTGCTCGAATTCGGCGTCTACAAGGCCGGAATGATCAACTACCAGGCGAAGAAATTTCCGCAGTTCAGCTTTGTCGGCTTCGACAGTTTTGAAGGCTTGCAGCAGCGCTGGAGCGGCATGGCTCCCGAAAAGACCTTCGATCTCGGCGGCAGGCTGCCAAAGGTCCGGCGCAATGTTGCCTTGGTGAAGGGATGGTTTGCCGAGTCGGGGCCGCGCTGGAAAGCGTCCAATCCCGCCGCCGATATTCCGCTTCTGGTGCATGTCGATTGCGACACATACGCCGCGACCGTCGATGTGCTCGAGCTATGTTCGGACTATGTCGAACAGGGGGTCGTCTTTCATTTTGACGATTATTTCGGATTTCCCAATTGGCGCACCGGCGGGTTCAAGGCGCTCAAGGAAATCTCCGAAAAGAAGCGCTGGCGCCTGACCTATCTCTCCTACGGGACCAAGGAGGCGGCTGTCCTCGCCGAAGCGAACGCGGCCTGATTGCCCGCGGCATTGTTGCGGCCGTGGGACGTGGCTGGGACAACGATTGACGTTTCATTAACGCCCCGATGGCGCTGTACCGCCGCCGATAAGCCTGACGTTAACAAAGCTCTGGGCAAAGTAGCGCGCCAAATGATCTTTGGGGGCCCTGGTCGCGCATGAAGGTGGATGCAGATATCTTTGTGATCGGCGCGGGGCCCGCCGGTCTGACCGCCGCGTATTGCCTGACCAAGGAGACGCCCTCGGTCATCGTCATCGAGAAAGACCCGGTCTACGTCGGTGGCATCAGCCGCACCGTGCGGCACGGCGACTACCTGTTCGACGTTGGCGGCCACCGCTTCTTCTCCAAGTCGAAGGAGGTCGTCGACCTCTGGCACGAGATCCTGCCCGACGATTTCATCACACGGCCCCGATTGTCGCGGATCTATTACGGCGGGAAATTCTATTCCTATCCGTTGAGTGCGTTCGAGGCGCTGCGCAATCTCGGCATCTTCACCAGCGCGATCTGCATGCTCTCCTACGCCTATGCCAGGATGTTTCCGGTGGCGTCACCGCGCAGCTTTCATGACTGGGTCCGCAACCAGTTCGGCGAGCGGCTGTTTCAGATTTTCTTCAAGACCTACACCGAAAAGGTGTGGGGTATGTCATGCGACGAGATCTCCGCCGACTGGGCGGCGCAGCGCATCAAGGGGCTGAGCCTTCGCGTCGCGGTGATGAACGCGCTGCAACGCTCGTTCCGGCGGAAGCCGGCAGCGGCCGGGTCGGCGGCGGTCAAGACCTTGATCGAGACGTTCCAGTATCCGCGCCGGGGGCCGGGCATGATGTGGGAGGCCGCGGCGGCCAAGGTCAGGGAACGCGGCGGCCGGATTCTGATGGGCCGCGAGTTGGCCGGATTGAGCTACAGCAGCACGGAGAAGCTCTGGCACATCGAGGTTTCGACCTCTGACGGAAAACGCGAGAGCTATACCGCGCGCGACGTCATCTGTTCGGCGCCGGTGCGCGAACTGGTTCAGAAGCTCTCGCCGAAGCCGATCTGCCTGCTCAATGCCCGCGAACTGCGCTATCGCGACTTCCTGACTGTCGCGCTGATGATCGACAAGCCGGAAACCTTTGCCGACAACTGGGTCTATATCCACGACCCCAGCGTAAAGGTCGGTCGCGTGCAGAATTTCGGTTCATGGTCGCCGGAGATGTCGCCGGCCGGCACGACCTGTCTCGGCCTCGAATATTTCTGTTTCGAAGGCGACGGCCTGTGGACGATGTCCGACGATGAACTGATCGCGCTTGCCAAGCAGGAGATCACCAAAGTCGGTCTCGTTTCGGCGGATGACGTGACCGGCGGCTGCGTGGTGCGTCAGCAGAAGGCCTATCCGGTCTATGACGACGCCTACCGCGACCACATGGCGATGATCCGGCTCGACCTCGAGCAGAGCTATCCGACCTTGCATCTGGTCGGCCGCAACGGGATGCACAAATACAATAACCAGGACCACGCGATGATGACCGCGATGCTGACGGCGCGGAACATCCTGGCTGGCGAGCGCCTCTACGATATCTGGCAGATCAACGAGGACGCGGAATATCATGAAGCGGGCGCCTCTGGCGCGCAGGCGGCGCTGGCCAGCGAACGTCTTGTGCCCGTCAAGGTGAACAGCCGGGCAGCCTGAGTTGTCGGCCCCGGCTTTTCGGTTGACGCGTTTTCTTCACGCGAACCGGTTCCCACTTCACTTGAAAACGCTTTAGAGGATCGCGTGCGGCAGGAAGCGCGAGGTGTTGCCCGTGATCGGGTTTTCGTCCTCGCGGATCGATAGTCCGCAACTCACGTGATCGACCAGCCAGCTTCCCAGTACCGGATATTGGCCGGAAAAATTCGGCAATGGCGCCAGCGCCTGTCGGATGTAGCCTTCGGCGCCATAGGGACCTGGCTCGGCGGCGACGATATCGCCGTGACGCACGATCGAGACATTGGCGCCTTCGCGGGAATACAGCGGCTTGCGCACAAAGGACGAACTGAGGCTTTTCGCGTTCGGTTCGTCCTCGAAGAAAGCCGGCAGCAGATTCGGATGGCCTGGAAACATCTCCCATAACAGAGCGAGCACGCCCTTGTTGGAAAGGATCGCCTTCCACGGTGGTTCGATCCAGCGGGTCAGCGAGAGGCGAAGTTTGGGGCCGAAGGCCTCCTGAAACATCCATTCCCAGGGATAGAGTTTGAAGGCCAGCCTGATCTTCTCATCGTCGAGATCGAGGAAGCCGCGGCCGTCGCGCCAGCCGATGCTCTCCATGGCGAGCAATGTGGTCTGAAGGCCGGCCTGCCGTGCGGTGTCTTCGAGATAGGCAAGGGTCGTCGCGTCTTCCGGATTATCGAGAACCCCCGCCAGATACAGGTGGTGATTGGTCGTGCCGAACTTCTTCCAGGCTTCGATCAGCCGCTCGTGCAGCGAGTTGAACTGGTCGGCGCCGGAATTTAGCCCTTGCCGCTCGATGTTCTGCTCTAGCCAGGTCCATTGAAACACCGCCGCTTCGAAAATCGAGGTCGGTGTGTCGGCGTTATACTCCAGAAGTTTGGCATCGCCGCTGCCGCCATAGCTGAGATCGAGCCGACCGTAGAGGCTCGGATCGCCCCTGAGCCATGAATCGCGGATCAGCGGCCAGAACGCCTGCGGAATCCGCAACCGTTTCAGATGCCGGTCGTCTTCGACCACGCGCGCGCAGAGTTCGCGGCACATCGCCTCGATCTCGCCGGTCGGCGTCTCGATCCGGTCCTCGATTTCGGAAAGCGTGAAGGCGTAATAAGAGCGCTCGTCCCAGTAGCGTTCGCCATCGATGGTGTGAAAGTCGAAGCCGCAGGCCTGCGCGGTCGCCTGCCAGTCGTCGCGCTCGTTGCAGGGGATGCGTTGCAAATTAGCCGCCGCCGGAGAAAAGATGCGCGAAGCTGCCGAAGCCGCCGCGTGCCGTTGTGGTCGAGCCTGCGCCGGTCGACGTTCCCGACGAAGAGCTGCCGCTATAGTAGCTGCTGTGCGACCACCAGCTTCCCGAGCCGCCATGGCCGCCGCCCCAACGTGACCCACAGGTCGTGGCCGGTGTCGGCGACGGCTGTATGGTCGTCCCGGATATCGGCGGCGAAGGCCCGGCCATTGCCGACGGGCTTGCCGGCTGGCAGTTCTCGCGCGGCATCAGCGCGTAGGCGCCGCCGCCCACCGCCATGGTGCCCATCATCAGCAGTGCAACATGGTGAGAGCGCTTGACCGGCGGCGTCGGCGTCGGCGAAGCAACGACCGGCTTACGCTTGCCGAATTCCGTGGGCGGCGTTGCCATCTCTGCCAGCCAATCTTTAGTAGATCATCGAGGCGGCGTTGAGCGCGCCGGCGGCGAGCGAGGATAAGCCCAGCCAGATCGCGGGGGCCATTTCGCCGGCGGCGATCTTGGCCGACAGGTTCGGCACCGGAATCTTGATCACGTAATAGACCACGATCTGGACGATCAGCGCGACCAGGCTCCAGACCAGGCAGTCCACGACATTGGAGGAATGGGCGATCGCGCTCACCACCGGCAACGTGAAGCCCAGCAGGCTCAAACCCAACGCGATCGCGGCGGCCGGATCGTTGTCGCGAATCAGCTTGAACTCGTCATGTGGCGTGATGCGCGTATAGACGAAGAGATAGACGACGACGCAGAGGATCGCCGTGCAGAAGTAGACCAGAAATGCCGGAAGACCGGCGAGCGATTGCAGGATCATCGTGACTTTGCCTCGCTGATTTCATGCTGCCGACACTGTCGCTCAATATAGAAGTCCGAATCCGGCGAGCGTTCGTATTTTACGACAACTTTAAAATGGTCGCCCCCGCACAAGGAGAGTTCAAATGCCTCAGGTCGCGGTTGCCTTTTCGAACAATGATATTGCCGTCGTTGCCTGGACATTCGATCGACATCTCGATGGCTGTCTCGGCTTTGCCATTCACCAGATCGACATCGACAACAACAGCAAGGAAACGATCCTGCCGGCGATGGCGCGCTTTGCCGGCCAGACTGGCGCGGTCCTGACCACCGCGCAAGCGCCGATCCAGAAGTTCTGGTGGAAAGACCTGTATGCCAAACGCGGGGGATCTTACGAATATCTCATCGTTCCGATGGGCGGCACTCCGGGGCAGACGCTGACGCCGTTGGCCGGTGTCCAGCCGTTGCGCAGCAACCGCGTCACGCTGACGCCGCAGCGAGCGCCGTTCGAAGTCTATTTCAATCGCGGCATTGTCGCGACACAGGCGCTGGCGCATGCGCTCGGCGACCATCCGAGCGTCGATGCGCTGACGCCCCATATCCAGAACCCGGCCGATCCGATCCGCATCAACCTGATGGGCCAGTTGCAGGAGGGCGTGACCTCGCTGCTTGCCCGCGCCGACAAGAACGGCGGCACCATTCATGCCGCGCTATACGAACTCAACGATCCGCAAGGGCTGGAAAAGCAGCTTCATGACAGCGCCAGGCGCCTGAACGTGATCCTCGGCAACGAGGTGGGCCCCAAGAGCGACGACGCCGATGCCGCCAACCGCGCGGCGCTGAAGGCCGCCGGCGCCAATGTGATCGACCGTATTCTCGGCAAGGGCGACATCCCGCACAACAAGTTCATGGTGCTGAGCGAGAACAACCAGCCCACCGCCGTGCTGTCGGGCTCGACCAACTGGACCTCGACCGGGCTTTGCACCCAATCCAACAACGCCCTCGTCATCGAATCGAAAGACGTGGCGCAGCGCTACATCGACTACTGGAACGCGTTGAAGGCCGACACCGATGCAGCCGGGGGCGATCAGCACAAGCTGCAGTCGCCGACCTTGCGTACCTTCGACCATGGCAACAACGACAAGGCGATTACCGGCCCGATCGACCTCGGAGGCGGCGTCAAGGTCGAGGTGATGTTGTCGCCCAACACGCCGGGCAAGCTGGCCAAGAACCCGGACAAGCCCAACGACATGGGGCGCGTGTTCCAGCTGATGGATGGCGCCAAACAGGCGATCCTGTTTCTCGCCTTCGACCCCGGCAACAACTCCATTCTGGATGAGGCGGGAAGCCTGCTTCGGCGAAAGCCCGACCTGTTCGTCCGCGGCGCACTGACCAATGCCCAGCGCGCGACCAATTTTTCCGAGGCCCTGCATGCGGGCGGTTCGGCGGAAGCTGATGATGCGGCCGCGCCCGCCGAGCACGCCAGAGGGGCAGGGACCGTCACCGTGGTCGGCGATCAGGGCAAACCCAAGAAGCAGGGTGAGGCGAACGGTATCGACTACCGCGCCATCCCCGCCGGCGCCATCACGGCGCAGGACGCGCCCGGCGGCTGGGAAGCGGAGCTCGCGAAATACGGCTTTGCCATCATCCACAGCAAGATCGTCGTGATCGATCCGTTCAGCGACGATTGTGTGGTCGTCACCGGTTCGCACAATCTCGGCTACCGTGCTTCCCACAACAATGACGAGAACATGGTGATCATCCACGGCCATCGCGGATTGGCGGAAGCCTATGCCTGCAATGTGCTCGATGTGTACGATCACTACGCCTGGCGCTTCCTGCTGAAGGAGCACCCGAACCAGTTCGGCAAGCCGCTGGAAGGCGACGACCAGTGGCAGGAGCGCTATATCACCGGACCTGCCGTCAAGTCGGCCGAGATGCGGTTCTGGCTAGCCGCGGGCGGGCAGACGCCATCATCGGCGGCGACGGGCGCATCGAAACAGCCGGTCGTGTCCAACGCGCCGCCGACGGCGCCTGAAGCCCCGGTGGAGCAGGCCGCGGTCGTGCAACAGGCCAAAGCAAAGACAAAGACGGCAAAGCGAGCCGTCAAGCCGGCTGCCAAGAAAGCGGCGGCGAAATCCTCGGCCGGGAAGGTCGCGAAGAAGGCGGTGAAGAAGGTAGCGAAGAAAGCTGCCAAGAAGGCCGTCAAGGCGTCCAGGGGTTCAAAGAAGGCCGCCAAGAAAGCAGCGAAGGTGCCGGCGAAAAAGGCTGGCAAGAAAGCCGCCAAGAAAGCTGCAAAGCCCTGGGTCGGCAACAAGGCCGCAAAGAAGAAAGCTGGCAAGAAGAAGCGCTGATAAAACCGTTTCCCCAAATAAAAACCCCGCCATTTGCGGCGGGGTCCAGTTTCGGGAGGATGAGCCTACGGGCTCGCTACGTAAACATCAGGCGGGAATGCGCTCTTCATGTTCGTGCGGCTCGCGCAGCACGTAACCGCGGCCCCACACGGTTTCGATGAAGTTGCGGCCTTCCGAGGCGTTCGCAAGCTTCTTGCGCAGCTTGCAGATGAAGACGTCGATGATCTTCAGTTCGGGTTCGTCCATACCGCCATAGAGGTGGTTGAGGAACATTTCCTTGGTGAGCGTGGTGCCCTTGCGGAGCGAAAGCAGCTCCAGCATCTGGTATTCCTTGCCCGTCAGGTGCACGCGCTGGCCGCCGACCTCGACCGTCTTGGTGTCGAGATTGACCACGAGGTCGCCGGTCTGGATGACCGACTGGGCGTGGCCCTTGGAACGGCGCACGATCGCGTGAATGCGCGCGACCAGTTCGTCCTTGTGGAAGGGCTTGGTCATGTAGTCGTCGGCGCCGACGCCGAGACCCTTGACCTTGTCCTCGATGCCGGCGAGGCCGGAGAGGATCAGAATGGGTGTCTTGATCTTGGAGACCCGGAGCTGCTTGAGCACGTCGTAACCGGACATGTCGGGCAGGTTGAGGTCGAGAAGAATAATGTCGTAGTCGTAAAGCTTTCCGAGATCGACGCCTTCTTCCCCGAGATCCGTCGTATAGACGTTAAAACTCTCGGATTTCAGCATCAGCTCGATCGACTGCGCGACGGCGCTGTCATCTTCTATCAGCAAAACGCGCATGCCAGTCCCCTATAGTCGCCGCTCCGGGCGTCAGGTCGGCCGCACTTGCGGCACTCAAAACGCCTTTGAACAACTGATTCGGATCCTGACGGGATATGGTTAACAAAATCTGATTCTGATCCGCAAGGCCTTTAGGTGCAATTTTTAGCGAATCGCCCTAAGATATTGCGTCGAAGCAGCTTTTCGTACCCGATCTCGATCAAGCTCAACATTAAGAGTCAGGGCTATCCGACTCTCAAGATTCGCCCTTCCTTAAAGCTAAGGTCGAGCGTCCTCAGTCACCAAAGACAGTGACGTAATGATTAACGATGCGGGTAAACACCAAGTTAAGGGCGGAGCCCTCCACTTAAGGTTTTCGCAATGAAGGCGCTTGCCGAACAGATCGGCGATATCGACGGCATCAACATTTATGGCCGCGTCGTCGGCGTTCGCGGGTTGATGGTGGAGATCGCAGGTCCCATTCACGCCATGAGCGTCGGCGCGCGCATCGTGATCGACACCGGCGGCAACCGCTTCATCCCCTGCGAGGTGATCGGCTTCACCGGGAACAATGCGGTGGTGATGCCGTTCGCCGGTCTCGACGGGGTCAGGCGCGGCTGCCGCGCCGTGATCGGCAACGCCGGCAACCAGGTGCGCCCCTCGGTGCACTGGCTCGGCCGTGTCATCAATGCGATGGGAGAGCCGATCGACGGCAAGGGACCGCTGACCCAAGGCGCCTCGCCCGTGCCCTACCGCAACATGCCGCCGCCGGCGCATTCGCGCAAACGCGTTGGCACTCCGCTCGATCTTGGCGTGCGCGCACTCAATACGTTTCTCACCTGCTGCCGCGGCCAGCGCATGGGCATCTTCGCAGGTTCCGGCGTCGGCAAGTCGGTGCTGTTGTCGATGCTGGCGCGCAACGTCGATGCCGATGTCACGGTGATTGGGCTCGTCGGCGAACGCGGCCGCGAGGTGCAGGAGTTCCTTCAGGACGATCTCGGCGACGAAGGCCTCGCGCGGTCGGTCGTGGTGGTCGCGACGTCAGACGAGCCTGCGCTGATGCGGCGGCAGGCCGCTTACCTGACGCTTGCGATCGCCGAGCATTTCCGCGACGAGCATAAGGACGTTCTGTGTCTGATGGATTCGGTGACGCGCTTTGCGATGGCGCAGCGCGAGATCGGTCTGTCCGCCGGCGAGCCGCCGACCGCCAAGGGCTATACGCCGACCGTGTTCACCGAGCTGCCGAAGCTCCTTGAGCGCGCCGGTCCCGGCATGGGCGAGGGCACCATCACCGGCATCTTCACGGTGCTGGTTGATGGCGACGATCACAATGAGCCGATCGCGGACGCCGTGCGCGGCATTCTCGACGGCCACATCGTCATGGAGCGGCGGATCGCCGAACGCGGAAGGTTTCCGGCGATTAACATTCTCAAATCGGTGTCGCGCACCATGCCGCGATCGGCCGATCCGGCGTTCCTGCCCGTCATCACCAAGGCGCGCCAGACCATGGCGACCTACGCCGATATGGAGGAGTTGATCCGGTTAGGGGCCTACAAAGCGGGCTCGAGCGTCGAAGTCGACGAGGCGATCCGCCTGAATGAGCCGCTGGAGGGGTTTTTGCGCCAGGCCAAGGACGAATCTACCGGCCTCACGGAAGGTTATGGGCGATTGCAGCGAATCCTTCAGGGTTTGGAAACGGAACGCTAACTTTGTCAGGCCATCATCCGCGCCACAGTTGTGATGCCGGCGGGGTCCCCACGGGGAGCCGGCACGTGTCCCGTAGCAAATTGGGACTTCTGGGGAGTATGAGTCGATGAAGTCACGTGAAACGCTAATCCGTCTGAAGAAATTTCAGGTCGATGAAAAGCGCCGCCGGGTCTCGCAGATCGAAGCCATGATCGCCGATTTCCAGCGCATGTCGGTCGACCTGGAACGCGAAATCCAGAGCGAACAGGAACGCGCCGGTATCAACGATCCCTCGCATTTCGCTTATCCGACCTACGCCAAGGCTGCGATCCAGCGCCGGGAAAATCTCACCCGTTCGGCCGAGGAGCTGCGCGTTCAGCTCGATGAAGCCCGCGGTCTTCTGTCCGAGGCTTTCGACGAATTGAAGAAGGTCGAGCTGCTCGACGAGCGCGATCAGGCACGCGAACGCGCCGAAGAGAGTGCGCGCGAACAGGCCGATCTCGACAGCATCGGCTTGATGCGCGCCCGCATCGGCGCCATCGCGTAAAGCACCATAACGTCGTTTTGAACTGTTGAACCCGGCCCTTTCAAGGTCCGGGTTTTTTGCGTGTCAGCCGCGACCGGGGAGCCAATCCAAAAGGCTCGCGGCAGCTTTCCAGATAGACGGATTTGGCCCAAGATGTGATAGGACAAAGCTTGCGATGGCCTCCAAGGCACTCGCAATTTTGGGGGAGTTAAATGCTGACGCCAGCAGAGCTGGTCTGGCTGATTGCCGCGGTGGCGAAGGGGGATGAGGCTGCTTTCGAGCGACTCTACGCCGCCACGCGGGCGAAACTCTTTGGCGTCGTGCTCCGTATCTTGCGGCGACAGGATCTCGCCGAGGAGGTGATACAGGAAGCTTACGTCAAGATCTGGAATAGCGCAGGACAGTTCAATCCGGGCCAGTCGTCGCCGATCACATGGATGGCGTCGATTGCGCGCAATCGCGCGATCGACGTCGTGCGCAAGCGCACCGAGGCCTCGATCGAAGAGGAGCCGGCCGCGATGGAAGTCGCAGCCGATACGCCCGATCCGCTGGCGCGGCGCGAGATGACGGAAGATTTGAAGCGGCTGCTGGAGTGCGTCGGCAGGCTCGAGCCCGATCGGCAAAAGCTGGTGCTGCTTGCCTATTACAACGGCTGGAGCCGCGAGCAGCTGTCGGAGAAATTCGAGGCGCCGGTGAACACCGTAAAGACATGGCTGCGTCGCAGCATGATGGATATCAGGGAGTGTCTCGGTCTTTCGTGAGCGAGACCGGCTTGAAAGTATGATGGCCTATAGCGACGACCATATTGCACTCGCTGCGGAATACGCACTCGGCACGCTGGATGCCGACGAGCGCGCGCAGGTCGAATCCATGATGGCCGTCGACAAGAACTTCGCGGCGATGGTTGCCGCATGGGAGCACAAGCTCGGCGCGCTCAATCAGATGGTCGGTTCGGTCGAACCGCGCGCGGAGGTGTGGGACAGGATCAAGGCCGCGACCGGACGTACCGAACAGCGTGCACCGCTGGTGCTGCCGGAGCCGGCGGCGCCGGAAACCGAAGCCGCTCGGGTTATCGCCGAAGCGGCCGGTACGCTTGGCGCGGATACTTTCAGCGCCAACAATTCCGGCGCAGAGCGTTTCGACGCAGACAATTTCCGCGCCGACAACGTGGTTCAGCTGGCGGCCTCTGCCCGCCGCTGGCGCGCGATCGCAACCGCGACCTCGGCGATCGCGGCAGCATTGGTCGTGATGATCGGTGTCGGGGTTTCGATGCCGGATCTGCTGCCGGACAGCATGCGGCCGAAGCCGAGGACGCAAGTCGCGGAGACCAAGGGGCCGGCAGCGGGAGCCGCGCGGCTGACGGGCCAATATGTCGCGGTGCTCCAGAAGGACGGCGGCGGACCGGCCTTCATCCTCACGGTCGATGCAGCGACGCGGAATTTCACGGTGCGCAAGGTCGGCGCCTCGGCTGACCCAGGCTCGAGTTTCGAGCTGTGGCTGATCTCCGACAAGCTGGGCAAGCCGCGCTCGCTCGGCGTGATCGGCACCAGCGATTTCACCTCGCGGCCGGTGCTTTCTTCCTATGATGCCGACCTGGTGAAGGGCGCGACCTATGCGGTGACGGTCGAACAGGCCGGCGGATCGCCCGACGGCAATCCGCATTCGGCGCCGGTCTTTGCTGGCAAGCTGATCGAGACGGTGCCGCCGCCGCGCTGACGTCGAGACAACCAGGATATTAGGGACACTAAGTGCTCGCGCCCTCGACGATCACGCGACTCGGAGCGTTGACGATTGCACAAAAAGAAAACGCCCGTGGGGGGCGGGCGTTTTCGGGGGCCAACTTGGGGGACAGTTGGGTCTTCCATTATCCACGTAGCGTTTTGGGGGGCTGGTAAAGCGCTCCGTGAATTCCTTAAAACTCTTATCGCACCATTGAGGTGTCCGAACTCGTTACGACCACCGGCTTGCCCGCCTTGATGACGCGCGCGGTCTGCGTCGAACCGTCATCGGAGAACGTGCGAACCGAAATTCCAAAGCCCATGACCATGATGCCGGCAACCAGCGCCATCACCACAATCTTGAGGTGCGTCGAGCGATCAGCGCTGTAAATCGAATGATTCATCAAAGCCTCCTGCCACCTGCGCTTGCTTGCCGGATTCGTCGTCCGCGTCCGCCGGCAGGTTCACCACCTCGGCGATAGAAACGTAGGATATCGTCTATTGTTTCTTTAGGGGTGATCACAAAGCAGTGATAATACGTGATCTTCCGCGATCAGTTTCGCTGGAAAAGATCGAAAAACTCAGAATTATTAAGTAAATATAGCCACTTAAGGTTCCAACAGGATTTCGACGCAAAAATGGCCCGGATTACGGGAAATTAAGAAATCAGTTGCCTGTGTCCGAAAAACATATGCCGTTTCGCACTGATTTGCGAGCCAAGGCGCTGTTCCCTGAGGGTTTTCCGGTGTCGCGGCTTAAATGCTGCCGACCGTCTTCAGCCGGGCACGGGGGTGGATTTCGGCCTGCGACAAAACGGTCGTCTGGGCCCGGAAGCGCTCAACCAGAGAACGAACGAAGGGCCGGATCGAGGCGGACGTTACCAGAACGGGCGACTCGCCCTCGCGCGCGGCCTGTTCGAAACGGTCGCGGACGATCGTCATGAATTCCGACAGCCGCGACGGCTGCATCGCGAGGCTGCGCTCCTCACCCTGGCCGATCAGCGATTCCGCAAACGCCTGTTCCCATTTCGCCGACAGCGCGATCAGCGGCAGGTAGCCGTTGATCGTGGTGTTCTGGGCGCAGATCTGCCGCGCCAGACGCGCACGGACGTGCTCGACCACCGTCGCCGGGTTGCGCGAGAAGGCGAGCGCGTCGGCAATGCCTTCGAGAATGGTGGAGAGATCGCGGATCGAAATGCGCTCGGCGAGCAACAACTGGAGCACGCGCTGGATGCCGGAGATCGTGATCTGGGTCGGAACGATGTCCTTGACGAGTTCGCCCTGTTCCTTCGGCAATTCCTTGATGAGCTTCTGCACCTCGCCATAGGACAACAGATCCGACACGTTGTTCTTGAGCAGCTCGGTGAGGTGGGTCGACATCACGGTCGCGGCGTCGACGACGGTGTAGCCCTTGAGCGTGGCTTCTTCCTTCATGCTGGCGTCGACCCAGGTGGCGGGCAGGCCAAACGTCGGCTCGGTGGTGTGGATGCCCGGCACGTCGACCTGGCTGCCGCCGGGATCCATCGCCATGAACTGGTTCGGCCAGATCCGGCCCGTGCCCGCATCCACTTCCTTGATCTTGATGATGTAGGTGTTGGCCTCGAGCTGCACGTTGTCGAGGATGCGCACCGAGGGCATCACGAAGCCCATCTCGATCGCAAGCGAGCGGCGCAATGCCTTGATCTGTTCGGTCAACCGGTCGGTGCCGTCCGGACCGTTCACCAGCGGCAGCAGCGCGTAACCGAGTTCGATCTTGAGGTCGTCGATCTTGAGCGCAGCCGAGATCGGCTCCTCGGCCGCAGCCGCCGCAGCCGCGGCCGCCGCCGGGGTCGCTGCCGCTGCGCTTGCGGCCGCGGCGGTGGCTGTGCGCTTATGCTTGCGGGCCGAAAACGCCAGCGCCGCGGCGCCGCCGCCCAGCGCCAGAAACGGCAGCATCGGAATGCCAGGCAGCAGAGAAAGCACCAGCATCACCCCGGCCGACATGCCGAGCGCCTGCGGATAACCCGACAGCTGCTTCATCAAGGCCTTGTCGGCCGCGCCCGATACGCCGGCCTTCGAGACCAGAAGGCCCGCCGCGGTCGAGACGATCAGCGCCGGGATCTGGGTGACGAGGCCGTCGCCGACGGTGAGCAGCGTGTAGGTGTGGGCCGCTTCGGAAAAACTCAGGGATTGCTGCGCCACCCCGATGATGATGCCGCCGATAATGTTGATGAACACGACGAGCAGGCCCGCCACCGCGTCGCCGCGCACGAACTTCGAGGCACCGTCCATGGCGCCGAAGAAGCCGCTTTCGTCTTCCAGCGCCTTGCGCCGTTCCTTGGCGACCTTCTCGTCGATCAGGCCGGCGGAGAGATCGGCGTCGATCGCCATCTGCTTGCCGGGCATGGAGTCGAGGTGGAAGCGGGCGGCGACTTCGGCGATGCGGCCCGAACCCTTGGTGATGACGACGAAGTTCACGATCACCAGGATCGCAAACACGATGATGCCGATGACGTAATTGCCGCCCATCACGAAGCCGCCGAAGGCTTCGATGACATGGCCGGCGGCATCCGTCCCTTCATGGCCGTGGGAGAGGATCAACCGCGTTGAGGCGAGGTTGAGCGACAGCCGCAGCATGGTCGAGATCAAGAGGATGGTCGGAAATGCCGAGAATTCCAGTGGCGCCTGGATGAACAGCGAGGTCATCAGGATCAGGATCGACAACGTGATCGAGATCGCCAGAAACAGGTCGAGGATGACCGAGGGCAGAGGGAGGATCAGCACCACCAGGATGGTGAGGATGCCGAAGGCGAGCGCGAGATCGCCGCGCTTGAGGATGGTGCCGATTTCGCTGAGGCTGAAATTGGAGGGAGCGGCTGTGCCCTGGCCTGCCGTGATGTCGACCATCGAACCCAACTCCTCCCGCGAATGCCGACCACGGCGACCAAACGTCTGCGCGGCGGCCGCAGGGCCACCGTTTCGAAAGTGAGGCACCGCACTGGCGTCCACGGAGTACTCCCCCGTTTTACGCGGCTGACGACACTCGACTTCTCAACTGGGCAATTTTTGCCCGGTGTATGGTTAGCAAACGGTTAACGCGGGGTGATTTCGACCGATCAAGCGGCAAATGGCCGCCGCTTGCGGCGGTAGCATTCAGTCCGCGCGTCCGCCGCCGCCTTCTCGTCCGCATCGCTTGTTCCCATCGTCTTGCGCGAGGCGCGTCAGCACGTGGCAACACGGTCTTGCGCATCTGCATGCCCAATATCGCGGCATTGTGGGTTGACCGTAGGCAAAATGGCAGCAACTCTGCTTACGCCGTGGACACTACCGTCGACCTCACCCGACATTCTCCGCCGTTCGTTCCCGACTCGCGCCGGGCATGGACGCGCCTTGTCGTGGCCGTGCTGATCGGCTCGCTCGGCAGCGTCGGCATGTGGTCCGTCGTGGTCGCGCTTCCCACCGTTCAGAGTGAATTTGCGGCGACGCGCGGCATCGCCTCGCTCGCTTTCACGCTGGCGATGCTTGGTTTCGGCATTGGCCAGGTCGTGACGGGCAGGATCAGCGACCGCTACGGCATCGTCGCGGCGATCGGCGTCGGCATCGGCCTTCTCGGTCTCGGCTATGTCGGCGCGGGGCTGTCGCCCACGATCTGGCAATACACCCTGGTGCACTTTCTCATCGGCTTGTCTTCGGCGGCGACGTTTGGACCGCTGATGGCGGAAGCCTCGCACTGGTTCGACCGCTATCGGGGACTGGCGGTCGCGATCGCTGCCAGCGGCAACTACATCGGCGGCACGATCTGGCCGCCGCTCACCAATTGGGGCATTCAATCGGCCGGTTGGCGCGATACCCATATTGCGATCGGCATTTTCACGGCCGTGGCGATGACGCTGGCGCTGATTGTGCTGCGCCTGCTGATGGGAGTGGGAACGCGGCGCAGCCACGTCAACGCAGCCGCGCCGCGGGTCGATTTGCGGCTGTCCACCAATGCGCTGACTGCAATTCTGTCGCTGGCGAGCATTGCCTGTTGCGTGGCGATGTCGATGCCGCAGGTTCATATCGTCGCTTATTGCGGCGACCTCGGTTATGGCGTGGCGCGAGGCGCCGAAATGCTGTCGCTGATGCTCGGTTTCGGCATCGTCAGCCGCATCGGTTCGGGCTTTCTCGCCGACAGGATCGGCGGCATCCGCACGCTGCTGATCGGCTCGATCGCGCAAGGCTCGGCGCTGTTGATGTATCTGTTCTTCGATGGCCTGACGTCGCTTTACGTCATTTCCGCGCTGTTCGGCCTGTTCCAGGGCGGCATCGTGCCGAGCTATGCCATCATTGTGCGCGAGGCGATGCCGGCTTCGGAAGCTGCGACCCGGATCGGGATCGTGATCTTTGCGTCCGTGTTCGGGATGTCGTTCGGGGGCTGGGTGTCGGGCGTGATCTTCGACGCCACCGGCTCCTACGCGGCCGCATTTCTCAACGGGCTGGCGTGGAACGCGCTCAACATCACCATCACGGTCGCGCTGCTGCTGCGCGCCCGGCAGCGGCTGGCGATGGCGGTTTAACGGCGTGGCGCGGCTTAGCGCGTGCCGGCCTTCAGGGCGGGACTGTCGAAAACCACGTCGATCAGATCGTCGGAGACGAGCGGCTCCCGCTGTATGACGAGGCGGAAGACGTCGTGGCAGGCGGGACATTCATAAGCCCGCACGTCGTGCCGGTTTCTGCCGGGCCTGATGCTGATCAGCGTTCTTTCGAGGTTGCAGCTTGTGCAGGTCGGTGCGCCCGCCATGTCCGTCGCCTTCTTCGCGTAATGGTTGTTTGACGGCCGCACACTATCTTGGTTGCTCCGGGTAGCGGTTAATTTAATGAACCGTACGAATACGGGCCGGAGGATTACGGACCTCTCCACTGCCTGATGCAGAAAAGCGCTGAATATGCAGCCCATTTGGGCAGCGCCGCGCGTGCGAATCCTGTAACGAATGTCAACAGGCTGTCACAGTCGTAGTCCTTGTTCGGGACGCCTCGATTTGTAGGCCTGTCATTTTTACGTTTGCCTTTTGGATTCATGACCGAGCCCATTTCAACTTTGCCGGCATCGACTGAGACCACGGAGGTCCTGCGGTTCTTGCGCAGGTTCGCCGACCTGATGTCGACCAGCAGCAATTCGGACAATCTGCTGCGCGCGGCCGGGCTGCTTGAGACGCAGGGCAACCTCCTGAAGGAAACAACAGAGCTGCTTCAGGCCGAGCGCAGCCGGGCCGCTGCCGGCGCCGAGACCCGCACGGCGTTCGAGCTAAGGATCGGTGAGATGGAGCGCGAAATCCTTGCTTTGACGTCGCGGCTCGCCGAACAGCAATCGCGCGCGGACGAAGTCGTCGCCGAAATGGAGCGCCGGCAAGGCGAATTCCTGCAACGGGCCGAAGAGGCGGAAGCCCGTCTGGTGGCGATCCGGGAGGCGCCGCCCGAGATACCGGAAGGCTCCGTCGCCGTGCAGCTCTCGACCTTGCAGGTCGCGAAGGCGCAGTTCGAATCGCTTGCTGCGAGCTTCGAAAAGTCCGGCAATATCGTCTCGCAGGTGATGTGCGAAGCCAGCGCCTCAACGCTCGATCGCGTGATCCTTGATGCCGCCGCAGGCGATGATGCGGACGATCGTGCCCAGGACGCGGCCTGACGGCCGCTTCAGGCCCAAGTACAGTCAGGCAGTAGAATCAAGCGAATTTCGCGCCCTCGGCTGATCGCGCAAAACTTTTGGCCGTCGAGATGATAGGATGGGCAGCGCCGGCGGTGACCGCTGCTGCTGCCATCGCTCGCGACGGGATTGTGATGACCGGGAACATCAAAACGCCACTCGAAAAATTGCCGGTAACGCTGCGCGACGTCGAAGCGGCCGCGGCAACGCTCGCCGGCTTCGTCAAGCGCACGAATTTCGACCACAGCCGCACGCTGTCCGACATCACCGGCGCGGAGATCTGGCTCAAATTCGAGAACTTGCAGTTCACGGCGACCTTCAAGGAGCGCGGCGCTCTCAATCGGCTGTCGGCGCTGTCGGCCGACCAGCGCAGACAGGGCGTGATCGCGGCCTCGGCCGGCAATCACGCACAGGGCGTCGCCTACCACGCCGCGCGCCTCGAGATTCCCTCGACCATCTACGTGCCCGTTGGCACGCCCACGGTGAAGATCGAGAACACCCGGCGCCATGGCGCGACCGTGATCGAAGGCGGCGTCACCCTGGAAGAAGCGGCTTCGCTCGCCAAGGCCTACGGCGCAAGCCGCGGACTGACCTACATTCATCCCTACGACGATCCGCTGATCATCGCGGGGCAGGGCACGATCGCGCTGGAGATATTGTCATCGGTACCCGATCTCGACGTGCTGATCGTCCCGATCGGCGGCGGCGGGCTCATCTCCGGCATGGCGGTCGCCGCCAAGACGCTGAAGCCCGGAATCGAGGTCGTCGGCGTCCAGGCTGCGCTCTACCCGTCGATGTATAATGTGATCAAGGCGCAGACGCTGCCGATGCGCGGCGATACGCTGGCGGAAGGAATCGCGGTGAAGGCGCCGGGCGCCATCACCTCCGAAATCGTGCGCGCGCTGGTCGACGACATCGTTCTCGTCACCGAGCAGGATGTCGAGCATGCGCTGAGCCTGCTGTTGAACATCGAGAAGTCCGTCACCGAAGGCGCCGGCGCGGCCGGTCTTGCCGCCGTGCTCGCCGATCCCGATCGCTTCCGCGGCCGCAAGCTTGGCCTGGTGCTGAGCGGCGGCAACATCGACCCGCGTCTGTTGTCAGGCGTGCTGACGCGCCAGCTCGCGCGAGAAGGCCGGCTGTCGCGGCTGCGCTTCGATATCGTCGACCGGCCGGGGCAGCTTGCCGCCGTCGTCGCGGTGTTGAGCAACGCCGGGGCCAACATCGTGGAGGTCTCGCACCAGCGGATTTTCACCGACCTGCCGGCCAAGGATGTGGTTCTCGAGGTCCTCATCGAGAGCCGCGACCGCGCGCATCTGGCTTCGATCATCAAGGCCTTGAAGACCGCCGGCATTCAGGTCGAGGTACTTGGCTAGCCGCCGCCGGTAAAGTTTTCGCTGCGCACGGCCCAGCCGGTCACGCGCCCTTCGATCAGCGAAAAGCCGGCATAGAGCGCCACGCCGAGAATGGCGAGGATGAACAGGCCGGCAAACACCAGCGGCACGTCGAAGCTCGAGCTTGCGATCATCATCAAATTGCCGATGCCGCGGTTGGAGGCCACCGTCTCCGAGATCACCGCGCCGACAAAGGCCAGCGTGGCGGCGACTTTGAGCGAAGCAAAGAAGTAAGGCATCGTGCGCGGCAGGCCGATGTTCCAGAGGATCTCCCACTTGGTCGCGCGCAGCGTGCGCATCACATCCTGCAATTCGGGTTCGGTGGCGGCCAGTCCCGTCGCGACGTTCACGACGATCGGAAAGATGCACATGATCATGGCGGTGAGCACCGCGGGCACGGTGCCGGCGCCGAACCACAACACGAAGATCGGCACGACAGCGACTTTCGGGATCGAGGAAAACCCCACCAGCAACGGGTAGGCGACGTCGTACGCGAGACGCGACGATCCGATCAGAATCCCCAACAAAACGCCGATGGCGATCCCGAGCGCAAAGCCGACCAGCGTCGTATAGAGCGTCTGGACCGCGTGCGGCCAGATCGCGGGAAAGCGTGTCCACAGCGTCACCAGGATCTGGCTCGGCCGCGGCAGCACGATGTCGGAGACATTAAAGATCAGGCACAAAACCTCCCAAGCCACGAAGAAGCCGAGGATGCAGACGATCGACAGAATCTGACGGCGGACGGTCTCGTTCATGTCGCGTCCTCCTGGACGGCGCGTGCGGCGACGATGCGTTCGCGTAAGCGTTGGGTGAGGGAGACGAATTCGGGCTGAAAGGAAATTTCGATGGTGCGAGGCCTGGCGAACGGCACCTCGCTATCGTCGACAATACGCCCGGGCCTGGCCTGCATCACGCAAATGCGGCCGGCGAGATAGGCGGCTTCCTTGAGATCGTGCGTGACCAGCAAGACCGTCGGCCGCTTCTCGATCCACAATTGCTGCATGATCTCCCACAATTCCTCGCGGGTGAACTGGTCGAGCGCGCCAAAGGGCTCATCGAGCAACAACAGCGTCGGATCGTGGATCAGCGCGCGGCACAGCGAAGCGCGCTGCTGCATGCCGCCGGAGAGTTGCCAGGGAAACTTGTCGCCAAAACCGGCGAGGCCCACCCTTGCCAACGACGCTTCGACGCGGTCGCGATATTCGCCGCGCTTCTTGCGGGAAAATTCCTTTTTGAATGGCGGCACGATCTTCAGCGGCATCATGACGTTGTCGCGGACATTCAGCCACGGCAGCAGCGTCGGATTCTGGAACGCCATGCCGATCCGCGCGCTCTCGGCATCCACCTCGCGCCCGGCCACGAACACGTTGCCTTCGGTCGCGGCCAGCGTACCGGCGACAAGCTTCAGGATGGTCGACTTGCCGCAGCCGGACGGACCGACGAGGGCGACGAATTCACCATGGCTGATGCGCAACGACGTCTCGCTGAGCGCCGTCACCTTGTTCTTGCCGCCGAAGGTCACCCGCACCTTTTCCAGGTCGATGACGTTCCCTACGGGAAGCGGGAGGGAATCGGCCATCTTGCTAGCCTTTTCCGCCGGTGACGGCGGCCATGGTGGCATCGGTATTTTTCGGTGCCGGCGCCGGCATCTTCTGGATCGTATGAACCGAACGGCCGGTGCCGCGCGCCTGTTCGTTCAGCACGCGGTTCTTCATGACGAAGCGGCCGCGCACGATGGTGTGGATCGGCAGCGCCGTACAACTCCAGCCCTGCCACGGCGAGATTTTCGATTTCGACTGGATTTTCGCGTCGTCGATGCTCCAGCGGCGGTTCATGTCAACGATCGCGATGTCGGCATCAGACCCAACTGTGAGCGTGCCCTTGCGCGGGTAGAGCCCGAACTGCTTCGCCGGATTTTCCGCGCTCCAGCGCACATAGTCGCGGATGGTGGCGCGGCCGCGATTGATCTCGGTCAGCATCAGCGGCATTTGCGTTTCGACGCCGGGGAAGCCGCAATCGACGGTCCAGATATCGTTACGCGTTTTCTCTTCCGGCGTATGCGGCGCATGATCGGTCGCCACCATGTCGATGGTGCCGTCGATCAGCGCGTTCCATAGCGGCTCCCGGTTTGGCGCCTCGCGCACCGGCGGGTTGACCCGGACGATGCCGCCCGATTTCTCGTAATCCTTTTCCGACAGCAACAGATAATGCGGGCAGGTCTCGCCGGTGATCTCGACGCCGCGCGCTTTGGCTTCCGCCAGCGGGCGCAACTCGGCGGCCGAGGAGATATGCAGCACGTGGATGCGCGCGCCGGTCCATTCGGCGAGGATGGCTGCACGTGCGACCGCCTCGACTGCAACGACCGCGGGCCGTGACGCCAGGTGCGCCAGCGGCTCGGTGCGGCCGGCGGCGCGCAAGCGGGACTCGCGCCGCTCCATGATGGAATTGGTCTCCGCATGCAGCGAAATGCGTTTTCCGGTCGGCGCGACCAGTTCGAACAGCTCCAGCATCGCGCCGGTGGAAGGCGAGGGGATGCGCCCAAACGTGTTGCCCATGTAGCACTTGAAGCCGATGACGCCGGCTTCAACCAGTTCGTCGATATGTGTCAGGCTTTCCTCGCCGAGCACGGCATAGAGCCCGTAATCGACGTAGGCCTTCTCGGAAGCGAGCTTGTGCTTGGCCGTCAGCACTTCGGCATTCGCCACCGTCGGGATCGTGTTCGGCATGTCGAACACCGTGGTGACGCCGCCGAATGCCGCAGCCGCCGTGCCGCTGCCGAAATCCTCCTTGTGCGAATAGCCGGGATCGCGGAAATGCACATGGACGTCGATCGCGCCGGGCAGCACGTGCATCCCGCTCGCGTCTAGCGTCTCGATCGCCGCGGGCATGGCCTCGGGCGCGCCGATCGCGTGGATCTTGCCGTCCTTGACCGCGATGCTGGCGCGGTACTCTGCATCGGGCGAAACCACGATGCCGCCGTGGATGACGAGATCGACCTTGTCTTGCGTGGTCATCGTTTACGGCCTCCTCACAGCATCGCCCAGCCGCCATCGACCGGAAGGTCGACGCCGGTGATCTGGCGTGACACGTCGCTTGCAAAAAATAAACAGGCGTTGGCGACGTCCTCGTCGACCGTGATGCGTTTCAGCGCATAATCGGCAGCGTGCCGCTGTGCGGCCTCTTCCTCCGTGATGCCGAGCTTTTGCGCCATGTCGCGGCAGACCTTGTCGCGAAAACGCGGACCGTCGACCATGCCGGGCGCGACGCAATTGACGTTGATGTTGTGCTGGCCGACTTCGAGCGCGAAACTCTTGGTGATGCCGCGCAGGCCCCATTTCGAGGCCGAGTAGGCGACGCGCCCGGCGCGGCCGCGCATGCCGAAGGTGCCGCCGACATTGACGATCTTGCCGTAGCGCTGGTCGATCATGGTCGGCAGCACCGCACGCATGGTGTGGAAGCAGCCGTTCATGTTGAGCGTGACGATGTCGTCGAATTCCTCCGGCGTCGTCTGCACGCCGGTCTTGCCGATCGGCCCCGACCCGCCCGCGATATTGACCAGCACGTCGATCCGGCCGCCAAAGGCCTGTTTGGCCGCCTCCGCCGCAGCGTCGCACTGTTTGGCGTCGGTCAGGTCGCAGGCGACGACGACAGCGCTGCCGCCGCGCGACTTGACCTCGTTGGCGACAGGCTCGATCGCAGCAGTGTCGCGGCCGATCAGCACCAGCTTGCAGCCTTCATTGGCGAAAGCGTGGGTGACGGCGGCGCCCATGCCCTTGGCGGGGCCGGTGATGACAACGACGCGGTTTTCGAGAGAGAGCTTCATGGCTTGGTCCGTCTTGTGTCAGGTCGCGGGCCGGACCGAAGTCGGGCGTTCGCTCAATGGCGGCAGGAAGCTGCGGTCGAAGATTTCACCAACCGCGGGCGTGCGCGGCAGTTCCTTGGCCTTGACCACGATGTCGATCGCCTTTGTCATGCGTTCGTCGCTGATATCGCCGACGCCGATCTTGGCGATCTCCGGATGGCTCATCTCGTCGGCCATCGTCGCGTCCAGCCGCGCGCGTTCGATGGCGGGCTTCACCAGCGGCTCGCGCTTGACGACGGCGTCGATCGCGGCCTGCGGATCGGCGATGGCGTCCTTGATGCCGTGGTTCAGCGCCCGCACGAATCCCTTCACGGCCTCGGGATGTTCCTTGACCAGCTTGCGCGAGACGATGATGGCGTTGGAATAAAGATCCATGCCGTAGTTTTCGAATTTGATGAAACGCATTTCCTTGTCGGCGTCGATGCCTGAGAGTTTCGCGCTGAAGCGGATCGTGGTGACGTAGCCGAACACGCCGTCGACCTGGCCCTGCATCAGCATCTGCTCGCGCAGGTTCGGCTGCATGTTGACGATCTCGACCTTCGAGCAATCGATCTTGGCGGACGAACACAACGCCGGAAACAGCTTCAGCGCGCCGTCATTGGCGGGGCTGCCGAGCTTGCGGCCGACGAAATCGGCCGGCGTCTTGATCGGACTGTCGGTCTTCACGGCGACTGTGAACGGCGGACGATCGTAGATCATGAGCACGCCGACCGGCGCGTCCTCGGGCTTCTTGGCGGCGAGTTCGACCAGCGCGTTGATGTCGCCGAAGCCGGCGTCGTAGGCGCCGTTGGCGACCTGCGGGACCGCGGCGCCGGAGCCGTTGCCCTGGTCGAAGGTGACTTCGAGCCCTTCCTGTTTGAAGTAGCCGCGGTCGTCCGCCAGGAAGAACATCCCCTGCGGCCCCTCATATTTCCAGTTCAGCACCATCCGGATTTTGGTCTGGGCCTGTGCCGTGGCCGCGAAGCCGGCCGAGAGGGCCAAACCCAAAGCGAAACTCAAGGCAAGCGCCTGCATTCCACGAAATGCGTGGGTCCTGATCATCGGATTTTCCCTGTGTTGGAGCTGCTTTTTCGGCCTCGGCCCGCTTTTGCCGCTCGGGCCGTCCTTGGGAACGAAGGCTAGGCCTTTCCAGTGATCTTATCCGCTGCTATCTTTTGACTTGAGCGGTGCAAAAAAGGCATCACTAAATCATGCGCCATTTGAGACTGCTGAGCCATGTCGTCGAGGTCGCCCGGACCGGTTCGATCCGCAAAGCGGCCGAACAGCTCAACCTGACGCCGTCGGCGATGAACCGGCGCATCCAGGATCTCGAAGCCGAGATCGGCACGCCATTGTTCGAGCGGCGGCCGCGCGGCGTGAAACTGACCACCGCCGGCGAAATGTTCGTGCGTTATGCGCGCAGCCAGATCGCGGACGCAGAGCGGATGAAGTCGCATGTCGAGGATCTGCGCGGGCTTCGGCGAGGTCCGGTGCTGATCGCCAGCAGCCAGGCGCTCGCGCTGGACTTTCTGGCCTCGCGCGTTGCCGGATTTCAGAAACAGCATCCGCGCGTGACCTTCGATCTGAAAACCCTGGATCACGAACGGGCGCTCGATGCGCTTGCGGCCTATGACGTCGATCTGGCGTTGGTCTTCCGCCCCTCGATGCGGCCGACGCTTCGGGTTATCGCCAGCGTCCCTCAGCGGCTGGTCGCCATCGTCCGCGCCGATCATCCGCTGGCGGCGAAAAAATCCGTCAGGCTATCCGAGTGCGCGGAATATCCCGCGGCGCTGGCCGACCGCTCGCTCGGCGGCCGGCAGATTCTCGACGAAGTCGCGGCCCGGCGCGACCTGCGCCTCAACGTGATGGCGGAATCGAATTCGTTCGAGATGCTGCGCGGCCTGGTGCACCGCTGCAACCTGATTTCGTTCCAGATCGAAATCGGCGCGCCATCCGGCGATCTCGGCATGAGCCTGGTCGGCGTGCCAGTCGACACGAGGGACGTGCCGGCCGGAGAGCTCGTGTTGTGCCAGTTGCGCGGGCGGGTGCTCCCGATCGCGGCGGCGGCCTTCTCGGAGACCTTGTCGAAAAGCCTGCATGACATGAAGGCATCTGCGTCGAGATCGTGAGTCAGCGATCAACTTTTTTCCGGGCTTGCTCGATCGAACACGTCATGGTGTTCTGCGAAAGCAAAAGCGTGGAATAAACAACATGTCTCTGTCTTCGGTCGACGTCATCCGCATTCCGACTTCAGGTCCCGGCGATACGTCCGGTCTGATCAAGCTGATCGAGACGGGCCGTATCGATCCGAAATCGATCCTTGCCATCCTCGGAAAGACCGAAGGTAACGGCGGCGTCAACGACTTCACGCGCGAATATTCCACCGTTGCGCTCGCGGGCGTGCTGGCGTCCCGTCTCGGCATTTCGACCGAGGAGGTCGAGCATCGCATCGCTTTCGTGATGTCGGGCGGCACCGAAGGCGTGCTGAGCCCGCACATCACGGTCTTCACGCGAACGCCGCTACCCGCTTCGCAGGCCAGGCGCACGGAAGGCAAGCGTCTTAGCATTGGTATTGCGCATACCCGCGAGTTCCGTCCCGAAGAACTCGGCCGCAGGGCGCAGATCGCCGAGACCGCGGCGGCGGTGCGCAAGGCCATGACCGAGGCCGCGATCAGCGACGTCGCGGACGTGCATTTCGTGCAGGTGAAATGTCCGCTCTTGACCAGTGAGCGCGTCGATGCCGCCGAGGCGCGCGGTGCCGGCACGGTGACGAAGAGCTCCTATGCGTCGATGGGCTATTCGCGCGGCGCTTCCGCGCTCGGCGTGGCGCTGGCGCTCGGCGAACTGGCAGCCGAGCCGCGCGAAGAGGATGTGCTCAGGCGCTGGGATCTGTTTTCCGCGGTCGCGTCGAGTTCAGCCGGAATCGAGCTGATGCATAACGTGGTCGTCGTAATGGGAAACTCGGTCTCGTCGTCGAGCGACCTCGTCATCGGGCATGCGGTGATGAAGGACGCGATCGATGCCGCCGCCGTCAGGGCTGCGCTTGGCAGCGTCGGATTGCGCGCAGACGGGACCTCGAATGCGGCGATTGGCGAGCGGATCGTCAATATTTTCGCCAAGGCAGAGGCCGCGCCCGACGGTCTGGTCCGCGGGCTTCGCCATACCATGCTGAACGACACCGACATCAGTTCGACTCGCCACGCCCGCGCGGCGGTGGGCGGTCTCGTCGCCGGTCTTGCCGGAACCACCGCCGTCTACGTCTCGGGCGGCGCCGAGCATCAAGGCCCTGCCGGCGGCGGGCCGGTCGCGGTGATCGCGCGCGCCTGAATGCCGCCACGCCGCGGCGGACGCGTTTAGTCAGGCCGGACGCTAAATTTTATTTGAGAATGAATATCCGCCTTGGCAGTGGGTTTCATCTCATGGTGCTGGCAGGAGAGAACCCATGAGGCGATTGGCGATCCGGCTTTCAATAATCTGTGCAACCGCGCTGGTGATTGTTCCGGTCCTGGCGTCCGGTGAGGCCGAAGCGGGTCACCGGCACCATATGAAGAAACACGCAAGGCATTGGCGTCACGCCGGCCCCTGGTTTGGCCAGCCGCCGACCTATGCTGCGCCTTATGCAAGTTCGGGTCCGGTCTGCCCGGGCATCGGCCGCAGCTTCGACTGCAAGATATGGCCGCCGCCGTATGAGGACGATCCCGACCGCAAGGTCTCCAAGCACTGAGACCCATAGAGCCGTCCGGGGCTCTGCGGGACTGAGTTGCCTGGCGCGGCACATCTCGCGCTTCTCGCAATGGCGTTGCTATGCCTGTTGCGAGAAGCTGCCGCTGGCCGCCTCTCATTCGCGCATGGCAAACGGCCCTTCGGCTCTGGACACACATCGTTGGTGACGTCAAAACTGCCTCAAAATAATGAGGAGACGCGCCGATGCCGATTATCGATTCCCAGGTCCACGCCTACGAGGCCAACACGCCGAAGCGGCCCTGGCACTCTGTGCCGAATTGGCCGCCGCATGTCACCGGCGACGAGATGGTCGCGGCGATGGACAAGGTCGGCGTCGACGGCGCGATCTTCATCTCCGCTTTTTCGATGTACCAGTATGACGCGAGCTATGCGGTCGAGGTGGCGCGGGCCCATCCCAACCGGATGGCGATCGTCAAGCCGGTCAATCCGGACGACGCTGGCGTGGACGACGTCATCGCCGAGTGGAAGAAGACGCCGGGCACGGTTGGCGTCCGCATCATGCTGACGAAGGAGGGCAAGCGCGATCCCAAGGATCCCGGCCTCGACCGGATCGCGCGCTCGGCCCTGCGTCACGATTTTCCGGTCAACATCCTGTGCTGGGACAATCTGGAGGCGGGCACCTCGCTGATCGACCGCCATCCCGATACCCGTTTCATTCTCGACCATCTCGGCATCTTGCAGCCGCGCGTACCGCCAGCGCCTAGCGAGCCGTGGGCCGACTTGCCCAAGGTGCTCGATCTGGCGAAACGCAAGAACGTGGTCATCAAGGTCTCGGGCGCCTGCACGCTGTCGAAACAGCCCTATCCTTACTCCGACATATGGGATCCGTTGGCGCGCGTGTTCGACGCCTGGGGTTTCGAACGCTGCCTGTGGGGTACGGACTGGACGCGCGCGTTCGCCGTCGTCAATTACGAGCAGGGCGTCAAGCCGTTCCTGGAAACGGATCGCTTGAGCGCCAGCGAACGCGCCATGCTGATGGGCGGCGCCTGCGCCAAGGCCTACGGCTGGTCGCCGAAGAAGAGTTAGCAACGAGAGTTGGCTCGTTACGGCGGACATTCCGCGCCGCTGTCGATCCAGGCTTGCACCAGTTGCCCGGCGGCCTGTTGGCTGCCGGGCGCGGGATCGCGTCCTTCGCTCTAGTTTTCGAGCTTGTACATCTTTGCCTTGTCCAGCTTGTAGGACCACGGCAATCCGGCATTCTTCCATCCGTTGACGGCGCGCAGCCCGGCCTTGGGCCCGTCTTTGGCGAGATCGCCTTCATATCCATCGACAACCGAATAGACGTTCTTGAATCCCGCCTCGGCCAGCAGATTGGCCGCAGCCGCGCTGCGGTCGCCGGAGCGGCAAATCAATACGATGGTGTCGGTCGCTTTCAGACCTTTTGCCGCCAGCCTGTGACGAACCTCGGGCAGGAAATCAGGATTGAGTTCAAGCTTCAGCGTTGCCTTCGCGCCGTCCCAGGCCGGAAAATCGGGTTCCTTCATGTAGGGGACGTTGGCATCCGCCTGCGCAGGCATCCCCAGGAACGCGACCTCCGCCGGTGTGCGTATGTCGAGGAACAGCGCCTTTGAGGTGTTCTGATCCACGAGCTTTGCCGCTTCCTGCGACGAGAGATACATCCCAAGCTTGGTGCGCTTGATATCCGGCACCGCAGCTGCATCGAACGCGTGCGCGTTTCCGCAAGCCATCAGCAGGACGATCAACCCACCAGCGAAAGCTCTCATTGTTTTCATTGTACACTCCCCATCTTCACATCTTCGCCTCTTGTTCGAGAGGCTTGTTGCTCTCGCCGTCGAGATCGCGCTCAAAGTTCCGGCTTCGTCCTCAGTGCGAAAAAGCCGACTGCGAAAACTCGAAATCGGCGAAAGATCGGCCGCGGTCAGCGCCCCTTGTGGAAGATTTGACTTCGAGTGCGTCACAACTGTGACCTTGCCTCGCTTCAGCCGCTGATGTTTGCAAAGCGTTAACGGCACGACGGCGAACGATCGCTTCGCGTCAGGCCGATTGCAATGCAGCAGACGAAATCGCGAACACGGAAGAACAAACTGCGAGTCGGTCGCCGCTTGCCGTGTTCGGTCGTGTTCCAATCGACGGAACAAATGGCAGTTCAGATTCGGCCACACTCAAACCCAACAATCTTCCAAAAGTGGCGTGGCCCAGTCGATATTTGGACGGATTCGAGTCGCTGACTGTTCGACCTCTAGTAGCGGGGCGCTCTGGGTGAAAAAATTCGTAAATGATTTCCGAGGTGCCCCGTCGTTGCGTAACAGTCGGCGGGAGACCAGCCATGGAAGACGACGCTCCGCGTTATCCGTCTTACAAACCTGACACCGAGCTCTACGATGAGCGGCCGGCGGCCGGTCTTTCAGTCACGCCTTACCAGCTCAGGCCCTCGGCGCAAGCGGAGCGATCCGTACCCCTGTTTCTTTCCGACCGTGACGGGGTGCCGGATCCGAGCGAATACGCGTCTCGTCCGGCGGCCAAGGTAAAGCTGGGCTCCTACTACACCTCGCGAATTCTTGCCGGCGCGGTGGGCGGGGCAATACTGGCCGGCCTCGCCGCGCTGGTCACGTCGGATTCAGCCCGCGACGTCATCGCCAGCGCCAAGGCGTCGAGCGCTGCGGCGCTTTCGGTAGCATCAGTCGTGATGCAGCCGAGCGCGACGCCGCCCAAGACGGCTGACATCAAGGCCGCTGACATCAAGATGGCCGACATACAATTGAAGGAACCCGCATCCCCGTCGGCGCCGGACGGTCAGGCCGCCGCTCCGGGAAGCATCACGGTCGCGGCGGTGACGCCGACCCGTGACGATATCAAGACGGCCTATCAAGGCGCGTTGCAGGGCAGCACTCCGCAAGCCGCGACCGCCCCGGAAGTTGTGGCGCCGGCAGATCCCGTCATTCATCGCCTGGACGCGAGCGAGATCGCCTCGCTGCTCAAGCGGGGGGATGGCCTGATTGCGAGCGGCGATGTTGCTGCCGCCCGTCTGGTGCTGCGGCGCGCGGCCGAGGCAGGCGACGCCCGCGCGGCGATGATGCTTGCCGGAACCTATGATCCGACGGTTCTGGAGAAGCTCGGCGTTCATGGTGTCGTACCCGATCTCGCCATGGCGCGAAGCTGGTACGAAAAAGCGCGGCGCTTCGGCGCGCCGGAGGCGTCGTCGCAGCTCGACCGGCTCGCCAACCGGCAACACTAGTGTGGCGGTTCAGAAGCGTCATCGCAGCTCCCGAATTTCTTGAAGATCTCCAGCAGAGGGTAAATTTATGGGCGTCCTGACCGCAGCGGCTAGAAATCTCTTCCTGTATCTGTCGTTCTTCGCATCGCTGATCGCGGCAATGAGCTGGTCGCATCCCTCCGTGGCCGAAGGCCAAAGGCGTGCCGCAGCTCAGACTCAGGCGGCGGCGACCGCCAACAGCTACGAGGAGAAGAAGCGCCAGGCCAACGATATCGCCGTTTCGGTCGTGGTATCCGGCCTCTCATGTACGTGCGCGAGGTTCACGGAGGACATCCGCAACGTCGTGAACGATCTGGGCCCGGACGGCATTCGTATTCTCCCGGTGCTTGGCGTTGGCGGACTTCAAAACGTCAACGACGTGCTGTTTCTCAAGAACATCGACATGGGCGTCGTCGACGAGGACAATCTTCGGCTTCTGAAGCAGAAGGACCCGGTGCTCTACGCCAACATCGAACAGCGCATCCAGTACATCACCAAGCTCTACAATTCCGAATTTCATGTTCTCGCCCGCGACGAGATCAAGTCCTACGACGATCTGCGTGGCAAGAAGGTCAACTTCAACCTGAAGGACAGCCAGACCGAAGTCACCGCCGACACGGTTTTCAATGCGCTCAATATTCCGGTACAGCGCTCCTATTACGACAACGACGAAGCCATCAAGCGGCTGATCGCGGGAGATATCTCGGCGATGATCATCCTGACGGGCGCGCCACAGGCCGCCCTTGCCAAACTGAAGAAGGAAGACGGTGTGCACTTCCTGGCGCTGGATCAGGAAAGCCTGCCGAAGCGCGACCTTCACGATCTGTTTGCCAGCTATCTGCCGGCCGAGATCACCCACGAGCTCTACCCGAACCTGGTCGCGGAGGGAACCTCGGTTCCGACCATCGCCAACCGGGCGCTGCTCGTCGCCTATGCCTGGCCGGAGAATTCGGAAAAGTACAGGAAGGTCGCTAAATTCGTCGATGCGTTCTTCAGCAAGATCGACCAGTTCAACAACACATCGCGGCATCCGAAATGGCGAGAGGTCAATCTTTCGGCCGATATGCCGGGCTGGGTGCGGTTCAAGCCCGCGGCTGACTGGCTCGCCGCCCACAAGAATCAGCCGGTGTCCGCCAATTCCGAGGGTGCGACCGGACTTTCCACCGTGGAGCTTCGGCTGGCGTTCGACAAGTTCATGCAGACCTACGCGTCGGCTTCCGGCGGCAAGGAACTCTCGGCCAGGGACCGCGAAGCGCTTTTCGTCCGCTTCAAGGAGAGTCTTGCCGGATCGAAAGCGCAGCAGGCCAACGCGCACTAGTGTCCTGATTCCGAAGTTCGCATGATCTTGCGGCCCCGTGTTTGCGAACTTCGGAATCGAAAGGACACTAGCAAGCTACTGTTCTAGTGTGGCCTTTGGCTCAGAAGTCCGCATGACGAGATCGCGGTATACCCGATGCGGACTTCTGAGCCGCCACACTAAGATCGTCATCACCCGGGACGCGGCGCCTGACAGCGCCGCACTCCACTCAAGCGAACAGCCCCGCGCGTCAAGCGCGGGGCTTTTTTGTTGACGACGTTTTCTTGACGAAATTATTTTGTCGCAAAGCGATCACAGTTGCGCAGCGAACTTTTTTGGCTGCGAGGAAAATTTCGCGAGAAATGTTGGAATAATAAGTGAAGTGAAACAGTCGCGTCACAAAATGGCATAACAAGCCGACAATATTGCGCGGCGTTACGCATCGTTGCGGATCTTTGCTCGTCCTCGCTGCATCCCCGCGGCTCAACCGGGCATTCCGCAATTCCTATTCTGCAAGCCTTGTTCTAAAAGTCCTGGGATCGATGGATGATTGGTAAGAGTGTGGCGCTGAGCCTCCTGCTCGTGACGCTTGTCTGCGCGCGAAACGCGCAAGCGGGCGTGCTCGACGACGCGGCCGAGCGCTATCGTCCCTATGCGATTGAAGGAATCGGGTCGGCGTTATCGGGCGCGCGCGATCTTCGCGCGCGTGTCGCTGCGAAAGATCTGTCAGGCGCGAGAAAAGCCTGGCTGTCGGCGCGGGCGGGGTGGGAACGTTCGGAAGTCTTCACCGCGGGCTTCGTGCCGGAACTCGACGCGTTGATCGATGCCTGGCCCAATGCCGACAGCGGTTTCCACACCATCGAGGCCAAACTGTTCGGCGCCGGCCAGACCGACGTCGAGGCCGACACTGACGCGCTGGTCAGGAATCTCGACGAGCTTCACGGCAAGCTCCGCAATATGGCGCTTCCGCCGCAAGGCCTGCTCGATGGCACGGTGCGGCTCGCTTATGAGATCGGCGAGAGCAAGGCGGATGGCGGCGAAGCGCGCATCAGCGGCACCTCGCTCGAGGACATGCGCAATAACCTCGCCGGCGTCGAATTCGCCTATCGCACGGTTTTCGAAGGTGCCCTCAAGGCCGCCGACGCAGGCCTTGCGGAGAGCGTGACCAGGCGGATCGAGCAGCTCAAGACCATCGTCGCGGCGCGCGATCTTCCGCATGTCGATGTCCGGGCGCTGCGGCGCTCCAGCGAGGAACTTGTGGTCGCACTTCAGGCGGCTTCCGTCAAACTCGGACTGCGCCGGCCGACGCTGGAGGCTCAATCGCGATGAGCTTTCGCTGGTTAAGCGGCGCCGCCGCAATTGCTTTCCTGATCGCTGGTCTTCACGGGCGTGTTCTGGCGTTCCCGGTCGATGGCGACCAGACGACGTTGCCAGCAAAAACCGAGCTGAACGAGGACGCGCTGAGCCGTCCGCGCGAGGTCTTCCATTCCGAGATTACGGGCCGCCGGTCGGATCTGATCAAGCTCGGCAATCTGGCGTTCTCGTCGCCTTCGATCCTCGGACCCGTCGCGCAGCAGGCGGGCATCAGTTGCGAGACCTGCCATGTCAACGGCGCCGGCAACGCAAAGTTCTTCATGCCGAAAATGTCGACGCGTCCGGGGAATTTCGACACCACCGGCGCGCTGTTCAATCCGAAGGCGGACAATGCCGTGCTCGACCCCGTGCGGATTCCGAGCTTGCGCGGCGCCCGCTATCTCGCACCCTACGGCGCCGACGGCCGCCTGGCCTCGCTCCGTGACTTCGTTCGCAATGTCATCGTCAATGAATTTGCCGGCGCCGAACCGTCGCCTGCGATCGTCGACGCCATCGTCGCCTATATCCACGACATCGATTTTCTGCCGAACCCCAACCTTGGTCCGGGCGGCCGGCTGGTCGGCAAGATCAGCGAATCGGAACGGCGCGGGGAGGCGCTGTTCTCAAGACCGTTCCCGCACGACGCGGGCATGAGTTGCGCGGCCTGCCACGTTCCGTCCGCCGCCTTCGTCGACCACCAGCAGCATGACGTCGGCACCGGCGGATTGTTCAAGACGCCGACGCTGCGCAATGCCGATTTCAACGCGCCATATTTTCACGACGGCCGTTTCGACACCTATGGTCAGGTGGTCGCTCACTTCGACAAGGTATTCGACCTTGGCCTGTCGGCGCAGGATCAAAAGGACCTCGTGGCCTATCTCACGGCGGTCGGTGACGGGTTGATGCCCTATGAGCCCGGCGGCGCCGGCGCTTCCCTGAAAGAAATAGGCGACTTCGCAAGCCTGCTCGGCCGTGCGATTCCCGCAGGCGACAAGGACGTCGTTTCGCTCGCGGTCGATACGATCGGCGGCGAACTGCGCGAACTGACCGAGCAATATCCAGATCGCAAGGACACCAGCGTCGCCGGTGGCGAAGCCGAACGCGCCAACGCGCGTGCCGCGCTCAAGGAAGCCGTGCTGCTGCTTCGTCGGATCGATATGGCGGTCGGCGACGGTCGCACCGCGGACGCGCTGGCCGACTATCAGAACTATCGATCTTTCATGGCCGCCGCCGTTCCTTCGATGCTGGCCTATGCCGAACCGTTCTCGCTCTTCAACGCCGCGGTGCATGACCGGCACTACGGGGCCCTCCGTCAGGTCATGCAGTCGAAACACATGTCGCAGTAGAGCCCGCGAGTCGCGTGGCTGAAACTTGATCGGCACGTTCGTACAGCGTCACAGCCGAACATGAATGACGCGCATCGATGGCGCGGGCAATCGATCGCGCAGCGTCGCAAGCGAAAGCTTGCGCGCTCAATATGCGTTGTCGATTGAATGTCGTTTATCATCGCACGAATACATCGCTCCAAAAATATCTTGAATCATTTTGATCTTCTCGCGCCGTTTCACAACGTTGATACGCCTGCGTCACGTTGATGCACTACGTAGCGCAGCGTTAACAACACCATCTTTGGAGTCGATGATGACTTTCAAATTCAAGAATCACTGGCGAACCACCACGGCGTTGTGCATCGCTTCGACGATCGCGCTCGCTGCCACCACGGCTTATGCCTCCGGTATCGGCGGCCTCAGCAACTGGGACAAGCGTTTCCACCTCAACCGCTTCCTCAAGCTCGTTGCCGAACTCGAGAACGGCAAGAACGACAACAAGGGCCACGATCATGGCCACGAGGGGCAGACCGCTTCTCCGATCAAGCACGTGATCGTGCTGATCGGTGAAAACCGCGGGCTCGATCACACCTTTGGTGTCTACAAGCCGAAGGGCAAGGGCGAGACCATCTCCAACCTGCTCTTCAAGGGCATCGTCAACGAAGACGGGACGCCCGGCCCGAACTTCTCGCTGGCGCAGCAGTACTCGGTCGGCATGCAGCCGTCGTACTACATCGGTGTTCCGGCGGCCGCCAAGTCGCCCTACAACAGCGTCAACACGATGCCGCAGCCGAACACCAACGGTGCGCCGGTGGCTCAGAGCGCGACCGGAGCTCCGTTCCAGAACGTGACCGAAGCCAGCGTCGAAAAGGACATGGATCCGGCGAACCTCGACATCCTGACCACCGGCTTCACCGGCCTGCCGGGCGGCTCGCTCGACACCCGCATCCCGGGCGCCGGCCATCTGACCGGACCGTTCCCGTTGCAGGGTGCGTCGATCAATGACGACGACTACACCGGTGACACGACACACCGCTTCTACCAGGACTGGCAGCAGAACGATTGCAGCGTCGCCAACTCGACGAAGAGCAATACCTCGGGCTGCTTGAACGACCTGTTCCCGTTCGTGATGGTGACCTACTCCAACGGCAACAGCCAGGGCTCTTCGATGGGCTTCTACAACGCCGAGCAAGGCGAAGCTCCGATCCTGAAGATGCTGGCTGACCGCTTCACCCTGGGCGACAACTTCCACCAGTCGTTCCATGGCGGCACCGGCGCCAACCACGTGATGCTGGGCACCGGCGATGCGATCTACTGGAGCGACGGCAACGGCAACCCGACCACGCCGCCCTCGAGCATGATCGCCAACCCGAACCCGAAGCCGGGCACGAACAACGCGTACACGGCCGACCAGGCGTTCAGCGCTTGCGCCGACTTCACCCAGCCCGGCGTCGGACCGATCGTGTCCTACCTGAACAATCTGCCCTATGCGGCGGAACCGAACTGCCAGGCCAACCACTATTACATGCTCGACAACACCAACCCCGGCTATCTGCCGAACGGTGCGCCGTCGGGTGGCAACAACCTGCCTCCGTCGTCGCTTCGCAACATTGGCGATGCGCTGATCGAAAAGAACATTTCGTGGGCCTACTACGGCGGTGCCTATAATGCTGCCGTGGCGCTCTCGAACGACGCGGTCAAGAACGGCTCGACCAACTTCGGCGCGTTCGCCGCCACCGATCTGCCCAACGCGATCGGCGTTGCCTACTGCCAGATCTGCAATCCGTTCCAGTATGCGACCTCGATCATGGCCAATCCGGCCGTGCGCACGGCGCATATCAAGGACACTGCCGATCTGATCACGGCTATCCACAACAACACGCTGCCTTCAGTGTCGTTCGGCAAGCCGGACGGTCTGCTTGACGGTCATCCGTCGAGCTCGAAGGTCGACCTGTTCGAGGCCTACGCTCTCAACGTGCTGCAAGCGCTGGATGCCAATCCGGAGCTGAAGGCCGAGACCGCGGTGCTCATCACCTGGGACGAAGCCGGCGGATACTGGGACTCGGGCTTCATCCAGTCGATCGACTACTTCGGCGACGGACCGCGTATCCCGCTCCTGATCCTCTCGCCGTACTCCACCGGCGGCAAGGTCTATCATAACTACGGCGACCACGTTTCGATCCTGAAGTTCATTGAGCGCAACTGGAATCTGAAGCCGCTTACGGGCCGCAGCCGCGACAACCTGCCGAATCCGACGTTCAAGAAGAACAATGCGTATGTGCCGACCAACAGCCCGGCGCTCGCTGACCTGTTCGACGCGTTCGATTTCGACAAGGCGGTCAACATCAACTACACCGAGTGATCGCAAGTCCGATCACGACGTAAGTGATACGTCGAAAGAATGGTGCCGACCGGACCTGCGAGGGTTTGGTCGGCACTGCCTTGTCAAGTGGATGCCAGCGATGATCGAAGGTTTTACGTTTTTGAATTGGCGCCGGGTGGCCTCACATCTGCTGGCGCTTTCGACTTTTTCGGTGCTCGGGGTTTTTGCTGTTCAAGCACAACAGTTTTCTGCCGATATCATCACGCGGCATGACGGCGTATCTTCGGCGGCCGGACGCTTAAGCGTGCGCGACGGCAAGGTAAGGATCGAAACAGTGGAGCACGCCGACGGCTTCTTCCTGGTCGATCCGGCAAAGCCGTCGGCCACTTTCGTGCGGCCCGGCGCGCGCGTCTTCATGGACGCCGGGCAGTCGACCCGCTTGACGCGCGTGTTCGTTCCCGTCGATCCGGATGCGCCGTGCCGGCAATGGCAGGCGATGGCGCGGCTCGCAGGTGCGGCCGGGGAGGGCACGTGGCGCTGCGATCAAACAGGCGAGGAGACGATCGAAGGCCGCAGCACCGTCGCCTTCAAGGTCGTGTCCGGGGCCGGGCAGGAGTTTGCCGGCTGGATCGATCGCGAGCTCGCCTTTCCGTTGCGGATCAAGACGGAAGACGGCGCACTCGTGGCGCTGACAGCCATCAAGGACGCGCCTCAGCCCGTATCGTCCTTCGAAATTCCCGCGAGCTTTCGAAAATTCAGCCTCGATGCGTTGATGGAGCGGATCAAGCAAAGCGACGTCTGGGTCGCGCAGCCGGAAGACGACAAGGCGCCTCGCCCCTAAGGGGAACGCCTAATGTAGAAGTAAGAGATTCGTGACGATTTCTTCTACACGACTGATGGAGATGCCCGTACGTTGCTCGAGGGCGAGAGGATGATCCGTCGGCTCAAGCTCTATCGACGGTCGGCGGCCGCCGCCGCGTAGATGCAGGTTTGTCTTGAGGTTTATCGTCCCCGAATAAAGCGAGATACTGTTGCTTAGCCATCCAAACTTTGGCGGCTCGTTTTCGATCACCGGTGCATTCCACAATTCAACGATGCGGTCGAAACTTGTGGTGGAAACCGAAACCCACACGCCCCACACGAAGTGGTCATCCTGACCAAGGATCGGTATTTCAAGGCAGCCCCGAACGAAGATGTCCTTGCCGTCGACGATGCAAACGTCGCTGTCTAGCTTTGCGCGATCCTGGCGCTCGGATTCCGGGATTTGGAGCCAATGGTCCGGCGCGCCGCAAGCGAAATCTAGCGGCAGGGTATTGAACTGCCTTCCGCAACAGCGGCATTTCCAAGCGTGATGCATGCTGGCTGTCAGTATCAAGCCGGTGCCAGCGCGATGACGCGCAGCGGACTGCCTGAACCGTCGGCGATCTTAAGGGGTGCTGCGATGATGACGGCGCCGGTTGGCGGCAACTGGTCCAGATTGATCAGGCTGGTGATACCGAATTTGCCGGCGCCATGCATCGTGCCGTGGTTCGGGAAAGGCGGATCGAAGGTGCCGGCCTGACCCGCGTCGGTTCCGATGGTCTCGACGCCGACGCCCAGCACGTCGCGCTGGTGCGCCAGGAATTCGGAGCAGGCTTTCGCGAAACCAGGCGAGTGCGGGCCGTCGTCGCGCACATTGAGGAAGTCTTCGCGTTTGGTGCGGGCGCTCCAGCCGGTGCGCAGCAGCACCCATGATCCCGCAGGAATACGGCCGTGCGTGCTCTCCCAGGCCTGAACGCGGTCGGGCGTGAGCAGGAAGTCCGGATTGGCCTTGACGTCTGCGGTGACGTCGATGACGCAGGCAGGACCGACGAACTTCCGGGGTTGAATCGTGTCGGTCGCATTCTCGGGCAGGTCCTTGCCGGTGATCCAGTGGACCGGCGCGTCGAAATGCGTGCCGGTGTGTTCGCCGAGGTTCAGCACGTTCCAGTACCATGCCGGCCCGCGTGAATCGTAGCGCGAGATTTCGGTGAGTGTCAGCCCCGGCGACGGCGCGAAGATCGGCGGCAGATCGATCACGGGAGTCTCGGGGCCGAGCGTCGTGGTGAGGTCGACGACGCGAATCCGCTTTGCGTTCAGTTCTTCCACCAGTTGGGTCAATACGCTTGATTGCTTCTCGGCCATGCTTGCCTCCCTCACGCCAAACGAAAATTGTGCCTCACTCGTGTTGCCGCAGCGCCTTCAGTCCTTCCAGCGCCCGCTTGAACTGGAAGCGGTTTTCCAATAGCGGCAAATCCATGTGGAACGATTTGGGTCCGATCGCCTCGACCTTGGCAACGATCGTGGTCAGTTTCCCGCCCGCGAGTGCGCCGGCCACCGCGCTTTTGAGCTGATCCGGCGTGTGGGCCTCTGTCACTTGCGGAACAGCGCACGCCCGCGCTACGCCGGCAAGGTCGGTGCCCGTCGCCGTTGCGGTCGGAAAGCCGCCGACAGAAAGCAGGCTGGCATTGTCGAACACAATATGGACGAGGTTGCCGGGCGAGTAGCGCGCCATCGTGCTCAGCGTGCCCAGGTTCATCAGCAGCGAGCCGTCGCCGTCGATCACGATGACCTTGTGGCGCGGCATGGCGACCGCAATCCCCAGCCCCATCGATGACGCGAGCCCCATCGCGTGTTCGAGGTAGAAGAAGTTGTGACGATGGCCGAGCGTAAAGAGTTCCACCGCTACCGCGCCCATGATCGTGACGACGATCTGGTCTTTCAGTTCGGGATAGATCGCCTCTAACGCATCCACACGCAGCACGAGTTACTCCTCCCACATCAGTTCGCGGGTCAACAGCACGGCGACCGGCGAGAGCGAGGCGTGTGCAAGCGTCTGTGCGTCCTTGATGCGGCGCCGCGCGTCGTTGGGGTTCGAGAGGTGCCAGACCGGAATGCCCAGTGTCCGCAACAGCGGCTCGGTGATCATGCCGCCTTGCGTCTGCCACGGATCGCGCTCGCCCATGTGGCCGCGGTAGCTGATCAGCATCAGCAGCGGAATCTTGTAGAGCTGCGCGAGAGAGACGATCGGGTTGATGGCGGCGAGGAAGCCGTGGTTCTGCATCAGAAGCGCGGAGCTGACACCCGCCAGATGGGCGCCTGCGGAGATGCCGATCGCCTCTTCTTCCTTGGCGACGCGGATCAGCGTCACCTCGGGGTCGTCATCGGCCATCCGGATCAGATGCACCAGCCAGGTTTCCGGCAGCGCGGACATGATCTTCACGTCGCAGGCCTTGAGCGCCTCGTAGATCACCTGGGAGTTGGCGAGTGAAACTGGCATACGCCACACCCTTTTTGCCGTCGCGCGCGCCTTGAGTGGTTGCCAAGCCTAGCACACGCTGTCGCACGGCGGCAACGTCGCCGGTACTGTCATTGCCGTCCTTTGAAATTTCGGCGCATGTCCGGCAATTCGGCCGGAACGTCGCATTCGCGCTCAGTGGCTACCCAGCACCGGGCCGAACGACTGCCAGCCTTTACCGTCGAACTTGACGAGTTGCAATTGCTCGATCGGATAATGATCGGTGGCGCTGGTATTGAGCTTGATCCCCGGCAAAAGCAGCGGCAGCTCTAGATCCCTGATGTTGTTCGCCTGCTTCATGAGATTTTCACGGGAGAGGTCGTCGCCGCACTGCCGCATGACCTGTACGAAGGTAGCGGCAATCGAGACGCCGATCTCGTTTTGCGGGTCCTTGGCATCGCCATCCGAATAATACTGCTTCATAAAATCGAGATACCATTTGATGCCGGTATCATTTGCAAATTGTGGATCGGACGGATCCTTCAAATAAGCCGTGGAAATGATTCCGGTCGAATGATCGAGCCCGGCGGGCGTTAATACGGTCGCGATCGAGTTGGCGTTCTGCACCAGAAAGTGTGTCGGATGCCAGTCGAGTTCGGCGGCTTTCTTGATGGTCTGTGCTGCGGCCTTGGCCGTGACGGCGCTGAACAAGACATTCGCCCCCGATGCCTTGAGCGTGATCACCTCGGAGTCCACCGTCGGCTCGGAAACTTCGTAAGCGAGCTCCTTCACGATCAGTTTGTCGGCGGCATCGCCCAAACCCGCCTTGAAGCCGGACACGAAATCCCGGCCATAGTCATCGTTCTGCGACAGAATGGCGATCTTCGCGTCCTTGATCGTCTCCCGTATATACGTCCCGTAGATCATTCCCTCGGAACGGTAGGTCGGATACCAGCCCATCGTCCAAGGGTAGTTCGCGACATCGCCCCATTTCGAGGCGCCGGTGGCCAGGAAGATATGGGGCACGGCCTTGCCGTTGACGTATTTGACGATGGCCGAATTCGTGGGCGTCCCCATCGTGCCGACAATGCCGAGCACCTCGTCGCTCTCGATCAGACGCCGATGCTGTTCGACCGTCTTCGGTGGCGAATAGGCATCGTCGAGCGAGATCAACTTGATCTTGCGGCCGTTCACCCCGCCCTGGTCGTTGATCATCTTGTAGTAGGCGGCTTGCGCCCGGCCCTGTGTGCCATAGGCCGATAGTGGGCCGCTGTAAGGATTGGTCTGGCCGATCAGTATTTCGGCAGGACCTTCCGCCTGCGCGGCGGCCGAAAACAACAGGCCCGTCATCAGTCCGAGGATCAGCGCACGCGCAAACATGATGGATGTCTCCCTCGATGTCTTCATTCGGCGTCAAACTCAAGCTAGCGTAATCACCTCTTCACGGGGAATGCCCCGCTCCTGCGCGATCTTGCGCTCAAGCGCGAGCCGGGCATGGATGCGGGCACCATCCGAGGCGATGTTGATCAGCGGTCGGTCGCCGAGCTTGCGCAACGTCGCGTACTGGGCGACCAGCACATCCTCGTCTTCCTTGAAGGCGTGCTCTATTTCGGTGAACAGCTCTTCCGTCGCCTGCGGCTCGTTCTGACGATGGCCATTGGCAACCGACCACATGAACCAGCTTGTGTGCTCGGTCTCCGGCGTGATGCCGTAGAAGATCCGAAGCCCGAAGCCGCCGTCGCGATCGTCTTTTTCATAGGCGCCTTCGCCGACGTTGCGGGCGCCGGTAAATTGCAGAATGCAGGAAGGCGCGACATATTCGAATTCGCCCCAGCGATCCACCCGGCCCGCGAACTTCACCGCCTTGGCGTAGATGCCCGGCGGCTGACAGTTCAGCATCCAGCGAATGAACTTCACGCCATCTTCGGTCGGCGAGATCTTCATCTCGGCGCGTTCGTAGGCGTCGACGTTGCTCGCCAGCGTCGACTTGTGAACGTAGGCGGCGTGGGTCTGGTCGAGGAGATTGTCGGACAGCAGGAGGTAGTTGCAATCGAGCCGTTCGGTCTTGCACTTGTGCGGCCACCGCGCGTGCCAGGGATAGCTCGGAATGGCGGCCGGGTCCGACAGGCTGGCGTCGCCCATCCAGATCAGGCCGTCGCGCTCGGCAACGGGAAAGCTGCGGACCCTGGCGCTCTTCGGAACGAGAGGCTGGCCTGGTATTTCGACGCAGTTTCCGCTGCGATCGAAGACCATGCCGTGATATTCGCAGCGGATGTTGTTTCCGAAAACCTCGCCACGGGACAGCGGCATGCCCCTGTGGCAACAGCGGTCTTCAAGGGCGACCACCACCTGGCCGTCGGACTGCCGATAAAATACCACCGGCTCTTCGAGCAACGTCCGCGCAAGCGGCTTTGTGCCGATCTCCGTAGCCCAAGCGGCCACGTACCACGCGTTGTAGAGAAACATGACGATCCCCCATTCACGACGCCGTGTCCGAAAATCGTAACATAAATTAGCTTCGTTACAATGCTAATTTTTAGAGCATTAGGCGGTGAGGGGAAATCTCCTGGGATTCGGCGCGTGGCCGATCGCCCGGGCTTGCGGGTTGCTGGTTCCGGCTTGCAGTTCGCTACAACCCCGTCAACCGAAGAGACCATGCCGCAGCAAATCGACGCCGGCGGCACTTGGATGGGATTTGGAGTACGCGGCTCGCTTCTGCGCGCATCGTGTCTGCAATGCGCCTTGCTATCGAAGCCGGTCGATCTTCGCGGCCATATCGGGATAGCGGCTGACACGGTAGGTGGCGTTCTTGCAGGTCAGCACCCAAACCTCGTGATCCGGCTTCGATCGCTTCGTGTCCCGCGTGGCGCGCCGCGCGTCGTCGCATACGACGCCTTGCGTGCGTACCTGGGCCGCCAGCATGTCCTTTGCGGTTTCGGCAGCCGCCGTTGCGATCAGCCCGAAAGGTCCCGATGGCATCGTCGCGAAGATCAAGAGCAGCAAACTTGCGAAATAGCGAGGCAGCGTCATGAGTCACTCCAGGGCGGCAAGGCGGCGCTGAGGCTCCACGCGAGAATAAGGACACGCAAAATACCACGCCGCGCACAAACGGAATACGGCAAAGCGCTTTATGGTCCGGGCTTCCGCGTGGCCGTGCCGCGCACTCCCTCTAATTCACCACCGTCATCGCCCGCGTGCATCGCGCACGGCCGGGCCAGCCGGCAATGCCCGCCATCGAAATTTACGGAAGGTTAACGAGGGGAAAAAAGCTTTCACCCTCAATGTGATCGCGTCTTTTCAGGTCGCGGTTTCGCGCGCGAGAGGCCGTTCAACCCTTGCGAGAAATGACCTGCATCGGTACGGTCGCAGCAGAGTTAATTTTCCGTGAATGGATCAGTTGAAATGACCGCAGTTCGGAGCGTGGAGCCGGAAGAACGTGTCGGAAGCCTGCCGCCAGGCACGATCGTCGGTGGTCCGGTGGTCGAGGCCAAGCTGCGCGAATCCTATGTCGTGTTCGGCATTCTTTACGCCGGTTCGATCGCAGCCGTGCTCTGGACGATCATGCAAGGCATCGGCTGGGTGGAGATTGCGGTCTTCGCCGGCATGTTCTGGCTGACCATGTTCGGGATGGGCGCCGGCATGCATCGCCTGTTCGTGCATCGGAGCTTTCGCTGCGGTCCGGTGATGAGGGCGTTCTTCGCTGCGATCGCCACGATGTCGGTGCAGGGCTCGGTGCTCAAATGGGTCTCCAATCATCGCCGGCACCATCTCTACGCCGACAAGCCCGGTGACGTGCACAGCCCTTTCTATGACGGCCGCGGCAACCGCTATCTCAGCTTCGTCAAGGGCATGTTGCATGCGCAAGGCTCCTGGGTGTTCGACGATGTCGCGACCGACGGCGAATACTACGCCAAGGATATTGTGGCCGACCCGATCGCCATGTTCTTCACGAGAACGCGCTGGGTCTGGTACGGCCTGTCGGCCGTTTTCATTCCGGGCGCCATCGGCTACGCGGTTGGCGGATTCCACACCATGATGGGCTGCGTGCTGTTCGCAGGCCTTCTGCGCGCCTACCTCATGGTGCTCGTCACCTCGCTGGTCAACTCGTTCTGCCATAGCGACGGCCGCTACGGTTACCGTCGCTTCGAGCTCAATGACGGCACGACCAACGAGCTGGTAATCTCGATCCTCACTCTCGGTGAAGGGCTGCACAACAACCATCACCGGTTTCCGCGCGACGCCTATATTTCGCACGCCTGGTACGAAATCGACATCAATGGCCTGATCATTCGCGGGCTTGGGAAACTCGGGCTCGTGCACGACGTTTTCGACGGCGGACGCGCGTCGGCGGAACCGACCGAGCAGACTTCGCAAGCGGTGACCTAAGAATACGGCGAGTCCTTCCGAGGCAGCGAGCCGTCGCTGTCCGACCTCTTTCCGGAGTGATTCGGGATCGTAGAGCCGGACCGCATCGACCTTGTGGATATCGACGGTCTGGCCACAGCGCGCTTTGCTTTGGACAAGTCGGCTTACATCACCGGTGTCGGCGTGGCGAGGGACTGGTATCACAGCGCGGCTTACGAGAACGACCGGCATCGGCACCTCGGCCGGCTACGCGGCTGCGATCGTCGAAAGCGCAAACGTCCCGCGGCTACCTCAATTCCGGAATAGGCTAGCCCGGAATTATGCACGATCTATTCCGCAGCTATGATAGCCTCTCTCCCCGGAGAGAGTCGGATGGATCGGCTCGAAGGCATCAAGATATTCGTGCGCGTCGTCGAAAGCGGGAGCTTTTCGGCGGTCGCGCGCGAGCTTGGGACAGGGCAGCCGGCGATCAGCAAGCAGGTCGCAGCGCTTGAAGAACATCTCGGTGCGCAGCTTCTTGTGCGCACTTCCCGCAGTCTGAGCCTGACCGAGGCCGGACGCGACTTTTACGAATCTGCCGTGCGACTCATCAGCGATTTCGAGGCGGCAGAATCCCGCATCGGTTCGGGACAGGCCTCGCCGTCTGGCGTGGTGCGCGTCAGCGCCGCGCCCGGCTTCTCTCACCGCTATGTCGTGCCGAAACTACCGTCGTTCCGCGCGCGCTTTCCCAAGGTTGTCGTCGAGATGCTGGCCTCCGAGCGGACGAGCAATCTCGTCGAAGAAGGCATCGACCTCGCCATTCGCAATGGCCCCCTTTCGGACTCTAGCCTTGTCGCGCGCAAGATCGGCGAGTCCGCCGTCGTCGCCGTCGCATCCGCGGAGTATCTGGAACGCAGAGGAGAGCCCACGCGCCCCGGCGATATCGACGGCCACGACGGCGTGATTTTCGTCTCACAGAATGGACCGCGACCCTGGACCTTCGCCACTCGCGCCGGAGTGATATCCTATCAGGCGGCGGCATCGTTTCGCAGCAATGACGGCGAAGAGCAACGCGCCGCGGTCCTTGCCGGCCTCGGTATCACGCAGGCGCCCCACTGGCTTTTTGCAGCCGACATACGCGCCGGAACCGTGCGGCGAATCCTGCGCGATTGTGAGCCGGCCAAAATTCCGATCAGCGCCGTGCGACCCGCGTCCCGCCGTCAGCCCAGCAAAGTCGCCGTGTTTGTTGACTTTCTCGCTGAGCTGCTCGCTGACGAGGAAACCTGATCTATTCCCCAATGGGATCGATGCTATCCGAACTGAACGTCTAATGCCCGCTTCGTCGAATTAGTAGGTTTGCATCGCCGACAATGAATGAGGTGATGCCATGAAACGGCTCGACAATAAGGTTGCGATAGTGACAGGCGCTTCAAAAGGAATCGGAGCGGGCATTGCAAAAGCCTTCGGCGCGGAAGGTGCGGCGGTGGTTGTGAACTATGCGCGCGATCATGAAGGCGCGGAACGGGTGGTGCGCGAAATCGCCGGCAAAGGTGGGCGCGCCATCGCCGTGCAAGGCGACGTGGCGCAGAGGTCCGACGCGCAACGCCTCGTCGCGGAGGCGAAAAAAGCCTTCGGCCGCCTGGATGTCCTTGTGAATAACGCGGGCGTCTTCTCGTTCGCACCCTTCGAGCAGTTCAGCGAGCAGGAGTTTCACCGTCAGTTCAACACGAATGTGCTTGGCACGTTCCTCATGATCGAAGCCGCTTTGCCGGCGTTCGGTGCGGAAGGCGGCGGCATTATCAACATCGGATCGACGGAGAGTGTCGCTGCCGACCCGACCCTTTCGATCTACGTGGCGTCAAAGAGCGCCGTCGATGGCTTGACGCGCGTGCTCTCAAAAGAGTTCGGCCCCAGGAAAATCCGCGTTAACGCTCTCAGTCCCGGTGGAACCCAAACGGAGGGTGCGCACGCGGCGGGCGTCATGGGCCCGGAGTTCAAAAAGCAGGTGATCGCCAGTACGCCGCTGGGCCGCTTGGGCCAACCCGAGGACATCGCGCGCGTGGCCGTATTTCTTGCCTCGGATGATGCGGGCTGGCTCACGGGAGAAATCATCTTCGCGAACGGCGGCAACAAGTAAAACGACTTCAGGAGAATAGCTTGCGCGGATCCGCGGGGCTGTAACAGTGAAACGAAAGGAGGAAGGTCATGATTGACCATATCTATCTCCCCGTCTCTGACCTGAAGCGGTCGAGTGAACTCTATAAGAAGATGCTTGAGCCGCTTGGCATCGACATGCCCTACAAGTTCGATCGACTTCTCGGTTTCGCTATCAATGGCGAGCCGGGTTTCTGGCTGAAGAATGGCGAAGTCGCCAAGGACCTTTACGTCGCATTCACCGCCAAGAGCGCGGACGCTGTCAGGGCCAGCTACAAGGCGGCGATAGACGCGGGAGCTACTTCAATCAAGGAACCGAGCCTTCGGCCCGAATGGCGTGCCGACTACTTCGCGGCAAACATCGGCGACCCGGACGGATACAACATCGAGATTGCCTATAAGCCTTGGCTCTACAAATAAGCGGTACGAGCCATCTACCCATCTGAGGCCAGCCGGCCAGACGCCACTGGGCGTACGGGTGGCCGACGATAAAGAGCTTCTTGCCGCCGATGTTGTCTTCGTCGCGACGCCGCCGGCCGCGCTTGACGACGTGGCGGCTGCGCTGAAGGGTTAAGCGACTTCATGAACGGTACGACATTTCGTATTGACGGCGGCGGTACGCTGACGGTCTGATTTTCACTTCAATAAGGGCCGAGTTTGTGATGTACATTCCAGCAATGGTGGGCCCGGCAGGACTCGAACCTGCAACCAGACCGTTATGAGCGGCCGGCTCTAACCATTGAGCTACAGGCCCCCGCGAATGCCGACAACGGCCAAGCGGTTGCGGGAGATGGATTACCTTGCGTCGGGCGATCCGGCAATGCCGGGGACCTGTAATTTGCAATTTCGGATTTTCAGAAATTTGCCTTGACCGCGGGATAGAAACAGGAATATGCCGATTTGTATCCCGCGCCTCTCCAGAGGGGCGTTTCGCGATCGTCACGAACGTTGGGCGCGGGATGCGATGGACGCTCTTCGCGCCGCCGGACGACTGGCGCTTGGGGCGGACGGCGAAGTCGTGTGGTCCTGATGTCTCGACGCTGACATCTGGCGATAATGCTTAAGCATTACGCCTGCGGCGACAAAAAGCCCGATCACCGGGGAGAGCACGAAGGAAACCGTAACACCATCGCGCGGGGAATGCTGGAATCGTTCGGCAACCCTGTGGTGGCTAACTCGTGTGCTTTCTACTTTCGCACGCGAGGCTGCGGGGTGTTCGAGCCCCCGGCATTCCCCGCGCCCTCTCGTGAGAGGGCGGAAATTCTTGCAAGACTCGGGCGTCAAGCGTCGCGGGAAGGTGAGGGTGTGTCTGGCGACTATTTCCACGTCGTCCCGGCGAACGCCGGACCCATAACCACAGGGGTGAGTGATGGAGCGAAAGCCGTCGACCAATGTCTTTCAAAACAAACGCCGCGGCGTATGGGTCCCGGCGTTCGCCGGGACGACGGAAGCGGTATACGCAAGGCAATGACGGCAACCTCAATCCACCGACACGCCGGCAAATTCGACCACCTTGCGCCATTTCTCGGTTTCAACCTCAATGAGTTTTCCGAATTCGGCAGGGGTCATCGGCTTCGGAATGCCGCCGAGCATCGCCAGTCGCTCGACGAGTTTCGGATCCTTGAGCGCTTCGGCAACCGCCTTGTTGAGGATCTCCACCACTTCCGGCGGCGTGCCCTTGGGCGCGGAGATGCCATAGAAGCCGACCGATTCGAATCCCGGCACGGTCTCGGCGATCGCGGGCACATCGGGCAGGCCCGGCCAGCGTTGCGGCGAGGTAACGCCGAGCGCGCGCACGGTGCCGGCGCGCGATTGCTCGAGGCCAGAGGGCATGTTGTCGAAGATCAGCTGCACCTTGTTGGAGATGATGTCGGGGAAGGCGATCGCCGATCCGCGATAGGGAACGTGCAGCATGTTGCAGCCGGTCATCGCCTTGAACAATTCGCCCGACATATGCACCGAGGTGCCGAGGCCCGACGACGCATAGGAAACCTTGCCCGGATTGGCCTTGCAGTAGTCGATGAATTCCTGGACGTTCTTCACCGGCATCGCGTTGGAGACGACGAGCATGTTGGTCAACTGCATGATGCTCGCGACCGGCACGGTGTCGCGGATGAAATCATAATTGAGGTGCTTGTAGAGCGAGGTCGCGATCGCGTTGTTGGGTGCGACGAACAGAAGCGTGTAGCCATCCGGCGTGGAGTTGATGGCGGTTGCGGCCGCAATGCTGCCGCCGGAGCCGGCGCGGTTCTCGACCACGAATTGCTGTCCGAGACGTTCCGACAGCCATTGCGCCATGATGCGCGCCACGACGTCGACCGGGCCGCCGGCGGCAAAGCCGATCAGCCAGTGCACGGGCCGGTTCGGATAATCGGCGGCCAATGTCGGCCGCGCGCCAGCCAGGCCCAAAACAGCGATGGTGGCAATCATCGCTGCGCGCAAAGCTTTCATGACGGCCGCTCCATTCAAACGCCGGGTAAGCTATGCTTTCATACAAAGCGGGACTTGCCTATGGTGCCCCGCTCGGGACCTTTTGTCTCATTCGGGCTTGGCTGAAATGTGAAGGGGTTTTACCGATGGTCATCAGGTGTGCGATCGGAGTGGCCTTCGCGCTGCTTCTGGCAGGTAGCGTTGCAGCGCAAGAAGGAGACAAGACTGTGCCGAAACTGACCGTGGTTCTTGCAACCGCAACGCAGGGCGGCGGCTTTCCGCTCTACGGCAACGCCTTTGCGGAAGTCATGATGCAGGCCGATCCGACGCTCGTGGTCGAGACCCGCAACACCATGGGGTCCAGCGAAAACATTCCCTCGCTCGAACAGAACAAGTTCGATCTCGGGCTGGTGGCCGGGGAATCCTTCAACCAGGCGCGGGAAGGCGTCGGAGGCAAGCCTCCGATCAAGCTGAAGATCCTGACCGCGATCTACGGCACCGCCGGTATGTTCGCGGTACGCGCCGACAGCAAGTATCACACGATTCAAGATCTCGTCGGCAAGCCCATTGCTTTTGGTGCGAAGGGCTCGGGCATTCCGATCCTGTCGCGCTACATGCTGGACGGGATCGGGTTGAAGCAGGACGAAGACTTCAAGGCCTTCCTGCTCGATCACGCCAAGGAGGGTCCGGAGATGGTGCTCGACGGACGGGCGGAAGCGATCTGGGGGGCGGGCATCGGCTATCCCGGCTTCATGGAGCTTGCGAAGAGCGCGCCGGGCGTCCGCTTCATCGCGCCGACGGCCGACGAGATCGCGCGGATGACCGCCAAGCATCCGTTCCTCAAGCCCATGACGATTCCGGCCGGCAGCTATCCGACGCAGAACGCTGACATCAAATCGCTGGGGTCGTGGAGTTTCATCCTGACCAAGACCGATCTGCCCGATGATGTTGCCTACCGGCTGGCGCGCACGTTGCACGGCGCTGAAGGCGCGTTCTGCAAGCGCTTGGCGCAGGCCTGCGAAACCACGGCGGTGAATACGGTGGCAGCCGTGCCGGATATTGCGCTCATTCATCCCGGCGTGATGAAATATTTCCGCGAGATCGGCGTGGTGAAACAGTGAGAGAAGTATCGTGCCCCGGATCTGCGTCGCTTCATTGCATGCCGCGACGCGTCCGGGACATGAGTACCGTCACTTCTTCACCATCGCACACGCGGGATCCGGCGGGCCGAAGGCGTCCTCGCCGGAGATCGTCGTCAGCACATTATAATAGTCCCACGCGTATTTTGACTCGTCCGGCGTCTTGACCTGCACCAGCATCAGATCGTGAACCATCAGGTTATCTTCGCGCAGGCGTCCGTTGCGGGCGAAGAAATCCTCGATCGGTTTTTCGCGCATCTTCGCCGTCACCGCGAGCGGCTCGTCGGTTCCGCTGGCTTCGATCGCCTTGAGATAGTTCGTCACGGCCGAATAGACGCCGGCCTGCCACATTGTCGGCATCTGGCCCACTTTGGCGAAATAGCGCCTCGACCAGTCGCGCGTCTTGTCGTCCATGTCCCAGTAGAACGACGTCGTCAGCAACAGGCCCTGGGCTGCCGGAAGACCAAGCGCGTGAATGTCGGTGATCAGCGCCAACAGCCCGGCCATCTGCTGGCCGCCCTTGAAGATGCCGAACTCGCCGGCAGATTTAATCTCATTGATGTTGTTCGGCGGGCCCGCGGCGATCCCGATGATCTTTGCCTTCGACGCCTGCGCCTGCAGGATAAAGGACGAGACGTCCGCCGTGGCAAAGGGCAAACGAACCGAGCCGAGCACCTTGCCGTGGTTCCTGGCGATGACGGCGGATGCCTCCTTTTCCAGCGAATGACCAAACGCAAAATCATCGGTCAGGAAGAACCAGCTGTCGCCGCCGCGCTTGACCACTTCCTGCGCGGTGCCGGTCGCGAGCGCCCGGGTATCGAACACCCACTGGATCGCATAGGGCGAACAGTATTTGCCGTGAAAATCCGAGGTGCCGGTCGACTGCGTCATGAACAGCCGGTGCTTGTCGTTGGCGACGTTCTGTACGGCGAGCCCGACCGCCGAGACCGGCACGTCCACGATCAGGTCCACCTGTTCGACGTCATACCAGCGTCGCGCCAGTGTCGCGCCGATATCGGGCTTGTTCTGGTGATCGCCGGATACGAGCAGGATCGGCTTTCCCGCGACCAGCTTGCCGAAATCGTCGATCGCCATTTGGGCCGCGGTGAGCGAGCCCTTGCCGGTTGCGGTGGAGGCCGGGCCGTTCATGTCGGTGAGCACGCCGATCTTGACGACGTTGTCGGAGATTTGCGCCGATGCGGGAGCCGCGACCATAAGCGCCGCGGCGAAAGCCAGACCTGGCATCATCCTTCCGCTGACCATCGCATTCTCCCTTCACGCGGCGCATCGGCCAAAGTCCGGGCCGGCATCATGTACGCATTCATTCGACATTCGGCCACTGCCGTCAACGCGGGGAGGCCGCATCCGGCGCCCCCCCGCCGCGGCTTGCGCGTGGCCGTTGCATTGCCGATCTTTATCCTATCGGGACGTAGCATGACATTCGCCGGCAGCCGAGCTAAGGACAGACGGCCGGCCCAAAGGTAGGCAGCGGAGGTTGATGGATGAAAGTGATCGGAGTGGCCGGCTGGAGCGGCGCGGGGAAGACGACGCTGATTTCGCGCGTCATTCCATATCTGCGCGAGCGAGGCCTGCGCGTTTCCGTGATCAAGCATGCCCATCACGAATTCGATGTCGACGTGCCGGGCAAGGATTCCTGGGTCCATCGGCAATCCGGCGCGGAGGAGGTGCTGGTGTCATCAGCCAACCGTTGGGCCTTGATGCACGAGCTGCGCGGCGCGGCCGAGCCGTCCTTGCCGGAACTGCTCAAGAAGATGTCGCTGGTAGACCTTCTGATTGTCGAAGGTTTCAAGTCCGAGCCGTATCGCAAGATCGAGGTGCATCGAAAGGACAGCGGCAAGCCGCCGTTATTCCCCGATGATCCCGCCATCGCCTGCATCGCGACGGATGCCGAGATCGAGACCGCGCTTCCGGTGGCCCATCTCGATGACATTCCGGCGGTGGCCGCGATGATGCACAAATATGCGCTTCCACTCGAAGACGTGTTGGCCGCACGCGCCAACGATGCCTAAATGTTGCGCATGATCCCGGCGAAGCTCGATCTCACCGGCCTGAAGTGCCCACTGCCCGCGCTGATGACGGCGAAAGCGTTGAAGAAGCTTGCGCCGGGGCAGTTGCTGGAGGTTCATTGCACCGATCCGCTTTCGGTGATCGATATTCCGAGCCTCGTTCACAAGACCGGCGGCCAGGTCGAGATCACCGAACGAACGGAACAACGGATTATTTTCGTGATCGAAAAGGCGAATGGCTCGATTGAAGAAGCCAATGCTGCCGCGGACGACAACGCTTAGGCCGGTCGAGACAATTGACCGCACCCCTCTGTGCGCCGGGCGGGCGGTCGGTGATAACCAACTCTACCATTTGCCTATCGACATAAGGCGGAGCTTCTGTCCCAATTCTTTTGGAACACGCGCTGGGCGGGGACGGCGCAGCGGGAAATTGTGCAAAGCAACAAAGCAGAGCTTCGCAACCCATCGGGAATTTTGGCTATAGATAGCGGTTAAACGCACAGACATGCCCGGCACGGGCGGCTGTAGGGGAGGATTGGATGACGACGATCAGCAGCACGGGGACTGTGCAGGGCAATGGTACGGGAATTCTCGACCGCGCGCACACGATCGCAAAGCCCGGCTTCAATCGCTGGATGGTGCCGCCGGCAGCGCTCTGCATTCATCTGTGCATCGGCATGGCCTACGGCTTTTCGGTGTTCTGGCTGCCGCTGTCGCGCGCGATCGGCCTGACCGCGCCGAAAGCGTGCCCTGATATTTCGCTGTGGCAGGAACTCTTCACCACCACCTGCGACTGGAAGGTGGCGAGCCTCGGCTGGATGTACACGCTGTTCTTCGTCGTGCTTGGCGTCTCGGCGGCAATCTGGGGTGGCTGGCTTGAACGCGCAGGTCCGCGCAAGGCGGGTGTCGTCGCGGCCTGCTGCTGGGGCGGCGGACTCCTCCTTGGCGCGCTTGGCATTTACGTCCACCAGCTCTGGATCATGTGGCTCGGCTCCGGCGTCATCGGCGGCATCGGCCTCGGTCTCGGCTACATCTCCCCGGTCTCTACACTTGTCAAATGGTTCCCCGACCGACGCGGCATGGCGACCGGCATGGCCATCATGGGTTTCGGCGGCGGCGCGATGATCGGCTTGCCGCTCGCCGACAAGCTAATGAACTACTTCAAGACGCCGACCTCGGTCGGCGCGTGGGAAACGTTTATCACCATGGGCGTCATCTACTTCGTCTTCATGATGATTGGCGCATTCTCCTACCGCGTCGTGCCGGACGGCTGGAAGCCCGATGGCTGGACGGCGCCAAGCGAAAACAAGACGATGATCTCGCAGCACAACGTTCATCTCGACAACGCGCACAGGACGCCGCAATTCTGGCTGATCTGGTGGGTGCTCTGTCTGAACGTGTCGGCGGGCATCGGCGTGATCGGCCAGGCGGTTCCAATGTTGCAGGAAATTTTCGCCGGCAATCTGATCGGTCTGCCCGGCGTGAAGTTCAACGCGCTTAGCGTCGAACAGAAGGCGGCGATTGCGACGATCGCAGCCGGTTTCGGAGGGCTGTTGTCGTTGTTCAACATCGGCGGCCGCTTCTTCTGGGCGTCGTTTTCCGACTATATCGGCCGCAAGAACACCTACTATACGTTCTTTATCCTCGGTATCGTGCTCTATGCACTGGCGCCGACCTTTGCAGCCACCGGCTCGAAGCTTCTGTTCGTGCTCGGCTTCGGCATCATCCTGTCGATGTATGGCGGCGGCTTCGCGACCGTGCCGGCCTATCTCGCCGATATGTTCGGTACGCAGTTCGTCGGCGCCATTCACGGTCGCTTGCTGACGGCGTGGTCGACGGCCGGCATCATCGGCCCGGTGGTGGTGAACTATATCCGCGAGTTTCAGCTCCAGGCGGGCGTGCCGCGCGATCAAGTCTACAACATCACCATGTACATCCTTTGTGCGATGCTGGTGGCGGGCCTGATCTGCAACTATCTGGTCAAGCCTGTGGACCCCAAGTGGCACATGAGCGACGATGAGGTCGCGAAGGCCCAGGCTGGCAAGAGCGCCGGTGGGGTTCAAAGCGGCTCGTTCGGTATCGGCAAGGGCGGGCTTGACACCAAGGCAGGGTTGTTCTGGCTGTTCGTCGGTATTCCGCTGGCCTGGGGCGTCTACAAGACGCTGGAAAGCGCGGCCAAGATCTTCTGATCGTGGTTTGGCATCGCGAACGCCGACAGCGTTTTCGCGATGCCTCTCTCCTCAACAATCAATCAAAGAATTCATCAGGGGGATTTCCCATGCTTCGAATTGCCACTTGCCTCGTTGCGGCGTCCTTGGTCGCGGGCAGCATTGCTTCCGCATCGGCGCAAACGACGGAGGCCAAGCCTTCGCGGATGAAGCTCACGATGGAAAAGCTGAAAGAGATGAAGGCCAAGTGGTTGGCGAACCGGCCCAAGCTGAAGGCTTGCAAGATCGAGGTGAAGAGGAAGGGGCTCACCGGCGACGAACGCTGGTTCTACATCTCGGATTGCATGGAGCGGAGCTAAGATCGACGCCGCGTCAGACGAACGATTCGGCCAGCGCCAGGTAGAGCGCAAACAGAAATCCGCCGACCGTGGGGAGCACCACGAGCGAACCGCCTTCTTCCAGCGCGACTGGAATCATCGCGTGGGCGACGAGCGCGAGCACGGCCCCGCCGGCAACGGCCTGGGCGAAGATCGCCGGTAGTGCGTCGCTGCCGGCGATGAAGGCTTTTCCTGCCGCCGCGGCCACTACGCCTGCAATCAACACAGTCGACCAAAGACCGAAAATCACCGCAGGACGATAGCCGGCCTTCGTCAACATCGATGCGCTTGCCGCCGCTTCCGGAATTCCCCCAAGAAACATTCCCAGCATAAGGGTCAGCGACAGATTTCCGATCGCGGTAAACTTGGCCCCAATGACGAGGCAGCCCGGAATGGTGTCGAGAATATTTCCGAAGACGATCGCCATTCCCGCGCCGCTGGCGGCCTCCACCAGCATTTTGCCGGTCTCGCGCCGGTTGAGGTGGTCCAGACTTCCGCTCGCGACTTTGGCCCACAGGGCCGCATCAGTTCCTCCCGCACTGAGATTGCTGATCGCACGCTGATGGCTGATGCGCTTTACTGCGCGGGCCAATTCGCCGTCAGCCGCGACGAGTTCCTCGAAGTCCTCCCTTCCAATTTTCAGCAGACCTGAATCTTCGGCGGCGCGGATCGTGGCGGTGCGCGGACCGCCGCTCAGCAAGGACATTTCCCCGAACGTGTGACCCGCGCCGAGCACTGCGATTGGGCCCGCAGCGGTTTTGCTTTCCGTTGTGGTATCGGTCAGAACCTCGACTGTTCCACGCGCTACAATGTAGAGGGCATCGCCCGCGTCTCCTGCCCTGAACAAAATGTCACCGGCCTTGAGTTGCAGCTCACGAATACGCGGCAGGATTTGCTCGATCTGCTCGGCCGGCAAGTGGCGCAGCAGATCGCTTTTCGCCAGCAGTTGGATCCGTTCCCGCGCGTCCGCCTGTTTGCGGGCCAGTGCATATTCGCGAAACTGGGTGACATAGCGAACGGCGGCGCCCTTCTTCTCCAGAGCCAGCGACGCCGAGTAGTAGATGGCTGCGCCGGCCCCAAAACCCGTGCTGACAAACATCCAAGCAGAGCGTGCATCGAAGCCCTGCTGATGTAGCGATAGCGCGCCTTCATATGCGAGCTCGATCGCCAGTGCGGAAATCAGGGCGCCGGCGGCAAAGGCTAGCAGGCACGCAAGGGGGCGCTTTGAGAAAGGAAAGTACAGACCTATGGCGGCTCCCAGAAGAGAAGATGATGTCGTCCCAAGGCCAAGTGCCGCCGCAATGGCCAGCTCGTAAGGGAAGCTCATTGACATGGGTGCCCGGCGGCTACGCCACAATCCAACGAATATCAAATACCCTTCGCCCGGTGCTCAATGGCCCTGACGATCCCGCGGGTCAACGCAACCGCTCGTCGCCAGCCGGCCAACGCCAACCGCAGGGGCCGCTTGAGATGCACGATCAGCGGATTGCCATGATTTTCGACGTCAAGTTCGAACCGCTCGGACGGGAATATCGTCGCGCAGCAAGCTCGCGCAGAGACCCTCCGCGCAAACGCGAGTGCTGAGCTCCTGAAGAGGAAGATGCCGCCGATCTCTCCCTTGACGTCGCGTGCTAGCCAAAATCCATCGCTGTCGCGCCCGATAAAGAATGCCGGGATCGACGCATCGAGAATGCCTGGATCGAGTGGCTGAAAGCACGTTTGTGAGTTCGCAGGGTTCGAAGCCCGCGATTTTGAAAACCCGGAATAGGTGAGCGGCATGGCGATCATGATGCGACCAGTGACCTGCACGTCCATGAGCGCGAACCGCGATCATGAGTCGGCGTAATTTCGTACCATTATCTGCTCCCGATCCCCGTAGGATTGCGATAGAGGCGGACGAGGCATTTCATAAGAAAGAAATAAAGACGGCGTGAACTTCTCAAGGAGCGCTGCCTGCATTTATTGCCCGTCTATGAAAGCGTTGCTCTGCCGATCTCGAATTCCTATGCGCGTTGCGTGCATGTTCCGCTCAGACCCAGAGATCACGGAGCCATCCATGCGGCGACTTTCGTTCATCGTTTCCCGACTTGCTTCGTTCGTTCGTCACATGGCGGATGCGCTGGGCCCGTTCTGGGACGTCAGGAAATATCGCCCGGAGCGCTACTATATGCGAGGTCCCGGGCCGAAATGGCGCGAGAAACATTCCTCTCGTCCCGCGTGAGGTCGTTCTCCCCGATTTCAAGAATCGCATCCGCCACCTTGGCTTTCGCCTGATCCGATAGTCCGACCAGGGGCAGGCGGGTGTCGGGACGCATCAGGCCGAGCAAGCTCAGCACATATTTGACCGCGGCCGGATTTTCGGCTGCGAGGCATTCCGCCAGCCGCGAAAGCCGTTGCTGCCATTGCCGGGCGGCCGGCATCCGGCCTTGTTCGTAGCTTGAAAGCATATCCCGGCATGCGGAAGGCGCGACGTTCGACAGGATCGAAATGCACCCGTCGCCGCCGCTGCAAAGAAAAGCAAGCGCGGTCGGATCGTTTCCCGACAGCAGGCGGAACAGCGCCGGCACTCTCGATCGCAGGCGCGCTGGACGGGATAGATCGCCCGTCGAATCCTTCACTCCGATGAACTGCGGCGATTGCGAAAGCGTCGCAAGAGTGTCGTCGGACAGGCCGCGGATGGTTCGCGAAGGATCATCATGCAGGATGATCGGCAACGCTGTCGCATCGGCGATCGTGCGAAAATGCGCTTCGATGCCAGCCTGCATCGGCTTGTTGTAGTAGGGCACGACCGACAGCAGCGCATCGGCGCCGGCAGCTTCGGCGCGCCTCGCCCATGCGGCGGCCTGGCCGGTCGAGTTCGATCCTGCGCCTGCGATCACGCGGGCCTGTCCGCCGGCCACTTCAGTCGCCGCGCGAATAATGGTCTCGCGCTCATCCCAGCTCAAAGTGTTGAATTCGCCTGATGTCTCTCCGACGACGATCGCCGAAACGCCGGCCCGCATCTGCCGTTCGCAGAGCCTGGCGAACGCGCCCAGATCGACCGCTCCGGTTTCATCGAATGGCGTCGGAATATCCGGGATGATGCCCGTGAGCCAATCCATCAGGTTTGCCACGCGGTTCGCCAATGGTGTCATTGCGCGTTACGCCGCACGCTCGATCCGGCCAAATCCATGACGGCAGGCGGAGAGCACAAGTCCCTGGTGGCACCGCACGCCGGCCTCGATCCGAAAACCCATTTGCTGAAGCTTGGCCCGTACCCCGAGACTGGAATTGTCGGAATCGATGAGGACGGCGACGGTCGCGTTGGTGCAGAGAAACGGCGATATGTCGCCCAGCGCCTTTTCGATGGCCGGTGAGCCGCGATCGGCCAGCAGGCCGATCGCATGCTGCCGCCGCGGCAGCCAGCTCGACGAAATCGGAGTCACGCGCATGAAGCCGCGGCGTTTCAGCCCCAGATGGAGTTCCATGGCGCCGCTGCCGGCGACGATGGCGCGCTGCAGGAGCGACAGGCCCGTAAGCCCGATCATCGTGTCGAGGACCTGCACTTGATCAGACGCGGAATGAAGCTGAACCATGGTGTTCTCCTGAACGATGGCCGGCACATCACGAGAGCGCCTTCAGGCCGTCAGGTTCCTGCCGCTGATATCAAGCTCGATCTCGCGCGGCAGTTCCACGATCGTTTCGGGATGATGTCCGTTTTCAAAGAGAGCGAATTTCAACGCCTGGGCGCGATTGACGAACAGTCCGCCATAGAGGCCATGCTGTTCCTGGGCGACCCAGTTGCCGCGGCTATTCCTGCCGATAAACGTAATGGTCGATGCAGAGTTGCACGAGGGAGGCTCGACGAGTTTCACGTTGGTATTCCTTTTCATGACGAGACAAGCCGGATCCCGGTCGTTCAAACGTTCCGCTGCTGCTGGTGGAAAAGAGAGGCAGAGGCTGGACGCCGGACGTTGGCTTGACTCATGTCCGGCGAATATCTGCGGGAAGGGATATGAATTCGATGGACGCGGGCCTGCGATCTCATAAGGGCCGCATAAGGTTAAGGCTGGAGTTTCAACGCGGGAGGTGAACGCTGAATGCGATCAACAGGCAGCCCAGCGCGGCGTAAGCGATCGCTTCATCCCAGTGATTGAAAGCCCGTCCGAACGGCTCCTCACGCTTGAAGATGGCCAGGACGGTACTCAGGATCGTGGACATCACAAGCAATAGCATCAAGGTTTGGTCGAACCTGATGCTGCCGAAGGCCGCGAAGACGAGAAGAATGATCATCCGCAGCCAGAAGCGAATGACGACGCGGATCGTCTGCACCTCGCGCGTCAAATTCGTGTCGGGCTGCTGAGCCACGCGGGCGGCCTCTTACATGAAGTTGTCGCAGCAAAGCGGCACGTCGAGCGGTTCATCCGCGCGGGAAGGACGCGCCACGTTACCTTCGACGTCCGGCGCGCTCTCACGTTTTACGTCGACGATCGCGCTCAGGATCGCAAGGCAGAGGTCGCTGTGACGGGCTTCGGCCGGTTGATCGAGCCAGTCGGGAAGTTCGCGCCGCTGCGACAGCGTGCAATGCCATTCGCCGGCGTCATGGATGATCCGGCGAAGGCGCCATTGCGGCGTTTCCAGCGCGAGCAAGGCCAGCGCTGCGTCGGTCCAGGCGCCGGACTGAACGAACTGCTGGAAGTGCTCAAAGTCCCTGGTCCGCCTGACGGATGGCAGGCGCCAGCATGCGTCGCGAACGACCTCCGAGAAAAGTTCGGGGGTGACACTGTCGGCGTCACGAAGCCTGTCGGCAAGCCGGGATAAGGCTGAACTCATGCCGCCAATATCTTCGGCGGCGAGTATGAATTCGAGGGCGGTGAACCCGCGATCTCATAAAAGAAGTATAAAGCCCGCGCGAGGCGCCTCAGCCCAATTAGGAAGCCGGTGCGAACGCGCCGGCAAGGCAGCACAGCGCCGCATAGGCGCTTGCCTCGTCCCAGTGATTGAGCGTCGTATCCCCGAGTTCCTCGCGATCGAACATGGCGACGACCGTGGCCAGGATCGCAGACATCCACAGCATCAGGGTCAAGCCGCGTTCGAAGCCGATGCCGCCAACCACGGCGAATGCAACGATCGCGGCCATGCGCAGGCCAAAGCGCGCAATTACCTCCGCCGACTTCGACGCGGACGAGAGTTTGCGGACACGGCTTGCGACAAACGGCGGCATGATCGGAGTTTCCAAAGTGAAATTCGTGACAGATGGCTCGCGGGTTTGCCTGCAAGGCTCGGGCCAGATGCAAGATTTTGACGGCAAAGCGGTTCACCGCCTCCGGCGAACGCGCTCGAATCTGGCGAGAAGCTCATTGGAAAACGAGGCTGGTTCGCGGCCAAAGAAATATATTATCCATAGGCGGCGCGACGTGCGTGGTACGCGCGAGCGAAACCGATCGCCTTGATCAGAAGGTGGCCTCGATCAGAAAGCTGTCTCGATCAGAAAACGGACTTCGCCCCGGAAGCCAATTGCAGGTAGCTCGGATGGGCCGGATCGCACCACAAACGAAACACCTGGCCGCGCCGCGGCGGCGGGCCCTGCCACGGCATCCGGTCCTGCAACGTCGTGACATAGGGAGCGCCGTGTCGCGGCGTGATCTCGAGCGTGACCTTGACGAGCCAGGTGTCGATCGGCGCGTACGGCAATTGTTCGGAATAAACCACACGCGCGGTGCAAGGCTGCAACGGACCCGGCGCTTCCTGGGCCTGCGCCGCCCCGCCTGCCAGCATCGCGCAAGCCAGCATGATCGCTGAAGTGGTCACGGGTTTCATGGTCGCTTCCGTTTGCCTGGTCCGGTGAGGATCGCCAACCAGATTGCGTGCGGGATCTGATAAAATCAAGCTGGTAGAGTGGATTTGACATTCGCTACCCGCCCAGCCGCGAACAGGTAACGCGGATCGGGCGTGTGAATTGAACGGCTGAATCAATTCCGGCGGTGGGTGCCGAGCGCGACGAGAACAAAACCGGCGGCGATCGCAAGCACGATGAGCATCCAGTACTGGCCGTCAAAGCCAAGAAAGGAAAAGTGCTCGACCAGAAAGTGCAACGCCCCCACGCCCCCGTTTTCCGGGCGCACGATAAGCATTCCGGCTTCAAAAATATATTATTTTTATATATCTCATGCCAACGACATGGCGGCGCTCGTGCCGCCTATTTGAAGTGGGCACTAGTCGGCCGCCATGTCCTCGAAGCGGGACTGGAGCCGGTAGCCGACGCCGGATTCCGTCACCAGGAGGCGCGGCCGGTTGGGATCGCTTTCGATTTTCTGGCGCAGCTTGCGAACCAGGATACGCAGGTACTGGATGTTATCGCGCTGATTGCCGCTCCAGATGTCCTTCAAAAGCTGATCATGCGTTACCACAAGCCCGACATGGGTCGCCAGGATGTGGAGCAGGCGATACTCCTTCCGCGTCAGGCGCACCGGTTGATTGTTCAATGACACCGTTCGCGTGACGAGATCGACCGACAGCGGTCCCGCCACGACGACCGGATTTTCCGTGGCGCTCTTGAAGTAGCGGCGAAGTGCGGCTTCGCTGCGCGCAAGCAGCTCCGCCATGCCGAACGGCTTGACCACGTAGTCGTCTGCGCCGGCCTGGAGCAGCCGGACCTTCTCGTCTTCGCTTGCGATGATCGACAGAATGATAACCGGAACGTTCGACCAGGAGCGGATCCGCTCGAGCACCTCGGCGCCGTGAAGATCAGGCAGGTTCAGGTCGAGGATGATGAGGTCCGGCGCGCTGAAGGTCGCGGACTTCAGGCCGTCGGTTGCGTTTTCCGCCTCGATCACCGAGTAGCCCTGCAATTCGAAGCCGGCGCGGAGGAAGCGCCTTATCTTCGACTCGTCCTCGATCAGGAGCACATTGTTTGCAGGTCTATTCATTGGATGCGGCCGTCATTTCGGATTGCTTCATGGTCGAGCCGGGCAGGGTGATGGATGCGGTGGCGCCCAGCCCTTGGCCGGGGCTCGTAATATCGATGGTGCCGCCATTGGCGTCGACGAAGATGGATGCGATCCAGAAGCCGAGGCCGGATCCCGGGATCGTCGCCTGATGGCGCTGGCTCCGGAACGACCGGCTGCCGAGCTGCGGCCGTTCATCGGCGGTGATGCCGACGCCCTGGTCGGAAATCGACAACACGACGTCGTCGTGCCGGCGTCTGACCCTGACCACGATCGTCGAGCCGGACGGGGAATACTTGGCGGCATTTTCCAGCAGCTGGCCGCAGGATTCTTCCAGCAGGCCAGAATCGACATGGACCAGCGGCAGGTCGTCGTCGAATTCAGTTTCGACCTTGTGGGCGACGAGCCGGCGCGCGCGCGCCTTGATCGCGGCGTTGACGATGTCGCGCGGATCGGTCCATTCGAGATTTGGCGAGATGCCGCCCGCGGTAGCGCGGGTGGCATTGAGAAGGTTCTGGATGAAACTGTCGAGCTCGGCGACCTCGTCGGATATGGCTTCCACCAGCAAGTGGGCGCGCTCGTCTTTCTGTATCAGCGGAATCGAATCGAGCACGCTGGCCGAGCCTCGGATCGCCGCAAGCGGTGTTCGCAGTTCATGCGACAGCGTGCCGTGAAACGCATCCCGCAGCAGCTGGGCTTGCAGGCGAAGCCTCGCATCCTCCATCGCTTTTTCGATATCGATCCGCTGCAAGGTCAGCGACACTTCTTCGAGGATCGACGCTGCGCGGCGGGTGCCGCTCTCCAGCGCTTCTGCCGTGCCCGCGCCGATATTGACCGCAACGAGTCCGACGATCGCGGTTTCCGAACGCACCATGTGCAAGAGCCAGACGTTTTGGGTCGCCGGGTCGGTCACGGAGCGAACCGGTTCGGCTGTCGAAATGGCCGAGGCCGCGCTTTCCTTCACCGCCGCCGGCACGGAGCCGGACCTCGGCGGCTCAAGCTGCCCGTCGCCTTTGGCGGCGAAGTAGACCGCCGGCTGGCCGAGCGTCTGCGAGAGGTAGTTCTCGATCGCGGAGACCAGTTCCGAAACGGTAAAGCAGGCCGCCAGGCGCCGCGAGAAATCATAGAGGTTGTGAATGTCCCGCTCGCGCTGTCGCAGCGTCTCGGTCTCCTGGCGCAGACGCGAGGCGAGATTGCTCGCGACGAGCGCCACCACGAAAAACAGCAGGAGGTCGATGGCTTCCTGCGGGTCCTCGACCTGAAAGCTGTAGATGGGAGGGAAGAAGAAAAAGTCGGCTTGCGCCATGCTGACGATGCAAGCGAGCGTCGCCGGCCAGATTCCCCATCGGGTGGCGGCAATGATGACGGGGACGAGATAGGCGATCGGGACGAGGCTTGCCGCGACGGTTTCCTTCAACAGCAACAGCAACGCCGTGACCAGCGTGACGCCGACAAGCGACAACAGCAAAGGGACGACGTTCGTTTGCAAAAAATCGTGGCGCGCCGCCTTGCTGACCGGCGCGGGCGTGATGTCTCGATCCTTGCCGCCGGAAAGTCCGGGTTTGGCGAGCCTGGTTATTATCGGCAAAAGAACGTGCCTCTAAACGGAGGACATCGGCCGATCATCGCTTCGGTTCCAAGACCCGGCGCAACGGCCGGGCTCGAAAAGACCGCAACAAAAATCGTGCACCGGCAGCGAGTGATTGTGAAAGAAGGACGCGAGGTCGAACGAACGGAATTAGATACGACCTGCAAATCTCCTCATTCGCTTCAAATCAATCGATGCTTCGATGTCGTCAACACCCGGCACTGCAGCATTCTTCAAGTCGGCGTATAAAATCTATGCCGTTTGTCTCTCGAAGAGATATAAAAGTAATATATTTTCGAAAGCGGCGTCGGCGATGCCTACATCGCCTCGAGCTGGCCGATCGCTCCGCTATGGCCGGTTCCATCAGCCGGAAGGCCGTAAAGCTCGGCATCGTGGGTATTCGGCGGCGGCGCGAGCGCCGCGATCGCAGCCGAATTCAGATATTTCGGCGGATACAGGTAGAATTCGATCAACGGGTTTTGCGGGCCGCGCGCACCGGCCTTGAGGATTTCCCGCGACTTGGTGGCTTCCCGCGGGTAAATGCTGCTCCAGCCGGCAAAACGGCTCGTCAGAATCTCAAGCGACAGGATCGTGCTTGCGATTCTCACAAAGCCCGCGTTTGATTTCTTGGCGCTTCGGGTCGTCGAGGCCTTTCGCAGCACCTGGCGAAGCGGCGCATGCGCCTCGATGAATGGCCCAAGCCCCGCCTTCCACAGAATGTCGGGCAGGCACGAATAGCCATGGAGGTCGTGGAAACTCTCGATCAGCACCTGGCACTGCGAGACCAGGCCTTTCGGCAGAAAGCTGAAATCGACATTGTCGCTCTCGCCCGCGTCCAATACGCGGCTCCTGCCGTTCGCGCGCTCTGCCTTGACGACCATTGCCTCGCCTCATGATCAGCGAATGGGCTGTTCTCAACGCGACGCAGCATAACGACGGGTCCCATATAGGTTCGATATAGAAGTCGGGCGCATTACATAGATAAAAGATATCGAATGATGACTTTGCGACCGCAAGCTATGGCGGAAAGGCAACAGCGTTCAAAAAACTATTAAAAACAATTGCTGAATATGTGAGATTCGGCGCGGATTCCTCCGAATCTTGCCGCCTATCGCGGCAGCGTCGAAAGCAATTGGCAAATTGCTGAGCAAAATCAGCCGAAATCGCAAATTCATATATTTTTTCTTTATGAAACGGTGCAGCAATCCGTATCGATTTCCTTGTTCCCGCGACGAAAGATTGCCGCAAGTATGAACGGTCTCGCAAGGACGCCTGGGGGTGACCTTAAGACCGACAGCTTGGGGCAAGATCATGAAAAGACTTCTTCTGGCGGGCGCGTCATTGGCCGCCATGGGTTTGATGGGCGGCGCTTACGCAGCGGATGCGTCTCTACCGACGAAAACGCCGGCGTGCAGGGGCGATGTCGATCCCTACAAGAACTACGCCTGTCTCGACACCTATCTCGGCACGACGTTCTGGGAGCGGTTCTTCAACTACTACCGGCTTGAGTGGGGCCACGATTCGGCGCCCGCCGATCCGAAGGCGCCGCCGTCGCGACGCGCCGAATGGCCGGCAACTCCGCAGACCACGCCGCCGATGCCGTTTACCGAATGGCCCTATGGCGGAACCACCAACCTCGGCGTGACGCGACCAAGCTCGGTTGACAGTCCGCTGATGAACGCGCTCGGCAACACCGGCGTCGGAAGCTGGATGAACGAAAACCACATTCAGGTTTATGGCTGGCTCAACGCCGGCGGCAACCTTTCGACCAATACGGTTCGGGGCGGCAACGCACCGGCGGCCTACCTCTACAATCCCAACACCGTGCAGCTCGATCAGGCGGTGGTTTACATCGAACGTCTGCCCGACACCGTGCAGAAGGACCACATCGACTGGGGCTTCCGTATCGCGCCGATTTACGGCGAGAACTATCGCTACACGACGGCGTACGGACTGTGGAGCTATCAGCTCCTGAACCAGAACAAGAACTACGGTTATGACCTGCCGATGGCCTATGGCGAAGTGTTCGTGCCGTGGGTTGCCGATGGCATGCTGATCCGGTTCGGGCGCTTCATCTCGATCCCGGACATCGAGGCCCAGCTCGCGCCGAACAACTACATGTATACGCACTCGATGACGTATACGTTCGACAACTACACCAACACCGGAATCGAGGTCACGACCGCGCTGAACAAGAACTGGATTCTCCAGACGGGCATCGTGGCAGGCACCGAAGCAATGCCGTGGCATGTCGGCGCTACCCTTCCAAATCCGTTCCCGAACCCGCTGTATCCGAATTCGACCTACCTGAAGGATCCGGGAGCGAAGCCAAGCTTCACACTTGGCGTTCGCTGGACCAGCGACGACGGGCGCGACAACATCAATGTGGTCGCGGACGGGATAAACAACGGCGTCTGGGGTTACAACAACCTGCAATGGTACGGGTTGACCTACTATCACAAGTTCAACGACCAGTGGCACATCTCGTTCGAGGCCTACAATGGCCATCAGAGCGGCGTGATAAACCTCAACAACGCCACCGCCCTGAACATTCTTGCGATGGGCGGCACGCCGTTCTCACCTCAGAACATCCCCTTCAACGCGCCAGGCGGAGCGCTTTGCAAAAGCCCGGCTGGGCTGACCTGCAACGCGGACTGGAACGCCACCACGATGTACCTGAACTACAGGGCGACGGCGCTCGACAACATCTCTTATCGAGCTGAGTTCTTCGACGACAGAGAGGGGCAGCGAACCGGCACCAAGACGCGCTACGTCGAGACCGGCATCGGTTGGCAGCACTGGTTCTCGCCGCAGATCGAGATCCGGCCGGAGTTCACCTACTACAAGTCGCTCGACGCGTTCGCGTTCAACGGCAACTCCAACATGGGCATCCCGGCCACCCGCAACTACGCCCTCATCGGTTCGGCCGACATCATCATTCACTTCTGAGGTGGGAAGCCGTGTGACGGCCGGGGCCGTCACACCTTTCACTGAAACCAATTCGACAGGGGCTAACAATGAAACGAATTCTTCTCACCTCCGTCTCGCTCGGTGTGTTGGGCGCGATGTCACCGGCGCTTGGCGCCGACCTGCCTTACGCCAAGGCGCCACAGGCGATCCAATCGGTCTACGACTGGACGGGCGTCTATATCGGCGGGTACGGTGGTGGTGGCTTTGGCAACCACAACTACAACAACGCCAACGGTCCTGCCGGCAATGCCAATTTCACGGTCAACTACGATTCGACGGGCGGCATCGGCGGCGGCGAGGTTGGTTACAACTGGCAGAGCGGCAGCTATCTGACCGGCATCGAGGCCGACGGGTTCTGGTCGGGCATCAAGGGTGGCGACGCCAGCCAGGCGCTCGGCGTCGTCGATCAGAGCAATCTTCGTTGGGGCGGCTCGCTTCGCGCGCGAGGCGGCATTGCCATCGACCGCTTGCTATTGTTCTTCACCGGCGGCTGGGCGTTCGGTGACATCCAGCACACCAGCACCGCGCCAGGATTTGCGGTCGACCAGTTCACGAATCACCGCAACGGTCTCGCGGCCGGTGGCGGCATCGCCTATGCGATCACCAACAACATCCTCGGCAAGCTGGAATACCGCTACTATGACTTCGGCAGCTACAGCCGGGCGGGCAATCCGCTCACGCCGAATGGACAGCTGCCTTACAGCGTCGCCAGCACCTACTCCGTCGTGACGGTTGGCATCGACTTCAAGTTCGGTGGTCCCGTGGTCGCCAAGTACTGACGAGCGGACAGCGTGAATAAAGATGACATTGGGGGCTTAAGATGGTTCGAAACGTAAAGCTGGCGCTGACGGGCTTGTTGATGGTGCTGGGCGCCACCGGCGTTGCGCAGGCCGCAGACATGCCGCTCAAGGCAAAGCCGTTGGCTGGAGCGGGTTACAACTGGACCGGCTGTTATATCGGCGGCGACGTCGGCGGCGCTTGGTCTCGCATGGACACCTCAAGGTTCGCGCAGGACGGTATCGGTCCGTCGTTTGCGGATTACGGCCGCGAAGACGACAAGGGCTTTATGGGTGGCGGACAGGCGGGCTGCGATTTCCAGACCACCAATCTGGTGTTTGGCATCCAGGGCACGTTCGACTTCGGCGGCGTCAAAGGCTCGCACGCGCTGACGGACATCCCGACCTTCTCGGAGACCAACAACCTCCAGGCCGTCTACACGGCGACCGGTCGCATGGGATATCTCTACACGCCATCGTTCCTCGGCTACGTCAAAGTCGGCATGGCCTGGATGCAAGACAAGAACCAGGTGCTTCAGCCGGGCGGCGCATTGTTAGAATCCGCCAAATTCACCTTGCCCGGGATGACGGCTGGCCTCGGCTTTGAGTGGATGTTCTTGCCCAACTGGTCGGCGTTCGCCGAATACAATTACATGTGGATCGAAGATACCTCGGGCCAGCACTTCACGCCGGCGCCGGGTCTGATCGGTGAAACTCTCAACGTAAAGCAGACCGTGCAAATGGTGCGTGTCGGCGTCAATTACAAATTCCACTGGGACGGTCCGGTCGTTGCCAAATATTGAGCTCTGCTTGCCGGCCGGTGTCGGTGATGCCGGCCGGCAAATGTTAGAATCGGACCACAGGGTGGGCTCGGCTTGAACCATATCCGCACCGGTCGGTTGCGAATCAGTAGCGTCGCATGGTTTGCCGCGTTGGCAGTTTGCTTCATCGGCGGGGAGTGCGCTGGCGAGGCGCAACCCTTGCACCGTCCGACGGCCCCCCTGACGCGGCAGTCTAATGGTGCAACAGGCACGCCCGGTTCTGTACCCCCTCCGGGCCGGCCTGCGCCGATGCGCTATCACGGAGGTCCGAAATCTCCGATGTGGCGCGGCTAGTGGTCCGATTCTAACATTCGCATCCCTTCTCAGCGGGCACCTTTGCGAATGTTAGAATCAAAGGACACTAGCAAATATAGGTTTCTAGTGGAGTTTGAGATTTGATATTCGCTTCCAAATTTGCGGCTAGGCGGGTTGCGAATGTCAAATCCACTCCACTAGCTGGAATTGCCTGTGTCACGGTCATGTGAGACGGGTGCGGGTCAGCCTGACGGAATCGCCGAAATTGCCACCGGCGGTGGCACGGATCTTGATGAAGGTGGGCTTCGAAAACAGCCGCTTTTGCCAGTGCCCGAATCAGCAACAGGTGCAGAATATCTGAGCAAATCTGAGGGTTTTTCGGCGTATCGGCTGCCTTTCCGGGGGGCTTTGTCCTAAAACAGACGAGGCGGCGCAGCTGATCCGTAAGGACGGTGTAAGCGCGATGCTGTAACGCAGCATGACAAGTGGACGGCGATTTTGGGGACATTGGAGTGAGTGCTTTCGGAAGGCTGTCGAAATCCCGGGCGATCTGGCTCGCCGTAATTGTGGCGGGCGGCGTCGTGCTGTTTTGGGGCAGGGGTTTCATCGGGCTCGCCGACGGTCAATCCGGCAGCAAGGAACGCGTTGCTGCGATCGAACCCGTCAAGCCCGCCGCCTCAGATGAGCAATCCGTCGACCTGACCGCGAAGCAGGCGGCATCCATCAAGATTGGACCGGTGCCGTCGCGCGATTTCGCGCTTCTCAAAACCGCCGTCGGCACCATCGACTTCAACGAGAATCTTCTCGTTCAGGTTTTTTCGCAATACCAGGGCAAAATCCTCAAGGCCTTCTACAACATCGGCGAAGAAGTGAAGGCCGGCGAAGTGCTGTTCACGATCGACAGCCCCGATCTGCTTCAGGCCGAATCGACCCTGCTGGCCGCGGCCGGCGTGCTCGAATTGCAGAAGAAGACGCTGGCGCGCCTCACCAACCTCATGAAGTCGGGCGGCAGCGCGCAAAAGGACGTCGACCAGTCGACTTCCGACCAGCAGACCGCCGAAGGCAACTTCAAGGCCGCCAAGGATGCGGTGCGAATCTTCGGCAAGAGCGACGCGGAGATCGAGCAGATCCTCAATGACCGCAGGGTCGATTCCACGCTGGTGGTTCCGAGCCCGATCGGGGGCCGCGTGGTCGCGCGCAACGCGGCGCCGGGATTCCTGACCCAGCCCGGTGCTGCGCCGGCGCCCTTCACCGTCGCCGATCTCTCGACCATGTGGATGCTGGCCAATGTCATCGAGACCGACGCGCCGGCCTACAAGCTCGGCCAACAGGTCCAGGTCACGGTGCCCGCCTATCCTGACAAGGTCTTCACCGGCCGCGTCACCGCGCTCGGCGCGATGATCGATCCCAACACCCACCGGCAACTGGTGCGCTCCGAAATCGACGACCCCGAACATCTGCTGCGCTCGGGAATGTTTGCAAGCTTCGTCATCCACGTCGGCGATCCCGTTCGTTCGCTGGCGGTGCCGGCCGAAGGCGTGGTGCGGGAAGGCGACGGCACGATGTCGGTGTGGGCCACCAAGGACAGCCGCCATTTCGTCAAGCGCACCGTCAAGACCGGAATGCAGCAGGATGGCTGGACGCAGATTTTGACGGGACTGATGCCTGATGAGACGGTTGTCACGGACGGTGCGGTGTTCCTGAGCAACAAGCTCTTGTTGGGCGATGCCGGTTAAATCGGCTAAGGACGGCGGTACCAGTTGATCAAGTCCCTGCTCGAATTTGGCCTGACGCGCAGCGCGATCATCGTGCTGGGTGTCGTGGTCTTTTGCGCCGCGGGGCTCGTGGCGTTTTCGAAGCTGAACATCGAGGCCTATCCAAATCCGGCGCCGGTGATCCTGGAAATCACGGCGCAGGCGGCCGGTCTCTCCGCCGAAGAAATGGAAAAGTACTACACGATCCCGATGGAAGTCGGCCTCTACCCGACGCCGGGCGTCGTCAACATCCGCTCGACCTCGTTCTACGGCCTGTCGTTCGTCCGCGTCACCTTCAGATACGGCACCGATTTCTACTTTGCGCTGACGCAGGCTTCCGTCAGCCTCCAGCAGAACGTCAACCTGCCGGGCAACCAGGTTCCGCAAATCCAGCAATCGAGCCTCGTCGGCGAGATCTATCGCTACCAGCTCGTCGGCCCCCCGCATTTCGGCCTGACCAACCTGCGCACGCTCCAGGACTACGTCGTGGCCCGCCGCTTCCTGACCATTCCGGGCGTGGTGCAGATCAATGCCTGGGGCGGCACCACCAAGCAGTTCAACGTCGATGCCGACCTGCAGAAGCTGGAAGCCTACAACATCACCATTCCCCAGCTCGTCGCCGCGCTCGGCAATGCCAACATCAATGTCGGCGGGCGCGAGATCACGATCGGGCAGCAATCGGTGAACATCCGCGGCGTTGGCCTCGTCGACTCGGGCGGTGCCGACGACGTCACCAAGGGCTACAAGGTCCAGGACATCGAGAACGTGGTGCTGGCGCAGGTGAACGGCCTGCCGATCCAGGTCAAGCATGTCGCGACCGTCTCCGTCGGCTTCGTGCCGCGGCTTGGCATCGGCGGCCGGGACCATGACGACGACGTCGCCACCGCGATCGTGGTGATGGGGCGGACCCAGCACACCAACGACATCATCCCGAAAGTGCAGGCCGAAGTTCAAAGGCTCAACAGCGACGGCAGTCTGCCGCCGGGCGTCAAGATCGTTCCCTATTACGATCGCAGTTCGCTGGTCGGGATCACCACACACACGGTGCTGCACAACCTGATTTTCGGTTGCCTGCTGGTTTTCATTATCCAGTGGGTGTTTCTCGGCGACCTGCGCAGCGCCATCATCGTCAGCGCCAACATTCCGTTCGCGCTGTTCTTCGCCATCATCATCCTCGTCCTGCAAGGCGAGGACGCCAACCTGTTGTCGCTCGGCGCGGTCGACTTCGGCATCATCGTCGATTCCGCCGTGATCATGATGGAAAACATCTACCGGAATTTTCAGTCCTCGCCGGAGAGCCGGCAGACGTTGCTCCAGCATCTGTCGGAAGGCTATTGGGGGACGGATCCCACCTCCGCGCACAACCAGGTTTCCGGCTCGCCCAAGTGGACCGAGCGGCTACGCATGATCTTTGTCAGCGCGCTGCAAGTCGACAAGGCCGTGTTCTTCACCGCGGCCATCACCGTCACCGCCTTCGTGCCGCTGTTCACGATGCAGGGCGTCGAGGGCCAGATCTTCGGCCCGATGGCGCGAACCTATGGCTACGCGCTCGCGGGCGCGCTGCTCGCCACCTTTACGGTGACGCCGGTGCTGGCCTCGCTGCTGTTGCCCAAGCATATCGAGGAGACCGAGACCGTCATCGTGCGGATGCTGCGCAGGAGCTACACGCCGGTGCTGCGCTGGGCGCTGTCGAATCTCGCGGTTTCAGTGACGATCGGTATTGTCTTTCTGGCATTGAGCGTGCTTGCGGCCTCTCGCCTGGGAAGCGAGTTCCTGCCGGCTCTGGAAGAGGGCAATTTCTGGATCCGCGCCGCGATGCCGTCGACGATGTCGCTCGATTCCGGCACGGCCGTCACCGGCAAGATGCGGGAGATCCTGTTGCGGCACCCGGAAGTCGTCACCGTGGTCTCGCAGCACGGCCGTCCCGACAATGGCAGCGATGCCTCGCCGTTCTCGAATGTCGAGTTGTTCGCGCCGCTCAAGCCGTTCGACGAGTGGCCGCCGAATCTGACCAAGGAAAAGCTGACAGAAGAGCTGCAAAAGGAATTTGCCGACGAATTGCCCGGCATCGGTTTCAACTTCTCGCAATATATCCAGGACAATGTCGAGGAAGCGCTGTCAGGCGTGAAGGGCGCCAACTCCGTCAAGGTCATCGGTCCCAATCTCGAGGTCCTCGAAGGTCTCGCGACCCAGGTGATGGACGAGATGGCCAGGATCCGCGGCGTTGCCGACCTCGGAATCTTCCATCTCCTGGGCCAGCCCAATCTCAACATCAAGGTCGACCGCGAAAAGGCCGCCCGCTACGGGCTGAACACCGGCGACGTCAACACGGTGGTTCAGGCCGCGCTCGGCGGCACCACGGCAACCACCGTGCTGGAAGGCGACCGGCAATTCGCTCTCGCCGTCAGGCTGGACGCCAGATATCGCTCCAGCATCGACGCCGTCCGCAATCTTAAAGTGGCCTATTCGACGCCTTCGGGTACCAACGCTTACGTTCCCCTCAGCGAGTTGGCCAACATCACGCTCGACACCGGCGCCTCCTTTATCTATCGCGAGCGCAGCCAGCGCTACATTCCGATCAAGTTCTCTGTGCGCGGCCGCGACCTCGGCAGCACGGTGGCCGAAGCGCAGGAGCGGGTCGGCAAGGCCATCAAGCTTCCCAACGGCTATCAGCTCGTCTGGGCCGGCGAGTTCGACAGCCTCCAGGCCGCCAAGCAGCGGTTGATGATCGTGGTGCCGATCACGCTGCTTCTGATCCTCGTGTTGTTGTACGGGCTGTTCAATTCGCTGCGCGACAGCCTGTTGTCGGTCGCCGGCATTCCCTTTGCGATCGGTGGCGGCCTGATCGCGCTTTATTTCGCCGGGCTCGATTTCTCGGTCTCGGCGGCGATCGGCTTCATCTCGCTGTTCGGCGTCGCCGTGATGGACGGCATTCTCAACATCACCTATTTCCGCGAACTGCGTGCGCAGGGCATGGGGATTGCGGAAGCGGTATTTCACGGCGCCGAACAACGGATGCGGCCGATGCTGATGACGGCGCTCTCGGCCGGCGTCGGTCTGTTCCCCGCCGCGATTTCCCACGGCATCGGCAGCCAGGTGCAACGTCCGTTGGCTACCGTCGTCGTGGGTGGTATGTTCATCGGGCCGCTGCTTTTGTTGATCGTTGCGCCGGCGCTTCGAAAGATCTTCCTCTCGCGAGACGCCGAGAACGCTGTGGTCGCGGGTGATCCGGTCGTAGTCACCGAAGGCAATCCCGATGGCTAGCGGCGTCAGCAACAGACTCCGATCCGCGACCAGTGCCGTCGCGATCGCCGCAATGTCGTTGGCGATGTCCGGCTGCGCGGTTGGGCCGAATTTCCAGCCGGCCGCCGCGCCCGATGTCACCGGCTATGTCAAAGGCAATCTCGCCTCGGCGGATCCGGGAAAAGAGACGGCTTCCGTTTCCGGAAAGGAAACGGCTCCAGTGCCCGGGCAGCGTTTCCTCAACGGCGCCGACGTTTCGACGCGCTGGTGGGCGGCCTTCAAGTCCGAACCGCTGAACGAACTGGTGCGCGAATCGGTCAACCACAATCCGAACCTGCAAGCCGCGGAAGCCGCGATCAAGATCGCGCGCTACAACGCGCTCGCGCAGCGCGGCCTGTACTTCCCGCAAATCACCGGTAACTCGACGACCCAGCAAAACCTGGTGGCCAATCCGCAGCAGGTCCCCGGAGTTCCGAACGGGACGCCGCAATACGAATTCTCGCTGGTGACGAACCAGCTCACGGTATCGTTCGTACCTGATATCTGGGGCGGCAATGTCCGCGCGGTCGAAGGTCTCGACGCCACCGCCGAGCAGCAACTGTTCCAGCTCGAGGCCGCCTTCCTGACGCTGACCAGCAACGTGGTCACGGCGGCTATACAAGAGGCTTCGTTGCGCGGACAGATCGCGGCGACCCAGCGCATCATCGCGATCGAAAAGCGCCTGCTCGATATCCTGAAGCGGCAGCAAAACCTGGGCCAGGCGGCGCTGGCCGACGTGCTGGCGCAGGATGCGGCGCTGGCACAGGCCGAGGAATTGCTGCCGCCGCTTGAAAAGCAGCTCGCGCAGCAGCGCGACCTCCTCACGTCGCTCGCCGGCCAATATGCCGCCGACGAGGTCCGGCAGAAATTCGATCTCGCGCACCTGAAGCTGCCGACCAATCTGCCGGTCAGCGTGCCGGGCAAGCTCGTCAATCAACGGCCCGACGTGCGCGCGGCGGAAGCCAATATGCATTCGGCCGCAGCACAAATTGGCGTCGCAATCGCAGCGCGCCTGCCCAACATCACGCTCTCGGCCAATGGCGGCTCGGCCGCGTTCAACTGGCCGCAGACCTTTGCGCCGGGCACCGGCTTCTTCACGCTCGGCGCCGCTGCCACCGCGCCGATCTTCGACGGGCTCACGCTCTATCACAAGCAGAAGGCGGCCGAGGCCGCGCTCGAGCAGGCCGAAGCGCAATATCGCGCCGCCGTCATCACGGCCTTCCAGAACGTCGCCGATGCACTGCGCGCGTTGCAGTCCGACGCCAGGGCCATGCGCGCGGCGCGGCGCGCGGAAGATGCCGCCAAGGCCAGCCTCGACATCGTCGAGAAGCAACTCAGCGAAGGCCAGGTCAATCAGCTTGCCGTGCTGAACGCGCAGCAAACCTACCTGACCGCGGCCGTGGTGCGGGTGCAGACCGAGGCCAATCGCATCTCGGATACGGCGGCTCTGTTCATGGCACTCGGTGGCAACTGGCCTGCGAACTGCACTGTGCCCGACTGGCGCCAATGCGCGCTGGGCGAAGCGCCCGCGCCCGAGGTGGTTGCCGCGACCGAGGCGAAATAGCGAGTAAGTCTGAAGTCCTCTATGCAGACGCGTCGTGCATCTGTACTCACAACGGAAGGTAACCCGTTGAGAGAGTGATATGGACATCAGAATCTTCCTGTTTTTGATCCTGGCGACGTCGCTGGAAACCTTCGGCGACGCGATCGTGCGAATCGGTCTCGGTCAGACCGCCTGGCTGCCGCGCGGCGGGCTGTTTCTCGCCGGAGCGATTCTTCTTTTCGGTTATGGCGTGTCGCTGAACCTTGCGCCGATCGAATTCAACCGCGTCGCCGGATTTTACATCGCGACGCTTTTCATCGTGTGGCAGGTGGTCAATCTGATCATGTTTCGGACGCTGCCGGACATGCCAATTCTGGTCGGCGGCGCGCTGATCGTCGGCGGCGGGTTGATCGTGACGTTCTGGAATTGAGCGAACGAAGGTTCCGCTCGCGGTTTCCCGGGAAGGGCGGTTGCTTACCAGACCACGTAGGCGCAGAGCACAGCGAGCGGCAGCAGCAGCAAGCCCATATACATCCAGATGCGATACGCGCCCGCATCCTTCGGCAGGATGAAAAGGTTGACGACGAACCAGCCGCAAACGCCAACGCCCATCAGCACGCGAATGAGATCGCCGGGAGTCTCGTAGATCGAGGACAGGCGCTCGATCTGAGGGCTTGCCACCTTGGCCGTGATGATGATGAGGACGATCAGGAATAGCGTTCGGCCAAATACGCCGCCATACCAGACACGGGCAGTGGGCGGGGCGTCGGTCAATTTTGCCTTAGCCGTTTGATTCGGCTGCAGATTCGTATCTGTGCGCATTGCACAATCCTGAATCACCGTGCCTAAAACGATATCGCTTGTCGCATTGCAACGGCAAGTCGTTATTTTTTGTATATCACCGGAACAAAGCGTCAGTGTTTCTGACGCATCCGAGGCATGCGGCAATCGGCAGTAACGATCAGCCAAGAATTGGATGTCGCGCCTGAAAATTCCTGACCTATAGTCAAAGGGCGGGAGGGACACATGACAGGCAGATCGAGGGTGATGTGGCAGGCGATCGTCGTCGCGGCCTTGCTGTCGCTGGTTGCTTCTGCTGCCGCCTATGCCCAGTTGAAGAAAGGCAGCCACGCGGCGCCATCCACCGAGACCAAGCCGAAGGTGGATGAGAAAGCCTACAAGGCCGCGCTTGATCGGATCCCCACTCCGAAAAAGCCCTATGATCCCTGGAGCCAGGTCCACGAGCCGGAGCCGACGGCGAAGCCGGCCGGCAAATCAAATTAGGACGTCAGTTTCGCGTAAGCCGAATCGGTGGCGCAGCCGCCGCGGTTGCTGGCTTCTCGCTCGTTCACGACTTGAGCAGCGGACAACGCCTGGCCGCTTCTTGTTAACCAGAGCGTGATGCTTCTTTCACCGACCACTCTGGCGTGCCGATCTTTTATGCATCTGCCGTTTGTTTGTTGCACTCAGCGACGGCGAGGAACATGATCTCGATCAGAGACAACAAGACATCATCAAGATGTCGGGTCATCATCGGGCGAAAACGCTCGGGCTCCGTTGTCTTCAGATCGACCGGAGGAAACCATGCACAGCTATCTTGCGATCGGAAAACTCGTCGTTCTCTGCGTTGCGCTTCTTGCTCTCGCGGTCGTCCGTGCGGAAGCCGGGGCGTCCGCCAGCGCGCCGACGAAAAACCAGCGCTCAAGCCAACTAGCGCAACACCAGACGGGTCACAACACTCCGATTACCGAATACTCGTCATCCTCGGCACGCAATCGCTCGCATTGAGCTTAATTGCGATCGACCTGGCTGTTCTCTGATTCGGCACGGCGCGGCGGGTTGATCTCGCGTACCCATTGGCGCGCGCTCGCAAGAACATCGGGCAGGGCGGCATCGACCTCATCCCTGGTCATGCCGGGGGTGATGCGCGGGTCGTAAAGAATATTGAGAAGATACTGATCGTAGACGTCGAAGAAACCCATCTGGACGTCGTCATTGAACATCGTCCACGGCACCGAGGCGTCGTCGTTGATGACGCCCAGCGCCTGCAACAGTTCCTCGTAGGCGCAATCAAGGAAAGTGAAGTCTCCCGCATCGACCGGCAGGATCACTTCGGCGCGCCGGATACGAAAGCTTTCGTCCTTGCCGATGCCCGACAGGCATTCCGGCTTCAGCTCTTTCTGGATCTGCCTGGCCCTGTCGCTGCCATAGAGCGCGCGAATGGTCGATTTCAACTTGCGCTCGGGAACGAGGCGCACCGTGAAATTGGCGGCGCGGCGATCGGTGGTGAGATCGATATCGAGGTGGTTCACGCGCGAGCGAATGTCGGACACCACATTGGCGAGTTCGCTGCGCCGCTGCGGCGCGGCGCCTGCTTCGACGAAAATCCGTACCGGTTCGTCGAATTTGCGCACCCGTCCCGCCGGCTTGTCGGTCTGTAGTTCGGCGCCGAACGCAATCTTGAAGAAGCCTTCCCTGATTTCCTCGTTAGTGAAATCGGTTCGCTCGGCGGCGCGACGGCTCGCGATCTCGGGATTTTCCGCGCGCGCCGGGACGCTACCCAATCCAGTGAACGCCATCACGAAAACCGACGCCGCCAGTATGTGAGACATCCTTGCCATGACGCGGCTTGCGGCAATGGGAACGATGGAGAGATCGATTTTCATATCCGTTTGCCGCGATTGAGATAAAAAAATAATATCTTTTCTTCTCAGCTACTTAGCGCTGTTTTCCAAGCAAGACTCGTACCGCCTCGCATGCGCGTTCGATCCGCGATGGTCGTGGCGATCAAGGTAGCGACGGCGGGATAGGATATCGGGATGGGGCGAGTGGCTTTCTTATAGGGATGTTGTGGGACGTGCAGAGGCTCACCACTTCGCATCGGCCTTTATGAGTTTCTTATAAGGTCGCTGGTCCCGCCGCCTCGAAAACCTATGGCCTGGATGGCACTTCATGACCAGTTCCGAGGGGCGATCACCGGATCGCCTTTTGGTCTCATGCGCGTTGTGACGCGCGAGGGAGATTTCCATGCTGGACCTGATCATGTTGGCGCTTGGCCTCGGCTTCTTCGTAGCCGCGCTCGGCTACACCTACGCCTGCGAGCGGCTTTGATCCGGAAGACAGCGCTTCAAAGGACGTAAGGCCATGATGTTCGACTATGCGCTTGCGAGTTTGGTCTCCGCGGGCCTGCTGTTTTACCTGACCTACGCGCTGCTGCGGCCAGAGCGCTTCTGACCGCCGCGCGAGGCGCCTCGAGCGCCCTTCGCCTGTGATTCCCAACTCGCTGCCAAAGGCATCCCTGCCATGACCGCCATCGGATGGACTCAAATTCTTCTGTTCTGCGTCATCGTCGTCGCGCTCGCCAAGCCGCTCGGCTGGTACATGACGCGCGTATTCGAGGGCGAGCGGACGCCGCTGTCGCCGCTGCTCCGTCCCGTTGAAGTCGCGATCTACTGGATCGGCGGGGTCGACGAAAAGCGCGAGCAGCACTGGGTCACCTATACGCTGGCGATGCTGTTCTTTCACGTCGGCGGCTTTGTCATTCTCTATGCGCTGATGCGGCTTCAGGCCGGGCTTCCGTTCAATCCGGCCGGCCAACCCGCGGTGCCCGAAGACCTCGCCTTCAACACCGCGATCAGCTTCATCACCAACACCAACTGGCAGAACTACGGTGGCGAGAGCACGATGTCCTATCTCGTGCAGATGCTCGGGCTGACGCACCAGAATTTCCTGTCGGCTGCGACCGGCATTGCGCTGGCAGTTGCGCTGATCCGCGGCTTCTCCCGCGCCTCGGTGCGCACCGTCGGCAATTTCTGGGTCGATGTGACCCGCACCACGCTCTATGTGCTGTTGCCGGTCTGTATCGTCTATTCGCTGTTCCTGGTCTGGCAGGGCATGCCGCAGACGCTTGGCGCCTATGTCGAGGCGACGACGCTGGAAGGCGCGAAACAGACGATCGCGGTCGGACCGGTGGCTTCGCAGGTCGCGATCAAGATGCTCGGCACCAATGGCGGCGGCTTCTTCAACGCTAACGCGGCGCATCCGTTCGAGAATCCGACCGCAATCTCCAATTTCGTGCAGATGCTGTCGATCTTCGCGATCGGCGCCGCCCTGACCAACGTGTTCGGCCGCATGGTCGGCAATCAGCGGCAGGGCTGGGCGATCCTCGCGGTCATGGGCGTGCTGTTTCTGGCCGGCGTCTCGGTTACGTATTGGGCCGAGGCCAACGGCACCGCGACCCTCGATGCGCTCGGGCTTGCCGGCGGCAACATGGAGGGCAAGGAAGTCCGCTTCGGCATCGTGGCCTCGAGCCTGTTTGCGGTCATCACCACCGCGGCCTCCTGCGGCGCGGTCAATGCGATGCACGACAGCTTTACGGCGTTGGGCGGCATGATTCCGCTGATCAACATGCAGCTCGGCGAAATCATCGTTGGCGGCGTCGGCGCGGGCCTCTACGGCATGCTGCTGTTCGTCGTGCTCGCGATCTTTGTCGCCGGTCTGATGGTCGGACGCACGCCGGAATATGTCGGCAAGAAGATCGAGGCGCGCGAGGTCAAGATGGCGATGCTCGCCATTCTGGTGCTGCCCTTGATGTATCTCGGCTGGACCGCCGTTGCGGTGGTGCTGCCGTCGACGGTTGCGGCGATGAACAATGCCGGGCCGCACGGCTTTACCGAAGTGCTCTACGCCTACACGTCGGCGACCGGCAATAACGGCTCGGCGTTTGCCGGGCTGTCCGGCAACACCTTCTTCTACAACGTCACGCTCGCAAGCGCGATGTTCGTCGGCCGCTTCTTCATGATCGTGCCGGCGATGGCGATGGCAGGTTCGCTTGCGGCCAAGAAATCCATCCCGCCGTCCGCGGGCACCTTGCCCACGACCGGCGGATTGTTCGTCGGCCTCGTCGTCGGCGTGATCCTCATCATCGGCGGTCTCACCTTCTTCCCGGCGCTGGCGCTCGGTCCGATCGTCGAGCACCTGGCGATGAACGCCAACAATCTGTTCTGACCGGTTATTCGGAGCTGTCTCCATGGAAGTCGTCCAGAAAACCAATCGGCAAACACCGGCCGCCACGATGCTCGACCCGAAGATCGTGGGACCCGCGATCGGCTCGGCTTTCGCCAAGCTCGATCCGCGGGCCATGGTCAAGAACCCCGTGATGTTCGTGGTCGAGGTCGTCGCTGCTCTCACCACCGTGATCTTCCTGCGCGATCTGGCAACGGGCGGCAGCGATCTCGGCTTTACCTTTCAGATCATCCTGTGGCTGTGGTTCACGGTGCTGTTTGCCAATTTCGCCGAAGCGGTCGCCGAGGGACGGGGCAAGGCGCAGGCCGAATCGCTGCGCAAGACCCGCACCGAAAGCCAGGCCAAGCTCTTGAGCGGCGAAGGCCGGGAATATCGCCTGGTGCCGGGCACGAGTCTCAAGGTCGGCGATATCGTGCTGGTCGAAGCCGGCGACAACATCCCCTCCGACGGCGAGGTGATCGAAGGCGTCGCCTCGGTGAACGAAGCCGCGATTACAGGCGAATCGGCGCCCGTGATCCGGGAATCCGGCGGCGATCGTTCGGCTGTGACCGGCGGCACGCAGGTGCTGTCGGACTGGATTCGCGTCCGCATTACCGCCGCGCAAGGATCGACCTTCATCGACCGCATGATCAAGCTGGTGGAGGGCGCCGAGCGGCAGAAGACGCCGAACGAGATCGCGCTGAACATCCTGCTCGCAGGTCTCACCATCATCTTCGTGTTTGCCACCGTGACCATCCCGAGTTACGCGGCTTACGCCGGTGGCCAGATTTCGGTGATCATTTTGGTGGCGCTGTTCGTGACGCTGATCCCGACCACCATCGGCGCGTTGTTGTCGGCGATCGGAATCGCCGGCATGGACCGGCTGGTGCGCTTCAATGTGCTGGCGATGTCGGGCCGGGCGGTCGAGGCCGCCGGCGACGTCGATACGCTGCTGCTCGACAAGACCGGCACGATTACGCTCGGCAACCGCCAGGCGACGGCGTTCCGCCCCATTCGCGGCGTCAGCGAACAGGAACTGGCGGACGCCGCCCAGCTCGCCTCGCTCGCGGACGAGACGCCGGAAGGGCGTTCGATCGTGGTGCTGGCGAAAGAGAAATACGGCATCCGCGGCCGCGACATGGCCGAACTGTCCGCGATCTTCGTTCCGTTCACGGCGCAGACCCGCATGAGCGGCATCGATGCCGGCGGCTCGTCGGTGCGCAAGGGCGCGGTGGAAGCGATCCTGAACTACGTCGGCGGCGTCACGGCCCAGGCCAGTACGGCAGGCAACACGGTGCGCGCACTTCAGCCGCAGCTCGGTTCGGACGCCGCGCGCGAAATCAGCGCCATTTCGGACGAAATCGCCAAATCCGGTGGTACGCCGCTCGCGGTCGCCAAAGACGGCCGGCTGCTCGGCGTCGTTCACCTGAAGGACATCGTCAAGGGCGGCATCCGCGAGCGCTTTGCCGAGTTGCGTCGCATGGGCATCCGCACGGTGATGATCACCGGCGACAATCCGATGACGGCGGCCGCCATCGCGGCCGAAGCCGGCGTCGACGATTTCCTCGCGCAGGCGACGCCCGAAGACAAATTGAAGCTGATCCGCAACGAACAGGCCAACGGCAAGCTGGTGGCGATGTGCGGCGATGGCACCAACGACGCGCCGGCGCTCGCTCAAGCCGATGTCGGCGTCGCCATGAACACCGGCACGCAGGCGGCGCGCGAGGCCGGCAACATGGTCGATCTCGATTCCAACCCGACCAAGCTGATCGAGGTGGTCGAGATCGGCAAGCAGCTTTTGATGACGCGCGGTGCGCTGACGACCTTCTCGATCGCCAACGACGTCGCCAAGTACTTCGCAATCATTCCGGCGATGTTCCTGGCGTTCTATCCGCAGCTTGCGGTGCTCAACGTCATGCACCTCGCAAGTCCGCAAAGCGCGATCCTGTCGGCGATCATCTTCAACGCGCTGATCATCGTGGCGCTGATCCCGTTGGCGCTGAAGGGCGTGGCCTACCGGGCCATCGGCGCCGGCGCGCTGCTGCGCCGTAACCTGATGGTCTATGGCGTCGGCGGCATCATCATTCCCTTTATCGGCATCAAGGCGATCGATCTCGTCATCGCCGCCTTGCACCTTGCCTAACCACGTCATTGCGAGCGAAGCGAAGCAATCCAGAAAGACCACCACGAAAGCAAGGGCTGGATTGCTTCGTCGCATACGCTCCTCGCGATGACGACGGAACTACAGGAGACCTAATATGCTGAGAGAAATTCGCCCCGCGATCCTGATCCTGCTGCTGTTGACGCTGATCACGGGCCTCGCCTATCCGCTTGCGATCACGGAAATCGCGGGTGTGCTGCTTCCGTATCAAGCGCAAGGCAGCCTGATCGAGCGCGACGGCAAGGTTGTCGGCTCGGCCCTGATCGGGCAGGAATTCAAGCAGGACAAGTATTTCCACGGCCGGCTTTCGGCGACGACCGCGCCCGATCCGGCCGATTCGAGCAAGACGGTGCCCGCACCCTACAACGCTGCGAATTCTGGCGCCGCTAACCTCGGCCCGACCAGCAAGGCGCTCGCCGATCGCTTGAAGGAAGATGTCGACAAGCTGAAGGCCGAAAATCCTGGCGCGAGCGTTCCGGTCGATCTCGTCACGACATCAGCCAGCGGGCTCGACCCGGATATCTCGCCGGAAGGCGCGCTGTTTCAGGTGCCGCGGGTGGCGAAGGCCAGGGGCATGGCGGAAGACAAGGTGCGACAGCTCGTGACCGAGAATACCGCCGGCCGCCTGGTTGGGTTATTTGGTGAGCCCAGGGTTAACGTTCTGGCGCTTAACCTTGCGCTGGACGCAGCCGTGCGCAACTAGGGCCCTCTAGGCCCGACGGAGCGCGGGGACTATATTATTGCTATGGTTCAGCAGCCGCGCCGCGACCCCGAAACACGCCCTTCGCCGGAAGCCCTGCTGGAGGCGGCCCGGCGCGAGAACAGTGAAGCCGGGCGCTTAAAGATTTTCGTCGGCGCCGCTCCCGGCGTCGGCAAGACCTACGAAATGCTGCAAAGCGCGCACGCCCGGCAAAAAGCCGGCGTCGATGTCGTGGTCGGCATCGTCGAGACCCATGGGCGGGTCGAGACCGAGGCGCTGCTGCATGGGCTTGAGGTCATTCCCCGCAAGCGCGTCACCTACAGGGATCAGACCATCGAGGAGATGGACCTCGATGCGCTGATCGCGCGGCGCCCGCGACTCGCGCTGGTCGACGAACTGGCCCATACCAACGCGCCCGGCAGCCGCCACCCCAAGCGTTATCTCGATGTCGAGGAGCTGTTGTCGCGCGGCATCGATGTCTATACCGCCGTCAACATCCAGCACATCGAAAGTCTCAACGACGTGGTCGCGCAGATCACGCATGTGCGGGTGCGTGAGACCGTGCCGGATTCGGTGTTCGACCGTGCCGACGCCATCGAACTGATCGACCTCACGCCGGACGATCTCATTCAGCGGCTGAAGGAAGGCAAGGTCTATGTTCCCAAGCAGGCCGAGCGGGCGCTGGAACATTATTTCTCGCCGGGCAATCTGACCGCGCTGCGCGAGCTCGCGTTGCGCCGTACCGCGGAACGCGTCGACGAGCAGCTTCTCAACCACATGCAGGCCAACGCGATCGCCGGACCCTGGGCTGCCGGCGAACGCATCCTCGTCTGCATCAGCGAAGATCCGCGCTCGGCGGGACTTGTGCGCTACACCAAACGCCTGGCAGATCGCCTGCACGCGCCGTGGACGGCGCTCAGCATCGAGACGCGGCGCTCCCTGCGTTTGAGCGACGAGGATCGCGACCGGCTGGCCGATACGTTGCGGCTCGCGGAATCGCTTGGCGGCGAGGCGCTGACGATTCCGGCGATCGGGCGGCGGATCGCCGACGACGTCATCGGTTTTGCCCAAACCAATAATGTCACTCAGATCATCATCGGCAAATCGATGCGAAGCTGGTGGTTCGAGCTGACGCGTGGATCGGTGGTGCACGATCTGGTGCGCCGCGCCGGCAACATCAGCGTCAACGTGATCGCGGGCGAAGAGCTCGCTGCGGACCCCGTTCCGAAAAAGACGGTGCGTACGGCGGAGCGGCGCGAGCCGTTCCAGCCGCGGCCTTACTTGATGTCGCTCCTGATCGTGGCGGCGGGATTGGTCGCGGCAGCGTTTGTTCAGCCGCTGTTCGGCGGGATCGAGAATGTCGATCTGGTTTTCCTCACCGCCGTGGTCGCGGTGGCCGTGCGCTACGGCCTGTGGCCGTCGATCCTTGCCAGCATTGCATCGTCGCTTTGCTACAACTTCTTCTTCATGCCGCCGATCTATACGTTCACCATCACCGATCCGAACAATGTGGTGGCTTTCTTCTTTTTCATGCTGATCGCCATCCTGGTCTCCAACGTTGCCGCGCGGGTGCGCTCGCAGGCCGATACCGCCATTGGCCGTATCAGAACCACCGAATTGCTCTATGCGTTCAGCCGCAAACTGGCAGGCACCGGCACGCTCGACGATGTGCTGTGGGCGACCGCCTACCAGACCGCGCTGATGCTGAAGGTCCGCGTGGTGCTGCTATTGCCGGAGAAGGGCGTGCTCACGGTGAAAGCCGGCTATCCGCCGGAGGATCAGCTCGACCAGGCCGATCTCGCCGCCGCCAACTGGGCCTGGGGCAATGATCGCCCCGCCGGTCGCGGCTCCGATACGCTGCCCGGCGCCAGGCGGCTGTTTCTGCCGATGCGCACCGGCCGTGGCCTGATCGGCGTCATCGGCATCGACGACGACAAGAGCGGACCTCTATTGACGCCGGACGATCGCCGTCTGCTCGATGCGCTGGTCGATCAGGGTGCGCTTGCGATCGAACGCGTGCTGCTGGTGGAAGACATGGACCGCGTCAAGCGCAACGTCGAGTCGGATCGCCTGCGCTCGGCGTTGTTGACGTCGATTTCGCACGATCTCAAGACGCCGCTGGCGTCCGTGCTGGGCTCGGCCTCGACCATGCGTGATCTTTCCGGCGCGCTTTCGGAAGCCGAGAAGCGTGATCTGCTGGCGACCGTGATCGACGAGTCCGAGCGGCTCAACCGCTTTATCGCCAATCTGCTCGACATGACCAAGCTCGAATCCGGCGCCATCAAGCCCAATGCCGCGCGGCTCGATGTCAGCGAGGTGATCGGCAGCGCGCTGCGTCGCGCCAGCAAGATCCTGGCGCATCACAGGATCTCGCTCGAACTCGAGGCCGATCTGCCGATGCTCGAACTCGATGCCGTGCTGTTCGAGCAGGCGCTTTTCAATCTGCTCGACAATGCCGCCAAATATGCGCCGCCGGAGACCACGATCTCGATCCGTGGATGGCGGGAACAGAGATCTGTTACGCTCCAGATTCTCGACGAAGGCGAGGGCATTCCGCGCTCGGAGCTGGAAAGCGTGTTTGACAAGTTCTATCGCGCCCAGAAGGGCGATCACGTCCGTCCCGGCACCGGCCTCGGATTGGCGATTTCGCGCGGCTTTGTCGAGGCGATGGGCGGCACGATCTCCGCCGACAACCGCAACGACCGCTCGGGCGCGGTGCTGACCATCCGGCTGCCCATTCCACCCTCGGCCGCCAACGCATTGGATACCGCCGCATGAGCGCGACCCCGATCAAGGTCCTTGTCATCGACGACGAGCCGCCGATCCGCAAATTGCTGCGGATGGGTCTGACCACGCAAGGTTACGAAATCCTCGAGGCGCCGAACGGCAAGACCGGCCTCGAATTGCTCGCGGAGGATCCGGCCCTGATCATCCTCGATCTCGGTTTGCCGGACATTCAGGGGCATGACCTGTTGCGGATGATCCGCGGCCGCAACGACAGCGTGCCGATTGTGGTGCTGTCGAGCCGCGGTGACGAGGCCGGCAAGGTCGAGGCGCTCGATCTCGGCGCCGACGATTACCTGACCAAGCCGTTCGGCATGGACGAATTGCTGGCCCGCATGCGCGCGGCGCTCCGCCATCAGTTGCAGGTGCACGGCGAGCGCCCGGTGTTTCGTACCGGCGATCTTTCGGTCGACCTGGTGCGCCGTATCGTCAAGGTCGGCGAGCGCGAAGTGAAATTGTCGCCGAAGGAATACGATCTCCTGCGCGTCATGGTGCAGCATGCCGGCAAGGTGCTGACCCACCGGCTGCTGCTCAAGGAGCTGTGGGACGAGATGACCGACGCCCAATATCTGCGCGTCTACGTGCGCCAGCTCCGGCAGAAGATCGAGGCCGATCCCGAACGGCCGCAATTTGTGCTGACCGAAACCGGCATCGGCTATCGCTTGCGAGCGCCGGACTAGCGGGTGGCCCTCATTCCGGAGGCGCTCCGCGCTACCGCCGGACTTCGGCGACGCGGAGAAGGCCGCGAACACCGCCCTCCACGCCGAGGCACAGAATCCAGTAAAACAGGATCGCGCAGACAAAGCTTGCGAACGGCACGTAATAGGTCGCCTGAATCTCGTTCGCGGCGTAAGTCAGTTCCTGGACGGTGATGATGACCAGGAACGCGCTGTCCTTGATGACCTGGATCATCTGGTTGCCGAGCATCGGCACGGCGTCGAGCAAGACCGGCGGCAGAATGATGCGCACCAGCAACCGCCAGCCGTGAAACCCGAACGCACGCGCGGCTTCGTCGGCTTCGGGCGGTTGCGCCTTCCAGGCGCCTCGCAGCAGCTCGGCCACATAGGCGGCGTTGTAAATCGCAAGCGCGGTAACGCCGGCGGTCATATTGTCCAGGGTGATGCCGGTCGACGGCAGGCCGTAGTAGAGCAGGTAGCACAACAGCATGAAGGGGACTGCGCGGATGACGTCGATGGCCGCCTTCACCGGGCGAACGATGGCGGGTCCGCCTTGTACCAGGAGCCCGAATACCGCAAAGCCAAGTATGCCTGCGAGTACCGAGGAAATGGCGACGATCTCCAGCGTGAGCAGCAATCCGCTCAGCATCTGATCACGCTGCGACCACACGATCTCGAAGCCGTGAAAATTCATATCGCGTTCCCGGCGAGTTGGCGGTTTTCGAACAGCCGCTGGGCCAGAACGAGGACGCCGATGATGGCAAGGTAGATGATCAGCGCGACCGTGAACGGCGGCACCGGTTCATAAGTGGCGGCCCCGATGCGCACCGCCGCCCGCGTCACATCCGCCACGCCGATCACTGCGATGGCGGGGCTGACCTTGACCAGCAACGTCATCTCGTTGACCAGGGCCGGCAGTGCCGACCGCAGGAGTTGAGGCAGAACGATTTGGCGAAAACGAAGATGGCGGCGCATGCCAAAGGCCTTTGCGGCCTCAAGCTGGTCCTTGGGGAAGGCGAGCAAGGCTCCGCGCCAGATTTCGCAGTTGTAAGCCATGGAGCCCAGCGCGAGAGTGGCCACCGCTGCCACCACTCTTGGAAGTTCGATGCCCAAAACCGGCAGGGCAAAGTAAACCAGCAGCATCAGCGTGACCGACGGCGTCGCGCGAAGCAGGCTCACCAGGACCGCCACTAGTCCGTCGAGGCCCGGGATCTTCGCCCATCGGACAAGCGCCAGCATCAGTCCGAGCGGACTGCCGAGCACGATCGCGATCGCCGAGATCGCGATCGTATTGCCCGCACCGGCCAGCAGCGCGAGATAGTCGACGGCCCGCATCAGATGTTGGCGACGGGTTCCACCGACATGCTTTCGAAGGTGGTATCGAACCACTTCTTCTGGAGTGCGTACATCGAGCCGTCCTTGCGCGCGCCGAGCAGGAAGTCGTTGAAGACCTTCAGAAGCTCCGTGTTGCCCTTCTGCACGGCCCAGGCAATGTAGGTGGGTTTGGAGATGGCTTCGCCGAGTTCGAAGACCGTCGGCTTTTCCTTTGCGACCGTGGCCAGGCTGAGAAACGTATTGACGACGAAGTCGATGCGGCCAATCGAGAGGTCCTGATAGGCTTCGGGATAGCCCTGATACGTCACGATCTTGCCGAGCGTGCCACCGGTCGCCTTCAGCATATCCTCGAGCTGCGGCAGCAGCTTCAGCATGGCGCTTCCGGCTTCGACGCCGAGCGGCTTGCCGGAAAGGTCCTTGATCGACGTGATCTTGGGGTCGCCCTTGCGCTTGAGATAGAAGTCGACGGAGGCGGCGACCGGGCTGGTGAAATCGAGGGCCTGGATACGTTCGGGGGTAACGAGGATCGCCGTCACGGCCGCATCGTATTTTCCGCTGCTGACGCCCGGCAGAATGCCGGTCCATGGGATGATGTCCTGACGGACCTCGAACCCAACCTTCTTCTTCAGCATCTCGAGCAGTTCCTGATCGTAGCCGGTGGCCACGCCGTCCTTCATGAATTCAAAAGGCCGGTAATCGTCCTCGGTGGCGACCGTCATGAAGCCGCGCTTGGTGATGCCCGCAAGCGTTTCCGCCCGGCCCGAACGAGGCAGGCCGATCGCTGCGGCGGCGGAAGCTGCGCCCATCAGCATGTGACGTCTGGTCAGGCCGGAATCAATCTTCGAAGCCATGTCGATCTCCTGTTGCTACCGTTTTGCGCTGTTAAAATCAGGCAAGGAGCGTGCCATCGGGCGTCCGTTCTGCTTGCGCTATCGAGCGGCTGCTCCGCATTTGCATCGTTCAGGCGGCGGATTGGTCCGCGCGGCGCGCGGCCTGGATGGTGGCGGCCTGGTCGCGGTACCGCGCCCAGATCGAATCCAGATACTCCATCGAGACGGGATCTAGGTCCGTTCGGGGTTCGGGATCCCGGCTCCAATGGCCATAGGCGTCGACGCCGGCGACCGGCATCGCTGAACGCGGACCGAGCGTCGAGCGGACGTGGGCGGCCATGTAGAAAAACGCCACGCCGATGCGCCGGTCGTCCGAGCGGTTCGGCAGCGAGTCATGCGCGGTGCGCTCGTGGTGCAGGGAGAACTGCCCGGGTTCGAGCGGCATTTCGACCGCGAGGTTGTCGTCGATTCCCTGCAACGACTGGCCGCGCGCCAGCAGATTATTCGCATCGTAGGTTTCTTCATGGACCAGATCCGGCCCCCGGTGACTTCCGGGCAGGACGCGCAGGCAGCCGCTCTCTGAAGTCGCAGGCGACAACGCGATCCATGCCGTGACGCAGTCGTGCGGGTCGAGGCCGTAATAGGCCGAGTCCTGATGCCAGGAGACGAAGCGTATATCGCGCGCATTCTTGGCAAAGGCCGACGATCCGAACAGCAGCACGTCCGACCCTATGAGCGATTGCACGGCTTCAACGATGGCGGGGTGGCGGGCGAGTTCGCACATCCAGGGGAAGGCGAGGTGGGCCTTGATCTTGAGACGCTTGTTGACCTCCTCGCCGGACTGGGCTTCGTAAGTCTCGATCCGGCCACGCAGCGTGGCGGCCTCTGTCGAGGAAATAGCGTTGAGCGGGAAAAGGTAGCCGCTGGTTTGGAAGAAATCGATTTGTTGCTGCGTCAGCCCAGAGCCCATCGGTCGCTCTCCTATTTCGATACTCCGCGTATCGTTTCTATGATAGGAGCGGCTGTCAACGCCGAATTTTGTGCATTTCCCGCTTACAGGGGCGTTACGTCCGATGATTGATCTTGCAAAGAAAAAGCGGGCGGCGGCCACGCCGGCAGCCCCCGCGCGGCTCGGAAGGCCGCGCGATGAAGCAGCCCGCGCCGCCATCTTGAGATCGGCCAACGCCATTCTCGAAGAGAAAGGGATCGGCGGCTTCACGATCGAAGCGGTTGCCGCGCGCGCCGGCGTCGCCAAAACCACCATCTACCGCTGGTGGCCGAGCAAGGGCGCGCTCGCGATGGCGGGTTTTCTGGCCGAGACCGCGCCCAAGATCTCCTACCCGAATAGTGGCTCGGCGCGGGCCGATCTGATCAGCCAGTTGCGGCGGGTCGCATCCGTCTATGGCGGAAAAACTGGACGCGTGCTGGCGGCGATCCTGGCCGAGGGCCAGCGCGACCCCAATACGATGACGGCGTATATCGAGGGCTACGCGCGCCCGCGCCGCGAGGCGGCCAAAGCGATCCTGAGCGCCGGGGTTGAGCGGGGCGAGCTCCGGGCAGACATCGACCTCGAGGCGACGGTCGATGTGCTTTACGGACCGATCTACTACCGCATGCTCGTTCCGTTGGCGCCACTCGATCCCAAATGGGCGGAGAAGATGGCAAACCATGTCTTTGCCGGACTGTTGAAGTCCAGGCCCACATCGCCAAAGCGATCCTAGCAGCGTGGGATTTGAGTGGATTAGATATTCGCTAACCACGGCTACCCACGAGGCCGCAGCCGAATGTCGGGTTTTGGGGTCAAGGCGGACGAGCGCCCTGCGCCTGACGAAATTCACACCCGGACTTTGGGAACCATTCCCCGGCGAGCCTATTGGCTCACTGACACAATCACTTTTTGGAGAAACGCCATGAAAGCTTTCGCAATCACTCTGGCAGCCGCGGCAAGTACGCTTCTTGCGACCGCTGCTTCCGCTGCTCCGCTTTCCGCCAATGTATCAGTTGCACCGGAGAGCAATATTCAAAACGTTCGCATGGTCTGCGATGAAGTCGGTCGTTGCTGGCGCGAACGCGGCGAACGCCGCGTCGTCATCCGCGATGGACGCGATGATTACGGATATGCGCCTCGCGAGCGTTACATCGAGCGGCGTGGCTATGAGGAGCGTGGCGGTGTCGGCTTCAGCGTGCCCGGCGTGAGCGTCGGAATCGACCGCTACTGACGGATGATGAAGATTCGATGAGAAAGGTCGCGGAGCAATCCGCGACTTTTCCTTTGGAGGCACGAAGCGGACGAGAGCAAGCTGCTTGACGTCCGCTGACCTAACGCGGACATTCGAAACAAACTTCGTCAAGACGCCTCAGTCGCCTTCATTGTGCATGAGCTGCGCCGCGAGATAGTCGGAAATTGTCCTCACCTTAAGAGAGGGGCGGCGGCCGGTCGGATAAACGGCGTGCAGTTCGACCCAATCGAGCTGATAGTCGGAAAGGATCGGAACGACTTCGCCAGCCTCGAGCTCGGTCCGGCACATCCATCGCGAGGCGACAGCTATTCCAAGCCCGGCTTTCGCGCAGGCGATAACGCCATCGGCCGAGGTAACCGTTATCGACCCTTGCACGGTTACGGATTCTGCTTTCCCCGATCGTGTGAAATTCCAGCCGCTCCGGCTGGAAAGACCAGGGCCGAGAATGCAGTCATGCCCGGCGAGATCGGCGAGCGTTCGCGGCATTCCCTTGCGCGCAAGATAGCCAGGCGAGGCAATGGCCATGCGCGGGGCCTTGCCCAGCAATCGCGCGCCAAATCCGGAATCCGGCAGCCGGCCCAGTCGCAGGGCCATATCGGCCCCCTCGGCGATCAGGTCCTCGGTCCGGTCCGACATCAGTAGTTCGATGCGCAGTTTCGGATGCTGCGTGACAAACCCGGGCAGACGAGGAATCACTTCGCGAGCTCCGAGTGCCCCCGACAATGCGACCCGTAATGTGCCACGCAGGCTGTCGACGCCGCGCGCCGCATTTTCGGCATCGTCAAGATCGCCCAGGATTTGCTGCGCTCGCGCCAGAAACACCCGCCCGGCCTCGGTCGGCGTGACGTGCCGCGTGGTGCGCAAAAGCAGCTTGACGCCCAGCCGCGCCTCAAGGTCTGCGACCATCCGCGATATCGAAGGCTGCGACACCCCGAGCTCGCGCGCAACGCGAGAGAAGCTGCCGGTCTCGCCGGCGCGGACGAAGGCTGTCAGTTCCCGGAGCCGGTCACTCATACGCTGGATGTATAAGTCAGATACGAACTGTCCGTCTACCGCGCGCACGGTCCGATGTCATCTTTGGGAAGGCCGACGGGAGCCCGACGGCCGAAGAGGAAGCAACCAAGGAGGCGCAAATGACGAAGACAGCTCTTATTACCGGAGCCACGAGTGGCATCGGCCGCGCGGTGGCCAACCAACTGGCGCAGTCGGGCGTTCAGGTCATCGTGGTCGGCCGCAACGTGCAGCGCGGCGAAGACACGATTTCGCAAATACGGGCCGCGGGCGGGAAAGCCGATTTCATCGCTTCCGACCTTCGCGATGCCGCGAGCGCCCGTGTAGTTGCGAAGAAGGCCCTCGAGTTGGGTAAGGGCCACGTCGACATCCTGATCAACAACGCCGGCGTGTTCCCATTCGGCCCGACGCATGAAATGAGCGAGGCGTCATTCGACGACGTCTATGCGCTCAACGTGAAGGTTCCCTTTTTCCTTGTCGCCGAGCTTGCTCCGTTGATGGCGGAGCGCGGCAAAGGAGCAATCGTCAACGTTTCGACGATGGTGGCCGACTATGGCGCGCCGGGCTTGAGCCTGTACGGATCAAGCAAGGCTGCAATCAATCTACTGACCAAGGCCTGGGCGGCCGAATATGGACCCAAGGGCGTCCGCGTAAATGCGGTCAGTCCCGGCCCGACGCGGACCGAAGGCACGGCGGCAATGGGTGAGGATGCGCTGCGGCATCTTGCGGCGCAAGCACCCGCCGGGCGTCCGGCTGCGCCAGAGGAGATTGCCGAGGCGATCGTGTTCCTGACCAGCGACCGCGCCAGCTTCATCCAGGGTGCGATTGTGCCGGCCGATGGCGGCCGGACGGCCGTATGAACGTGACAGCCATCCGCATGGTCATCTTTGGCGAGCGAGCCTCGCCAACAACGAGGAACTGAAACCATGAGCGCAACCGACGCAAACAAGGTGCTCGTCACGGGTGCCAGCGGCCTGCTGGGTGTCGCCACTATCGAAAAATTTCTTTCCGCGGGCTGGGAGGTCGTCGGAGTATCGCGTCGCAAGCCGGAGCTACCAAGCGGCCGCGACTTCGAGTTTCTGTCGGTCGATCTCCGCGACAAACAAGCCGCCCGCCTTGCGTTCGAACCGCTGACGGACATCACGCACATCGCCTATACCGCCTTGCATGAGAGGCCCGAATTGGTCGCGGGCTGGTCGAGCAAGGAACAGATCGAGACCAACAATGCCATGCTTCACAACGTGGTGGAGCCCATCGTGCGAATCGCCACCAATTTCCGGCACATCAGTATCCTGCAAGGAACAAAGATCTACGGCGTGCACCTTCACCCGATTCCTATCCCGGCCCGCGAGCGTGATGCTCGCAAGGACCATGAGAACTTCTTTTTCGATCAGGAAGCCTATGTGCGCGAGATGGGCGCCCGGCATGGCTTCAACTATACGGCCTTGCGTCCGCAGCTGGTAACCGGTGCCACCCCCGGTGCGTTAAACGTCCTTCCCGCAATCGGCGTCTATGCGGCGATCCGGCGCGAGAAGGGTGAACCGTTCGGCTTTCCCGGCGGCCCTTCGTTCGTGTGGGAAGCCGCGGACGCAGACCTTGTCGCCGACGTCATGGTCTGGGCGGCGCAGTCGCCCCAGGCAGCGAACGAGGCATTCAATATCACCAACGGCGACGTGTTCGAGTGGCGTAACATGTGGCCAGCCATGGCCAAAGTTCTTGGTGTCGAAACGGGGCCGGACATGCCAACGAGCGTGACGGCCTACCTGAAGGAAAATGCGGATATCTGGGACCGGATCGTCATGAAGTACGGGCTTCGTTCGCGGAGCCTGCGGGAATTCGTCGGCCAGGGAGACCAGCACGCGGACTTCGCATTCGCCTACGGCGCGCCGGAAGGACCTCGGGCATTCGTGAGCACCGTCAAGCTGCGCCAGGCCGGGTTCACCAAGACAGTCGATACCGAGGACGCCTTCGGGAACGCGCTAAAGTCTTTGCTCGATCGCAAACTGCTGCCGTCCGTCACGAAATGATCGGACCAGGATACACAATCGTTTTGGGCGACTGACGCCTGCCGGATGGCTGGTGTTCGACGATGCGCTAGCGTTGGCCCCAGCGACATGTCAGCTATTGCCACTTCCCTGGATTGACCCAAAAACGTAGGTTGGGTCGTTTGAAAAGGTCCTTTACACGCCCAAGCTGGGCCAAGGGCGCCGAGATAAAAAAATGCGCTAAGGAACTGAAGCTTTCCCGGGCACGGCAAAATGCCGGAAAGAGCCATTCCCAATTTTCGTTTCCCGGTTTAGGCTCCTCACAGGCGCCGGCCAACGGCGCGAACGCGAAAAAATCCGCGTCAGGAGCGAGCGGACGTAATCCGCCGGTCCAAAAAATGGGGAGTTCACGCGATGAACCAGCCGTTCAAGCTCGACGTCAACGGCCAAACTCACTCCATCAATGCCGATCCGGATATGCCGTTGCTGTATGCGCTGCGCAACGATGTCGGTCTCAACAACCCTCATTTCGGCTGTGGATTGGCGCAATGCGGTGCCTGCACCGTGCATGTCGATGGCCAGCCGACGCGTTCTTGTGTGACGCCTCTATCGGCTGTCGGTGAATCCAAGATCGTGACACTGGCAGGTCTTGGCACTCCCGAAAAACCGCACCCATTGCAGGCCGCCTATGTCGAGGAGCAGGTGCTGCAATGCGGCTACTGCATCAATGGCTGGTTGATGACCGCGGCAGCATTCCTGCGCGATAACAAGAAACCGACGGAAGATCAGATCAAGGATGCATTGTCCGGATTGAAGTGCCGTTGCGGTACCCACATCAGCATTCTCAAGGCGGTCAAGCGCGCCGCCGAGATGATGGGCTGAGGAGGGGGAGCCATGACAAAGTTCGAAAACGCAACTTCGCTCACCCGTCGTTCTGTATTGCTCGGCGGCGGCGCCCTGGTGGTGTCGATTGGTGCCGGCGTCACGCTCGATACCGTGCTGACGATTGGTCAAGCTTACGCGCAAGGGACAAAGCCGCCGCTGACGCCAGAGCAGCTATCGTCGTACATCGCGGTGAATGCCGACGGCCGCGTCGCGGCCTACTTCGGCAAGATGGATATGGGGCATGGACTGCACGTTGCGGTCGCCCAGATCGTAGCCGAAGAGCTCGACGTTCCTTTCAAGAGCGTCAAGGTCTTCATGGCCGATACGGCTACCTCTGTAAATCAGGGCGGTGCATCGGGGTCTACCGGCATCCAGCTTGGCGGCAAACAAATGCGTGTGGCGGCGGCGGAAGCGCGCCGTGTGTTGGTCGAAATGGCGGCGGGACGATTGTCGGTGCCGATTGACAAGCTGACGGTCAATGATGGCGTTGTCAGCGCTATCGATGACAAAGCCAAGAGCGTTTCTTATGCGCAATTGATCGGCGGCCAGTATTTCAACATCAAGCTCGACTGGAACAAGGAGATCGGCAACGCACTGTATGCACCGGGCAAGGCGATGCCAAAAAAGCCCAGCGAACACAAAATCGTTGGTCAGCCGATCAAGCGCGAAGACGTCGCGCCGAAAGTCTTCTGCGAGGAGGACTTCGTCACTGACGTCAAAGTTCCCAATATGATGCACGGCCGCATGATCCGGCCGTCGGTCGCCGGCTCGGTACCCGTCAAGATCGATGAGAGCTCGATCAGGGATATTCCGGGCGCCAGGGTCGTCTGGCAAAAAGGTTTTCTTGGCGTCGTCGCTGACCGGGAATGGGACGCAATCCGGGCGGTCGAAAAGCTGAAGGTCGAGTGGTCTGCCGAGGCACAGCCTTTTCCGCTACAGGCCTCACTGTTCGATCACATTCGAAAAGCCCCGGTGCGAAAGCGCATGGTGGAGAAAGAAAACGGTGATTTGGATGCGGCCTTCAATACGGCAACCAAAATCATCGAGGCCGATTATGAGTGGCCATTTCAGTCGCATGCCAGTATGGGACCGGCCTGTTCACTTGTAGAGATCAAGGACGGCAACGTCACCTGCTGGAGTGGGACGCAAAAATCTCATTTCGTTCGGGATGGACTGGCTGCCGTGCTGCAAGTCCCTCCAGATCGCGTTCATGTGATCTTCAAGTCGGGGCCAGGCTCCTATGGCCGCAACGACGCCGATGACTGCGCGATGGATGCCGCCATTCTCGCTCAAGCGGTCGGCCGTCCGGTACGGCTGCAGTACATGCGCGATCAGGGCACCGGCTGGGACCCAAAGGGACCTGCCTCCGTTCATCGGGCGAAGGCCGGGCTCAATGCCGCCGGCGAGGTGATCGCGTACGAGTTCAACAGCAAGGCTTTCTCGCGCGTCGACGTCGATACCAACGGTGGAAAACCGCCGGATACGCTGACAGGGCAGGCTCTCGGCGTTGCCTTGAAATCAGGTGATGGTTTTGGTGTGCCGGCGGAATCCTATGAGATAGCCAACAAGCGGATGACGTGGGAGACTATTCCGCCACTGCTCGATCGCTCATCCCCCCTGCGCACGTCCCATTTGCGCGATCCGGTAGGACCGCAGATTCATTTCGCCAGCGAATCCTTCATCGATGAGCTGGCGGCGGCGGTGAACGCCGATCCAATCGAGTTCCGCCTCCGTCATGTCAAGGACCCTCGCGATATCGCTGTCATCAAGGCAGCGGCGCAGAAGGCCAATTGGGAAACGCGGACATCGCCACGACGCGACCAGACTGGCGCCAAGGTGTCCGGCCGTGGCATCGCTTACGCTCAACGTAACGGCACCCGCGTCGCCGTTATCGCCGAGGTCGATGTCGATCGGTCGAATGGAAAGATTTGGGCGCGCAAATTCACGGTGGCGCATGATTGCGGGCAGATCATCAACCCGGACGGTCTGGTGAAATGCGTCGAGGGCAACATCGTGCAGGGTGTTAGCCGCGCTCTGTGGGAGGAGGTCACCTTCGATCGTAACGCCGTCACCAGCGTGGACTGGATCACGTATCCGATCCTCGACATCACGGAAACGCCGGGCCAGGTCGACGTCGTCTTGATCAACTATCCAGACATCGCTCCGTCGGGTGCGGGGGAGCCTTCGATACGTCCGGTGGCCGCCGCGATCGGTAATGCAATCTTCGATGCGACAGGCGTGCGCATTCGCCGAGTTCCGTTCTCGCCGGAGCGGGTTAAGGCAGCGTTCTCGTAGCAAACGGAAACACACGAAGATCTCATATCGGTGGCAGCGTTGCCGCAATAGCGCGGTCGCGTTCCCCGGATGCTGCGCAGCGCGCTAGCGGTGCGCTGCTGATCCGGGGTCCATTATCCTTACGGGAGCGAGAATGGGTCCCGGATCTGCGTCATGTCATGCCGCGACGCGTCCGGGACACGAGACAAACCGCGAGAGAGCCGGTTGCGCCTAAAATCCAAATTCCGAAGCCCGATCAAGCCTGAGTCTATTGTCCACTCCTTTTTGCAAAAATATTTCGTTTCGCCCGTCGGGCAAATCATCTCTACAAGCTCGCGCCATCCCGCCTCGATAAGAGCAACTGTGTCGAGATAGACGAGGGCCTGGGCGCGATAAAGGTTCGCTCGATCAGGCGGGTGCGTAACGAGCGGTGTCCCATTTCTGGTGGCGAGCGATCATGACGTTGAGAATGCAGATCAGCTTGCGCATGCAGGCCACGAGAGCCACCTTCGGCTCCTTTCCCTTGGCGATCAGGCGGCGATAGAAGGCCTTGGCGACTGGATTGTTCTGCGTGGCAGCGCCGAGGCAAGGCATGTAGATGGCGTTGCGGATCCAGCGGCGGCCGCCCTTGATGTGGCGCTCGCCCCGGCGCTTTCCACTGTCATCGTCGTAAGGAGCGATGCCTACCAAAGCGGCGGCGATCTTATCGTTCACTTGCCCGAGTTCTGGCATCCCTGCAACGAGGATCGCGGAGGTCGTTTCGGCAAAGCCCGGCACGCTCTCGATAATTTCGGCACGCTCGGCAAGGTGCGGTGTAGCCTTGACCTTGGCTGCGATCGCAGTCTCGAGCTTTTCAATTTCGGTCGCCAGACTCTTCAAGACGCGGGCCTGTGCTTTCTGAACCGGTCCCGGCGCGGCATGTGCACTTTGGCTTTGCAATCGGACCTTCAGCTCAACGAGCGCTAGGCGTGCTTTCACCAGGGCCGCCAGTTCCTCTTGCGCAGCATCATGTGTCTGGCTCGGCGTCTCGCCGAACGTCTCGGCAAACCAGGCGATCATCTCAGCATCGATCGTATCACTCTTGGCAAGCCGTCCGGCCGATTGAGCGAAGTGACGAACCCGCTTTGGGTCCACGATCCGTACCTCGATGCCGGCATCGTGCAGCACCTTGCGCCATTCACGCTCGTAACCGCCGCTCGCCTCCATCACCGCCTTGCCTACCTGGTGCCTGCGAAGCCAGGCCACCAGTTTGCGGCGACCTTGGGCGGTGTTCGGACAGGTCTGCCGCAACGCCAATGCTCGAATGCACAGGTCCACCTTGTCTTTGGCGACGTCGATGCCCACGACAGCGAGTTGATTTTGTGCCATCATCCACTCCCTTCCTTGCTCGGTTCGGGCTCGAAGCCCTTGCAACTGTTCGGGTTGAGGAAGACACCGGAGCTGTCCCTCGCTCTGATACAGGTTTTGCCGCCTTTGGGGCGCTACGGGCTCAGTTCCAGCAACGGGCGGTTTTGATCCAACCGCCCGTTCGCACATCTTGCCAAAATTTGCGGACACAAGGGGCGCTTCGCGATCGTCACGAACGTTGGGTGCGGGATGCGGTGGACGCTTTCGGTGCGAAGGACGAACGCGCTTGAGGCGGACGGCGAAGTCGTGTGGTCTTGGCGCCCCGATGCTGGCGCTAAATCGGCGAAAGGTGTTTCGCCGATGACGGAGACAATAAGGCCCGGTCTCCGGAGAGAGCACGAAGGAAACCGTTAAAACCACTGCGCAGGGAAGGCCGGATTGATCCGGTGAACCTGTGGTGACTTGTCTGCGTGCTTTATTTTCGCACGCGGAGCTGCGGGTGCATCAGACGCCCGGCTTTCCCTGCGCCCTCCAAGGGCGAACTGGTCAGGCAAGACTCGGGTGCACGCCGCGAGAATACGGACGTGTGTGGAGCTAACAACGGCGACGGGGGCTGGCAGGAACCATCTTCGTTTGCGCTGATTAGTTCCACGCCACAAGGAGAAGTGTCATGGCACGCAAATATTCGAAGAAGGCCTCCAGCAGCGTCGAACGCGCGATGAAGAAGCGCAACGCCGGCACGTTGAAGAGCGGCCGTTCGGGTCGAACGGTCAAGAGCCGCAAGCAGGCGATTGCAATCGGGCTCTCCGAGGCGAGAGCGGCCGGAAACAAGGTGCCGAAGAAGGCGACCGGTAGGCGGACGGGCAAGGCAGCGAAACGCAAAACCGCCTAGCCAGGCGGGCGCTACAGCGGCTTTTCATCCGGTACGAGGGAGCATTACAATGCTCCCTCCATTTGTGGGTAGAAGCCTGATTTCGAGATTGCCCTTGCCCCCCAAAAGCCTTTCCACGTACCGGAAGAAGCGGGATTTCGAAAAGACCTCGGAGCCCAGCGGCGACGCGACGGTGGCGCCGTCCAAACAACGTCGCTTTGTGATCCAGAAGCACGATGCGACGCGGCTGCATTACGATTTCAGGCTCGAGTTCGATGGCGTTTTCAAGTCATGGGCGGTGACGAGGGGACCCTCGCTCGACCCGCACGACAAGCGGCTTGCGGTCGAGGTCGAAGACCATCCGCTCGATTACGGCGATTTCGAAGGCACGATTCCCAAGGGACAATATGGCGGTGGCACGGTGCAGCTCTGGGACCGCGGCACCTGGGAATCCGACAACCCCGAGAAGGGCTTTGCCAAGGGCGACCTGAAATTCACGCTGCATGGCGACAAGCTGCATGGAAGCTGGGTGCTGGTGCGGATGCGCCATGATCGCACCGGCGGCAAACGCACCAACTGGCTCCTGATCAAGCACCGCGACGAGTATGCCCGCGAAGGCGAGGGTAACGATCTTCTCGCGGAAGATCGCTCGGTCGCTTCGGGGCGCAGCATGAGCCAGATCGCCAGCGGCAAGGGCAAGCCGCCGAAACCGTTCATGACCGCGCGTGGCGGGCCCAAGAGTCATATCAAGGCCGATGCGGTCTGGAATTCGAACCGGGGCGCGGCGGCGGAAGCGCGTGCGCACAACAGCAGAGCCGTTGCGGCGCCAAAGGCCGCGAAGGTCGATGCGATCCCGGATTTTGTCGCGTTCGAACTATGCACGGCGGTCGAACAACCGCCGAGCGGGACCGGCTGGGGCCACGAGATCAAGTTCGACGGCTATCGCGTCCAGTTGCGGGTCGAGGATGGCGAAGTGACGCTGAAAACCCGAAAAGGTCTCGACTGGACCGACAAGTTCAAGGCGATCGCGAAGGCGGGCAGCGCGCTGCCGGACGCGATGATCGATGGCGAGATCGTCGCGCTGGACCATGAAGGTAACCCGAACTTCTCGGCGCTCCAGGCCGCCATTGCCGACGGCAAAACGGATCAGTTGATTTATTATGCCTTCGATCTTTTGCTTGCCGGAGACGAAGACCTTCGCCGCTTGCCACTCGGGACGCGAAAGGCGCGGCTGAAACAATTGCTCGACGCACAGAAGAAGACCTCGAAGTCGATCCGCTATGTCGAGCATTTCGAAGCCGATGGTACCGATGTTCTGGAATCCGCAAAAAAACTCTCGCTCGAAGGCATCGTCTCCAAGAAGCTGAGCGCACCCTATCGCTCGGGGCGTTCCGAAAGCTGGACCAAGACCAAATCCCGCGCCGGGCAGGAAGTCGTGCTCGGCGGCTGGAAGACGACGAACGGTAAATTCCGCTCGCTGATGGCCGGCGTCTATCGCGACGATCACCTGGCCTTTGTCGGGATCATCGGAACGGGCTTTGGGCAGGATACGGTCCGGCGCATCATGCCCGCGCTCAAAAAAGCGGAAGCGGATGAGAGCCCGTTTGGCGGTAAGGATGCGCCACGCAAGACCCGCGATATTCATTGGCTGAAGCCGGAGCTGGTCGCGGAAATCGAGTTCGCCGGCTTTACCGACGGCGGCAACATCCGGCAGGCGGCGTTCAAGGGGCTGCGTCAGGACAAGCCGGCAGGCGAAGTCGTTGCGGAGAAGGTGGCCATGGTGAACGTGATCAGGCCTGCGCCAAAAGCCTCCAACAATTCCGGCGAAGTGATGGGCGTTGTGATCTCAAAGCCCGACAAGGAGCTGTGGCCGGCGACGAGCGACGGCGAGGGTGTCACCAAGCTCGATCTGGCGCGCTATTTCGAGGCGGTGGGCGAATGGATGCTCCCGCATCTCAAGGGGCGGCCGTGCTCGGTGGTGCGCGCGCCCGACGGGATCAAAGGCGAGACGTTCTTCCAGCGCCACGCGATGACGGGAACGTCAAAGCTGCTCGAGCTGGTCAGGGTTTCCGGCGATCGCAAACCGTATTTGCAGATCGACCGCGTCGAGGGGCTTGCGGCAGTGGCGCAGTCCGGCGGGCTCGAACTGCATCCGTGGAATTGCGCGCCGGATGCGACCGACGTTCCCGGGCGTCTTGTGTTCGATCTCGACCCTGCGCCGAATGTCGGCTTTGCCGATGTGATCGAGGCCGCCAGGGACATGCGCGAGCGTCTCACGGCGCTCGGCCTTGAAAGCTTCTGCAAGACCACCGGCGGCAAGGGCCTGCACGTCGTGGCGCCGCTGACTTATGGCGCCAAGGACAGGGTGACGTGGAAGGAAGCCAAGGCCTTTGCGCAAGGCGTCTGCCAGTGGATGGCTCAGGACAATCCGGAAGCATACCTGCTCAACATGTCGAAGAAGCTGCGCAAGGGAAAGATCTTCCTCGACTATCTGCGCAATGATCGCATGGCGACGGCGGTTGCGGTGCTTTCGCCGCGCGCGCGTGAAGGCGCCACGGTATCGATGCCGCTCACCTGGGCGCAGGTGCGTGGCGATCTCGATCCCAGGCGCTACACCGTTCGCACCGTCCCGGCCTTGCTCGCGAAGGGCAAGGCGTGGGACGGCTACGATGACGCCGCATCGTCGATCAGAAGCGCGATGAAGAAGCTGGGCGGTAAATTGTAGTCGCAATCGCGGCGGTCAAATCCGTCCAAGCAGAAGTAGTATCAGCAGGATCACGATGACGAGCCCGAGGCCGCCGCCGCCATAATAGCCGGTGCCATAGAAGGGGCCGCCGCCAACGCCGCTAAAACCGCCGAGCAGGGCGATCACCAGAATAATCAGAATGATGGTACCAAGGGACATCGAATCCTCCAGCCGTAACGTTTGTGTGCGTTCCAGCCAGCCAACAAACGGGACTCGTGAAAGTTCCGCGTGTTCGCAGTGCACTTGGTAGCGGTTTTGGGAGTGAAAACGACGTTTGCGTTAAGCGAATTGCCTGATCCGTCTCGCGGCCGGATTCGCGGCGCCGACATAGCTTGCCTTGAGCGCGACGACCGGCAGATGCTCGAACAGAACGGCCAGAGGTATGCGGGACTTATCCGACAGGCCTGCGCTTTGAAGCGAATAGCCATCGATATGAAGCTCGCCGTCGAAAGCATTGCCGCGCGGCCACACTCGGCCCTGATCGGAGAGCGGCGCGTAGCACCGCGCGACAGCCGCGATCACCGCGTGGCGGCCGCGGCGGCGGGCAAATGCGATCACATGATCGCGGTGGGGGCCGCTGACTTGCAGCTGCTCGTTATCGCCATGCCCGAAAACGTCTGCAAGCTCGTTGCGGAGCCTGAGAACATGCCGGGTCCAGGCCAGCTTGATATGGCCGTTCGGCCAATCCCGAATGAGGGCCTGCCAACCGGGCTGCTCAACGTGCTTCAAGACGTCAGCGCGCTCGGCGAAATCGACCGGCCGGCGATTGTCGGGATCGACCATCGACAGATCCCAGAATTCCGTTCCCTGATAGAAGTCAGGCACGCCGGGCATCATCGCCTTCAGCGTGACCTGGCTCAGCGAATTGAGCGCGCCCAGCAGCGCGACCCGGCGCGCAAAATGATCCAGCGAATCCAGAAATTCGGCCGAAACCGACCGATCCAGGATTCGGTCGATGAAGTTGCAGACGGAGGTCTCATAAGCTTGGTGCGGATTGAGCCAGCTCGTCTCCTGCTTGCCCTCGCGCGCCGCCTTCACGGCATAGGCCCTGAGCCGCTCTGTCAGGGAATGGTCTGGGGACTTGATCGGCCACACCCCGAGCAGGGTCTGATAGAGCATGTATTCGAACGTTGCCGACGGCGCGCGAAAATTGCCGTCGGTGGTGATATGCGGCGCATTGAGCACCTTCCAGCGCGCGACGATCGCTGTCCATTCGCCCGGGAGCTCGCTGAGTGCGATCAGCCGCGCGCGGGCGTCTTCACCGCGCTTGGTGTCGTGCGTCGCGGTCGTCGTCATCGCGTGCGGCCAATCTTGGGCGCGGGTCACCATCATCTTGTGAAAGGCGTCGGGCGACAGCGCCGAAGCAGACGGCTCGCCGCCGACTTCGTTGAGCGCGAGCAGGCGGTGCCAGCGATAGAAGGCGGTATCTTCCAGCGACTTCGCCATCAAGGGTCCGGTGAACTGCTGCACTTTCTGCGCAAATCGCCGCACCCGCGTCGCGCTGTGCAAGGCCAGGCCAGGTCTAGCGAGATCCATGGTCAACGCATCGCGAAGAAAATCGAAGATCCCTTCGTCGGCCGCGTACCATTCCGCGCGCGCTTTTTCGATCGTCTCCGAAATCAGGGCGCGATCCTCAGGCGCTGCGCCGGCCGCGGTGAGATAAGTCCGGTAGATCGGAAAGTTCAGTACATAAAGTTCGAGCGCCTGGCGCAGGCTGTCAGCGGAGAAGTCGCGCGTCGAATAATGTCCGGCCGCGATGCGAGCGAGCAGTCGCGCCAGCACGGTGAATTCGCTGGTGAGCAGCGTTTCCAGCACGCGCCGCTTGGCCGCCTTCAGCACGGGCGCGAGTACCGGCGGCATGTTGCTGATCTGACGCCAGACCTCGTCGAGTGCCTCCAGTCCCTTTTCGCTGGCCAGTACGCGGGAAATCGCATTGAGCGTCTCATAGCCGGTCGTGCCTTCGACGCCGGCAAAAGGCCGCAAGTCTTCGTGCTCGCCGAGAATCTTCTCGACCACGAGATAGAACGAGCGCCCGGCCTTGCCGCCGGCCTTCCGGATCAACCGGCTCAGGCGCTGGAAGTATTGTGCCGGATCGCGCAGACCGTCGATGTGATCGAGCCGCAAGCCCTGCAACTTGCCTTCTTCGATCAACCGCCGGACCAGACCATGGGCGACGTTAAAGGTCGCAGCGTCTTCCACCCGCAACCCCGCCAGCGAATTGACGTCGAAGAAGCGGCGATAGTTGATGTCGCTGGAGGCGAGCCGCCAATGTCCGAGCTTGTAGTGCTGGCGCTCGAGCAGATGGTGCAGGACCTGGGTTTGGGTAGGACGATCCGGTCCGGCGCGATAGGCGGCAAGTCCGCGTTCGATGATCTCGCGGCTGCCGTCGATGTCCTTCAGCTCGGCCTTGAAGGTCGGCGCCTCCTTACGGTTCGGATGCCGCAAGCCATGGTAGCGCGAGGCCAGATGGAGAATGCGTTTTCTGGCGAGACCATTCTCGGCGACCGCCTCCCTGACGATCGTGGTCAGGATTTCGCCGTAACGCTCCGGCGCGATCGGCAGGCGGTGCTCGAAATACCAGGCCGAGAAGCTGCCTTCGCCGGCGTCGTAACGCAGCTCGATCTCGCCGTTTTCGAGCGCCTTGCCGTAGGAGGAGCCGAGGATAGGAAGCAGCACGCCGCCGCGCGCACGATAGGGCAACAGCTCCCAGTCGATGTCGAACGAAACCGCGTGTGGCGAAGCCTCGCCCCATTCCAGAACGTCAAGCCACCACGGATTGTCGTCAAAGTGCACGCCGACATGGTTCGGGACGAAGTCGAGGATCAAGCCAAGGTCATGCTTCTTCAGCGTTTGGCTCAAGCGTTCAAAACCTTGGTCGCCGCCGAGTTCGGGATTGATGACGGTATGGTCGACGACGTCATAGCCGTGGGTCGAACCCTTGCGTGCCTTGGTGAAGGGTGAGGCATAAACGTGGCTGATACCGAGCGCTTTCAGATAGGGAACGACAGCAGATGCGGCATCGAAATCGAAGTTTGCGGTGAGTTGCAAACGGTAGGTCGCGATCGGAACGGCTGACGGCATCAGCGTGTTTCCACACACCAGAGCACGGACCAGGGTGTCATCGCGTCGCTTGGTGTGCCCCAGATCGGGGTTCCATGGTTTTCGTTGGCCTGGCCGGGAATGGTGCGGTCGGCCAGATTGGCCAGGAGCGACAGCCTGGCGCCGTCGCCAAGATACCAGCTTGCGTTCAGCAATCCGCTGTCGGCCGCATGCGTCTCACCGAAGCGCGTGCCTGCAAGACGCGGCATGATGTGATGCCGACGAAGCGCCAGAAGCTCGCGCACCAGCGTCAACCGTTCGCGGCCGCTGCCATTCACGTTATCCCAATCCAGAATGGCCGAGCGAAACGTGTCTTCGCTCAAGGGGTCCGGCACATCGCCGCCGAATTTGTCATAGGCCCAGGCATATTCGTCTCGGCGGCCTTTGCGGACGGCTTCGGCAAGGCCGCCGTTGAAGTCGCAGAAGAATGGAAAGGGGGCTTTCGAGCCCCATTCCTCACCCATGAACAATAAGGGAATTGCAGGAGAGAGGAGCGTGATGGCAAAGGCGGCTTCGATGGCTTCTCGCTTCGCTAATGCCTCGAGCCGATCACCGAACGGGCGGTTGCCGATCTGGTCATGGTTTTGCAGGAAGTTGACGAAGGCGGTTGGCGAAAGCCCGCCGCTTGTCTCGCCGCGCGGCTTTCCGCCGCGATGTTCGGAAGCCTCGCCTTGATAAGCGAAACCGGCACCAAGACAGCGGGCGACGTCGGCGAGCGGCGCGCGCTGATAATCGCGGTAGTAGCCTTGCTTCTCGCCGGTCAGCGTCACGTGCCAGGCGTGGTGATAGTCGTCGTTCCATTGCGCGCGATATTTCCCGCCTGGCGGCCCCGGCGCGGGGTCGAGCAGGCTGACGCAGTTGTCGTCGTTTTCGAGCACGAGATGGATATGGCGGCCGGTTTCGGCGGCGAGTTGACCTGCGGCGAGGCTGAGATCGTGCAGCATCGGGATTTCGCCGGTCTCGGTGATAGCGTGCACGGCGTCCAGCCGCAGCCCGTCGAAGCGGTATTCATCGAGCCAGTAGAGCGCGTTCTCGATCGCAAAGGCGCGCGCCTGCGGTACGCGATAATCGATGGCGCTGCCCCACGGCGTCTGCGCCTCGGTAAAGAACGCCGGCGCATAGCGGCCGAGATAATTTCCCTCCGGCCCGAAGTGATTATAGACGACATCGAGGAACACCATCAGTCCGCGCAGATGCGCCTCGTCGACCAGGAGCTTCAAGTCTTCAGGGCGGCCATAGGCGCTGTCGGGCGCATACCACAGCACGCCGTCATAGCCCCAGTTGCGCGCGCCCGCGAAGTCCGCCAGCGGCAGCAACTCCAGCGCCGTGACGCCGGTCTCGATCAGATGATCGAGCTTGCCGATCATGGCCTTGTAAGTGCCTTCCTTTGTGAAGGCGCCGACATGCGCTTCCAGCAGCACGGTCTCGTGCCAGGGGCGACCGCGCCAATCCGTGGCGCGCCAGGCGTAGCTGCTATGATCGATCACCTCGCTCGCGCCGAACACGTCGTCGGGCTGAAAGGCCGATGCGGGATCGGGGACATCGATCTCGTCGTCGATGCGAAACCGATAGCGCGTTCCGGCCTTGGCGTCGGGGATGGTGATTTCGAACCAGCCGTGTCTGGCGGACGCAAGCGGATGGCGCTGCTGGCCCAGAAGCAGATCGACGCGCCTGGCCGCCGGCGCCCACAGGCGAAACGCGGTGCCGTCAGTGGTCAGCTTTGGGCCAAAATGCCATTCATTCATGCCGAACCTGAAAAGACCAGTACCGAGCGGGGTGGCGCGGTGGTCTCGCTTCCCGACGGGAAGTCCGCCGCCGTCTGCTTAACGTCGGCCGTGTTCAATAGTTGCTGCCAGCTCTTGTATTCCGGCAGTTTTGGCATCCTGAATTTGATGGCTTCGGGCGCGGCATTGAGCACAATGAAGACCGGCGGATCGTTTTGTTCGACTGGTCCCAGCACGTAAGCAAGAAAGCGCCCTTCGGGAAATTTCCAGTCTTGTTCTTTCATATCCTCGGCGGCCGGCGTCAGCCACAGCACGCCGTAAGAACCGTCGGCACGCCGCCCGTCGAGCCAGCGCTGCTTACGGATTTGTGGAAAGCGACTACGAATTGCGGTCAAGTGGGCGATGAAATCGATGAGGTCGCTGCCCTCGCGGCCTGTGCCTTCCCAGCCGATCCAGCCGGTCTCGTTGTCCTGGCAATAGGCGTTGTTGTTGCCGTTCTGGCTGTTGCCGACCTCGTCGCCGGCGAGAATGAGCGGCACGCCCTGGGCCAGGAGAAGACAAGCGAGCTGGTTTCTGCGCAACCGGAGACGCAGCGCATTGATCGCGGAATCGTCGGTCGGGCCTTCGTGGCCGCAATTGTTGCTGTGGTTGTCGTTGGAGCCGTCGCGATTGTCTTCGCCGTTCGCCTCGTTGTGTTTGCTGTTATAGCTGAAGAGGTCGTTGAGCGTGAACCCGTCATGCACGGTGATGTGGTTGATGCTCGCGCGCTGCACCCGACCGTCATGGTTGAACAGGTCAGACGAGCCGGTCATGCGGCTGGAGATTTCGCCGATCAGACTGCCTTCACCGCTCCAGTAACGGCGCATCGCGCTGCGGTAGCGGTCGTTCCATTCCGACCATTGCGAGGGAAAGCCGCCGACCTGGTAGCCGCCCATGCCGAGATCCCAGGGCTCGGCGACCAGCTTGGCGGTGGCAAGCACCGGATCCTGACGCACGGCAGTGAGGAAAGCGGAGTTGCGGTCGAAGCCGTTCGGGCCGCGGCCAAGCGTGGTGGCGAGATCGAAACGGAAGCCGTCGACATGGCAGACCTCGACCCAGTAGCGCAGCGAATCCATCACCATCTGCAAGACGCGGGGATGAGAGAGGTTCACCGAATTGCCGCAACCGGTGAAATCGTCGTAGTAGCGCGGGTTCTCCGGCTTGAGCCAGTAATAAGAAGCGTTGTCGATGCCACGGAACGACAGCGTCGGCCCCATATGATTACCTTCGGCGGTGTGGTTATAGACGACGTCGAGCATCACCTCGATGCCGGCATCGTGCAATCGCGCTACCGCCGTGCGAAAAGAGTCGAGCGAATTGTCCTGCGCATAGCGCGCTTCCGGCGCAAAGAACGCCAGCGTGTTGTAGCCCCAGTAATTGACGAGCTTCTTTTCGACCAGTACGCGGTCGTCCACCAGGCCGTGGATCGGCAGCAATTCGATCGTCGTGACCCCGAGCCGCTTGAGATGCGCAATCATCGCAGGTGAAGAGAGCCCGCCATAGGTGCCACGCAGATTGGGCGGAACGTCGTCGCGCCGTTGCGTCAGGCCCTTGACGTGGGCCTCATAGATAACGGTGTCCTCCCAGGGCACACTCGGCCTGACCTCGCGCCGGCCCCAGTTGAAGGCCTCGTCGACCACGACAGCTTTCGGCATGCCGCGCGCATTGTCGCGCCGGTCGAATGAAAGGTCCTCGCGCGCGCTCCCGGTGCGATAGCCGAAATGCGCATCGCTCCATACCAGCCGTCCGGCCATCCGCCGCGCATAGGGGTCGAGCAGCAGCTTGTTGGGATTGAAGCGGTGGCCTTGCTCCGGCGCGTAGGGGCCGTGAACGCGATAGCCGTAAAGCTGGCCCGGAGAGACGTCGTTGAGATAGCCGTGCCAGACGTCCTCGGTACGCTCGGGCAGTTCGATGCGCTCGATCTCGCGCCGGCCCTGGCCGTCGAACAGACAAAGCTCGACCTTTTGCGCGTTGGCTGTGAACAGCGCGAAGTTGGTTCCTCGTCCGTCCCAGCTTGCACCGAGGCGCGAGGGCGATCCCGCCGTCAGTCGCATTAGTGGCTTTCAGGTACGAGAAAAATAGTGGCGAGCGGTGGAATGGTCAGTCTCAGTTCGGGCCCCATGCCCTCAAGCGTTTTGACTTCGCCGACATTGCCGACATTGCTGCCGCCATAATGCGACGAATCCGTATTGAGAACCTCGCGCCACGTGCCGGCGATCGGCACGTGCACAATGTAATTGTGGTATACGTTCGGAGAGAAATTCGTCACGACAAGACAGCGCGCGCGCTCGTCCCGTCCCTTGCGCAACCAGGCAAACACGTTGCCGTGCGAGTCGTCGGCCACCAGCCAATCGAACCCGGAAGGATCGCAATCGAGTTCGTGCAGCGCGGGCGTTTCACGATAAAGCCAGTTCAGGTCGCGGACCAGCGATTGCACGCCGGCGTGGGGCGCCTGCTGGAGCAGGTGCCAGTCGAGCGAATGGTCGTGATTCCATTCGTTCGATTGCGCAAATTCGCAGCCCATGAACAACAGCTTCTTGCCGGGATGGCCGAACATGAAGCCGTAATACGCACGCAAATTTGCAAAGCGCTGCCAGTCGTCGCCCGGCATGCGTCCGAGGATCGAGCGTTTGCCATGCACCACTTCGTCATGCGACAGCGGCAGGATGAAATTTTCGGAGAACGCGTAGTGCAGGCCGAACAGGATGTCGCCGTGATGATATTGCCGGTGTATCGGCTCCTTGCCGATATACTTCAGCGTATCGTGCATCCAGCCCATGTTCCATTTGTAGCCGAAGCCGAGTCCGCCGAATTCCACCGGGCGTGACACCTGCGGCCAGGCGGTGGATTCTTCCGCCGCGGTCGTGGCATGCGGGAATTGGCCGAACACCTCGGTGTTGAAGCGGCGCAGGAAGGCGATGGCGTCGAGATTTTCCCGCCCGCCGAACCGGTTGGGCACCCATTCGCCGGCCGGCCGGCTGTAGTCGAGATAAAGCATCGAGGCCACGGCATCGACGCGCAGGCCGTCGATGCCGTAACGATCGAGCCAGAACAGCGCGTTCGAGACCAGGAAATTGACGGCCTCGGTACGTCCGTAATTATAGATCAGCGTGCCCCAGTCGAGGTGCCGGCCCTGAAGCGGATTGGCGTGTTCGTAGAGCGCGGTGCCATCGAAACGGCCGAGCCCGTGCGGGTCGTCGGGGAAATGTCCGGGCACCCAGTCGAGCCACACGCCAAGCCCCTGGGCATGGCAGGCTTCGATCAGCGCGGCAAAATCCTCAGGCCCGCCAAAGCGGCTGGTCGGGGCGAACAATCCGGTCGGCTGATAGCCCCATGAGCCGTCGAAGGGATGTTCGCTCACGGGCAAAAATTCGATGTGGGTGAAGCCCATGTCGTGGGCGTAGGCTGGCAGCTGCTCGGCCATTTCGCGATAGGTCAGCCATTCGTTGTTGCCCTTGCGCCGCCATGATCCGAGATGGACCTCGTAGATCGACACCGGCCCGTTCAACGAATTGATATCGACGGAAGCCGGGCGGGGGCGCGGCAGCTTCTCCTCGTCGAACACGACGGAGGCTGTGCTCGGGCGGATTTCGGCGGCAAAGGCCAGCGGGTCGGATTTCAGCGGCAGATGTTCGCCCTGCCGGCTGAAGATGTTGAACTTGTACCGGTCGCCTTGCGCGGCGTGCGGGATGAACAGCTCCCAATAACCGAGGCCGCGCACGCGCATCGGGTGACGCCGCGGATTCCAGAAATTGAAGTCGCCGACCACGCTGACTTGCCGCGCGTTGGGCGCGAACACCACGAAGGCGACGCCCGGTACGCCCTCCATCTCCATCGGATGGGCGCCAAGCTTTTCGTAAAGCTTTTGGTGGGTGCCTTCGCCGAGCAGATAGAGATCGTAGTCGGTCAGGACGGGCGGAAAGCGGTAGGGATCGTCAAGGTCGACCACCTTCTCGCCGAAGCGCGCGCGCAATTGATAGGCGGTCGAGCCGTTGGGCAGAACGCCGGCGAACAGGCCATCGTCGTGGATACGTGTCAGCGCGGCCGCCTCGCCATGCGGGGCGATCGCATCGACTTTCTCCGCCTCGGGCAGGAAAGCGCGCACGACCGTCTGGCCGTCTTCCTTGTGAGGGCCGAGATACTGAAACGGATCGGAGTGACGGCCTTCCAGGATCGCATAGGCTTCGGCAGAAAGCTTGGTCATGCGGCCTCGCGGGCGGGCTGAGACAAAATCCGCAAGATCCGGGCAATGGTTGCCGGCGCGGCCTCTGCCCGCTGTACTAGATCGGTTTCAAGCACGTCGAAAGCCTTTTCGAGCAGGAAGAAGTCCAGCATCCGCTGTGCGGTGCCGGCATCCGTGGGCCAGAGCGAGGAAGCGTCCGTCAATTCGCGATAGGCGCCGACAAAGGCTGCGGTGGCGCGGTCGACCCAGTTCGTCAACGCGGAGCCGAGCCGGCCATACTCATCCGGCGCCAGGTGAAGGGCGCGCTCGCGCGCCGCCTGGCTCGCAGCTTCGATCGACCAGATCAGGCTCGCGACGTCGCGCGCAGCCGGCGCCTTGCGGCGGCGCTCCTCGATCGGTTGACGGACGTCGCCCTCAAAGCCGGTCAGGAAGACGTCGTCCTTGACGATCAGCACCCGCCCCAGATGGAAGTCGCCGTGCAGGCGCAAGTTAAGACCAGCTGTCCTGGACGGCATCAGCCCATTCAGGCGGTCACGCAACCTGTCTTGCTGCGCCAGTAACTCATCGACCAGGGCGCGATCGGCTTCGTTGAACGAATAGCGGCGCTGCTTCAGGCTTTGACAGGCGCGTTCGGCGCCTTGCACGACCGCGGCGGTCCAGCGGGCAACGTCGTGCGCGTTGATCGCCTCGGGCGTCAAATCGGGCGATCCGCTCGCGGTCGCGAGTGCCAGATGCAGTTCGGCGGTGCGCCGGCCGATCTGGGACAGGTTGCGCAGATAGGCGGTCTGCTCTTCGCTTTGCCGCGCGTGGCTGTCGCCTGCCAAAAGCCGCTGCGTCTCGAGCAGGCGATCGAGATAAGCCGCCGTCACCGTCCAGGCATCGCCCTGATTGCCGACCTGGACGTGAACGATGGCGATCGCGCTGCGTTGATCGCCCCCGATCAGTTCGGCGCTGCCGAGCATCGCCGGCGCATTGGCAAAACCCGCAACATCGGTCAGAAACCGGCCGATCTCGATCTCCGGATTGAGGCCGCTTTCGAGCTTGCGAAACAATTTTACGGTGTAATCGGAATCAACTTGCAGCAAACTGCTGAACAGCGCGCCGTCGAGCGGTGCGACGCGTTCGGGCAGTCTGATCTGTTTGTTGACGAATTGGCTCGTCGGCTTGAATTCCAGCTTCAACCCGTTCTCTTCGATCGTGATCCGATGACTGAGATTGCGCAGCAAAAGCCCGATGAAGATCGGGCTGGCCGCGACATCGAGCAGCGTGCCTTCGCGCGCGCCCTGGCGCACCGCCGCCAGCGCATTCGGATTATAGCGCTCGCGGTCGAAGCGCACCCATTCGATCAGCATCGGCATCACGTAACGGGATTTGGACTCATCCTCGGCGGTCTGAAAAAACGCAAGCCAGGGCCGGTTGTCGCCGATGTCGCAAAACGGGATCGCCGAGGTCAGCGTGGGATGGATCGCAGACGCGGTGTGGACCGGGAACCAGCGGGAGCGCGCGAGGTGACCCGGCAGCACGTCGCATTCGAACACGCTGCGGGTGCGCGCGAGCGATACCCACGTGGCGCCCACCGGTACGACCAGCGTTTCGAATTCGGGCACGATCGAGGGCGCGGCCGGCTCCGACTTGTCGCGCTCCTGAAGCTGGAACCAGTAGAAACCGTACGGCGCCAGCGTGATCATGTAGGGCAGTTCGCCAATCGCCGGGAAATGCGTGCGTCCGAGCATTTCCAGCGGCACGCGATCCCTGAATGCCGAGAGATCGAGCTCGGTTGCCTGCGCCGAGCGGGAAAGGTTGGCGACGCAGAGAATGACCTCGTCGCCGAGTTGGCGCACGTATGCGAGCACCGAACGATTGGCTGGGCGGATGAAGCTGATGCTGCCGCGGCCGAAAGCGAGCGTCGACTTGCGCACCGCAATCAGCTTCTTCATCGCGCTCAGCAGCGACGACAGGCTGCGCGACTGCGCCTCGACATTGACCGCCTCATAGCCATAGACCGAGTCCATGATGATGGGGGCGTAAAGCCGCGCGGGGTCGGCGCGCGAAAAGCCGCCGTTGCGGTCCGGCGTCCACTGCATCGGCGTGCGCACGCCGTTGCGGTCGCCGAGATAGATATTGTCGCCCATGCCGATCTCGTCGCCGTAGTAGATGATCGGCGTGCCTGGAAACGACAGCAGCAGCGAGTTCATCAGCTCGATCTTGCGCCGGTCGTTGTCCATCAGCGGCGCGAGCCGCCGGCGGATGCCGACATTGATCCGCGCGCGCGGATCGTTGGCGTAGGTCGACCACAGATAGTCGCGCTCGACGTCGGTGACCATTTCGAGCGTCAGTTCGTCGTGGTTGCGCAGAAACAGCGCCCACTGGCAATCGCCCGGAATATCCGGCGTCTGGCGCATGATGTCGGTGATCGGGAAGCGATCTTCCTGCGCGATCGCCATGTAGATGCGCGGCATCAGCGGGAAGTGATAGGCCATATGGCATTCGTCGCTGTTGCCGAAATAGTACTGGACGTCCTCCGGCCACTGATTGGCCTCGGCGAGCAGCACCTTGCCCTTGGCGTATTTGTCGAGCTCGGCGCGCAGCCGCCGGACGACCTCGTGCGTCTCGGGCAGGTTTTCGTTGTTGGTGCCGTCACGCTCGCAGAGATACGGAATGGCGTCGAGGCGGAAGCCGTCGACCCCGGTATCGAGCCAGCGCTTCATCACCTGGACGATGGCGTTGACCACCCGCGGATTGTCGAAGTTCAGATCCGGCTGGTGCGAAAAGAAGCGGTGCCAGTAGAACTGGCCGGCTTCCGGATCCCAGGTCCAGTTCGATTTTTCCGTGTCGGTGAAGATGATGCGCGTGCCTTGATACTTCTGGTCGGTATCGCTCCAGACGTACCAGTTGCGCGCGCCCGATTTTGGGTCGCTGCGCTTGGCGCGCTTGAACCAGTGATGCTGGTCGGAAGTGTGGTTAACGACGAGTTCGATGATGACCCTTAAACCCCGCCGCTTGGCCTCGACGATGAAGCGGCGAAAATCCTTCATATTCCCGAAGTCGGGATTGATGGAGCCGTAGTCGGCGATGTCGTAGCCGTCGTCGCGGCCGGGCGAGGGATAGAACGGCAGCAGCCAAAGCGTTGTCACGCCGAGCTCTTGCAGGTAGTCGAGTTTTTCGGTCAGGCCAGCGAAATCGCCGATGCCGTCATTGTTGCTGTCGGCAAACGCCTTGACGTGCAGCTGGTAGATGATGGCGTCCTTGTACCAGAGCTGGTCGCCGTCGAGCGCAGCCGCCGCCGTTTCCTTTGTATCGATGGAGGACATCAGATTCATCGGGGCCGGCGGGGGGGCAGATACGGGATCAGGGTAGGGTTCAGGCCGGGCGCGTGCCGAGCCTTCGGCGGTTTCGGTGATTTTGTTCACGATGGAGCCGTCGGCATTGAGTGGTCCCATTTCGTTCGCGCGAAAGGAGATGCTGGGGACTATATAAAAAGCCGCTCCCCTCCCATTGGTTCCCTTCGGAACGGCATGGTGGGCGAGAGCGTTAGCCACTTCTATCCTCTTCCGAAATCGGTAGAATTTGCGGCGATCTCCCGCTTTACCTGTTTCCCCCTCTGTTCTCTATTTTCTGCAAATGGCGTGCCGAATGGACGTTTATGACCGTGCCAAGGAATTGGGTATCCAGACCGAGTTTGTGGACGGTCAGGGTCACCGCCACCTGACAGATGCGACCGCGCTCAAGATCATCCTTGATGCCCTTCCGGAGCGAAATCCGCCCCGGTTTCTGGCCGGCCCTGTCGTTATCCGCTCCCGTGAACCCGCGCGCACCGAATTGAGCGCGGCGGCCGTACTCCCGGTCTCCTGGACGCTCATGGCCGGCAGTGAAGTGATCGCGCAAGGCGAGGCGGAGGGCTGCGTCATTGCCTGGCCGGCCAACTGGCAGCAAGGGATCTATCGCCTGCGGCTTACCGACGCGGCCTCGTTCAGCGAGGAGGTCCCGCTGATCGTCTCGCCGCCGGGCGCCTTTTCCGGGGAGTTCGATCGCGGCTGGCTCATCGCCGTCCAGCTTTATAGCGTTCGTTCGCGACGCAACTGGGGCATCGGCGATTTTACGGATCTGGCCGCGCTGCTCGAACTGGCCGCGCAGCTCGGGGCGGATGGCATCGGCCTCAATCCGCTGCACGCGCTGTTCGACGACAAGCCGGCCGATTGCAGTCCCTATTCGCCGAACAGCCGGCTGTTTCTCAACCCGCTCTATATCGATGTCGAACAGATCCCCGAATTCGAGGCTGGCCGCGAGGCTCATAAGGCCGCCGCGCGCTTAAGGGAGGGCCATCTCGTCGATTACAAGGGCGTGGCTGATCTCAAATGGCGGGCGTTGCGCGCGGCCTTTGCGAAGTTCAAGGCGCGCCCGGCCAAGGGGCGGAAGGAAGACTTCGATGCCTTCCGCGCCGAGCGCGCGCCGCTGCTGTCGCGGTTTGCCTGCTTTGAAGCGTTGCGGCACCGGCTCGACCAGCCGTGGTGGGAGTGGCCGGCCGAATGGCGCGTACCGGATGACGCCAAATGCACGGAGCTGCGCCAGGGCGAATTCGCGACCGAGATCGAATTCGTCGAGTTCGTGCAATGGACCGCCGACCGGCAGTTGCGTGCCTGTCGCGATCTGGCGCATCAACTCGGCCTGAAGGTCGGGCTTTATCTCGACGTCGCGGTCGGCGTGCAGTCCGGCGGCTTCGATGCCTGGAACGAACAGACAGCGATCTCGCGTCATCTGTCGGTCGGCGCGCCGCCCGATCCGCTCAACCTCGCCGGCCAGAATTGGGGTCTTGCCGGCTTCAATGCCGCCGGTCTCGAACTGCAATCGTTCGCGCCGTTCTGCGAGATGCTCGGCGCCTCGATGCGCTACGCCGGCGCGATCAGGCTGGACCATGTGCTTGGCCTGAAGCGGCTTTACCTCGTGCCGCACGGCTTTGCCGCCGACAATGGCGCCTATGTGCAAATGCCGTTCGAGGCGCTGCTGGCGGCGACTGCGATGGAGAGCGCGGCGCATCGTTGCATCGTGATCGGCGAAGATCTCGGCACGGTGCCGGAAGGCTTTCGCGATACGATGGCATCCTGGGGTATCTGGTCGTATCTCGTCATGATGTTCGAACGCGACGACCGCGGCGCATTCCGCACGCCTGATTATTATCTGCCGAACGCACTCGTGACCTTCAACACCCACGATCTGTCGACTTACGCGGGCTGGCGTTCGTTTGCCGATCTCAAGATCAAGCGCTCGATCGGCATCGACCCCGGCGAGAGCGATGATGCGCGCTGGCACGCGCTGACCATGCTCGACGAGGTGCTTCGCCATCATGCGATTCACGACAACGACCTCTATGCCGTGGCGGCTTTCATGTCGAAGACGCGATCGCGTCTGCTTGCGATCTCGCTCGAGGACCTGCTCGGCGTGATCGATCAGCCGAACATTCCGGGCACCGTGGATGAACACCCGAACTGGCGGCAGCGGTTGCCGGTCGCGGTCGACGACATTGCCCAGGAAATCGATATCGAAGCGCTGAAGGATGCAACACAGGAGCGGGCGAGCGGCCACGGCCTGAACGAGGCCGCCGCCAGCCGATAGTATAACGTGTCCAAAATCGAAGATTACGGCCTGATCGGGGATTGCGAGACCGCGGCTCTGGTCGGCCGCGATGGTTCGATCGACTGGCTGTGCTGGCCGGCCTTCGATTCCGATGCCTGTTTTGCCGCCATCCTCGGCACACGCAAGAACGGCCGCTGGCAGATTGCGCCGGCGCTGGAGGTCGTGAACACGTCGCGCCGTTACTGGGACAACACGCTGATCCTGGAGACGCGATTCGAGACCAAAGATGGCGCCGTTTCCGTCATCGACTTCATGCCGCCGCGCGGAAACGCTTCCGACGTGGTCCGCCTCGTCCGTGGCATGAAAGGCGACGTGAAGATGCGGATGGAACTCGTCATCCGCTTTGGGACGGGTTCGGAGATTCCGTGGGTCAAGCGTACCGAAAACGGCGCGCTGCTGGCGATCTGCGGACCGGACATGACCGTGTTGCGAACGCCCGTGAAGCTGCGCGGCGAAGATATGACCACGGTTTCCGATTTCGAGGTGAGCGAAGGCAAGACCATTCCTTTCGTTCTGACCTATGGGGCTTCGCATCTGGAATTGCCAAATCCGATCGATCCCGCCCGCGCTTTACAGGATACCGAGGACTTCTGGCTCGATTGGTGCAGCCGTTGCACCTATGACGGCGACAGCCGCGACCTCGTGATGCGCTCCCTGATCACGCTCAAGGCGCTGACCTATGAGCCGACCGGCGGCATCGTCGCCGCGCCCACCACATCGCTGCCGGAAAAGCTCGGTGGTAGCAGAAACTGGGACTATCGATATTGCTGGCTGCGCGATGCGACCTTCACGCTGCTGGCGCTGATGAATTCGGGTTATACCGAGGAAGCCTCCGATTGGCACAATTGGCTGTTACGCGCGGCAGCCGGCGCGCCCGATAACATGCAGATCATGTACGGCATCAAGGGCGAGCGTCGCCTCCTCGAGTGGGAGGCCGGCTGGTTGCCCGGCTATGAAGGTGCGCAGCCGGTGCGGCTCGGCAATGCGGCGCATGCCCAGTTGCAGCTCGATGTCTACGGCGAATTGATGGATGCGTTCCACCAGTCACGGGTGACCAAGCTGAAGCTCGATGACGGGACCTGGGATCTCGAATGCACCGTGCTCCATCACCTCGCCGATGTCTGGGATCAGCCGGACCACGGTATCTGGGAGCGGCGCGGTGAGGGCCGTCACTATGTATTTTCCAAAGTCATGTGCTGGGTCGCATTCGACCGCGGCGTCAAGAGCGCGGAGGAATTCGGCTTCAAGGCGCCGCTCGATCGTTGGAAGGCCTTGCGCGATGCCATCCATCGCGACGTCTGCGAGAAAGGATTCGATCGCAGACTGAACAGTTTTGTCGAATCCTACGGCGCGGAAGTATTCGACGCCAGTCTCCTGCTGCTGCCGGCGGTCGGCTTCCTGCCGGGTTCGGATCCGCGCATCCGCGGCACGATCGCCGCGATCGAGCGCCACATGATGCGGGATGGCTTTGTGCTGCGGCACGATCCGCGCGAGATCACGCAGGAGACACAACCGATCGAGGGGGCTTTCCTGGCGTGCTCGCTTTGGCTTGCGGATGCCTATGTGCTGTGCGGCGAGATCGACAAGGCGCAAGCGCTGTTCGACCGCGTGGTCGCCGTCGCCAACGATCTTGGGTTGCTCGCCGAAGAATACGATTCAGGCGCGGGCCGCCAGACCGGAAATTTTCCGCAAGCCTTGACCCATATCGCGCTGATCAACACCGCGCATAACCTGAACGAAGCCAGGCATGCCAACGACAAGCCGGCGATGCAGCGGTCGAAGTAGGCTTAACCGGACGAATCGAGAATCGTCTCCATAGCTTTGGCAAAGCCCTCTTCCTCATTCGAAGCGGTGACGTGCGTGGCTTGCTGCTTCACGTCGTCGCTGGCATTGCCCATCGCAAATGATGTTCCGCTGACGCGAAACATCGCGAGATCGTTCCGCATGTCGCCGATGGTGGCGACCGCATCTGTCGAAACGCCAAGCTGATGCGCGATCGTCTGCACGAACGTGCCCTTGTTGACGCCGGGCGGGGTGATGTCGAGGTAGTAGCTTTGCGAACGGACGGCGGTCGCCTGTGCGCCGAGCGCCTCCTGCATGGCGATTTCACAGCGCTCCAGGCCGGCCGCATCTGCGCTCGCGCCGACGATCTTGCAGGCTTTTGAAAGATACGGCGTGAAATCGTCGACGATGGCGGGATCGGCGCGGATCGCGCGTTTTTCGTGTGGAACATATTGGCCGTTGGGATCGCGGGCGAGCCAGAGGTCACTCGTGAACAGCCAGATTTCAGCGCCAAACTCCGTCAATATTTCCAGCGCACGCCGCGCCGCGGCTTCCGGAATCAGATGCTGTTCGACCGGCTTCAGCGCGGGATCGACGATGCAACTGCCGTTGAAAGCGCCGATAGGCAGCGCGATGCCGAGCGGTTCGACGAGAAACCGCATGCCGATGGTCGGACGGCTCGAGGTGATCGTAAAGCCGATGCCGGTCTCGTGCAGTTTCCGCACGGCCGCGATGGCACGGTCGGTCAGAAGCTTTTCCTTGGTCAGGAGCGTGCCGTCGACATCGGAGACAACGAGCGCGATCTTGGTCATGGGCTTTGGGTCCTGACTTGGGCTTGGGCGACAATGTTATTGACGATGGTTTCGACCGGCGCGTCGATCGAGACGGTGATGGGACGCTCGTCGGCCTGCGGCGGCTCCAGTGTCCTGAATTGGCTGTCGAGTAGTCCCGGCGGCATGAAGTGCCCTTTGCGCCGGGCGAGCCGGTCGGCGATCAAAGTCTGGCTGCCGTCGAGAAAGACGAAACGCACGTCGTGCCGTCCGCGCAGCAGCACATCGCGGTAGACGCGCTTCAGCGCAGAACAGGCGATCACGACATGGCCGCTGGCCTCGCAGACGCGGCCGATCTCGTCCGCGATGGCCTCAAGCCATGGCCAGCGGTCTTCGTCGGTCAGCGGATGTCCCGCGCGCATCTTGGCGACGTTGCTGGCCGGGTGAAAGCGGTCGCCGTCCTCAAAAGCCCAACTTAAACGCTCGGCAAGCGCGGTGGCGATCGTGCTTTTGCCTGAACCCGAAACCCCCATCACGATCAGGGCGCAGGGCGATTTGTCCGGTCTGTTCAAGAAATCACTCTCCGACCGCGGCCCGATCGACCAGCATGACCGTCTCTCCGATCGAGCGCGCACGGTTTGCCGGCAGGCTTTCATCCTTTGAAAGCTTGTCCAGTATCGCACGTTTTTCTTTTCCCGCGACCTCGAACAGCATTTCGCGGCACGAGGCGAGCGCCGGCAGCGTGAGCGTCACCCGCGGCACGAAGGGTTCGACATGAGCCTGCGGCACGCCGGTGACCCAGCGCCTGGTCTCGGCGAGCGCCGGATAGCCGGGAAACAGCGAGGCGGTATGGCCATCGGGGCCGACGCCCATCAGCACGACATCGAACAGTGGTCGCTTCGGGTCGAGATCGTTGGCGCCGTAGAAGGTCTTCAGCTCGCGCTCATAACGCTGCGCGGATTCGTCGGGGCTGGCGGCATCGGTCGGGATCGGGTGGATGTGGTCCTTGGGTGCGAGACGATCGAGAAAAATGCGTCGCGCCATTGCCATATTGCTCAGGGGATCGGAAGGCGGAACGAAGCGCTCGTCGCCGATGAACCAGTGCACGCGGTCCCAGGGAATTCTTTTGGCGCAAGCGTCCGTCGCCAGCAATTGATAAAGCTGTTTCGGGCTCGATCCGCCGGTCAGGCAAATCGCGATGCGGCCCGGATTGGCAGCGATCCTCGCCATCAGATGTGCCGCGGCGGTGGCCGCAAGCGCAGCCGGATCGGCGACGACGATCCGGTTGATGGCGGCAGGCATCAGCCGAACTTGCGCCAGCTACGGCCGTCGCGCTCGATCAGTTGATCGGCCGCATCGGGGCCTTCGCTGCCGGCCTTGTAAGGTTCGAGACCGCGGGCGCCGGCTTTCTTCCAGGCGTCCAGGAAAGGCTGCACCGCCTGCCAGCCGGCCTCGACGCTGTCGGCGCGCTGAAACAGGATATTGTCGCCGATCATGCAGTCGTAGATCAGCGTCTCGTAACCCGTCGACGGCTCGACCTGAAAATAGTCCTTGTAGCGGAATTTCATCTCGACGCCGTCGATGTTGATCGTCGGGCCCGGCACCTTGGTGTTGAACTGAAGCGTGATGCCTTCGTTGGGTTCGACCGCGATGACGAGATAGTTCTGCGACAGGTTATCGACCGGGGTGTCGCGGAACATCGCAAACGGCGCCTGCTTGAACTTGATCGCGACTTCCGTCCGCTTCATGCCGAGCGCCTTGCCGGTGCGCAGGTAAAACGGCACGCCGGCCCAGCGCCAGTTGTCGATGGTCAGTCTCAGCGCGGCGTAGGTCTCGGTCGTGGAGTCCGGCTTGACGTCCTCGGTCTTGCGGTAGTCGGGGATGTCGTTGTCGCCGCTTTTGCCGGCCTGATACTGGCCGCGCACCGAATTCTTCAGCGCTTCGGCTTCGGTCTCGGTCTGGATCGCCGCCAGCACCTCGGCCTTTGCCGAGCGTACCGCGTGGGCCTCGAATTTCGCCGGCGGCTCCATCGCGACCAGCGACAACAGCTGGAACAGATGGTTCGGCACCATGTCGCGCAGCGCGCCGGTCGCGTCGTAGAAGCTGCCGCGATGGCCGACATCGAGCTTTTCGTCGACCGTGATCTGGATGTGGTCAATGTGGTTGCGATTCCAGATCGGCTCGAACATGCCGTTGGCGAACCGAAGCACCAGGATATTCTGGACCGTTTCCTTGCCGAGATAGTGATCGATCCGGTAGATCTGATGCTCTTCAGCGATGCTGAGCAGTTCGCCGTTGAGCGCCTTGGCGGAGGCGAGATCCGTGCCGAACGGTTTCTCGACGACGAGCCGCCGCCAATAACCGTTCTCCTTCAGCATGCCGGTGCGGCCAAGCTGCTTGGCGATCGGCGCAAACCCGGTCGGCGGCGTTGCCAGGTAAAACAGCCGGTTGCCGCCGGTCTGGCGGTTGGTCTCGAGCTTGTGCAAACGCTCGGCCATCGCATCGAACGAGGCCGGATCGCTGGGATCGGCCTCGATGCAGGTCACACATTCGAGCAGGCGCTTGGCGATCTCGTCATCGACGGGGCGCGTCTTGTATTTCTTCAGGCCCGCAAGCAGGCTTTCGCGCATTTCGTCGCTCGACATGCCCTTGCGCGCCACGCCGACCACGCAGAATTTCTCCGGCAACAGGTCGGCCGCTGCGAGGTTATAGAGCGCGGGGAGCACGAGACGATGCGTCAGGTCGCCGGTCGCGCCGAAGATGACGAACGAGCAGGACTCAGGTTTGTGCTTCTTGGCGGATGGTTTTGTCACGAATGGCCGGCCTTCGGTGGGTTGGACGCCCCTTGCGGGGCTTCATGCGGCTCCTTGTGGCCGCCAAAGCCCTCGCGCATCGCGGAGAGAATTTTTTCCGCAAACGTATGTTCCTTGCGCGAACGAAAACGTGCGAATAGCGCCGCGGTCAAAACCTCGGCCGGCACCGCCTCGTCGATCGCGGCATTCACGGTCCAGCGGCCTTCGCCGGAATCCTCGACAAAGCCCGAATAGGTCCCAAGCGTCGGGTTTTTCGCCAGCGCCGACGCGGTGAGGTCGAGCAGCCAGGAGGGGATGACGCTGCCGCGGCGCCAGACTTCGGCGATGTCGGCAATGTCGAGGTCGAATCGATGGTCTTGCGGTAGCGCTTCGATATTGGCGTTCTTGAGGATGTCGAAGCCTTCGGCATAGGCCTGCATCAGGCCATACTCGATGCCATTGTGAATCATTTTCACGAAATGCCCGGCGCCGACCGGGCCTGCATGCAGATAGCCCTGCTCGACGCGCGGATCGCGTCCCTGCCGTCCGTCGGTGCGCGGGATGTCGCCGATCCCGGGCGCCAGCGTCTTGAAGATCGGGTCGAGGCGATCGACCACCTGTTTGTCGCCGCCGATCATCATGCAGTAGCCGCGCTCGATGCCCCAGACGCCGCCGGACGTGCCGACATCGACGTAGTGAATGCCGCGCGCTTGCAGCGCCTTGCCACGGCGGACGTCGTCCTGCCAGAAGGTGTTGCCGCCATCGATGATGACGTCGCCTTTTTCCATCAGCTTGGCGATCGCTTCGATCGTGGTTTCGGTGATGCGGCCGGCCGGCAGCATGATCCAGGCGGTGCGCGGCTTTTCCAGCTTGCCGATGAATTCTTCCAGCATGTTCGCGCCCGCCGCGCCTTCTGCGGCGAGTCCAGCGACGGCCTTGGCGTCCTTGTCATAGACGACCGCCGTATGTCCGTTTCGCATCAGGCGGCGGACAATGTTGCCGCCCATCCGCCCGAGGCCAATCATGCCGAGTTGCATCGTGAGGTCCTCAGTTCAACGCTTGCCGGATGGCGTGGTCCAGTGTCTTCAGGCCGGCTTTGAGGTCGCCTTTCAGATGCACGCGCAATGCGCGCCGGCCGCGCTCGGTCAGCACGTCGAAGTCGCCGCGCGCCTGCGCCGCCTTGATGATGCCGAAGCTGGCTTTTTGTCCTGGCACCGGCAAATCCTTGGCATCGTCCGCCGTGATCTGGAGGAAAACGCCGGAGTCCGGACCGCCCTTGTAGGCTTGCCCGGTCGAGTGCAGGAAGCGCGGGCCGAATTCCGCACAGGTTGCGACGTGGCGTTGATCGCGCACGGCGAGCCGCGCGCCCTCCAGCGTGTCGATATGGTCGGCGTTGCGCTCGATATAGGCGAGTAGCGCGACATAATCGTCGGCATGGACGCGCGAGAAGTGCGCCTTCAGCCAGGATTCCAGCGTGCCGTCGGCGCCGGCCTTGCGCAAATCACTGGCATTGGCCTCGTCGGTATAGAGGTCGGCCTCGCCGGTCGAGATCACAGGTTCTTCCGCCGGCAGGCTGCCTGATTTTTCGAAAGCCGTCGTCAGCTCGCGTGTCTTGACCTTGGCGGCCTCGACATCGGGCTGGTTGAACGGATTGATGCCGAGAACGGCGCCCGCCACGGCAGTGGCGATTTCAAAGCGGTAGAATTCCTGGCCGATGTGTTCGATCGACTTGATCACGATGCGAACGACGGGATGGCCGGCTTTTTCCAGCGCATCGAGCCTGGCGTCGTGGCCCGCGTCGTTTTCGCCTTCGGTACGAAGATCGATAAAGAAGCGATCGTGGCCATAGACTGAGACCTCGGCAATGGTCTCGCCATCGATTGGAATCAGGCCCTTGCCTTCCTTGCCGGTGGATTCGGCGATGAGCTGCTCGGCCCAGGCGCCGAAATCGGCGATCTTTTCCGACGAGAAGATCGTCACCTTGTCGCGGCCTTCGAGCCCGGCAAGGCCCATGGCAAGGCCAAGCTGCACGCCGGGATTTTCATGCGGCGGCACATCCGCGCCGCAGGAACGCACCATCGCGAGCGTGTGATGGATCAGGCTCTTCACGTCGATGCCGGCCGTTGCCGCAGGCACCAGCCCGAAGGGTGACAGTACCGAATAGCGGCCGCCGATCGTGGGTTCGCCGTGGAACGTGCGCGCAAAACCCTGTTTCTTCGCGACCTTCTCCAGCGATGAGCCAGGATCGGTCACGGCGATGAAGCGATGCCCGGCTTTTTCGGCGCCGATCGCCTTGGAGACCTGCGCGAAGAAATAATCCTTCATCACGTTCGGTTCGGTGGTGCCGCCGGATTTACTCGAGACGATGAACACGGTCTTCTTGAGATCGATCGCCTTTTCCATCGCGCGAACCTGCGCCGGATCGGTGGAATCGAGCACGTGCAATTTGGGAAAGCCGGATTTCTTCGGGAACGTCTCGGCCAGTACTTCCGGCCCGAGGCTCGATCCGCCCATGCCGAGCACGACGGCGTCGGAGAAATTCTGCCCCTTCACTCGCCGCGCATAGTCCTCGTAGTCGGCGATGTCGGCCTTGGCCGGGCTGTCGAGCCAGCCGAGCCATTTGTTTTCGTCGTCGCCGGTCCAGACGGTCTTGTCCTTGTGCCAAAGCCTCCGGATCTTGGCGCCAGCGCGCCATTCTTCGGTGCTCTTCTCGACCGCCTTTTTCAGAGCGGAGCCAAGCGCGAGCTTCTGCGCGCCGATCGCGGCGCCGAGCACGGTGGCGCGCTTGTGGGCGACGGCGCCGTACAGCTTGTCGGCGGCGTCCGCGAATAATTTCACGCCGTCCTCGACGAGCTCTTCGGTGATCGCACCGAGCGAAACGCCGGACTTTTCGAGTTCGGCGAGGATTTGCCGTGCTTCCTCGACGTTTTCCTCAAGGCTGTCGCGCGGCTTGCCGTGGTCGCGGAAGGCGTCCAGCGTTGCCGGCGGCACGGTGTTGACCGTGTTCGGGCCGATCAGCTCCTCGACATAGAGCACGTCGCTATAGTCCTTGTTCTTGGTGCCGGTCGAGGCCCACAACAGCCGCTGTGGCTTGGCGCCCTTGGCAGCGAGCTTTTCCCAGCGCGCGCCGGAAAACAGCTGCTTGTATTCCTGATAAGCGAGCTTGGCGTTGGCGATCGCGACCTTGCCCTTCAACGCGGCGAGCCGTTCCTTTTCCTGCGGGTCATTGGCGCGCGCGATCTTCTCGTCGAGTTGCTTGTCGACCGCGCTATCGATGCGGCTGACGAAGAAGCTCGCGACGCTTGCGACATGGGAGGGATCGCCGCCATCGGCGACGAGCTTTTCGAGACCGGCGATATAGGCCTTCGCGACCTCGATATAGACCTGTTGCGAGAACAACAGCGTGATGTTGATGCTGAGGCCCTTGCCGGTCAGGTGCTCGATCGCGGGCAGGCCTTCCGGCGTCGCCGGCACCTTGACCATGAGGTTCTTGCGGTGCACGTCGTGCCAGAGCCGCATCGCCTCTGCGATGGTGCCCTTGGTATCCATGGCGAGATAAGGCGACACCTCCAGGCTGACGAAGCCGTCATTGCCGTGGAATTCGTCATAGACCGGCCGCAATACGTCGGCGGCGTGCTGGATGTCCTCGACCGCGACGTGTTCGAACAGGTCGGCGACCGAGCGATCGCCTTTTTTCAAGGCGTTGCCGATCGCGCCGTCATATTCGTCCGAACTGCCGATCGCTTTCTCGAAGATCGAGGGATTGGAAGTCACGCCCTTGACGCCGTCGGTATCGATCAGCTTCTTCAGCTCACCCTTGGCGACAAAGCCGCGTGCCAGAAAATCCAGCCAGACAGCCTGGCCATGGTTTTCGAGTTGCTTGACCGGATTCATGGTGTCCTGTTTCGGTTTGAGCAGAAGGGGCGTGACAGCTGGAAGCGGACATTAGCGAGAGGGGCTGCCCTCAACAATCCCGGAGGATTAGCCCCTTAAGTGACCGGATTATGGGCACCCCGAACCGGATAACGCTTCGGCGGCGATATCGATCCTCCGGGATGCCAGCCTAAGTCGTCACGTCCGATCAATTTTTCGGCTTCATGACGGCCCGCCATGTCATGGACTCTCCCAATCTTGCATGTCTGGGCTGTTACGGTCAGTGCCTTCCGGGCGATCTTGGCCACTGCTATCGTACCTCCATAAAAATAACTGCAGGGAGGATCACCACATGCTGCCAGAGGATGTCAGAACCACCAGTCGACGCCGCTTTTTGCAATATTGCGCGGCCTCGCCCCTGCTGGCGTCCGGGGCCTTCGCGGCCAAGGCTCTGGAAGCACCGTCGAAATTGCCCGATCCGATGATGTGGGCGCCGCCCGGCAGCATCGAGCCCATCAAGAGCCCGAAAGAGGCGATCAACGTGTTCGATTTCGAACCGGTCGCGCGGGCCAACGTGCCGCCGGCCCATTTCGGCTACATGGCCTCCGGCATCGACGACGAAGTCACGCTGCGCGCCAACCGCGAGGATTTCAGGAAATTCCAGTTGATGCCGCATCGGCTCAACGACGTCTCCAAGATCGATACCTCGATCGAACTGTTCGGAACGAAATACGACTCGCCGATTTTCGTCTGCCCGACCGGCGCCAACCAGTTCTTCCACCCCGATGGCGAACTGGCGGTGGCGCGCGCGGCGAAGGCCGGCAATCACCTGCAGATGCTGTCGACCTCGTCGAATTTCTCCGTCGATGACGTGACCAAGGAGCGCGGCGGTCCGGTCTGGTTTCAGCTCTATGCCTCGCCGAGCTTTGAGGTCGCGAAAGCGCTGATCAAGCGCGCCGACGGCGCCGGCTGTCCGGTGCTGATGGTGACGGTGGACCGCCTCGCCGGCCGTAACCAGGAGACGCTCTTCCGCCTGATGAAGTCCGACACCCGTCAATGCTCAGGCTGTCATGATCGCTCGAGTTTTGCCTCACGCGCGCTGCGCCGGCACAACTACGACGGCATCGATCTCACCGGCATCAAGGGCGCCGGCGAATCGTCGAATCTCGATTGGGACACCGTCAAGCGCATGCGCGACGTCACCAAGATGAAGATCATGCTCAAGGGTATCATCACGGCCGACGACGCCGAGCTTGCCGTGCAGAACGGCATCGACGGCATTCTGGTGTCCAACCATGGTGGCCGCGGCGAAGACAACGGCCGCTCGACCATCGACGCGCTGCCCGAGATCATCACGGCGGTGAAGGGACGGATGCCGGTCATCGTCGACTCCGGATTCCGCCGCGGCACCGATGCGGTGAAGGCGCTGGCGATGGGCGCGCAGGCGGTCGGCGTCGGCCGCCCCTATCTCTGGGGGCTCGGCGCTTTCGGCCAGGAAGGCGTGGAGCGCGTGCTTGAACTCGTGCGCATCGAGACAAAAGCCGCCATGCAGCAATGCGGTGCCAAGTCGGTGAAGGAACTCAATGCGAGCTATGTGCGCCGGGTGACGTGACGAAGCTTCGGGATGGGTTTGAGGTCGTGCGTAGGCTGTTCATTTGCCTTTCATCTGCCGAATGCTAGGTTCCTGCTGATTTTCCGGCCCGTTCGGTAAAATCGTTGCAAAAGGAGGAAGAGGATGATTCGGACTTTCCTTATTGGCACCACCTTGGCACTGGGTCTGACGACCGCTGCCAGCGCGGCAGTTTCGCCTGCGCCGATGGGCGTTACCAACAGCTCGGTGATCAAGGTTGCGGAAGGCTGCGGACGTGGCTGGTGGCGTGGCCCCGGCGGCCGGTGTCATCCGATGTTCGACGGTCGGGCTTGCCCTCCCGGATACCATCTCGGACCGGAGCGCCGGCGCTGCTGGCCCAACTAATCGTCGACTGAACTTGAACGGCGGCCGGGTCATTGCGACCCGGCCGTTTTCATTTGGGAACAGACACATTCGGAAACGTTGGCGCCCAGCCCACTGTCATCGCGTCGTCAAGTCAGGATTTATTGAAGTGCCGCTTCGCTTTCGGCATTCATGAATTTCGGTGTCGAGTGTCTAATCTGACAGATCGACGGGAGGAGGGGACACCGTTCCGATTTTTATTCGGCTTTTGAAGTCAGGAACTCTGAAATGGACGGCGGTCTACAGCAAAGCAAGGTCCCCGAAGTCACTCTGATTTTCTGGCTGATCAAGATACTTGCAACGACGCTCGGGGAAACCGGTGGTGATGCGGTATCGATGTCGATGGACTTCGGCTATGCGCTCTCCAGTCTCTTGTTCATCGGCATCTTTTTCGTTGCGGTGGCCGCACAGATTTCTGCCAAATCTTTTCATCCGCTGCTGTACTGGTTCGTCGTGATCACGACCACGACCGCGGGTACGACGATTGCGGATTTCGCTGACCGCTCGCTTGGAATCGGTTATCCCGGCGGCGCTTCGCTGCTGTTCCTGCTCCTGTTGGCGTCTTTCACCTTCTGGTACAGCTCTGAGGGAGCCATATCGGTCGCGACCGTGACCGGGCCGAGGGTCGAGGCCTTCTACTGGGTTTCGATCCTGTTTTCGCAGACGCTTGGTACTGCGCTTGGCGACTGGATGGCCGATACGAACGGGCTCGGCTACGCGGGTGGGGCGCTGGTATTCTCTGCCGGCATTGCCGTCATCGCGGCAGCCTATTTCTGGACCAGTATATCCCGAACGTTGCTGTTCTGGGCCGCCTTCATCCTGACGCGTCCGCTTGGCGCCACTCTCGGCGATTGGCTCGACAAGCCTGTACAGGACGGCGGTCTGGCCTTCAGCCGATACCATGCAACGGCGCTTCTCGGCGCGGCTATCCTTGCATGCGTTGCATTCCTGCCGCAGCGGGCTGGTCCGCATGCGGGCGAACCCGGTGCATCGCGTTCCTAGGGGCAGGCAGCAAGATCAACGCAAGGATGCGTTGATCTTTTCCAGCGCCGTCGTGCCGGGACAAAGCACATCGGCCTCGAGGCGATTGAGCGGCTGCTCCACCGTGTTGAGGTGGCTGTGCAGGTCTTCCGCATCGGGGTCGACGTAAAGCAGTCCAGTGACGATCTGCCCCTTGGCGGCATGTTTCTGCAAGAACGCCATCGCGCCGACGCGGTCATGCGCGTCGTAGTCGGCATCGATCTTGCGCAGCGCGATCTTGCTGCCGTCGTGCTGCTCGACCACCTGCACCGTACCGGGCGCGTAATCGACCGAGATCGGCTCGCGGCCGGTCAGCACGTCCAGGCGATTCACCGCGTCGTTGTGCTCGCGCACATAATCGAAGCTCTTGGTCGAGCCGGCATGATTGTTGAACGCAATGCAGGGGCTGATGATATCGATGAATGATGCGCCCTTGTGTTCGATCGCAGCCGCGATCAACGGCACCAGCTGGGTCTTGTCGCCGGAGAAGCTGCGCGCCACGAAGCTCGCGCCGAGCTGAAGCGCAATTGCGACCAGATCGACCGCGTTGTCGGTATTGGTCACGCCCTTCTTGGATTTCGAGCCGCGGTCGGCGGTGGCCGAGAACTGGCCCTTGGTGAGGCCGTACACGCCGTTGTTCTCGACGATATAGGTCATGTTGACGCCGCGCCGGATCGAATGCGCGAACTGGCCGAAGCCGATCGAAGCCGAGTCGCCGTCGCCGGAGACACCGAGATAGATCAGGTCGCGGTTGGCGAGATTGGCGCCGGTCAAAACCGACGGCATGCGGCCGTGCACGGTATTGAAGCCGTGCGAATTGCCGAGGAAATAGTCCGGCGTTTTCGACGAGCAGCCGATGCCGGAAATCTTCGCCACCCGATGTGGCTCGATCGAGAGCTCGTAGCAGGCCTCGATGATGGAGGCGGTGATTGAGTCATGGCCGCATCCGGCGCACAGCGTCGAAATCTTGCCTTCGTAGTCGCGATGGGTATAGCCGAGGCGATTCTTGGTCAGGCCCGGATGGTGGAATTTGGGCTTGGCGATATAGGTCATGACTTCACCTTGCGCAGCGGAGTCAGCTTGAGCTGATCCTGATGTTCGCCGATCGCGTTTGCGATGAAACGGGCGGTGATCGGCGTGCCGTCATAATGGCGGATCGGCACCAGCCGCACCGGATCGATGCCGTTCTCGTTGACGATCAGCGAACGAAGCTGGGCGTCGCGGTTCTGCTCGACCACATACACGAAGTCGTGGTCGGCGATGAAGCTCGCGACGGAGGAGTGGAACGGGAAGGCGCGGATGCGCATGCGGTCGAGCATGTGGCCGCGCGCTTCCAGAAGCTGGATCGCCTCGTCCATCGCCGGCGCAGTCGAGCCGAAATAGAGCACGCCGTATTTGGTCGGCTTGGCGGCGTTGGCCTGCAACGGCCGCGGCACCATGTCCTGCGCGGTCTCGAACTTGCGCACCAGCCGCTGCATGTTGTCGGCGTAGACCGCGCCTTCTTCGGAGTATCGCGCGTAACGGTCGCGCGAGGTGCCGCGGGTGAAGTAGGAGCCTTTGGTCGGATGCGTACCCGGATAGGTGCGGTAGGGGATGCCGTCGCCATCGACGTCCAGATAGCGGCCGAAGTCGCGACCCTCGTCGAGCATCTCGGCGGTCATCACCTTGCCGCGGTCATATTGCCGGGCATCGTCCCACTTCAAGGGACGGCTGAGCCGGTGATTCATGCCGATGTCGAGATCGAGCATCAGGAAGATCGTGGTCTGAAGCCGCTCGGCGAGATCGAAGGCTTGCGCCGCGAATTCGAAGGCTTCGGCCGGGTCTTCCGGAAACAGCAGCACGTGCTTGGTGTCGCCGTGCGAAGCATAGGCGCAGGCGATGATGTCGCATTGCTGGGTGCGGGTCGGCATGCCGGTCGAGGGGCCGGCGCGTTGCACGTTCATGATCACGGCCGGAATTTCAGCGAAGTACGAAAGCCCGATGAATTCGGTCATCAGCGAGATGCCGGGGCCGGAGGTCGCCGTGAAGGCGCGTGCGCCGTTCCACCCGGCGCCGACCACGATGCCGATCGAGGCCAGTTCGTCTTCGCCCTGCACGATCGCATAGTTGGCCTTGCCGGTTTTGGGATCGTGCCTCAGCTTCTTGCAGTGGGCGCCAAAGGCGTCCGCCAGCGAGGACGACGGCGTGATCGGATACCAGGCGCAGACGGTGGCGCCGCCATAGACTGCGCCGAGGGCTGCCGCGCTGTTGCCTTCGATGAAGATGCGGTCGCCGACCTTGTCGGCTTTCTTCACCTGCAACCCGATCGGGCATTTCAGGTTTTGCAGCGCCCAGTCGCGCCCCAGATGCAGCGCGTGGACGTTCGAGGATAAGAGCTTTTCCTTGCCCTTGTACTGCTCGGCGATCAGTTGCTCGATCAGCTTCGGGTCCATGTCGAGCAGCGCACACAGGCTGCCGAGATAGATGATGTTCTTGAACAGCTGGCGCTGGCGCGGGTCGGTATAGGTCGAGTTGGTGATCGCGGTCAGCGGCACACCGATCACGGTGATGTCGTCGCGGAATTTCGACTGCGGCAGCGGTTTGGTGGAATCGTAAAACAGGTAGCCGCCGGGCTCGATTCCGGCGACGTCCTTGTCCCAGGTCTGCGGGTTCATCGCCACCATCAAGTCGACGCCGCCGCGGGCGCCGAGATGGCCATCTTCGGTTACCCGCACCTCATACCAGGTCGGCAGGCCCTGAATGTTGGAAGGGAAGATATTGCGTGGGCTGACCGGCACGCCGTGGCGCAGGATGGAGCGGGCGAACAGTTCGTTGGCGCTCGCCGAACCCGAGCCATTGACGTTGGCGAAGCGGACGACGAAGTCGTTTACGCTGCTGATCGGGCTTTGGACGGGCATGATGTTCCTGCATAGGTCATGTCGATCAAATACTTCTGCATGTCCCAGGCGCCGGTGGGACAACGCTCGGCGCAGAGCCCGCAATGCAGGCAGACGTCCTCGTCCTTCACCATGACGCGTCCGGTCTTGAGGTCGCTCGAGACGTAAAGATCCTGATCGGGATGAGACGAGGGCGCCTTCAGCCGTTGGCGCAAATCCGCCTCGTCGCCGTTTGGCGTGAAGGTGATGCAGTCCATCGGGCAGATGTCGACGCAGGCGTCGCATTCGATGCAGAGCGAAGTCGAAAACACCGTCTGCACGTCGCAGTTCAGGCAGCGCTGCGCTTCGCCCAGCGCCAGCTTGACATCATAGCCGAGCTCGACTTCGGCGCGGATGTCCTTTAGCGCGATCACCTTGTCGCGATGCGGCACCTTGAAGCGCTTGTCGTCGGAAATGTCGTTATCGTAGCTCCACTCGTGAATACCCATCTTCTGCGAAGAAATATGCACCTCGGGCAGCGGCCGTTCCTGCACGTCTTCGCCGGAGATCAGCCGGTGGATCGAGAGTGCGGCGTCGTGGCCGTGCGCGACCGCCCAGATGATGTTCTTGGGGCCGAACGCGGCGTCGCCGCCGAAAAACACCTTGGGATTGGTCGAGCCCATGGTCTTGGCATCGACCTTCGGCATGTCCCATTTGTCGAACTCGATGCCGCAATCGCGCTCGATCCAGGGAAATGCGTTTTCCTGGCCAACGGCGACCAGCACGTCGTCGCAGTTGATCGTCTCGTGCGCCTCGCCGGTCGGCACCAGGTTGCGCTTGCCCTTGGCGTCGTATTCGGCCTTCACCTTCTCGAAGGTGACGCCGGTGAGCTTGCCGTTGTTGTGCACGAAGGCGACCGGCACCATGAAGTTGAGGATCGGAATATCCTCATGCATGGCGTCTTCCTTCTCCCAAGGAGAGGCCTTCATCTCCTCGAAGCCGGAGCGCACGATCACCTTGACGCTCTCGCCGCCGAGGCGGCGCGCGGTGCGGCAGCAATCCATCGCTGTGTTGCCGCCGCCGAGCACGATCACGCGCTTGCCGATCTTGTCGGTGTGGCCAAACGAGACGCTGGAGAGCCAGTCGATGCCGATGTGGACGTGGCTTGCTGCCTCTTTGCGTCCGGGGATCTCGAGTTCGCGGCCGCGCGGGGCACCGGAGCCGACGAAGATCGCGTCGTAATTTTCCGAGAGCAGTTTCTTGAGGCTGTCGATGCGGTGACCGGCCTTGAACTCGATGCCGAGGTTGAGGATGTAGTCGGTCTCTTCGTCGATGACGGAGTCAGGCAGGCGGAATTTCGGGATCTGCGTCCGCATCATGCCGCCGGCCTTCGGGTCCTGGTCGAACACGGTGCAGTGGTAGCCGAGCGGCGCAAGATCGCGCGCCACCGTCAGCGAGGCCGGCCCGCCGCCGATGATGGCGATTCGCTTGCCGTTCTTCGCAGCCGGACGCGGCAGGCGGCTCTTGATGTCATCCTTGAAGTCGGCGGCGACGCGCTTGAGGCGGCAGATCGCGACCGGATTTTCCTCGACCCGGCCGCGGCGGCAGGCCGGCTCGCAGGGACGGTCACAGGTGCGTCCGAGAATTCCCGGAAACACGTTCGATTTCCAATTGATCATGTAGGCGTCGCTGTAGCGGCCTTCGGCGATCAAGCGGATGTATTCCGGAACGGGAGTGTGTGCGGGGCAGGCCCATTGGCAGTCGACTACTTTGTGGAAGTAGTCCGGCGCCGAGATGTCAGTCGGTTTCATTCCTACCTATCCGCGCAAGCTTCCTGGTGGAAACAGCGCGGCCTTATTTTGTACGAACGCTCAGATCACGGCGTTCTTTCGGTTCTTAAATTGCTTCATCTGTTTATCGCATTAAAGCCCCAATCATGCTGATGTCCAAAGCCAATTTTGTTTGATCGTTCAGCTTTCCCGAATGAGTAGCGGATTTGTCGCATAAAGATTAATTTATGTGGCGGTGCAGCATGAACGAATGCGCCGAACGTCGCAGGAAATGTTTCTTCTTATGAAATGTCGGCTTTGGCGATGTCCCAGAGCAGACGGTAGGAGCCGCTCGCAACGATGGTCATCAAAGGCCCGCACTTGTTCAACCGCGGAGCAATGAACTTTGGCGGGTTAGCGTCGGTGTGATCGATGAGCCAGAACCAGTCGCTGGTGCCCTCATCCGAAGCATTGCCGGTGAGGGGTCTTGAGAGCCGAGGGTCGCTTTCGAGCAGATGCATCGAGATCACACCATCAAGGCCGTCAGGATCGAGTGCGTCGCGAAGGCGCGCACGCAGTTCATCTTCTTGTCCACGCGCTGGCCGCATGCGGACAATGCCGAGCCAGGCCGCGCGACCTTTGCCGCGGCTGATCGTGATGCGCGCCACGCTGCGGATCATGTTCTTGAAGCGCGCGATGTTTGCTTTCGACCAGGCAGTCTGGCTGGCAAGCGCCGCCCGATAGGCGGGGCTGTCGAGCACCTCGAAGGTTTCGGTCGAATAGAGGCTCAGATATTTCGGCATCGAGCTTTCTTCGGCGATGTAACGCCGCGCCTCGATGAAACCTTCGATGGCGACACGCTCTTCGAGATGTTCGCGGTCGTACCAGCGGTTGAAGTCGGCCTCATCAGCGGCATCGACGTCCATCGAGGTCAGCAGCATGCCTTTTCCGGCGATTGGCATTTTGTGTTCTCCCAATCCTCATGGTGAGGAGGCGTGAAACGCCGTCTCGAACCATGAGGCCAAGCTGTTGGCCTCATCCTTCGAGACGCTTGCTTTGCAAGCTCCTCAGGATGAGGGGGTAGCTAGCTTGCAATCCTCGACGCCACGTCGGCGATCGCCTTCATCACGGCGTTGCGCACGCCGGGATCGTACAGCGTATGGCCGGCGCGTTCGACGACGCGAAGTTCGGCATCGACCCATCGCGACGCCAGCGCATGCGCGGTCGCGGGCGGACACAACAGATCATATCGTCCCTGCACGATGACGCCGGGAATGCCGGTGAGCTTGCCGGCATCATCCAGCAGCTGGTTCGGCCGTATGAAGCAGTCATTGGCAAAGTAATGCGCTTCCATGAACGGCGTGGCGGGCAGCGCGCCTGACGATTTCAACAATGCGAGGTCCAGCCGCATCCGCGTCGGCGAATGTTCCGACAGGATTCGCTCGGTGTCGTGCCAGGCGCGGGCGAAGGGGGCATGCACCGTCGCATCGGCATCGAGAATGCGCCGCCAATAGGCTTGCAGCGGTTGCTTGCGCTCGGCTTCGGGCAGCAGGTCGATGAAATCATCGCTGAGCGCGGGATAAAACTGCGGCAGCGTCTTCAGGAATGCGGCGTCAAGCTCCGCGCGCGTACCGAGGAACGTCGCGCGCAACACGATGCCGGACACGCGGTTCGGACAGACTTGCGCATAAGCCAGCGCCAGCGTCGCGCCCCAGGAGCCCCCGACCACCAGCCAGCGCTCGAAGCCGAATTTTTCGCGGATCGTCTCCATATCCGCGATCAGGTGCGGCAACGTATTGTGCTCACGGAAGCCTTTGGGGCGGCTGCGGCCTGCGCCGCGCTGATCGAACAGCACCGCATGGAATCGTTCGGGATCGAACAGGCGGCGGTGATCGGGCTGGCATCCGCTGCCGGGACCGCCATGCAGATAGACGGCGGGCATACCGCCTTCGCGGCCGACGCTCTCGACATGGATTTCGTGGCCGTCGCCGACCGGCAACAGTTCGGACGTCAGCGTCGTAAAGGGATCGGCGCGTCCCACGCCCGCGTCAGGTGGCACTTTCCGTCTCCGGCGTGCCGCCCGCGAAATTGCGATAGATGAAGCGGTTGTGCTCGCCGGCCGCTTCGTCGGATGCGGCCTTGAAAATCCGCTCATGGTGCGGCGACAGCGTGCAGGCGGGGTCGGTATTGCCGGCGTCGCCCGTCAGCGCAAAGGCCTGGCAGCGGCAGCCGCCGAAATCGACCTCGCGAAATTCGCAACTCTTGCACGGCTCGGGCATCCAGCCGGTGCCGCGATAGCGGTTGAAAGCCTCGGAGTTTTGCCAGATCCAGGCGATCGAATGATTGGAGCGCACGGACAGGAATTCGAGCCCGGTGATGCTCTCGGCGGCGTGGCACGGCAGGATCTTGCCGGCCGGCGAGATGTTGAAGAATTGCCGGCCCCAGCCGCCCATGCATTTCTTCGGCCGCAGCGCGTAATAGTCCGGCACGACGTAATCGATCGCGAGCGTGCCTTTGAGGCGCGTCTGCGCCTCCTCGACGATGCGGCTCGTCTCCTCGATCTGCTCCAGCGTCGGCATCAGCGCGGCGCGGTTCTTCAGCGCCCAGCCGTAATACTGCACGTTGGCGACCTCGAGCCGGTCGGCATCGAGATCGACCGCCATCTGGATGATGTCAGGCAGTTGATGCAGGTTTTGCCGGTGCATCACGGCGTTCACCGTCAGCGGCAACTCGAGCTCGCGCGTCCATTTGGCGACTTCGAGCTTCTTGGCGTGCGCATTCTTGAAACCGGCGACGCGATCGGCCACGACAGGCTCGTTGCCCTGGAAGCTGATCTGAACATGGCAAAGCCCGGCATCGGCCAACGCAGCGAGCTTCTCGCGCGTCAGCATGACGGCCGAGGTGATCAGGTTGGAATAGAGCCCGACGTCGCTGGCATGCTGAACCAGTTCGACGATGTCCTTGCGCGCGGTCGGCTCGCCGCCGGAAAAATGGATCTGCAACACGCCGATCTCGGCGAGCTCGCTCAGGACCTTTTTCCATTCTTCGGTGCTGAGCTCGGTGCCGGCACGATCGAGCTCGATCGGATTCGAGCAATACGGACATTGCAGCGGGCAACGGTGGGTGAGCTCGGCCAGCACGGCCAAGGGAATCCCAAACGTCTCCGCCGTCGAGCGGCGGGATTCCAGCGCCGCCAGCCCGTCAGCGGGATCAGCAACAAAGGGATTCGCATCGGTCAGCGTCGGACTCATGATGTTCTCACGGCGTCTTCTCCCGTGCCTCGGTGAGAAAGCCCTTGTCGGCGAGGTCTTGCAGCATCGCGACCACGTCGGTCGCGATCGCCTCGCGCGGCGCGGCATATTTCTCGGCGAGCTGATCGACCATCTCGGCGACGCTGCGCGCGCCGTCGCAGAGGTGCAGCACTTCGACCGCAATTGCGTCGGGCGCGAGCACGCGCTCCGGCGCCAGGATCACCCAGACCTGCCGCGTCTCATCGAATTTCAGCTTGGCGTGACGCGGCAGTTTCGGCCGGCTCGCTTCACTGACGGTGATGTTGCGGCTGGAGGTCATGGTTCCCGTATTTCTTTATTCAACTCGTTTTAATCAACTCGGCTTCTTTAGTTCGCCTTGGGCACAAAGGCTCCCGGCGGAATATGGCCCTCGACATAGGCATGATACAGCGCATCGAGCTGAACCCATAGCACGTTGGTCTTGAAGATCAGGGCGTTACAAACCGCCTCGCGCTGTTCCGGCGTCTTGGCGTGGGCCTTGACGTAGTCGAGCGCAAAACTGGCGTCGCGCGGCGCCTGGGTCAGGCGGCGGCTGAAATAGCTCATGATGTCCGGGTTCACAAAATCGTAGTGCGCCAGCATGCCGGAGATGCGCTCTTCGTGCAGGTTCGGCGCGAACAGTTCCGTCAGCGAGGAGGCGATGGCCTCCAGCGGGCTCTTGTCGCGGACGAAATGCACATAGGCTTCGACCGCAAAGCGCGTCGCCGGCAAAATGCCCTCGGTGGATTCGACATACGCCGTATCCAGCCCCAGGCCTTCGGTCAGTTTCAGCCAGCGCTCGATGCCGCCTTCGGAACCGATATTGCCGTCATGGTCTTCGATCCGGTGCCGCCATTCCACGCGTATATTGCGGTCGCGAAAGCGCGAGATCACCACCGCATCCTTGATCGGGATCGTGCTCTGATAATAGTAGCGGTTGAGCGCCCAAGCCTGCACCTGGCCCTTGTTGAGCTTGCCGCCGTGCAGCAGTTTGTGAAACGGATGCAGGCTGTGATAGCGCGTCTCGCCGATAAAGCGCAGCGCGGCTTCGAGCTCGGTCGCGCTGTTCAACACGGTCTTAGCCCCGAGCGAAAGCGCCGTCATTCCCTCCAGCTTCATCACAGCACAATCTCCGTTCCGTCCGCAGGGATTTGCCATCCCGCTTGCTCGGCCGCCCGGCGCTCTTCGGAATTGCGCAGCAGAGCCGGGTTCGAGTTGTTGATATGCAGGAATATCTTTCGTTCGATGCCGAGATTTTCAAGCGCTGCGATCGCGCCTTGCTCGCCCGACATCGAGATATGTCCCATGCTCCGTCCGGTCTTGGTTGCAAGGCCGGCGGCGATCATTTCGTCGTCCCGCCACACCGTGCCGTCGAAGAACAGCAGCGGCGCGCCCTTGAGCCTCGATTTGAGGTCGTCGGTCACCTCGGCGCAAGCCGCGATAAAAAAGAAAAACTTGCCGGTCGTCTTGTCGCGGATGCGAAGGCCGAGCGTGTCGCCGGCGGCCTCAGCTCCCTCGCGCCGTTCGCCTTCGAGATACCAGGCGCCCTTGCCGGTGACCTCGAACGGCAGGATCTCGATGCCGGAGGGCGTCCCATCCGGCAGCGCCGGTTCGAACGCCCGGTCAATACCGATTGCTTGACGCTTGACGTTCTTTTCGCTGAGTACGTTGAAGACGCTGTTGGACTTCAACGTCGCCAGCACTTTTTCGTGCGCGTAGATCGCGAACGGCCATCCCTCGCGCATCGAGAGCAGGCCCGCGATCGCATCGATCTCGCCATTGGTCAGGATCACGCCCGCGATCGGCGAATGACGAAGTTTTCCGTGCGCGGGATGAAGGGCAGGGGTTGCGGTGATTTGCTGGCGCAGGTCGGGCGAGGCGTTGATCAGAAACCAGTGATCGCCGTCGGCGCTGATCGCGAGTGAGGCCTGCGTGCTCTGCAATTCGGGATGCGTGGTTCGCGCGGCCCGGCACACCCGACAGCCGCAATTCCACTGCGGAACGCCACCACCTGCGGCCGCGCCCAGGACGACGACACGCAACATGACCCGTCTCCCGGAATCCTAAGAACACTGAATTTCTGGATATCGCGGGTTCTCAAAAACGCTCGAGAACGACGCCTCAAAAACTTCAAAGGTGGAAGCGGGGTGAAGGTCACGCCCTCACAGGCGCGTCACTCCCGGCAATCCACCTTGTTCAAGAAGGATACTTTTGCTGCCGCTTACTTGCGGGCGGCGCAGGCATACATGTTGATTTCCATGCCGACCGGCACTTCGACGATCTTCGGTGCTTTCCAGGCCATTTTGGCTCTCCTTAAAGTGAAACCGGACGAACTCCGCCCTGCCGTTAAGGTAATGCGGAACGAAAACTTCGCCAGCGGAATCTTTCCGACGGGGCGGGGCAGTTGAATAAATGGTGCGATGCACAATATGTTCTGGAGGTGCCCCCAGGTTTCCTGTCAAAACAATGACGCATCAATAGGTTCTTCTGACTGTCTCCTTCGTCCAATGGATCAACCCGCCGCTTCGGCCTATGCCCGATAAAGCAACTGTGAAAGATGCCGGCAGCCTTAACCCTGCCGGGTTCAGATCCTCAAAGCCGAAACAAGGTTCGATCATGCCGAGATATTTCTTCAACACGCGAATCGGCAATGAAGTGATCTCCGATCCGGAAGGTGAGGAACTGCGCAATCCGGACCGCGCCTGGGAAGTCGCCCGCGCCATGATCCTCGAGCTTTTGAAGATCGAGGGAATGGAGGACCTGATGCGGGCCGTGCTCGAAGTCACCGATGACGAGGGGGAAATCGTGCTCGAGTTTCCCTTTGCGGAGGCCATCCTCGACGAGACCGAAACGCCGGCGGATGATGCCAACATACCCGTCACGAAGCATTGATATGACGGGCTGAGACCGGACGCGGCCAGGCGCGCTACCATGGACATGCCTTCGCGACCGCGAAGCACTTTCCGTCGCAGCCTTCCGGGATATGTTTCCGATTGCGTACGGACGCGAAAATATTCAAGAGTACGGCCACGAAGTCCGCCGGTACGGGCAAGGGAATGCCCCGCGCACCGGTCGAAGGCTTCCACAAAGGGAGAATATTATGAGGATCAGGTCATCGGCGCCGCGCAGCCTGTTGCTGGCGGGCGCCTTCATTGGAGTTTTGAGTTACGGCGCGGCCGCGCAGACGGCCGCCCCCCCGGCTGCTGCGCCTGCCGCCGCCCAACCACTTCCACCGGGATCGCCAATGATCGGCCGGCCGGATAACGAGGCGGCACAAAAGCTGGCGCCAAATGCGCCGCCGTCGCCGCTTGCGACTGCGCCCGATAAGCTGCCGATGGACAAGCTAAAGGTGCCGGCCGGTTTCAACCTGGAAGTCTATGCCGCCGGCATGGCGAACGCCCGTTCGCTCGCGCTCGGCGACAAGGGCACAGTCTTTGTCGGCAGCCGCACCGTCGACAAGGTCTATGCCATCGTCAACAAGGACGGCAAACGCGAGGTCAAGATCGTAGCCTCCGGCCTCTATCGGCCGAATGGCGTCGCCTTCAAGGATGGCACCCTTTATATCGCCGAGCTGTCGAAGGTTTCGAAGATCGAGAAGATCGAGGACAATCTCGACAACCCGCCGAAGCCGACCGTGATCTACGACAACCTGCCGAAGGACGAAGCCCACGGCTGGAAGTTCATCGCGATCGGGCCGGACAACAAGCTCTACGTTCCGGTCGGCCAGCCCGGCAACAACGTGCTGCATGACAAGGATCACGGCCAGATCCGCCGTATCAATCTCGACGGCTCCGGCGCTGAAGTGGTGGCCGTTGGCGTCCGCAACACCGTCGGCTTCGACTGGAATCCCGAAACCAAGCAGCTCTACTTCACCGACAACAGCCGCGACTGGATGTCGGAAGACCTTCCCAATGACGAATTGAATCGCGTCACCAAGGTCGGCGAGCATTTTGGTTCGCCCTACTGCTGGCAGGGCAACATCCCCGACCCGGAATTCGGCTGGGGCCATTCGTGCAGCGAGTTCACCCCGCCGGTCGGCCTAATGGGCCCGCATGCGGCGTCGCTCGGCATGCGCTTTTACACCGGCAAGATGTTCCCGGCGGCCTTCAAGAACCAGGTCATCGTGGCGCGCCACGGCTCCTGGAACAAGACCAACAAGTTCGGTGGTGACGTCGTTGTTGCTCATCTCAACAAGGACGGCACGGTCAAGAACATCGAGCCGATCGTCACCGGCTTCCTCCAGGACAACAAGTATGTTGGCCGTCCGGTGGACGTGATGCAGATGAAAGACGGTTCGATGCTGATTTCCGACGACTGGAACGGCGCGGTCTATCGTCTCAGCTACGGCAAGGCGAAGGTCGCCGCGCAATAACGCACGAGACCAAAATCGGGGGCGACCGGGAAGGTTCGCCCCCGATTTTCTTTTAGGGAATTGAGATTGAGGCTCTCATCGATGCGAAAGACAACAACAATCGTCGCGGCGCTGGTGCTCGCTTCATTTGCGGGTTCGGCGAGAGCGGCGGAAACGGTCGTGCAGCGCGCGGTCACCTGTTTTGCCTGCCATGGCGAGCACGGCCAGTCCGAGATGGAAAACACGCCGTCGCTCGGCGGCCAGCAGGCGCCTTACGCCCTGATCCAGCTCTTCATGTTTCGCGAAAAGCTGCGCACCTTCGATCCGATGAACGAGATGGTGAAGTCGTTCACTGATGACGATCTCCAGAAATTTTCCGATTTCATCGCCAAGCTGCCGAAGCCGCAGCCGCCGGCGGAAGCGGGCGATCCCGCGCGGATGCAGAAGGGGCTGGCGCTGGCGCAACAGCATCGCTGCAACAGCTGCCACAACGCCGATTTGTCCGGCAAGGAAAACGTGCCGCGCCTGGCCAACCAGCGCGAGGATTATCTCAACAAGACGCTCGCCGAATACAAGGACAACTCCCGGCATGGCTACGACGGCACCATGGCGGACGTGATGGGCGAAGTGCCGAAGGAGCAGATCGCCGACCTCGCTTATTACATCTCGCACTATCGATAGGCGCGCGCTACAACTTCCCGCAGCGACTGGGGGAGCGAAACATGAAAGACATCTGGCGCCTGCCGGCTCAAGAACTGGCCGGCCTGATCAAGTCGAAAAAGGTCTCGGCCAGGGAAGCCGCGGTATCGGCGCTGGCGCGGCTCGATGCCGTCAATCCCGCGATCAATGCGGTGGTCGATCATCGGCCCGACGATGTGCTGGCGCAGGCGGCCGAAGTCGATGCGGCGATCGCGCGCGGCGAGGATGTCGGCGTGCTGGCCGGCGTGCCGGTCACGATCAAGGCGAATATCGATCAGGCAGGCTATGCCAACACCAACGGGCTGAAGCTTCAGCGCGACACCATCGCCAGGGACAACAGTCCGGTGGTCGATAATCTGCGCAAGGCCGGCGCGGTCATCCTCGGACGTACCAATTGCCCGGCGTTCTCCTATCGCTGGTTTACGACCAACCTTGTTCACGGCAACACCAAGAATCCGCGCGATCCATCGATCACGCCCGGCGGCTCGTCCGGCGGTGCGGGGGCTGCGGTTGCAGCCGGTATCGGCCATATCGCGCACGGCACCGATATCGCGGGCTCGATCCGTTATCCGGCCTATGTCAACGGCGTGCATGGCCTGCGCACGACGACGGGCCGCGTTGCCGCTTTCAACGCCGCGCTGCCCGAGCGCACCATCGGGCCGCAGATCGCAGCGGTTTCGGGACCGCTGGCGCGCACCATCGGCGATTTGCGGATTTCGCTTGAGGCGATGTCGATGCCCGATGCGCGCGATCCCTGGTGGGTGCCCGCGCCGCTCGAGGGCCCGCCGAGACCGAAGCGCGTCGCTCTGTGCGTCAATCCGGAGGGGCTTGATCCCGTCGCCGAGGTGAGGGCCGCACTCGTCGATGCGGCCAAGCGGCTAGAACGCGCCGGCTGGAAAGTGGAAGAGGTCACGTCACTGCCGCCGCTGAAGGAGGCGGCCGAAAACCAGACCAAACTCTGGCTCGGCGACAATTATGAAGGGCAGCTCGCGGCCGCCGAGCGCGAGGGCGATCTCGGTGCGCTCGCTTGTCTCCGTGGCAACAAGTCGAAGGTGTTTCCATTCGACGCGCTGACGCTCTCGAAAATCCTGACGCGACGGGCGACGCTGGTGCGCGACTGGTCGCTGTTCCTCGAAAAATATCCGGTGCTGTTGATGCCGGTGTGCGGCGAACTGCCGTTCCCAGACGAGCTCGACACCAAGGACGATGCGTCGTTTGCACGCGTCTGGCGCGCGCAACTGCCGCAGATCGCCATTCCCTTCATGGGACTGCCTGGTTTGACGGTTTCCACGGGGCTGGTCGGGCGCGTGCCAGTCGGCGTTCATCTCGTGGCAGGGCGTTATCGCGAAGACCTTCTCCTGCTCGCGGGCGAAGCGATCGAGGCCGGCGGGGTGCCGCCTTCGCCGATCGATCCATATCTGGGCTGACGAAGATGACCTCGATCTACGATTTCAGCGCGACATCGCTCGCCGGCGAAGATACCCCGCTCAGGCGGTTTGAAGGCAACGTGCTTCTGATCGTCAACACCGCGAGCGCCTGCGGATTCACGCCGCAATATAAGGGCCTCGAGGCGTTGCAGCAGAAATACGGCGCACGCGGCTTTTCCGTGCTCGGCTTTCCCTGCAACCAGTTCGGACGGCAGGAGCCGGGCAGCGCGGCGCAGATCGGGGAGTTCTGCTCCTCGAACTACGCCGTCACCTTTCCGATGTTCGACAAGATCGAGGTCAACGGCGACAACGCCCATCCGCTCTATCAATATCTTCGGCGCGAAAAGTCCGGACTGCTCGGTTCCGCGATCAAGTGGAATTTCACCAAATTCCTGATCGACCGTTCGGGCAAGGTGGTCGGGCGTTACGCGCCGATCGCGACGCCGGAATCGCTTACCAAAGACATCGAGGCATTGCTGTGAACGAAAAGAACGAAGCGCCGGACCAGTTGCCGGATCGCCTGTCGGTCGATCCCCAGAGCCCCTATTACAACGAGGCGGTGCTTTCGCGCGACGTCGGCATTCGCTTCAAGGGCGTCGAGAAAAAAAATGTCGAGGAATACTGCGTCAGCGAGGGCTGGATTCGCGTCACCGCCGGCAATGCCAAGGATCGTTTCGGCAACCCGCTGACCATCAAGGTGCATGGTCCGGTCGAGCCGTATTTCAAGGATGAGCCGAAGGCCTGACGACATCGCCTGTCTCGTCATTGCGAGGAGCGAAAGCGACGAAGCAATCCAGATTTCGTCTTTGTACAGCTGGATTGCTTCGCTTCGCTCGCAATGACGGATGAATCAAAAGCTATAACTATAAGGCCACCCCATGTCCGTTCGCATTATCGACATCCAGGAGATTACAAAACCGATCTCCTCACCGATCCGTAACGCCTATATCGATTTCACCAAGATGACGACGAGCCTGGTTGCCGTCGTTACCGATGCGGTTCGCGACGGCAAGCGCGTCGTCGGCTACGGCTTCAATTCGAACGGCCGTTACGGGCAGGGCGGTCTGATCCGCGAGCGCTTTGCCGCGCGCATCAAGGACGCCGATCCGAAGTCGCTGCTCAACGACGCCGGCGACAACCTCGATCCCGACAAGGTCTGGGCCACGCTGATGTCGAACGAGAAGCCGGGCGGGCACGGCGAGCGCTCGGTCGCGGTCGGCACCATCGATATGGCGGTGTGGGATGCGGTGGCGAAAATTGCGGGCAAGCCGCTGTTTCGCCTGCTTGCCGAACGTCACGGCGTGAGCGCCAATCCGCGCGTCTTCGTCTATGCTGCCGGCGGCTATTATTATCCCGGCAAGGATCTGTCGATGCTGCGCGCGGAAATGCGCGGCTATCTCGACCGCGGTTACAACGTCGTCAAGATGAAGATCGGCGGCGCGCCCATCGAGGAGGATCGCACGCGCATCGAGGCGGTGCTGAAGGAGATCGGCAAGGACGCCCAGCTCGCGGTCGACGCCAACGGCCGCTTCGATCTCGAGACCGCGATCGCCTATGCGAAGATGCTGCGCGACTATCCCTTGTTCTGGTACGAGGAAGCCGGCGATCCGCTCGACTTTCAGCTTCAGGCGGCGCTGGCGGAGTTTTACCCGGCGCCGATGGCGACCGGGGAGAATCTCTTCAGCCACCAGGACGCGCGCAATCTGTTGCGCTATGGCGGCATGCGGCCGGACCGCGACTGGCTGCAATTCGACTGCGCGCTGAGTTACGGGCTCTGCGAATATCAGCGCACGTTGGAGGGGCTCAAGGTGGCCGGCTGGTCTCCAAGCCGCTGCATCCCGCATGGCGGACACCAGATGTCGCTCAATATCGCCGCCGGCCTCGGACTTGGCGGCAATGAAAGCTATCCCGACCTGTTCCAGCCCTATGGCGGCTTCCCCGATGGCGTGCGCGTCGAGAGCGGCCATATCACCATGCCGGATTTGCCCGGCATCGGCTTTGAAGGGAAGTCCGATCTCTACCGCGAGATGAAGGCACTCGCATCGTAAGCCGTGCGATTGAATTTCATCACCTGAAAATTCAGCAAGCCGAATCGATACGCTGACGTCGCGCACGCCGGGCGAACGTTTAGAATCCCTCGAAGAAAGCCCAATCCGCGATAGCGCTCCGCGTCCGCAATGGTTTAAGGCGGACCGAAGCACGCGGGTCTCAATCGCGTTGCATCGATCTTGACCGGCGCGCACGATGGACGAACTGAACGGACGCATGATTGCCTGCCAGCTTCTGGTTGCCGGCCTGATTGCGCGCGTCGCCAATGATTCCAAGGATCCGTTGCGGTTTCTGTCGGATTTTCGCGACGAGATGCGGGCGGTCGTTGCCGGTGTAAGGATCGCAGGCTCCGAGAATTCCGAGCGCGCGCGCGAAGTCGCCAAGCAGACCGTCGACGAACTTTTTTCGCTGATGAAGCCGCCGAGCAGCGATTGAAATGCGCGCCGACTACGCATGAGTGGTTGTTTCTTACCTGCACTTAGAAAGACTCTTAGATCGACTACAAACGTCAGAATTAGAATCGATTTGATCTAGGAATATTCAAAGCGGCGCAGTGTTGACCGCAATTTTTGCGCTCGATACCAACCATCATTCGCTCATGTTGGGAACATGCATGAGCCAAGAAAAATGATGGGGCGATTTGATGGGTACGGTAAGAGCACCGCGTTCGCTGCGTGCGAATGCGGCGACGAACTTCTTTGACGAACGGCTTGACGGCCAGGCGAGCCGCAAGGTCTCCGCGGTAGCGGGACTGGTGGCGGTGGCGTCTTTTTCAAGCGGTGCTGAAGCGCAGCAATCCAATCTTCCGCCGGTCTCCGTTGACGCGCCTGTCGCGCGTCCGAAGCCCGCGGCCAGCGCGCCGACGCCGGACCAGATCAGGGCGCGCAATGCGCTGCGCCGTGCCGCCAGGCGTCAGCAACAGCAGGCCAAGCCCGAACCGGCGGTGGCTGCTCCCGCGCTGGCGCCGGATCGCGATCGCTATGCGGATCCCGCCGCGCCTTACAAGGGCGACCGCATCCAGGCTTCGGGAAAGTTTCCCGAGCCATTGCTGAATACTCCCAAGACGGTGACGGTGCTGACCAAGGACGTCCTGGAAGACAAGAATGCCACCACGCTGAAGCAGGCGATCCTGAGCACGGCGGGCGTGACGCTCGGCAGCGGTGAGGGCGGCAACGCGTTCGGCGACCGCTTCTTCATCCGCGGTTTCGATGCTCGCAACGACGTCTTCATCGACGGCGTGCGCGACCCCGGCGTCAGCGTTCGCGAGAACTTCTTCACCGAGCAGGTCGAGATCCTGCGCGGTCCGGGGTCATCCTTCGCCGGCCGCGGCACCACCGGTGGCGCCATCAACATCGTCACCAAGGAAGCTCAGCAGGAAAAGAGCTTCTACAACATGGATACGACATTCGGCACCGACGCGACCAAGCGGATCGTGCTCGACGTCAACCAGATCGTCACCCCGACCTTTGCCGTTCGCGCCGGCGGCATGTTCCAGGACGCCGACGTGGCGGGCCGCAACTACGTCACCGACGATCGCTCGGGCGGGTTTATCGCGACCAAGTGGACGCCGACCGACGCGATCAAGATCACCACGGACTATGTTCACACCGACCTGCACGGCATTCCCGATTTCGGCGTGCCGTATTACCGGCCGGGCGCCGGAACCTCGTCGAGCAATCAGCAGTTCACCTCGACGGCTGGTGCGCCATATCCGGATGTCGGCGTCAACCGAAACAATTTCTACGGCTTCATCTACCGCGACTTCTTCCAGGTTCAGCAGGACATCGGCACGGTCAACACCGAAGTCAAACTCACGCCCGATCTCACCTTCAACGACAAGGTGCGGGTCTCGCATTCGCTGAACAATTACATCGGCACGTTGCCGGAATCGCCGAGCGCGCCGATCCCGTTGTCGGCTGCGACGTTCACGGCCAATCCGCAGAGCCGATACCAGACGACCGATGTGCTCGCCAACCAGAGCGAATTGACTTACAAATTCAACACCGGCGATTTCAAGCACACGCTGCTCGGCGGCGTCGAAGTCGACCGGGAAACTTCCTCGATCGACAAATATCAAGGGTTCAATTCCGAGCTCGTGACGGGTGTACCATTCAACGGCAGCGGCTCGGTGGCCGGCCAGAGCGTGTTCAATCCATCGTATAATTTCACGCCCTTCGGTTCCGCTGCGACCCTGCTCGGGAAGCCGACCAATCTCGCGATCGACACCGCCAGCGGCTATGTGCTCGACAGTGTCAACTACCGCGACCTCGTCATCCTCAACGGTGGCGTCCGCGTGGACGACTATCGCCTCAACACGTCGGGCTTCGGAACGGGCGCCCTGGCGAATACGTTCGGCACCCAATCGGCCGAGTTCACCATGCCGAACTTCAACCTCGGCATCACGCTGAAGCCGCTGCCCTACGCCAGTGTCTATGCGGCCTACGCAACCTCGTCGAATCCGGTCGGCGCCGAGTTCGACGGCACCAGCACCGCTTATGGCGGCGTCGCTCCCGTTCTCGCCAACAGCCCGAACCAGATCTTTGGGCCTGAAAAGAACCAGGCGATCGAGCTCGGCACCAAGTGGGAATTGTTCAACCGGCATCTGTTGCTGACCGGCGCGTTGTTCCAGACCAACAAGGAAAATGCGCGTGAGGCCTACAACGTCAGCACCGCGGCGACGGCAACGGCCAACTGCCCGTATATGGGGGTGACGGCGTCGTGCATCATCGCCGGGTCGGAATACTATGTCCGTGGTATCGACCTCGAGGCAGCCGGCAAGATCACCGACAAATGGAGCATTTTCGGCGGTCTCGTGCTGATGCAGTCGCAGGTGACCAAATCGAACGTGCCGCCCGCGGCGATGCCGCAGCCGCTGCTGTACAGCACCAACGTCGGCCTGCCGCTCGCCAACGTCGCGCACCAGTCCTTCAGCCTGTTGAGCAAATACCAGCTCACGGATATGTGGGAACTCGGCGGCCAGGCGGTCTATCGCTCGCAGATCTATGGCGGCCAGTTGCTGGCCGCGAACGAGGGCACTTCGATTCCGAGCTACTGGAAGTTCGATGCGTTCGTGGAAGCCAAGATCGACAAGAACTGGAGGGTCAAGCTCTACGTCAACAACATCACCAACAAGCTCTATTACGACGCGCTGTACCAGAGTGCCGCGCCATTCGTGCTGGAGGCGCCGGGACGCGCCGCCTACATCGTCGTATCCGCGAGGTATTGATCGCACACGATGCTGGTTTGCATCCCCAACGCCTTGAGCAAGGATGAGGTGGCGGATTTCCGCCGCCTCATGGACGAGAACGCGTGGGAAGACGGCCGCTCGACCGCCGGCGCCCAATCGGCGATGGTGAAAAGCAACGAGCAGCTGCCGCCCGACAGCGAGGTCGCGCGCAAGCTCGGCAGCCGCATCGTCTCGGCGCTGACCTCCAATCCGCGGTTCATCTCGGCGGCGATCCCGTTGCAGATCTTTCCGCCGCTGTTCAACCGCTATCGCGCCGCCGACGGACATCACTTCGGCATCCATGTCGATAACGCCGTGCGTGGCGATCGCCTGACAGGTTTGCGCATCCGTACCGATTTGTCGGTGACGCTGTTTCTGTCGGAGCCCGACGAATATGACGGCGGCGAACTGGTGGTGGAGGACCTTTACGGCTCGCACGAGGTCAAGCTGCCGGCCGGCGATCTCGTGGTCTATCCGGCGTCCAGCCTTCACATGGTGACGCCGGTCACGCGCGGCATGCGCGTCGCCTCGTTCTTCTGGCTGCAAAGCATGATCCGCGACGCCCATGCGCGAAGCCTGATCTTCGACCTCGACGTCTCGATCCAGGCGCTGGTGGAGCGGTTGGGGCGCGACGATCCGGAGACGGTCAGGCTGACCGGCATCTACCACAACCTGATTCGCGTCTGGGCGGAGGTTTGACGGTTCCGGACTCTATCCTTCGAGACGCATCGCTTTCGCGATGCTCCTCAGGGTGAGGTCTTGGACCCTCATGGTGAGGAGGCGCGTGCACCCGAGCAGACCGAGACGTAGCGAGGTCGTTAGCGAACGGTGCAAAACTAAGAGCACCGTCTCTGGACAATGTCTGCGCATTGCCGGGAGAACCATAAGGCCGAACTAGCCCAACCGCGCTGTTACGCCTGCTTGGGCAGGGCAACGATATCGAGCAGCCGGCGGCCTTCGCCCTTGAGCTGTTTCCTCACGGCGCTCGACGCCACCACGGTTCCGTCATTGGCATAGGCCTCGTGGTTCTTCTCGATGTCGTCGAGGCGATAGAGATAGTTGACCATGACGCTGGCGGATTCGCGCAAGCCCTTGGGCGAGACGTCGCCGAGCCAGTTGATCCGCTCCAGCCGCGCGCCGTTGCCGAGATGGAAACGCGCGACCGAATCGATCAGGCGTCCCTTGGGCGTGCGGGCTTTCAGGAAATAGTACGCCGCCAAAGACTCGATGATGGGACGGAGCTGGCCTTCGAGCTCGGGATTCTTCCACCAGTCGGGCTCGTCGAGATGCTTGAGAACAGGGCGCTCGTCCTCGGTGACGGGAAGATACGGCGTCGTCTTCAGCCATTTCATGAAGCCCGGCACCGGCGACAGCGTCACGAAGTTTTCAAGCTTCGGCAATTCGCGGCGCAGTTCTTCGACCACCTGCTTGATCAGGAAGTTGCCGAAGGAAATGCCGCCGAGACCGCGCTGGGTGTTGGAAATCGAATAGAATACCGCGGTGCGGGCGCGTTCGACGGCTACCGGCTCGCGGTCCTCCGCGAGCAGGGGAGCGATCGCGTTCGGGATTTCTTCCGTGAGCGCCACCTCGACGAAAATCAGCGGCTCATCGACGAGGGCCGGGTGAAAGAAGGCGTAGCAGCGCCGGTCGACGGGATCGATGCGGCGTCGCAGATCGTTCCAGCCGCCGATTTCGTGCACCGCCTCATAGCGGATGATCTTTTCCAGGATGTTGGCCGGCGTCGACCAGTCGATTCTGCGCAGCACGAGGAATCCCCTGTTGAACCAGGACCCGAGCAGATGCACCACGTCGCGGTCGAGTGAGGCGAGATTCTTGTCGCCGGCCTTTTTGTCGCCGTTCATCAGATCGAGCAGATCGGCGCGCATCTCGACGAGATCTGCCGTGCCGCCGGGGGCGCGGTTCAGCCGCCGGATCAGCTCCTGCCGCCTCGGCTCGGAGGCAAAGTGCAGCGCGCCGCCATTGCCGTCACCGGGTTCGGCCATCCAGGCTTCGATGGCCTTGTTCACCCTGTCCCGGTCGGGGCCGAATTTCTGTGACAGGGCACTGAAGAAGGCACGCCGCTGATCGGCGTCGAGATCGCGATAGCGATCGAGAACCTCGCTCGCCATCGCGGTGCCGGAGGCTTCGCCGCGGCCCGACAACAGCGCCTCGCAGAGTTCGATCAGGCCGTCGGCGTCACCTTTGCCGTCGTCCAGTTTGCCGCGCTGGAGCAGGGTGCGCCCGCGCTCCGAAATGGTTGCCAGCAGGTCGCTGAAGAAGGCGTTGGCCATCGTTTGACTGATCTGTTCCGGGCTGAACTACGGGTACATGTTACACAGATTTAAGGCGAAGTACGTTCCAATCAAGCACAACAATTTGTCAGGGTTGTTGCGGCTGACGCCCGTTAATCCTTTTGGACGAATTCGGTCGGCGTCCGGCCGGTAACTTGCCGGAAGGCATGCGAAAATGCAGGCAGGCTTGCATATCCGAGTTGGCCTGCGACCTGTTTGATCGAGACATTCGTATCGGTTGACAGTCGCTCGATGGCCGCCGCAATCCGCGCCCGTTGGCACCAGCTCTTGAAACTCAACTGCGTTTCGGACGTGAACAGCCGCGACAAGGTGCGTGCCGACGTCCCCACCTGGCGCGCCAGGGTCTCGATTTCATGCAGCGCGGTCGGATCGTCGAGCACGATGCTGGCCGCGCGGCGGCAGCGCGGGTCTTGCGGCAGCGGGATGAACGTCGCCGAATCCTCGGCCTGATGCAGTTCGTGCATGGCCAGCCGTATCAACAGGGTGGTGCGGTCGCTGTCGTTACGGCCATCGAACAGGGCCAGGATCGTCTCGTGCAACAGGGGCGACACCCGCACGACGAATTCCTCGGTCAGGTCTGGGTCCTGTTGCTCACGCTTCAGCCACGCCAAATCGAAATACAGCGTGCGCATATCGATGTCGGCGAGCACGTCGATCGCGTGCGGGAGCCGGGCCGGCACCCATACCGCGCGATCCGGGGGGACCAGCCAGCGTCCCCTGGGGGTCGTGACCTGCATCGTCCCTTTGGCCGCGTATACGAGCTGTGCCTCCCGATGCATATGGGTGTCGAGCCGCACGCCTTTCTTATAGTGGTTTGCAATCAAATGAACGCCGTCGCCGGTCGAGGCCCGGCGTCCCTGGATCGCAGCAATTGGCTTTTCGGCGATATTCATTGGCCGCATCCCGTCAGCTCAAGACCGTATAACCTATTTCGGTCATTGCAGGAATCGTCCATGAACAATCCTACCCGCGTCATCGGCTTTGTTAACGCTGCGCATTTCATCGATCACTACTCGATGCTGATCTTTGCGGCGGCCGTCATTGTGATGGGGCCGGCGCTCGGCATGGCCTATTCCGAACTGCTGCCTTATGCGACGCCCGGCTTTGTGGCTTTCGGCGCCGGCTCGCTGTTGACCGGCTGGCTCGGTGACCGCTGGAGCCGCCGCCACATGATGGTGATTTTCTTCCTCGGCATCGGCGCCTCGATGATCGCGGTCGGTTTCGTCAACACGCCGTTCCAGCTTGGCGCCGCGTTGCTGTCGATCGGCCTGTTCGCCTCGATCTATCATCCGGTCGGCACCGCGATGATCGTCTCCTACGCCGAGGCGCTCGGCCGCGAGATGGGCATCAACGGCGTATGGGGCAATCTCGGCGTGGCGTCGTCGGCGCTCGTCACCGGCATCGTCGGACAGTATCTCGGCTGGCGCTGGGCCTTCATTCTGCCGGGCGCGATCACGATCCTGCTCGGGTTTTGCTTTGCGGTCATGGTGAGCCACGAAGACCGCAGCAATGTGAGGCAGGCGGCGGCACAGGCGCGCGTTGCGAAAGAAGACATGTGGCGGGTGATCGTGGCGCTCCTGATCGTGGTGATCGCGATCTCGACGACGTTCAACGCCGTGACGGTGGCGCTTCCAAAGCTGTTTGCCGAGCGCCTGAACGGCCTCACGCAAAGCCCGGCGCTGCTGGGCGTCATCGCGGCCGGCGTCTACGTGTTCGGCGCGATGACCCAGTACACGATCGGTAAATTGCTCGATCGATACTCGCTGAAAGCGGTCTCGCTGCCGCTGTCGTTCGTACTGGCGCCGTTTTTGTACGTGGCGGCCGAACTGTCGAACCTGCCGCTGATCATCGCGGCGATTGGCATCGTGATGGGCGCGTTCGGTCAGGTCACCGTCAACGACGCCATGGTCGGCAAATACACCAGCGAGGAATGGCGCTCGCGCGCCTATGCCGTGCGCTACTTCGTCGGCTTTACCGCAGCGGGTGTTTCGGTCGGCATCGTTGCCTGGCTGTACCAGCAGGGCGGCTTCGTCACCATGCTGCATGCCTTTGGCGGGCTGTGCCTGCTGACGGTCGCGGCCGCGCTCATCCTGCCCGTCGAGATCAGGACTCCGGCCGCCCAATCCGGCTAAACTCCGCCCTCAAGGATCGATTCGGAAGGCCCGCCGCTACGGCGGTATCGGAAACCGGCTATACTGGGCCGCGACGTCGCGGATTGTCGCGGGCTGTGACTTCGGTCCGGCATATTGCTTGCATTCATTTTAGCCAACGCCCCGTTATATCGCTTTTTTGACGGGGAACTCGCTTAAGGAGCGAAGGCCCCATGACCATTGCAACCGCAGCACCGATGGCCGGTACCACACACGCGCGCATGAATTCGATCGTGTTTGCGAGTTGCTTCGGCACCATCATCGAGTGGTATGACTTCCTGATCTACGCCACGGCCGCGACGCTCGTTTTCAACAAGGCGTTCTTTCCGTCCTTCGATCCGCTCGCCGGGACACTTGCCGCGCTCGGCAGCTATGCGGTCGGATTTCTGGCCCGCCCGCTCGGCGGCGCTTTGTTCGGCCATTTCGGCGACCGGTTGGGCCGCAAATCCATGCTGGTGCTGACGCTGTTCATCATGGGCCTGAGCACCTTCTGCATCGGCCTGCTGCCGACCTACGCCTCGATCGGCGTGCTCGCGCCGATCCTTCTGATCCTGCTGCGTATCATTCAGGGCATCGGGCTCGGTGGCGAATGGGGCGGCGCCTCGCTGATGGTGCTGGAGCATGCGCCGGCCGACAAGCGCGGCTTCTACACGAGTTTTGTGCAGATCGGGTTTCCCATTGGACTCGTACTGGCAACGCTGGTCTTCTCCCTCGTCACCAAATTGCCGGAAGCGGATTTTGCGAGCTACGGCTGGCGCATCCCGTTCCTCATCAGCGTTGTCCTGCTTGGCGTCGGCACTTTCGTCCGTTCGCGGGTGCCGGAGACGCCGGTGTTCGAAGGTATGAAGCGGCGCGACGATCTATCCAAAAATCCGGTGGGTGAAGCCGTCGGCAAGAATGCCAAATCTTTCCTGATCGCGGTCGGCCTGAAACTCTCCGAAGTGTCCTGGGTCTATATGCTGACGGTTTTCGTGGTCGGTTATGCCACGACGAAACTCGGTCTTGCCAAGTCGTTGATGCTCGACGCGGTGATGTACGCCGCCTTGCTCGAACTCGTGAGCCTCCCGCTGTTCGGTTGGCTGTCTGACAAGTTCGGCCGCAAGCCGTTCTACATTCTCGGCGCGCTGTTTACGATCGCCTTTGCATTCCCGTTGTTCTGGATGGTGGAAAGCAAGAGCACGGTGTTGATCTTCACGGGCATCATGATCGCGATGAATTTCGGTCACGGCATGATGTTCGGCCTTGAGTCCTGTTACTTCCCGGAACTGTTTGGCCCGCGCGTGCGCTACAGCGGCGCGTCGTTCGGCTTCCAGGTCTCGGCGGCGATCGGCGGCGGCTTCGCACCGATCCTCGCGACCGCGCTCGCCGGATATTTCGGAGGTACCGGTGGCGTCGCCATCATGATGATCGTTCTCGCACTGATCACATTGGCCGCGGCACTGGCGGCACGCGAGACCCGCGGCGGCTCGCTGACGGACTGATCCCGCCATGCGCTTCGGCATCTTCATCTATGACGGTGTCGAACCGATCGACCTCGCCACCTTCGGCGTGCTGTCGATGGCGCGCCGGATCGCGCCGGAAATCTCGATTCTTACCATTGCCCCTCGCGCCGGCGAAGTGGCGCTCGCCAACGGGCTGAAGGTGACGGCCGACTACGGCGTCGATCACGCACCCGCCTGCGACATCGTCATTGTCACCGGCGGCCCCGGCTGGACCGCGCAGGCCAAGGCGCCGGCAACGCTCGATTACATCCGCCGCGTCCACGCCTCGTCCCGCATCGCCTCCGTCTGTACCGGCGGCATGATCCTCGCGGCCAGCGGCGTGCTGGATGGTGGACCGGCGACAACCAAGATCGAGGTGGTGCCGCCGGAGACGCCGCCGGTGAAGGCGATGCGCGAGACATATCCGGCGATCGACGTGCGCGAAGCTATGCTGGTGGAGCGGGGCGACGGCGTGGTCACCGGCGGCGGCGTCACGCTGTGCATCGACACCACGCTGCATCTGCTAAGCCGGATGCTCGGCGAAGAGGTCGCCGACGAGACCGCGCGTATCATGGAATATAGCCGCGCCTGGCGCGCCAACCGCGAGGCATTTGCGCCGGTGCTTTCCGAAAGGCGCGCCGGCTGACGACGCGAATAGCTGCCTCACCGAATTTTCATTCCAACCGCAGTGTTGCGGCCCCCGCCGATTGGCCATAATGACTTCTGTTGAAGGCCTCAAAACGCTCAAACAAGGGGCCGCGGGAGCAAAGGTTATGCGTCATGGGTTTTTGCCTCACATCGGCGGTCTTATTCTCGGAGTTTCGGTCATGCTGACGGGTAACGCTCATGCCGACGGCCTGAAGGACCAGATCGCGCCGACCGGCAAGCTTCGGGTCGCGATCGGGATCAGCCCGGCCGGTGGCGCGTACTGGTCGACCAAAACCGAAAACGGCTATGCCGGCGTGCCGGTCGATCTCGGCAAGGCGCTGGCGGACCAGCTGGGGCTGCCGGTCGAATATGTCACCTATTCGAATTCCGGTTTGATCACGGATGCCGCCGCCAAAGGCGAATGGGATGTCAGCTTCCTGCCTGAAGATACCGAACGGGCGAAGAAGATCGCGTTCGGCCCGATCTACGAGGTCACGGAAGCGACCTACATCGTGAAAGCCGGCTCGACCATCAAGGATTTCGCGAGTCTCGATCAGCCGAACGTCAAGGTCGTGGCCGTCAACGATACCACCACCATGCGCGGCGCGCAGGCGCATCTGAAGAACGCCAAGGTCACGGGCTATCAGACCTATGACGAAATCTTCAGTCTGCTGAAGAACGGCGAGGTCGACGCGTTCGCGTTGTCGCGCGACCAGCTCAATGCGCTTGCCAAGAAGATTCCGGGCACGCGCGTGCTCGACGAAACCTTCAAGCAGACGGTGACCGCGGTTGCCGTCCCGCTCAATCACCCGCTGTCGCTGGAATATGCCAGCAAGTTCATGACGGATGCGAAATCGAGCGGTCTGTTGCGCAAGGCGTTCGACAATAACGGCCTGAAGGACACGCCGCTGCGGGCGAAGTGACCCTTGTCTTTACCTCTCCCCTTGCGGGAGAGGTCGGATCGCATCGCCAGATGCGATCCGGGTGAGGGGTATGGGGCTATCGAGGGACCTTAACCCCTCACCCGGTTTCTCGCTGACGCTCGAAACCACCCTCTCCCGCAAGGGGAGAGGGTATCCCGCGGATGCCGGGCATTCGTTCAAACAAAAAACCTACTTCGCCGTGCCTTCGATCGGCTCGAGGCCGGAGTTGACGATGGTCTCGCGCGCGGCGGGCGAGGCGAGGAATTTGATCAGTGCCTTGCCGGCTTCGGGCTCCTTCGACGCCGACGCGATGCCGGCCGAGAATACCGTCACCTTCTGCAAGGATTCCGGGAGCGGGCCGATAATGTCGACACCGGCAACCGCCTTCAATTCGCTGATCTGCTGCATGCCGATCTCGGCTTCGCCTTTCGCCACGATCTCGGCGACTGGCGTGGCCGGAATCTTTTTCGCCTTGTCCTTCATGTCGGCCGTGATGCCGAGCTTGTCGAACATCTCGGTCGAGATATAGACGCCGCTGGCGCTGTCGGAATAGGCGACGGACTTTGCCGCGAGCAGCGCGCGCTTCACCGCATCCGCCGTCGAAATATCCGGCCTCGGGCTGCCGGCCTTCACCGCAACGCCGATCTTGGAATTGACGAGGTCGACGCGGCTCGTCGCCTTGCCCTTCTTGACCAGGTCGTCGAGCGCATAGCCCACCAGAATAAGGACGTCGGCGGGCTCACCGCGGTCGAGCCGCGTCGGGATGGCATTCACCGTCGTGCCCATCGACGGGCCATAGGCCGTGATCACCTTGTTGCCGGTCGCTTTCTCGAACTCTGGCACCAGCGCGTTATAGGCCGCCGACAGCCCGCCCGAGATCATCACGTGGACTTCGGCGGCTTGTGCGGCGCCCGCAAGCCAAAGCACGGCGGCGGCGCCAATTGCGACATTGCGAAAATGAGGAGATGAGAAACGCATGGAAATCCTCCCGGCTCTTATTGCCGTCGCTTTTAGCGGGGAGGGGCTTGCCGCGCAAACGCGCTCGCGTCAATGGCCCATGAATTAAGGGCGTCTACGCGTTGACGTGCACGAAATCGCGGAGCAACGGGTAGATCTCGTTGTTCCAGCGCCGGCCGCTGAACACGCCATAATGCCCGACGCCGGCTTGCAGGTGGTGCACCCGCCGGTAGGCGCGCACGCCGGTGCAGAGCTCTTGCGCGGCCAGCGTCTGCCCGACCGAGCAGATATCGTCCTTCTCGCCCTCGACCGTCATCAGCCCCATGCGCTTGATCGCTGTGGGATTCACCGGCCGGCCGCGGAAGGTCATCTTGCCTTGCGGCAGCACGTGCTCTTGAAACACGTCTCGCACGGTTTCGAGGTAAAACTCCGCCGGCAGATCCATCACCGCGAAATATTCGTCGTAGAAATTCTTGATGGTCTCGGCCTTCTCGGTCTCGCCGCGGGCGAGGTGATTGGCGAGATCCATGTGCTGCTTGATGTGGCGCTCGAGATTCATCGACACGAATGCAGTTAATTGCACGAAGCCGGGATAAACCTGCCGGAATGCGCCCTTGCACTGAACGGGCACGTAATTGATCAGGTTGGTCTCGAACCACTTGATCGGTTTGCTCTTGGCGAACTGGTTCACCTTGGTGGGTTGGATACGGGTGTCGATCGGACCCGCCATCAGCGTCAGTGTCGCCGGGCGCGAGGGGTGATTGTCCTCGCTCATGATCGCAGCCGCCGCGAGCGCCGACACCGAAGGCTGGCAGATCGCCACCATGTGCGCGCGCGGTCCGAGCTTGTCGAGAAAGGTGATCAGGTGCTCGGTGTAATCGTCGAGGCCGAACCGGCCGTCGCGAAGCGGAATGTCGCGCGGGTTGTGCCAGTCGGTGATGTAGACGTCGTGGTCCTGAAGCAGCGTCTGCACGGTGCCGCGGAGCAGCGTGGCGAAATGACCGGACATCGGCGCCACCAGCAACATCCGCGGCTGTTCGGGCGCGTTCTCCTTCTTGAAGTGCAACAGCGACCCGAACGGGGTGGCGAAGGCGACTTCCTCGGTCACTTCATATTCGCGGTTGCCCACCGTCACCCGGTCGATGCCATAGGCCGGGCGGGAGTAGGTCAGCGAGGTGCGCGAGATCAGTTCCAGAGCGGCTGCCAGCCGCCGAAAGAACTTGTCGGACATGCCCTGTGGGAGCAGGTTGAGATATTTCAGGGCCTGCAAGGCCCCGCTCCGCCAGGGCTCGGTCAGATCCGTATGGTTCTGATAAGCCTGATACAATAACGACGTCATTCAAACACCCCTGCCCATGCTGCCATGCAATATTGAAGCCAGAGCGGAGTCAAACAGCCCAAAAAACTGGCACGTCACTTGCTGTTGAAAGCGAATGGAATCGAATGAAATCGAATGAAAACGAAGCGAAAGAGCGGGGAAGGGCCCTATGGCGAAGGCGACACTTACCATCAGCAGCAAGAACTACTCGTCCTGGTCGCTGCGCGGCTGGCTGCTGACGCGGTTTTCGGGGCTGGAATTCGAGGAGATCGTCACCGCGCCCGATGATCCCTCGGCTCGGGCCGAAATCCTGCTGCTGTCCCCGACCATCCTGGTGCCATGCCTGCGGCACGAGGGGGCGACGGTGTGGGATACGCTGGCGATCGCCGAGTACCTCAACGAGATCAGGCCCGACGCGGGGCTATTGCCTGCCGACCGCGTCCACCGGGCGCATTGCCGGTCGATTTGCGGCGAAATCCATTCCGGCTTCACCACGCTGCGGGCATCGCTCCCGGTCAATCTCAAGGGGCATTTTCCGAACTTCAAGATCTGGTCGCGGGCGCAGGCCGACATCGATCGGGTCTGCACCATCTGGCGCGAGTGCCTGGCGGAGTCGGGCGGGCCGTTCCTGTTCGGCGAGCAACGCACCATGGCGGACGCCATGTACGCGCCGGTCGTGACGCGCTTCAAAACCTATGACGTCAAGCTCGAGCCGCGGCTCAAGCAATATGCCGACCTCATCATGGCGATGCCGGAAATGCAGGAGTGGATCGAGGCGGCTCGCGCTGAGCCTTCCGATATCGAAGAACTCGAGGTGGATTATTAGGCGGCGCCAAGCGCGCTGCCTGTTTGCACGGCTTACGCGTAAGGCGTGCCGTGCTCAACTTCATGCCAGCGAGGCGCGCTTGGCGAGCTGACGCGACGGGCCATCAGCGCCGCGCAAGAATTGCCTGATCGAAATTCAAAGCCACGTCCAACGGCTTCGCCCTGCTCGACGCCGTGATCCCAAAAATCGCTGCGGTGCGATGCGGCTGGCGTGATTTTCGCATAGCAACAGCACGCTTTGAACGCGCCAATCCGTGCTGCCAAAAAATTGGACGCCGGCGATTGTCGCGATTTGCGTCAAACAGTGGTGGAGGCCTGAGATGAACCAGCATGCGGCCGTCAGCAAATTTTCCCACGTCAAACCCACCGATACCGAATTCAAGGGCGGAGGTCTTCGCGACTTCTTCCTGTACCGCGACCTCGGCATCGCGGCAGCGACCGGCGGGCAGGTGATCTGCCACCTCGTCAAGGCCAATGCCGACATGCCGCCGGAAGACGGCACCGGCTGGCATCGTCATGATTGCGATTTTCAGATCGTGATCATGATGAAGGGCTGGGCCCGCTTTATGTACGAAGACAAGCCGACGCTCGTGCAGGCCGGCGATGTCGTCCATCAGCGGCCAGGGATCGTGCATTACCTGTTCGATTACTCGCCGGACATGGAGTATCTCGAAATCGTCAGCCCGGCGGATTTCAAGACCGTCGATATGCCGCCGGCCACCGACAAGGTGCCGCCGGTGACGCCCTGGAAGTAGGAATTAACGATTTCGCGCCGTCATCGGCGATTGCCGCGCGTCGTCGGTCTGGGTGTAGTGCCGGGCATTTCGTCCAGACCGATATCTAGTCGTGAACATCGGAGTACGCGGTGATTCGGCTGATTCGGGCGCGATTCGTTCCGGCCGCGTTCCGTGTCTTAACGCCGCACCATTTCACGTCGCATTTTGATACAGGTTGCGAAGTGATGACCGTTAGCCGCGGCGCTAGAGCTCCTTTGATTCCGAAGTTCGCAAGCAATCGCGGCGACCTCCGATGCGAACTTCGGAATCAAAGGAGCTCTAGCAACATATTTTTGCTAGTGCGGCTTCAAATTCGCCGCACCAGCCGCCAGCCGATCACATTGGCTTCCAGCATCCCGCCCGACTCGTGATTGCGCCAGGCGCCGTCGCTGAAACGACAGGCGAACGGCAGTTCGTAGGTGCCGCTCTGGTCTTCGCACAACACTTGGACCGGCACGCCCGGCGGCGGCTCTCCCTCACCATCGAATTGCGCCAGCCGTTTTTCGCGCGTCGCCATTTCCCGTCGCCTTCGTCCATGGTGCGCGGGCGGATCGCCGGCCCGCATCGACCAACCTCAATGCGCGATTGAGGTCGCAGTGTGGTAGCATCGGGCCTTGAAATGTTCACTCGCAACAATTTTACCGCGCGATGTCGGTTGAAATGAGGTTTGGGATGATCGGCCGTTTTGGCTGCGGCTTGTTCGCGGTCCTGTTCGTTACCGGACTTGTTCATGCGCAGGATGTTCCCGGCATCGAGATTTGCACCGCCGAGAAGACGATGGAACGGCGCACCAGCTGTCTTCAGAGCAATGTCGAGTTCCTTCAGAAGACGATCGCGAAACTGGCCCTGGATCACCAGCAGAAGCTCGACGCAGCCAAGGCGCAGATCGACGCGTTGAAGGTGAACCTCATTGCGTTGCAAAAGATGGTGGAGGAGTTGAAGGCGGTACAGACTAAGGCGCCGGACAATACGAAGAAAGCCGATACGCCGCCTGCGAAAGATGCGGCCGCGAAAGACGCGCCCAGGGATGTGCCGAAGGATGCGCCGAAGGACGGGGCAGTGAAAGAGGGCGGCAAGTAATTTCTGCCAGCGCATGCGAACTTCGGATTCGAGACACCAGTGGTCCTTTGATTCCAACATTCGCAAGAGTGCTGCCGGGAAGGGATGCGAATGTTGGAATCGGACCACTAGAAGCGCAACGACGATCAAACGCGGCGCGCGCCGGGAGCGCATGATGGCGCCGTTTCGTGGAGTTCGTTGATCCAATGAATCCGGCCGAAAGAGCGCTCTGGTATATCGAAAGCCATCTCGCAAGCGAACTGACGCTTGACGAGATCTCGGGCGTTGCCGGAGTTTCGCGCTTTCACATGGTGCGGGCGTTCGCTGCGGCGACGGGCTTTTCGGTCATGCGCTACGTACGGGCACGCCGTCTGACCGAAGCGGCGCGTTCACTTGCGGCCGGTGCGCCGGATATTCTCAACGTAGCGCTGGATGCGGAATACGGCTCCCACGAGGCGTTTACCCGCGCGTTCCGCGATCATTTCGGGCTCACGCCCGAGTCGGTTCGCGGGCTTGCGTGCATCGAAGACCTCAAGCTTCAGGAGCCGATCCAGATGAACTCATCGATCATCGAGAATCTCGATTCCCCGCGTTTCGAAACCACAAGGCCGCTGCTGGTTGCCGGCGTCGGCGAGCGTTATAATCACGAGAACAGCGCCGGCATTCCGGGTCAGTGGCAACGTTTCCATCAGGTAGCCGAGGATATTCCGCACCGCGTCGGCGGGGTCGCTTATGGCGTCTGCTGCAATGGGGACGATGCCGGCAATTTCGACTATATCGCGGGCGTGGAGGTCTCTGACTTTTCCGATCTGCCGCGACCGTTCTTCCGGGTGAGGATTCCCGAAGCGCGCTATGCCGTGTTCAGCCATCGCGAACACATCTCGACCATCCGCCGCACCGTCAACACCATCTGGAACCAGTGGTTGCCAGCCTCCGGCTTCAAGCTCGCCGATGCGCCGAATTTCGAGCGCTACGACGAAAAATTCGATCCCGTCACCGGCAATGGCGGGTTCGAAATCTGGATTCCGGTAAAGGAATAATATCGGCCTGAACTTTCGGCATTTCGCAGCACGCGCCCATGCATTGCGGCTGCTTGCAAGCGCTGGCTGCTTTGCCCTAACGTCGCCGCAGAAAATGCGGTGCGCGACCGGCGGTGCGCTGCGAAAAACCCCGGGAGGATCTATGCCTGACATCCGTGTTCTCGCCTCCGGCCTCGAGTTTCCGGAAGGTCCGGTTGCAATGCCGGATGGATCGGTGGTGCTGGTCGAGATCCGCGGGAAACGGTTGACTCGCGTCCATCCCGACGGGCGCAAGGAAGTGGTCGCGCAAATTCCCGGCGGCCCGAATGGCGCGGCGCTCGGCCCCGACGGAAAGATCTATATCTGCAATAACGGCGGCTTTTCCTGGATTCCGACCGGCAAGACGATCATGCCGGGGGCCCAGCCGGACGACTATCTCGGCGGCTCGATCCAGCGCGTCGATTTGCAGAGCGGCAAGGTCGAAACCGTCGTGACCAAATGCGGCGAGCACGCGCTGCGCGGCCCCAACGACCTCGTCTTCGACAGACATGGCGGCCTGTGGTTCTCCGATCTCGGCAAGCGCCGCGCGCGCGAGATGGATGTCGGCGCGTTTTACTATCTCAAGCCCGGATGTGCGGAGATCGTCGAGGGCGTGCATGGCGTGCTGCCCGCCAACGGCATCGGGCTGTCGCCGGACGAGAAGACCGTCTACATCGCCGAGACGCCGACCGCGCGGCTTTGGGCCTACGACATTCCGGAGCCTGGCGTGGTGAAACCGCGCGAGGTGATCTATCGCGGCGAGCGCGGCAGGCCGATCGCGGGCCTTGGCGGCTATCAGATGTTCGATTCGCTCGCGGTCGAGGCGAACGGCAATGTCTGTGTCGCCACGCTGATCTCGGGCTGTATCTCGGTGATTGCGCCGGATGGCGCGCTGGTCGAGCAGGTGCCGACCGGCGACCGCGTCACCACCAATATCGCCTTTGGCGGACCCGAGTTGAAAACGGCTTACATCACGCTGTCCGGCGAGGGCGAACTCGTTGCGATGGATTGGCCGCGGCCCGGTCTGCCGCTGAATTTTTTGAACAGATGAGAAAGCTGCTTAACCCTCATGGTGAGGAGCGTCGTACTCACGACGCGTCTCGAACCATGAGGCCACCACATGAGCCTCACCCTTCGAGACGCGCTTCTAACGAAGCGCTCCTCAGGATGAGGAAGAGGAGAACCCGATGCCCTGGCCTGAACCCGTAACGCTGAGCGGTCCGCATGCGCGGCTTGAGCCGTTGGCGCACGCGCATCTGGCCGGATTGACGGAGGCGGTGGCGGACGGCGATCTGTGGAAGCTGTGGTACACGGCGATACCGAAACCTGAAGAAATGGCGAAGGAAATCGATCGCAGGCTCGGCTTGCAGGCGAAAGGCTCGATGCTGCCGTTCACGGTGTTCGATGCCGACGGCAAGATCGCGGGCATGTCGACCTACATGAACATCGACGCCGCGAACCGTCGCGTCGAGATCGGCTCGACGTGGTATGCCAAGCGCGTGCAGCGCACCGCGCTCAACACCCAGTGCAAGCTGTTGCTGCTGTCACATGCGTTCGAAAAACTCGATTGCATCGCGGTGGAATTTCGCACGCATTTCTTCAACCACCAGAGCCGGCGCGGTATCGAGCGGCTGGGCGCCAAGCAGGATGGCATTTTGCGCAACCACCAGATCGGGCCGAACGGCACGCTGCGCGACACGGTGGTGTTCAGCATCATCGCCTCGGAATGGCCGACGGCGAAAGCGCATCTCACGTTTCAACTAAATGAAAAGCCGCGGACATAGCGTTTTCAAGCGCGTGAAGAAAAACGCGTCAAACAAAGAATCAAAAATCATGGATACGTTCGACTATGTGATCATCGGTGCAGGTTCGGCCGGTTGTGTGCTGGCCAGCCGCCTGGGCGAGGACCCGGCAGCGAAAGTCTGCGTGCTCGAGGCGGGGCCGCGCGATTGGCATCCGTACATTCATCTGCCGGCCGGTTTCATCAAGACGTTCCATATGCGCAGCGTCAACTGGGCCTATCAGCAGGAGCCGGGCCCGTGGACCGGCGGCCGCAGCATCTACGCGCCGCGCGGCAAGACGCTTGGCGGATCGTCCTCGATCAACGGCCACATCTATAATCGCGGCCAGCGCCAGGATTTCGATACCTGGGCGCAGATCGGCAACCGCGGCTGGAGCTATTCGGACGTGCTGCCGTATTTCAAGCGGCTGGAAACGCGCGTGGGTCCCGGCGACGACACCTATCGCGGCCGCGAGGGCAACCTCACCGTCACCACCATGGACTGGAAGGACCCGTTATGCGAGGCCTTCATGGCAGGCGCGATCTCGCTCGGCATTCCGCGCAATCCCGATTACAACGGCGCGATTCAGGAGGGCGTGTCCTACGCCCAACGTACCATCAAGAACGGCCTGCGCGTCAGTGCTGCCACCGCTTTCCTGCATCCGGCGATCAAGCGCGGCAACATCGACGTGCGCACCCATGCCCACGTCACCGGGATCGTCTTTGAAGGCAAGCGCGCGGTCGGCGTGCGTTACCGCCGCGGCGGCAAGAACGGAACGCTGCACGAGGTGCGTGCAGCCAGGGAAATCATTCTGGCCGGCGGCACCTATAATTCGCCGCAGCTCCTGCAACTGTCCGGGGTCGGTTCGCCGGAGCTGTTGCAGTCGCACGGCATCGAGGTTCGTCACGCGCTGCCGGGTGTCGGCGAGGGCTTGCAGGATCATTACGCGCCGCGTTCGGTCGCGCGCGTCAAGAACATCAAGACCATCAACGAACGCCGGCGCGGTCTGAGCCTGGTCGGCGAGGCCTTGAAGTGGGCCGCCACGCGGCGCGGTCTGCTGTCGTTGTCACCGACCATGGTCTACTGCTTCTGGCATTCCGGCGAGACCACCGAAAGCTCCGACCTGCAACTGACGTTCACGCCGGCGAGTTACAAGGAAGGCGTGCAGGGCACGCTCGAAGACTTGCCGGGCATGACGGTGACGTCCTGGCAGCAGCGGCCCGAGAGCCGTGGCTATGTCCGCATTCGCTCGGCCGATCCGTTCGTGCAGCCGATCATCCAGACCAACTATCTCACCGCCGATCTCGATCGCCGCATCGTCGTCGCCGGCATGAAGCTGGCGCGGCGGCTTCTGGAGTCGGATCCGCTCAGGCCCTATTACGACTACGAGGATTTCCCCGGACCGGACGTGCAGACCGACGAGGAGTTCCTTCAGGCTGCCACCAAGCGCGGCACCACCACGTTCCATCCCGGATGTACCTGCCGCATGGGGCCGGCCGATGCATCCTGGGCTGTGGTCGACGATAGCTTGCGCGTTCATGGCCTCGAGGGCCTGCGCGTGGTCGATGCCTCGATCATGCCGCGGATGATCTCGGCCAACCTCAACGCGTCGACGCAGATGATCGCAGACAAGGCGAGCGACATGATCCGCGGCAAGGCTCCGCTGGAGGCGGTGCGTTTGGCGGGATAGTTCCGACGGAGCAATGCGTGTTTGCACCAATCACCATCGCAGCCCGATCACGTCTTCCGTGGCAGTGACTGGATGCGGTCGAGCAGGGAATGGCAGTAGTCCAGTGTCGGTTTCCGATCGCTATACAGGATGTGATAGATGATCGGCGCCACCACGTGGTCGAGTACTTCGTCGACATCGAACGGGGTTTCGCCACGCGCTTTGGCTCGTTCGGCGATGGTCGTCAGATGCTCGATCGTATAGTTCCCGCACCGGACCGTGTGGGATCCTGGCTGAGAAAATACGTCCCTTAGCAACTCGCGGCCTACCGGCGACGACATCTCTTCCATGAATTGTTCGATGAACACCCGCAGGTCCGACGTCATGGCGCCGGTTTCTTCGGGATCGGCGATCGGTCTCAGCCGCTGGACGGCGACGTCGGCGAACAGGGCCGACAGGTCACCCCACCGCCGGTAAATCGTCGACGGCGTTACGCCGGCCGCGGCGGCGATTTGCGGCACCGTCAGTTCGTCGCGGGAGGTGGCTACGGCCAGACGCTGTACCGCCTCGTGCACGGCGCTTTGGATGCGTGCGCTCCGCCCCCCGACCCGAATCCGCTCTTTGACGGCCACGTTTCTGCTCCGTGCAACCTTGCCATGCCAAAACGAAGGTCGATCTTAATGCAAATAATTTGCTTTAAGGCGGCAGGCTCCCATATGCTAACGCTACATATTAGCTTTAGGAGCTTCCCGTGCAAGCCTGTCAGACAAATTCGTCCACCGCGGCCGCCGACGCGCTCGTTACCGGCCAGGAAAGCTCCGCCCGCGTCCTGACGCCCGCTGCCATGACCGTGTTCAGTTTTGCAGGCGCGATGTTGATCGCAGCCAGCAGCAGCGCGGTGACGCCGCTCTATCATCTCTATCAGGCGTCGATGCATCTCACGCCGTTCTGGATCACGATTGTCTTCTCGAGCTATGTCGCAAGCTTGCTTACGGCGCTGCTGACGGTCGGCGGGTTGTCCGACTATGTCGGCCGCCGTCCGGTGATCCTTTCGGCGTTGCTGTTGAACGCCTTGGCGATGATCCTGTTCTCGGAGGCGCAGGGCGTCGGGCAATTGATCCTGGCGCGAATGGTGCAGGGGCTTAGCGTCGGTGTCGGCACGACCGCGTTGGGGGCCGCGATTCTCGATACCAACCGCGCCCGCGGACCTCTTCTCAATAGCGTTACGGCGTTTCTGGGCATGACCGCCGGCTCGCTGGGAGCGGCGGCGCTGATTACGTTTGCAACCGACCCGTTGCATCGGGTGTATGAGGTTCTACTCGCGCTGACGGCACTGATGATCGCACTGCTTTATGTCATGCCCGAAAGCAGCACGCGAAAGATCGGTGCGCTGGCCTCGTTACGTCCGCAGATCCGCGTGCCGCCGCAGTCGCGGACTATTCTTGCCAGGCTCACGCCGGCCAATGTCGCAGCCTGGGCGCTTGGCGGCCTCTATCTGTCGCTGATGCCGACCGTGGTTGCGACGACGATGGGAATCGCTTCGCCCTGGGTCGGAGGTTTGGTGGTCGCGGCGTTGATGCTGACCGCAGCCATCGCGGTCGCGACGTTCCGCAATTGGCCGGTGCGGCGTTTGATCCTGATGAGTACCAGCACGCTGGGGCTGGGCGTGGCCGTATCGATGATCGGAATCCAGCAACAACAGGTGGTTGCGCTACTCGCGGGCACCATGATCGCAGGCGTAGGATTTGGGTCGACTTTTTCGGGAACGCTGCGCGCGTTGCTGCCGACCGCCGAACCCCATCAGCGCGCCGGACTGCTCTCGGCGTTCTATCTGCAATCCTATCTCGCGTTCAGCGTGCCCGCGGTCGTGGCCGGACTATCGGTCCCGCATATCGGGCTTTCGACCACGGCCTATCTCTATGGCGCTGTCATCATCCTGCTCGCCTTCATCTCGATGATGGCGTCGCTGTGGGCGGATCGTTGACGGCCGCTGAAGTTGCTGGCTAGCCGCGCCAAAACGAAAGACCTGTGTGCGCCGCGCCACATCCGAGAACCGAAATTTGGGTTCGCGAGCAATGTCATTCGATCGGGGGATACCGCGGCAGTCGGGAGTCGTGCATCCGTAGGCGCAGTGAGCATCGCTTAACGTATTCGCGGAATTCGCATGAAAAAGATCATTCTGGCGACGGTTCTCGCCGGGATCGGTTCGACCGCTGCCTGGGCGGCCGACCTCGGCGCGTCGAACGCGCCGGTTATGGCCGAGGTCTATAGCTGGACCGGGTTTTACGTCGGCGGCGACGCCGGTATGGCGGGCGTGAAAAACAATTTCACGTCGAATTTCTCACAGCGGGATTCCGATCCGACCCTTACCAATAATGTCCAGGACAACCCGTTCAGTCCCACGCCGTTCATCGGCGGCGGCCATGCCGGATTTAACTGGCAGTTCGCGCCGAACCTGGTGGCTGGTGTCGAGGGCGACTGGCAGTCGGTGCGCTCGCGTCAATCGTTCTGCCGCCAGACGGACTTCACGAGTGTGGCTTGTGTGGACGGCCCAACGAACGATCGCGGCTTTGCATCCGCCAGCGGCGAGCTGGACTGGGTTGCCACCGCGCGGGGGCGCGTCGGCTGGGCGACGGGTCCCTTGATGATCTACGGCACTGGCGGTGCGGCGTTTGCAAAGGTCGCGAACTCGGTGGGGTTGAGCTGTTTGCAAGGGGGTTGCGCTGATAGCGGCGGTCCGAGCCGCCATCTTTCGGCTTCGGTCAGTTCGTCGACGCAGCAGACCGGATGGGTGATCGGCGCCGGCGTCGAATGGATGTTCGCCCAGAACTGGATCGTCCGTGGAGAATATCAACACATCGATTTGGGCAGCATGTCCTCGGCAATCAGTCCCGCTGGTTGCTCTAACGTTAGCTGCAGCTTCTCGGCGACGCAGAAGATGGGCCTCGATATCCTGCGCGCGGGCGTCAGCTACAAGTTCGGCGGCTGATCGGCGGTTCACACTCCGGCTATCGAAAAGCCCGGCGTCACAGGCTGTGTGAGAACTGGGGCAAATCAGATAGAGAGGCCGCATCATTAATGATGCGGCCTTTTTCATGCGCTACATTCGAGGTGGGGACCGTAACCAGGCGAGTTTTTTGCCGGCACGGATCGATGATTACGTTGCCGCTGATGCGGCGGTGCGGGTAATCGATGCCTTTGTTGAAGGTCTCGATATGTTCGGGCTCGGCTTGGTTCGAGCGACACCGGCGGCGACCGGGCGGCCCGGCTATGACCCGCGCGATCTTCTGAAGCTCTATATCTACGGGTACCTCAACGAGGTTCGTTCGAGCCGCAAGCTGGAACGCGAGTGCCGGCGCAATGTCGAACTGATGTGGCTGTTGGGGCGGCTTGCCCCCGACTTCAAAACAATTGCGGACTTTCGGCGGGACAATGCAGCCGGGATCGTAGGGGCATGCCGGGCCTTCGTGCTGTTCTGCCGCGAGCAAGGACTATTTGCGGCCCGTCTGGTGGCCCTCGACGGTTCGAAGTTCCGGGCGGTGGCGAGCGCCAAGCGGATTATGGGCGAACGCAAGGTCGCCGAAGAGGCCGGCCGGATCGATCAACAGATCGCGGCTTATCTTGCCAACCTCGACAGCATCGATGCGGGCGAGCGGGCCGATAGCGATGCGGAACAAACGGCTGCGGCTCTCCAGGCTCTCAGGGCACGCCGCACCGACCTTGATGCTCTGGCGGCGCGACTTAAGGCGGAAGATCGGACTAGTCTTGTAGAAGGTGAGCTCGATGCGCGGCCGATGGGTAAAGGGGCAGGCTCCAAGCCTCCTTCCTACAATGTCCAGACGGCGGTCGATGCTGCGACGGGGCTGATCGTCCACCATGAGGTTACAACCGAACCCACCGACAACCGGCTGCTCCATCCGATGGCCAAGGCGACGAAGGATGCGGTGGCGGCCGATACGCTCACGGTGGTGGCGGACGCTGGCTATTCGAACGGAGCAGACGCGGCAGCCTGCGAGAACGATGGCATCACGCCTTGTGTGCCAGCGAACCGGGCCGTCAACAATCAAGGCGACTTCTTCGACCGCACGGCCTTCATCTATGAGCCGCAAACCGACAGTTTTCGTTGTCCGGCGGGCCGAACACTGGTGCGCAAGCAAATCCTCACCAGAAAGCAGAGCGTCTTGTATATCGCCGACGATTGTTCGGGTTGCGCGCTCAAGCCGAGATGCACCCGCGTCGAGCGCCGCTTCGTTCAAAGACACCTTTACGAGGACGCGCTTCAACGCATGAATGCCCGCGTCGAAGCCGATCCACACCTCATGCGGCAGCGGCGATGCGCGGCTGAACACCCGTTCGGAACCATCAAGCGGATGACGGCTGGCGGCAGGTTCCTCACCCGAGGCCTTACCAACGTCAAGACTGAAGCCGCCCTCAGCGTTCTTGTCTACAACATCATGCGGGTCATCAATCTCATCGGCTCGCAAAGCCTCAAGATTAGGCTCGCCTGACCCTAAAAATTAAAAAAGAGGCCCCGGATCACCGCAGCCTCTCGTTTCCACACAGCCTGATTTCGGCCGGGTTTTCGAAGTTCAGGGTGTTGCGATCAATCGCAGTACTGAACGCGGCGGAAGCGCCAATCATAACCATCCCAGTAACGCTCACGCACCCAACGGCAGGGCGGTCCGGGCGGAGCCACGTAAACCGGAGCGGGAGCCTGCTGAGCCGCGATCGCGCCACCGACGATCGCGCCACCGATGATGCCACCGGCAACCGCGGCGCCAAGCGCGCGCTGGGCGTTGGCCGGGGTCGCGCTGAGTGCGCCGGCGACCGTTGCGACCGCAAGGAGCGCAGCAAATGTCTTCTTCATGTTCAGGACTCTCCTGGAGATGCGGCGCCTCTCAAGCGCCAGAGGTTAAGTTGATTCGTACGCCGAGCTTGGAATGTACCCTGTCGCCGAAGAAGCGCACAACGGTCAACCCGAAGTGAACCTGTTAGCACATCCGTCTCAAAAACGGTTTTTTCGCGCCATTATTCAGCACGATTTGAAAATCGGGCGGGATGACGCGATCATCCCGTCCGATTTAATGAAGATGAATGTTTATCAGCCGCAAACCTGGACGCGGCGGAAGCGCCAGGCATAGCCGTCCCAGAAGCGCTGACGCTGCCAGTAACAGCCATACGGCTCTTCGGCGACGTAGGCCGGACGGTAGGCCGGGCCATAATAGGCGCCGGGTGCGTAGCCGGGTCCGTAGTAGTGGGGGCCGGGACCGTAATAATAGGGGCTGGCCGCGACGGCGCTGCCGACGATCGCACCGCCGATAAGTCCACCCGCGATGGCCGCGCCAAGGGCGCGTTGAGCGTGGGCGGGGGCCGAGGCGGAGAAAGCCAAGGTGCCGATGGTGGCCAGTGCCACCAGAATTTTCCTCATGGCATCACCTTTCTGATTGGATCACGAGACTACGCTGTCCAAGCGGTCCGTCGATTGAAGGTTCCACATTCCACTTGAATGATCAATGAACGAGGTCGTCATAATAGCGGCTCAATCCAGCAACTTACGTGTCCATTGTGCCATGCACAATGGTTCCGCCACCTGCCGGAGACAGGGGCCGTGAGGGACCGGTTGTTGGCGATGATCGTCGTGGTCGGCGCGCTGGTTGCCGGCTGGATGGTGGTGAGCGGTACAGGCCGCAATCAGCGGGGGCGGGGGTCGACCTCAGATGGCTCATCCGGCGGAGATGGCGGTGGCGGCGGCGACTGACGCACGCAGATTTAGATTCATTCCAGAGTAGGCCGCCTATCAGTTTGGAATTACTTGAAAATGCCGTTTTAGCCTTTGCATCGGGCGCCGCGCTTTTATATCGAAAGGCTCCACTCACCGATGGGCCTGCCGTTTTCGATGATCGTTTGTTCCTGCAACGTGCTTAGCGACCATGATGTCCGCAGTGCCGTCGAAGGCTCGCAACATCTTCCCCGCAACGCCAAGCAAATCTATGGATGCCTCGGATGCAGCGCCGAGTGCGGCCGTTGCGCGCGCACGATCAAGACCATCATCGATGAGGCGCTAGGGGCTTGCGCCAAGGCCTGCTGCAGCGGTTGCCCGCACAGCCAGAGCCACAGCCATTCCGCGACACACGAGCCGGTCGACTTCGCCATCGCGGCGGGCTAACCCTCCCGTATCATCCTGAATATTTTTCCTTTTTTGCCGGTCAGGCAAAAGGGTTGCTCGTCTTCTCAATCTCATTTAGAAGCGTTCTAAATCATCGCGTGAGACTCCTCCGCGATCATTCAACCGGAGTGCACCATGCAGGGCGACCCAAAGGTCATCGACTATCTCAACAAGGGTTTGCGGCACGAACTCACGGCCATCAATCAATACTGGCTGCACTACCGGCTGCTCGGCAATTGGGGTCTGCTCGAGATGGCCAAGGTCTGGCGCAAGGAATCCATCGAGGAGATGGAGCACGCCGACAAGCTCGTCGATCGCATCATCTTCCTCGACGGCTTTCCGAACATGCAGGTGCTCGATCCCTTGCGGATCGGCCAGAACGTCAAGGAAGTCATCGATTGCGATCTCGCCGCCGAGATCAGCGCGCGCCTGCTCTACCAGGAAGCCGCCACGCACTGCCACAGCGTGAAGGACTACGTCTCGCGCGACCTGTTCGAAAAGCTGATGAAGGACGAGGAACACCACATCGACTTCCTCGAAACCCAGATCGACCTGATCGGGCGGATCGGGCTCGAGCTCTACACCCAGAAGCATGTCGGCGGGCTCGAGAGCGGCGAGCACTGATTTTTCGCTTACCGTTCCCTCGGCGGCGCTTTCTCTTTCATCGTCATGGCCGGGCTTGTCCCGGCCATGACAGAAAGTGTCACAGCTGCGTCTTGTAGCGCGCCTCGACCTCGGTCTGCGTTTCGGGGTCGCCGAGCCTGGTCTGGTCGTGGATCACCTGGCTGATCGAGGGAAACACCTCGCGCTCGACCTGCGTGTCGCGCGACCACAGCTTCGAGCGCATCAAGGCCTTGCCGCAGTGGAAGTAAGCTTCCGACACTTCGATGCGCAGCACCGCGCGCGGCAGCTTGCCGAACTCTTCCATCGCAGCGAGCAGCGCGGGATCCGTCGTGACCGCACCGCGGCCGCCGACGCGCAGCGTCTCGTCGATGCCGGGCACGAAGAAGATCAGTTGCAACAGGCCGCTGCCCTCGACGATGTTCTTGAAACTGTCGATGCGGTTGTTGCCGGGGCGATCGGGCATCAAGAGATCGTGGGGGCCGTCGACGCGGATGAAACCCGGATGGCCGCCGCGCGGCGAGGCGTCGACGCTGCCGTCGGAACCTGACGTCGCCAGCACGCAGAACGGCGACATCTCGATGAACTTTCTCGCATGAATGTCGATCTCGGGCCGCGCCTTGGCGAGCACGCGCGCGGTCGGCTTGGCGTAGATCGTGGCGAGGTCGGTGGAGGTGACGTCGGTCAAGGCTGTGCTCCAGCAGGTTCAACGCGAAGCGTATCAGCCAGTCATCGTCCGGTCATGTGCCAATTTTGCACCCCGTCATTGCCTGCGACAAACGCACAGCGTTTGCGCAAGGGAGTGAAACGACGAAGTAGCGACCGATGGACGAATCTTACACCGCGTCCGCCGGCACGAAACAGCTGATGACGATGCTGCCGCGATGATGGACATACCATACCACCGCCTGGCCGACCGGATTGCCGCGATCGCGGATGATCGCGTGCGCCGGCACCTCCATCCACTGGCCCTCGATCGGCACCCAATAGGCGCCGGAGCGGAAATCATATTCGGTCTGGTGGCCGTCTGAGATGTCGCAGCAGGGTACGCCGTTCGGCGCGATCACGCCCTTGAACCAGGCGCGGATATCGGCGGGTACGTTTTCATATTGTCCGTTGTCGAAGGCGAGCGCCGTACCCGCCAGTGTGCAACATGCAAGCAACAGGGCGATGGGCGCGAGCTTTCGCATTCGATCCTCCAGACGATCTTGGCGAATCCAACGCGGTGATTAGGCCCGAGACGTTTGGCGGATGCACGCTCAAATAATATGCGTTGGCAGTGCAACGCAATTGATGCGGCGCGAAAAGGGTGCGACGGAGAGGCGCCGTTACATCCCGCGTGCGGGTGCCGAACGCAACAATTGCTCGATCTGATCCTTGTAGAATTTGGCGTTGCCGGTCGTGCTGTGGCCGCGCGTCTCGCTTGATGCCGGGATCAAATAGAGTTTGCCGTTCTTGACGTGGCTGAGCGCGTCAAAGATGACGCCGGTCTCGGGCGGGTTGCGTTCGTCGTCGACCGAGTTGATGGCGAGCAGCACGGCCTCGATCCGCGACAATTTCGCGGATGCATCGTAGTCGTGCGAAGCCTGCCATTGATAGATGAAGTCGTTGGCGTCGGTTGTGAGCGGCGCGGCAAGCCGTTCGTCAACCATCTTGTCGGCCGTGGCTGTCGTCGGCGCTTGCTCCTGATAGGCGAGCGTGCCGCCGGAACTCGCAAAGCCGTAAGCAGCGACCGCATATTTCATCATGCGCGGCTGGCTCGTGTAGTTGCCGTTGTTGTAGTCGGGGTCGTTGCGGATGGTCTCGATCATCATCCGCCGCAGCATCCAGTTGCGCGCCGCCATCGCGGTCGGTTGCGAGGCCATCGGCACCACCACATCCATCATGTCCGGATACTTTTCAGCCCACAGCCAGGCATGCATGCCTCCCATGGAATTGCCGATCACGAGCCGCAGATGCTTGATGCCGAGGCCTTCCTTGACCAGGCGATATTGCGCCTCGACCATGTCGTCGTAGTCGTAACTCGGAAACGCGGTCTTTGCGCCGTCGGAGGGCTTTGACGATTTGCCGTGGCCGATGCCGTCGGGAATGATGATGTAGTATCTGGATGCATCGAGCGGTTGGCCCGCGCCGAACAATTCACCCGCAAAGGTTGGCGTCAGCATGCTGGCCGCCGAGCCGCCGGAGCCGTGGAGCACCAGTACCGGCTGGCCGGTCGGCTCGCCGACGGTGGTGTAATGCAACTTCAATTCCGCGATCGTCTCGCCGCCGTGGAATTTGAAATCACGCGCGATGAAATCGCCTTGCTTTGGCGCCGGATAGTCGGCGGCCATCGCGGCAAACGAAGTGACGGCAAAGATGGCCGACAGCAGACCTCTCATGGCCTCATTCCGCATTATGGATGGTCTTCGACGTCGGTGTCCGGACGGTCGTCACCGGCGGCGGTCTCGGTGTGCCATTTGCCGTCCGCCGTCTCATACTCGATCGCCTCGGTGCGTCCGGGCACGCGCTGTTCGGAAGCGGCGCGCCGGGCGGCGGCGAGAGCCTTGGCGTGGCTGGCGAAGCTCTCCGAGAACACACCGTCGACAGTGTACGCCCAGCCGCCATCGTGCTCGACGATCTTGTAGGTGACGTGACTCATCGGCAACCTTCCTTTTGTGGGGCTAGTGTCCACTTTTCCGAAGTTCGTGCTCTGTCGCAGCACCCACCTTTCACGAACTTCGGAAAGTCATGGACACTAGCAAACTTATTGATTCCAGTACCGCTTCCCTATTTGAAGTTCCTGGATCGAATTCGCCGCTTGTGGTGCAGGAACTTCGAACAGGCGGTACTGGCGGGGCTTACGGGAAGCAGGCGCGCCGCCTATTCTATGACAAAATGGGCGGTGAAACAGCCCGCCCACCATCAGGCGTCGCGAAGTCTTGTAACAGGGAAATGAAAAATGTGCCGAAACATCAAGACGCTGTTTAACTTTGAGCCGCCGGCGACGGCGGACGAAATTCACGCTTCCGCCCTGCAATTCGTCCGCAAGCTCTCCGGCTTCAACAAACCGTCACAGGCAAATGCTGAAGCATTCGACCGTGCGGTAGCCGAGGTCAGCGCGGCCGCGCATCGGCTGCTGGACTCGCTCCACACCCATGCGCCGGCGCGCGATCGCGAGATCGAGGCCGAAAAGGCCAAGGAACGGTCGCGGGCAAGATTCGCCTGAGTCTTTGTCAAATGGCGCCTGATCGGGTAGTGGGTTCGCGAACTGCGAGGTGCAAGAGTTCTATGGTCTGGTATGTCTATCTCGGCTGGCTCTTCGCCGGTGCGTTTCTGGCCAACGCAATTCCCCACACCGTACAGGGCATCTCGGGCAATCCGTTTCCGACCCCGTTTGCTTCCCCGCCGGGCCGCGGCAACTCCCCGCCGGTGCTCAATGTCATCTGGGGCTTCTTCAATCTTATCGTCGGGGCTGCGCTGATCTACATCACCCTGCCGCAGCTTCCGCCGCCCTGGCCGCTGGTTGCGCTCGCGCTGATCGGCGCACGCCTCGTGGCGCTACGTCTTGCCAATCATTTTGGAAAGGTGCGCAAGCAAGCGCACCCATAGCGCCTTACTCCTTGTCCTTATCTTTGTTCTTGTGCTTGTGTTTGTGCTTCTTGTCTTTTTTATCTTTCTTGTCTTTCTTCTTCCGCTTCCTGTCACGGTCCTCGTCGCCATCGCCCTCGTCGAACAGCACCTCGTCGCGATCCTGCTCGGCGAAGGCCCGTTGCGTGGCCGCATCGCGTTCGGCGGCCTCTAACGCCTCGCGTTCGCGCTGCCGCTTGTAGTCTTCATAGGCATCGAACAGTTGATGCAGCCAAGGCAGCACCTGCTCGATGGAAGGCAACGGGCCGGCGGGGCCGACTTCGCCGCGCGGCCCCTTCTCGCCTTGAACGCCTTGTTTACCTTGAGGACCCGGCTCGCCGCGTTTGCCTTGCGCACCAGGCTTTCCCGGCTTGCCTTGCACGCCGGGTTTGCCCCGCGCTCCCTCGGGGCCCGGACGCCCCGGATGGCCCTGAGGTCCCGGGCGGCCAATCAAACTGTTCGCCACGTGTTTAACTCCTGGTGAATCTTACTCCCGTTTTAGCAGACCGCGAATGGCACCAGCAATTGTACGGGGAACGGATCAACATCAATCGTAAACCTCGCTCCGCCTAGGATGAGCCAAGGATAAACCAGGGGTGGCAATACGAGGCGCGACGATGAACGAGGGCTGGAAGGTATTTTGGTTGTTCGCTGTGGTTTTCGCCGTGGCATTTGGCGCCGAGCGGACGTTCGTTGCCGATGTGGTGCCGGTCGCATTCGCCGATTTGCCGCAGCCTTTATGGGCGGTCCTGACGGCGATGGTTTTGCGCGCGCTTGAACTGATATCAGGCAGCGTGTCGCTGATCGCGCTGATTTTGATGTGCGGCGTGTGGGCCGATCACCTGCGGCAAGTCCAGGTCAGCGCGCAGGAGCGGCTGAAAGCACGGTTCATCGAAAAGTAGTACGCACCTGGATCCGCGCCTCTAGCCGCATTTGCCGAATGCCTCGCGCCAGCCAACGGCGTCGACCGGCGGCAAGGTATAGCTATCCCGGCCGGCTGAAATCTTGAGCGCCTTGCCGGAATCAAGCAGATCGAGAAGACGGTTCCTGAGCGCCCTCCACTTCTTGCCGTAGAGAGCGAGGTCAGCCCGCCGATAGCCGAGGTCGAATTGGACGAATGTGGTTGCGAGGTCATCGAACGGCGCCTCGAAATCCCCCAAGAACGCCATGCTTCTCTTTCCCGAAGCGATAACGAGGCGGGTATTGCCCTCCGTCTTTGCCTTGCCCGGATATTTGGCATGTAATGCGAAGGCGCGGCCGCAGCCGATGAGGAACGTCGCCTTGCCGTCTTCGGAATAACTCAGGATGCTGTGATCCCGTTCGTCGAGTTCGTACTTCCAGGAGCCTGCAACGGCCGGCTGGGCAATCATGCCGGCAAGCCATATCACGAGCCCTGGTGCGTGCATCCGCATATGTTTCCCCGCGGTTCAGATCGCGCGATAGCCGCCATCCGCCATCACGATCGATCCCGTGACGTAAGCGGCGAGATCGGAGGCGAGGAAGATCGCCGGTCCCACGATATCTTCCGGCTGGCCGGCGCGGCCTAGCGGCGTGTGGTCGATGAAGATCTTGATCAGTTCCGGGTTGTTGGCGCGCACCGCGGCATTGAGCGGTGTTTCGATCAGGCCGGGGCCGATCGCATTGACGCGCACGCCATATTTGCCGAGTTCGGCGGCCAGCGCCCGCGTAAAGCCGAGCACGCCGTGCTTGGAGGTGGTGTAGGCCACGGAATTCGGCGTGCGCACATGCACGAAGGATTGGATCGAGGCGATGTTGACGATGCGGCCCTTGCTGGCGCGGATCGGCTCGAGAAAGGCGTGCGTGACGTTGAAGACGCCGTCGAGGTTGATGGAAATGATGTCGTCCCAATCCTTGATCATCGCCGCGCCGTCGCCGGCAAAGGCGTTGCGGCGGTTGATGCCGGCATTGTTGACGAGGATCGAGACCTGGCCGACCTGTTCACTGACGCGTTTGGCGAGCGCCACGCAATCCTCGCGCCTGACGACGTCGAGGTGGAAACTGGACGCGAGACCGCCGGCGCGGCGGATCTCCTCGGCGGCGTCCTCGGCCGCCTGTTCGTTGATGTCGATCAGCGCGACCTGCGCGCCCTCGCGGGCATAGCCAAAAGCGATCGCCCGGCCGATGCCGGAGCCTGCGCCGGTGACGGCGGCGATATGGTTCTCGAGAAGTCCGGGCATTGTTTTTCCTCCGCTGTTTGTTGGCCGGAAGCTTAACATCCGCTCGCCGCCGCGACAGCGCTTTTCGTTACAATCTGATTCGAATTAGCCGAAACCGGAACGGAAAGTGTTAGCACCGCATCGTGCTTAATGGTTCTCGGGTAATTCGTCATGAATCGGCGACTTGCGGAGTGGAAGCTCGAATTCGATCGCATCTGGTCGGCGCACGCGCCTGACTATGGTGAGGCGGTGACGCTCGCGCAGTTGATTGCGGACTGCGCCGAAGATGAGGCGTTGCGTCAGGCGGCGGCCCAGGCGCTGCCGATCCTGCGATGTGCCGCGCAAGACAGCACCGACCATGCGACTTGCGTTGCGGCACGGCGGCGGATCAGTGTCATTCGCGAGGTGATGGCCGCCCTCACCGCGCCGCAATTCGGCAGGCGTTCGGCGCTGCCGAAATCGCTCACGCCGGAAGAACGCTCGCGCCAGCTTCTGGGATTGCCGCTCGATCGCCGCCTGTCCGAGAGTGAAATCCATCGCGCCTACAAGCTGCTCGCCAAGCGCACGCATCCGGATGCCGGCGGCAGCGAAGAGGCATTCTTGAGGATATCGGCCGCGCACGAGGCGCTGATGAAAGAGCGGCGCATGCCGCCGCGCCACTAAGCCATTAGTAAGTCATTGGTCAGTGATAGCGCGCGCGGCGATCGTAAAACGGCGAAAAAGACTTTCGGATTCTCGCGTCGGCCTCGTCGTCGAGAAACACGACGTCGAGATGGGCTTCGGTATTGAACAGCGCCCCAAAGGCGCGGTCCATCTGTAGCGCGAGCTTGCCGCTTTCCTGCCTGTCGTGGGTCAGGAGAACCAGCACGGTGCCACCGCTATGGTTGGCGCGCAGAAGATAGGCCCGCGCCACGGTGGTATCGAGATCGAGCAGAACGGAAATCGCTTCCTTGAGGCGCTGCTCGTGCGCGCCATCCTGTTCGCCCATGAAGGCGATGCCTGTTGCGGAGAACTGGTGAAGCAATCGAACCTCCCGCCAAAAGCGAAGGTGAGCACTGGACGCGTAAACGCTCAACCCGTGCTCACCGTTCCTCTTTTGTGGGTATGATTTTGTCGGAAGATTGATACCCACTTATTGCCGGATTTTGCCGCTTACAGCGAGCAGTAGCCCTTGTGCAGCAGCCAGCCCTTGACGGCGACCGCGCGCTCGAAAGTGGCCTGGCGGTGGGTCATGACGGTGTAGCTGGTCGGCCACGGCGAGATCGCGAAGCCGTTGTCCCAGATCTGGCAGTAGCCGGTGTCGGCCTACTTGATCACATGGAAGGGCGCGGCTTCGGCCGGGCTTGCGGCGGCGAAGGCGGTGGCGGCAACGACGGCGGCAGCGGCAAGGGTGCGGATGTGATGCATGGTTATCTCCTTAAGTATGGGTTGGTGATCCGCTGGACCTGCTAATGGAGGCCTTTCGCGGCTTGTGTCTTCCGGGTCAGGGGGATCGACCCGAATGCCCATGAGTGTCGGTGGCGGCGAAACCGGTTCAAACCAATCGGGTTTCAAGATGACTTCAAAATGGTTTTCGTCGGGGCGCTTGCAAAGATGCTTTCCTTAACGCAAAAGCGGCCTCGGCTAATGTTTGAGCAAGACGCCGCGGCATTAACGAATGGCGTCACGCGGGGAGGAGAAGATGACGGCTGCGAGCGAGGAGAAGGTTAACCCGGTTGCGCCGGAGCGGCTGCATCAGGCGCTCGGCATTTACCAGTCCGCGCTGGTTGGCGAGCCGGACGAGAAGGGCGAAGCGCCGGCGGTGGACGAGCCTGCGAGCCAGCGTGCGCTGCTTGCGGTCAAGCGCGAATTTGCCGATCCGAAGGAATTCTTCAGCCTCAGTCTCCGGCTCCAGCGCTTCACGGAAATCGTCGGCGACAGGACGCTGATCAAGTGGGGGATGGTCAAGCACTCGGAAGGCGGTATTGAGGTTCACGACGCCGTCGTCAACGCACTCGCCGCAGCTCCCTTCCGCAAGTCAGGCGTACTCGACAAGGACGTGTTTCACGAACTGGTCAAGGCCGAGTTCAACCGGCTCGAGGCAGCGGAGAAGAGCTGAAGCGGTTCGCGCACCTCTCCTCATCGTCATTCCGGGATGCGCCGTCAGGCGCAGGCCCGGAATCCACAGCGCCGCTCGAACAAGCTCAGAAATGGATTCCGGGTTCGCTCGTTTCACTCGCGCCCCGGAATGACGAATTCACCCATCCGCCGCCGTCGCCGCGACGACCTCGCTCGCCGTCTCGCCGGCCACCTTGCGGCGTTGCCATAGCTCGTAGCCGAACATGCCGAGCACCATCGCCGCGACAAACACGATCATCGGCATGGTGAGACCGGCGAGGTTTACCAGCGCAGGACCTGGACAAATTCCGGAAAGGCCCCAGCCGATTCCGAACAGCGCTGAACCTGCCACGAGCGGTGCATCGATATCGTTGCGCGCGGGCCAGGAGAATTTTGCGGCGAATAGCGGCGCGCTCCGCCGCCGCGCCAGCGCAAAGCCCGCGCCGGCCACGATGACCGCACCCGCCATTACGCAGGCGAGCGTGGCGTCCCATGTGCCGAAGAAATCGAGGAAGCCGAGAACCTTTTCCGGTTCGGTCATGCCGGAGATCAGTAATCCCAGTCCGAACACGACGCCGCAACCGAAGCTCGCGAGGATCAGCATCATCGCACTACCCTCCGAAGCCGTGACGAACCAGCGCAACCGTGACGATCGCCGCGCCCATGAATATCAGCGTGGCGACGATCGAGCGCGCCGAGACGCGCGCGAAACCGCAGACGCCGTGGCCCGAGGTGCAGCCATTGCCCATTCGGGTGCCGAACCCGACCAGAAGACCGGCGATCGCGTAGAGCACGAGGTTTGACGATGAGAGCCGCGCCGGCCCTGATGTGCCCAACAGCGGTCCGATCAGTGCTGCAGCTATAAGGCCAACGATGAAGGCGAGCCGCCAGGCGCGGTCGCGGCTCGTGGTCAACACTCCGCCGAGGATGCCGGACACGCCAGCCAGCCGTCCGGCCGACAGCATCAGAGCTGCGGAGGCGAGCCCGATCAGTGCACCGCCGATCAGTCCGCTCGTGGGCGTGAAATGGTGCATGTTCTGCCCTCCTGCTATAGCTGAGGCCTGCGAATTGCCACGATAGAGTCGCCCGTAGCCGCCGCCAATGCCTTTTTGCCGGCGCTTTCGATCGGTTACACTCCCGCCGCCAAACGATTCGATTGTTTTCAAACGCAAATCTGGGGGAAACCAATGAGACTATCATCCGCCGTCCGCACGATCGTCCTCGTGCTTGTTGCTTTCGTTGGGCTCTCGTCGGCCGCGCGCGCCGATGAAGGCTATGTGCAGCTCACGATCATCAAGGCCGGATGGATCATCGGCGGCAACGGCGGCAGCGGCGTCTTGGATTTCCACGGCCGCCGTTATCCGCTCACGGTTGGCGGCATCGATTATGGTCTGGTGTTCGGCGGATCGCGCGCGGTGCTGCGCGGCCGCGTCAGCAACATCTGGCGGCCGTCGGATATCGCGGGCGCCTATGCGGCAGGCGGCGCCGGCATCGTGGTCGGCGGCGGCGTGCGCGGCATCCTGCTCACCAATGCGCGGGGCGTCACGCTCGAACTCGCCGGCTCGCAGTTTGGCCTGATGGCGAATGCGGATTTGAGCGGCCTTGCGATCGGCCTGAGGTAGAGCTCCTTTCTTATCCCCCACGCGTTCCGCGGGGGAGGGATCAAGGTGCTCAGCCGCCGGTTCGCCTGAAAATGTCCTCAGGCGGCACCGGCGGCGTTATCCCAAAGGTTTCACGCAATACATCGTCGAGCTCACCGGCGTTCGCCAGCGTGCGCTCCTTGGTCAATTCGCCGTCGCGTGCCTCCAGCGTCAGCGCGCGATCGACCAGCCGAATGCGCCGGTTGCCTGACAGCCGCTCGACGATCAGCCTTGTGGTGAGCGGAATCGTCGAGTTGGTCGAGGTGAACCAGTTGCCGAGCTCGTAGTCGGCCTGAAGCTGTGGATGCAGGTCGAAGACGTACATCGCGCGCCAGCTGCCGTCGCGTTTGGCATTGAGCCACAGCAAACCGTCCGTCTCGGTGAGACGATAGGTGCCGAGCACGGTGGTCTGCTCGATGTCGGTTTTGAATTGCAGGGGCGCATCCAGGAGGCAGGCGCCAAACCCGGCGTCGACGAGATAAGCGCCGTCCGCAAGATCGACCTTCAGCAGCATGTGTGTTTTTGGCCCGAGCGGACTGCCTGGCGGCGACATCCAGCGCACCCGCCCCCCAAGCCCGGTGACCTCAAAGCCGATCGCCTGGAGCGCCGCCCGCAACAGCAGATTGTGCTCGTAGCAATATCCGCCGCGGCTTCCCTCGACGAGCTTGGCCTGGATCGAGGTGAGATCGAGCTTGACCGGGCGGCGCAACAGCGGATCAATCGCCTCGAACGGGATCGCAGCGAGATGCGCGGTCTGGAGGGCTTTCAGCGTCGCGAGATCGGCCGCGACCGGGCCGCTATGGCCGATCCGCGCCAGGTATTTGTCCAGCCGAAATTCATGATCCATCATGCGCCGCCTCTGTCGGCTGCGATACTATGCCAGGGAACGGCGCCAAGGCCAGCGCGGGAGCGCTGGCAACATGAAAGCAAAGGAAAAGGCCGGGGTTCGCCCGGCCTTTTGATTTCCCGATGTTGCGAGCCTCAGAACGTGCAGGCGCGGCTCACCCGCATCTTTTCCTGGATCGCGGCGGCTTCGGTGAACGTCGGCACCGGCTTGCTGACGACCTTGTAGTCGGACAGGAAGTGCACCGGCTGTTGTTGCAAGTTGGTGTTCCAGATCTGGCAGACGCCGGTGTTGTCCCAGCGGATCACGTAATAGCCCTGCGGCATGGGCATGGGGCGGGCGAACGCGGCTGACGAAGCCAGGATGGCGGCGGCGGCGGCGAGAGCGGTGGTGCGACGCATGAAAGTCTCCTTTGGTGATGACTGAGAGTTATAGTTCCCCGCGCCCCATGAAGCCAGTAGCGGCCTCTAACGGTGGCGCTGACGGCGGAGTGGTGCGTCAAAAGGGTGACAGGCGCCAGTAGCAAGCGCGTGATTGGTGGACGTCACGCCAGGATGAGATATCGTGGTGATGCCGAACATGGCAGGGAGGACCAGTGCCGCCTATTTGAAGTTCCTGCACCACAAGCGGCGAACTCGATCCAGGAACTTCAAATAGAAAGCGGCACTAGAATCATGAGTTTGCTAGTACCCATAACTTTCCGAAGTTCGTGGATGGTGGGTGCTGAGATGGTGCACGAACTTCGGAAAGTGGGTACTAGGATGAGCATGACAGGTCGAGCCAGCGGTATCGCAACGTTTGGTGCGGCTGCCGCGCTGTTATCTCAGATGATTCAGCTCAGTCCCGGATTTTCGGCGGCGCCGCTCACCGTCGCGGTGGCCGACTTCGACTATTTCGACACCTCAGGCGAAGTCAGGGATCAGCGCGCGGAGCATCGGGCGCGCATGCTGCGTTTCACCGAACTGCTCCGCGAGAGCCTCAGCTCGCAAGGCGATTATCACGTGCAGCCTCTCGAATGCACTGATCCGCCCTGTACGCCCATCAACATGCAGCCGGCCAGGTTCATCGACGCCAGCCGCCGCTCGGGCGCGCGCTTCGTCGTCTATGGCGGCATCCACAAGATGAGCACGCTGGTGCAATGGGGCGACATCCAGTTGCTCGACCTCGAGGCCGACAAGGTGCTGTTTCGCCAGAACGTCACCTTTCGCGGCGACACCGACGAAGCCTACCGTCGCGCCGCCGCCTTCGTCAGCGGCAGCGTCAGGGATGCGCTGGAGAAGAGGTGAGGGCCTTCGTTCAAGCACCGGAATGCGCATGACCCGCGAAGATCTGATCGCCGCTTATTCGGCGGCGAACCGGCATTATCACAATCTGGCTCATATCCAGGACTGTCTCGACCAGCTCGCTCGTGTCGATGCCCTGTCGGGGGCCGAGCGCACCATTCTGGAAGCGGCGATCTGGTGGCACGACGTCGTCTATGATCCGACGCGATCGGACAATGAGGAGCTCAGCGCACAACTCGCTGAACAGAATCTCGGTGCGGAGATGCGTGAGGAGGTCGGCAGGCTGATCCGCCTGACCAGGACGCATCAGGTCGAGGCGGGCGATAAATTAGGAACCATCCTGATTTCGATCGATCTGTCGATCCTGGCCGCCGAGCCGGCGCGTTACGACACCTATGCTGCGGCCATTCGCAAGGAGTTCGCGCACGTACCGGATGCCGTCTATCGGGCGGGCCGGTCCGACGTGCTGCAGCGCTTCGCAGCAAAGCCGGTGATCTTTCCCGATGCGGTTTTTGCACAGGCGCTTGATTGGAGAGCGCGGGAGAATCTGGCGCGCGAACTTGCGGTTCTTAGCGAGTGAAGGCGAAGATTTTCAGAAGAAAAAAGCCGGGCTTTCCAGGCTGTGTGAGAACTGGGGCAAATCAGATAGAGAGGCCGCATCATTAATGATGCGGCCTTTTTCATGCGCTACATTCGAGGTGGGGACCGTAACCAGGCGAGTTTTTTGCCGGCACGGATCGATGATTACGTTGCCGCTGATGCGGCGGTGCGGGTAATCGATGCCTTTGTTGAAGGTCTCGATATGTTCGGGCTCGGCTTGGTTCGAGCGACACCGGCGGCGACCGGGCGGCCCGGCTATGACCCGCGCGATCTTCTGAAGCTCTATATCTACGGGTACCTCAACGAGGTTCGTTCGAGCCGCAAGCTGGAACGCGAGTGCCGGCGCAATGTCGAACTGATGTGGCTGTTGGGGCGGCTTGCCCCCGACTTCAAAACAATTGCGGACTTTCGGCGGGACAATGCAGCCGGGATCGTAGGGGCATGCCGGGCCTTCGTGCTGTTCTGCCGCGAGCAGGGACTATTTGCGGCCCGTCTGGTGGCCCTCGACGGTTCGAAGTTCCGGGCGGTGGCGAGCGCCAAGCGGATTATGGGCGAACGCAAGGTCGCCGAAGAGGCCGGCCGGATCGATCAACAGATCGCGGCTTATCTTGCCAACCTCGACAGCATCGATGCGGGCGAGCGGGCCGATAGCGATGCGGAACAAACGGCTGCGGCTCTCCAGGCTCTCAGGGCACGCCGCACCGACCTTGATGCTCTGGCGGCGCGACTTAAGGCGGAAGATCGGACTAGTCTTGTAGAAGGTGAGCTCGATGCGCGGCCGATGGGTAAAGGGGCAGGCTCCAAGCCTCCTTCCTACAATGTCCAGACGGCGGTCGATGCTGCGACGGGGCTGATCGTCCACCATGAGGTTACAACCGAACCCACCGACAACCGGCTGCTCCATCCGATGGCCAAGGCGACGAAGGATGCGGTGGCGGCCGATACGCTCACGGTGGTGGCGGACGCTGGCTATTCGAACGGAGCAGACGCGGCAGCCTGCGAGAACGATGGCATCACGCCTTGTGTGCCAGCGAACCGGGCCGTCAACAATCAGGGCGACTTCTTCGACCGCACGGCCTTCATCTATGAGCCGCAAACCGACAGTTTTCGTTGTCCGGCGGGCCGAACACTGGTGCGCAAGCAAATCCTCACCAGAAAGCAGAGCGTCTTGTATATCGCCGACGATTGTTCGGGTTGCGCGCTCAAGCCGAGATGCACCCGCGTCGAGCGCCGCTTCGTTCAAAGACACCTTTACGAGGACGCGCTTCAACGCATGAATGCCCGCGTCGAAGCCGATCCACACCTCATGCGGCAGCGGCGATGCGCGGCTGAACACCCGTTCGGAACCATCAAGCGGATGACGGCTGGCGGCAGGTTCCTCACCCGAGGCCTTACCAACGTCAAGACTGAAGCCGCCCTCAGCGTTCTTGTCTACAACATCATGCGGGTCATCAATCTCATCGGCTCGCAAAGCCTCAAGATTAGGCTCGCCTGACCCTAAAAATTAAAAAAAGAGGCCCCGGATCACCGCAGCCTCTCGTTTCCACACAGCCTGTTTCGCCCGGCCTTTATTTGTCCGATGGATGACCGGGTCCCGCCTTCGCCGAGGCTACGGCGGGCATGCAAGCCCGGGCACGACTTGCGGAAGGCTACAACACCTTGTTGCTCGCCTTCACCTTGTCCGCATCGAGATAGACGCTCGCGCCCATTTCCTTGAACTTGGCGCTCATCTGCGCCATGCCCTGTTCCTGGTCATTGAGCGTCGCGGCGTAGTCGCGCACGTCCTGCGTGATTTTCATCGAGCAGAACTTTGGGCCGCACATCGAGCAGAAATGCGCGACCTTGTGGGCGTCCTTCGGCAGCGTCTCGTCGTGGAATTTGCACGCGGTTTCCGGATCGAGGCCGAGGTTGAACTGGTCCTCCCAGCGGAAGTCGAACCGCGCGCGCGACAGCGCATCGTCGCGCAGTTGCGCCGCCGGGTGGCCCTTGGCGAGGTCGGAAGCGTGCGCCGAGATCTTGTAGGTGATCACGCCGGTCTTGACGTCGTTGCGATCCGGCAACCCAAGATGCTCCTTCGGCGTCACGTAACACAGCATCGCGCAGCCGAACCAGCCGATCATGGCAGCGCCAATGCCTGAGGTGATGTGGTCATAGCCCGGCGCGATGTCGGTGGTCAGCGGGCCCAACGTATAGAACGGCGCTTCGCCGCACTCCCTAAGCTGCTTGTCCATGTTGATCTTGATCTTGTGCATCGGCACGTGGCCGGGGCCTTCGATCATGACCTGGCAGCCTTTCTTCCAGGCGATCTTTGTGAGTTCGCCGAGCGTTTCGAGTTCGGCAAACTGCGCGCGGTCGTTGGCATCCGCGATCGAACCCGGACGCAGGCCATCGCCGAGCGAGAACGACACGTCGTATTTGCGCATGATGTCGCAAATGTCCTCGAAGTGCGTGTAGAGGAAGCTCTCCTTGTGATGCGCCAGGCACCACTTCGCCATGATCGAGCCGCCGCGCGAGACGATGCCGGTGACGCGATTTGCGGTGAGATGGATGTAGGCCAGCCGCACGCCGGCGTGGATCGTGAAGTAGTCGACGCCCTGTTCGCACTGTTCGATCAGCGTGTCGCGGTAGAGATCCCAGGTCAGCGCGACGGGATCGCCGTTGCACTTTTCCAGCGCCTGGTAGATCGGCACCGTGCCGATCGGTACCGGCGAGTTGCGCAGGATCCATTCGCGGGTGGTGTGGATGTTGCGCCCCGTGGAGAGGTCCATCACGGTGTCGGCGCCCCAGCGGGTCGCCCACACCATCTTGTCGACTTCCTCTTCCACCGACGAACTCACGGCGGAGTTGCCGATATTGGCGTTGATCTTGGTGAGGAAGTTGCGGCCGATGATCATCGGCTCGAGTTCGCCGTGATTGATGTTGGAGGGAATGATGGCGCGGCCGCGTGCGATTTCGCTGCACACGAATTCCGGCGTGACGAACGGCGGGATCTCGGCCCCAAAGCTCTCGCCGTTGGCGAGCGCTTCTTCCGCGCGTTCGAGCTGAGCTTTGCGGCCAAGATTCTCGCGCTCGGCGACGTAGATCATCTCCTTGGTGATGATGCCGGCGCGCGCAAACTCAAGCTGCGTGATCTTGTGGCCGTCGAGACCGCGCAACGGCTTGTGATAGCCGGTGAAGGCCTTTGCGGCATGGGCCGTGCCGACATTGCCGTTGTCTTCCGGCTTGACGCTGCGGCCCTCATATTCCTCGACGCCGCCGCGCTCCCTGACCCAGGCGGTGCGATGTCGCTGCAACCCGCTGTTGACGTCGATCACGACGTTCGGATCGGTGTAGGGCCCCGAAGTGTCATAGACCGGCAGATTAGGCTCGCCGGCTTTTTCGGAGAGGATGATCTCGCGCAGCGGCACGCGCAGATCGGGCGCGGCATCCGGGGTTGCAAAGATCTTGCGTGAGGAGGGCAACGGGCCCGTAGTCACGGCGGGGACGGTCGTGTCGGGATCGGGGCGAATGTTCATATGGTCCTCCTTTTAATTACTCACACGTCGTTCCGGACGAGCCGCGTAGCGGCGCGATCCGGAACCTCGAGGTTGTTGCGTTGTAAAGCCGCGAGCGACGCTCTCTCACTCCCTCCCCCCTTGTGGGGGAGGGTGGGGAGAGGGGTAGCGATGAGCCATCGTGCGGCTCACCCCCACCCCTAACCCCTCCCCACAAGGGGGAGGGGAACAGAGACTGCGGGAGCCTCTGCGCGCGATAATATAGGAACACAATAGAAGCTCGCATCACGCGGCCTCCTTCAGTCTGAGCCAGGCGCGTACCCGCTTGTCGGGGTCGGCGTTCTGGGTGACGTCGGAAACGACCGCGATCGAATCCGCGCCGGCTGCAAAAATCTCGGGCGCTTGTTCAAGCCTGATGCCGCCGATCGCAACCAAAGGAATCGCGCCGACGCGCTGCTTCCATTCGGTGATCTTCGCAATGCCCTGCGGCGCGAAGCGCATCGACTTCAGCGTGGTCGGAAAGATCGGGCCGAGCGCGACATAATCGGGCTTGGCGGCAAGCGCGGTCTCGAGTTCCGCATCGTCATGGGTCGAGATGCCGAGTGTGAGGCCGGCGGCGCGGATCGCCGGCACGTCGGCCTGGCTAAGGTCTTCCTGGCCGAGGTGCAGATGTTTCGCACCCGTTGCAATCGCCGCGCGCCAGTAATCGTTGACGACGAGCTTGGCGGCGGTGCCCCTGATGACTTCAAGGGCGTCCTTCACCGTCTGCAACGCGTCCGCCTCGGTCAAATTCTTGGCGCGAAGCTGAATCGTGCCGACGCCGAGCAGCGCCAGCCGCGCGACCCAGGCGACGCTATCGACGACGGGATAAAAGCGATCAGGATACGGCATGCCAGAACGGTGTCCCAACGACAGGGGTTGAAGGGGAGGCGAAGTCGCGCGCTTCCATCAGGCCAGCCTCAAAAGCGGTGCGTCCGGCCTCGACGCCGACGCGGAACGCGCCTGCCATCGCGACCGGATCGGTCGCTTTTGCGATCGCGGTGTTGAGCAGCACGGCGTCGTAGCCGAGTTCGAGCGCGCGTGCGGCGTGGCTCGGCGCGCCCAGACCCGCATCGACCACCAGCGTCACGTCCGGCAGGCGGTCGCGCAGCAGTTTCAGCGCGTCCGCGTTGATGATGCCTTTCGCGCTGCCGATCGGCGCGGCCCAGGGCATCACCACCTTGCAGCCGGCATCGACCAGCCGCGTTGCTACAGATAAATCCTCGGTGCAATAGGGGAACACCTCGAAGCCGTCCTTGGTGAGGATATCGGCGGCTTCGACCAGGCCGACCACGTCGGGCTGGAGCGTGTCGTTGTCGGCGATCACTTCCAGCTTGATCCAGTTGGTGGCGAACAATTCGCGCGCGAGTTTTGCGGTCGTCACCGCTTCGCGCACGCTGCGGCAGCCGGCGGTGTTCGGCAATACCGTCACATTGAGCTCGCGGATCAGATTCCAGAACGCATCGCCGGTCTTGCCGCCGGCGGCCTCGCGCCGCAGCGACACCGTGACGATCTCGCTGCCGGAGGCGCGGATCGCGTTTTGCATGATCGCGGGCGAGGGATAGAGCGCCGTGCCGATCAGGAGGCGGGACGCGAAGGTTTTGCCGTAGAAGGTTAGCATCAGTGTCTATCCTCGTCGTCCCGGCCAAGAGAGCGCAGCGAACGCGAGCCGGGACCCATACCGCGTGATATCAGTAGCTGGCACGCAGGGAGACGCTCGTGGCCGTTCTTCAAGCCGGTGGTTATGGGTCCCTGCTTTCGCAGGGACGACGTAAGACGATGGGGCGCGGGCATGACGAACTATCCTCCCTGCCGCGGCGTGATGATCTCGATCTCGTCGCCAGCCTTGAGTTGAGTTTCGGCCCAGCGGCTTCGCGGCAGCACGTCGTAATTCACCGCGATCGCAAAATGCGTGCCTTCGTAGTCGAGCTCACTGAGCAGCGCATCGACGCTCATCGCGGCGATCTCGCGGGCTTCGCCGTTGATGATCACGCGCATCGCATCACCTCATTGTCGATGGTGCCGCGCTCGACATAGCCGAGCGTGAGTTCGGCAAGCGCCGGCGCCAGCAGGAAGCCGTGGCGATAGAGCCCGTTCACCGCGATGCGCTCGTTATCGATCGCGATGCGCGGCAGGTTGTCAGGGTAGGCCGGGCGCAGCCCCGAGCCGAATTCGAGGATGCGCGCTTCGCCAAAGGCCGGATGCACGGCATAGGCCGCGCCCAATAGCTCAAGCGCCGAGCGGACGCTGACGCCGCTGTTCTCGCTCTCGATCGAGGTCGCCCCCAGCATGAAACGGTGGTTCTCGCGCGGGATCACGTACAGCGGAAAGCGCGGATGGATCAGCCGCACCGGGCGCTTGAGCTCGACCTCGTCGGTCTCGATCAGGATCAGCTCGCCCTTGACGCCGCGAAGCTCGCTTTGTTCGTTTCGCGCGGCGAGCCCGCGGCAATCGATCACGATGCCGTCGACATCCTCAGGCTCGATCCGGCTGTCGAACGCGATGTTGCCGCCGGCTGCGCGAATGCGCGCATGGATCTCGGGCAGGATCTTGCGCGGCTCGACATGGCCTTCCTCGGCATAGAACAGTCCCTCGCGAAAGCGTCCTTCGAGCCAAGGCTCGATCTCGCTGACGCCTTGCGCATCGAGCCGCTGGTAGCCGCTCGTCAGCCGCGCGAAGCGTTCGAAATCGGCGCGGTCGCGCGCATGCGCCACCACCAGCGAGCCGTTGAAGGCGGTGTCCGGAAAATAGTCGCGCCACAGTTTCAGCGAACGAAGGCCCAGCCGTACGATCGCGGGCTCGGTGGCTTCGGCCTCGCAATAGGGCGCGAGCATGCCGCCGGCCCAGTGGCTGGTGGATTGCGTCATCGCGGCGTCGCTGCGCTCGTGTAGCGTCACGCTGCGGCCGGCGTTGGCGAATAACAGCGCTTGCCAGGCACCTGCGATGCCTGCGCCGATCACAGAAATCGGGGTGACGGAAATCGGGGAATCCCCCCGCGGGTTCGTCGAATTCTGGTACATCCCTGTCCCTTCGCCGGCATGACCCGGATCAGGTTCAAAGGGTCACCGCGGTCTCCTGGTCCTGAAAATGGGACCCGGAGGGTGCAGTCTCTCAGCTCCTCGTCGGAGCTCCCCTCGGAACAGGCTCAATTTAGGCTTATGGACGAAGCTGTCAACGCGTCCGACCGGGAACTGCACCGATTGCATAGCTCAGACGCTTTGCCTGCGTGCCCCGGACGCAGTGCAACGCACCCGGGACAGGGCTCAGCGGGGCATCACGTCATTCCGCACCCTGTCCGGGACGTCGGACCCGAGGCTAGATTCATGGCGCTGCCGCTTGGCGACATAGTAGTAGCCGCCCGCATAGTAGCTGACCGCCCGGTTCTGATTGCCGTTTGCAGCGCGATAGGCGCCGGCGAGATACTTTACCGCGTAAGTCAGATTGGTCTCGGGGTCGCGCAGTCCTTCGGCCGTGCCGGTATAGCCGAGGCCCCGCGCCGTCGCGAGTTTGATCTGCATCATGCCGATGGCCCCGCCGCGTCCGACCAGGCCCGGGCGATAGCGGCTTTCGCGCACGATCACGCGATGCACCAGCTCGACCGGCACGCCATTGGCCTGCGCGTGCCGCGCGACCATCTCGTCATATTGGCTGCGCTGGGCGAACGCCGATCCCGGGAAGACGAGGGTCAGGGCCAAGCCAAGCGAGGCGAGGGCTACAAGGTGCTTCATCCGATATGGCCTCCAGCCGCGCGATGCGATGCTGCAGTGAAGCATCGAAATCCGCGCAATGACTTGGCTTGCTGCGACATAGATGTGGCGAAAAACCGGCCTGCCATATTTGGCCGCCTCAAAAAGCAGGCGGGCCGCATTTAATCGAAATGTGCGGCGAATTTGAATCATCGCGGCGTCGCGTCGCGGTGACTTCGCCGTCGATTTGCCTCATTACTGCTTCATCAAAGTCTCGCTCGCAACACGTCGCATCCGACAGCAACTCTGTCCCATCGCGACTCATGCCCGAGCTTCAGGACGTCACGCCATACAAACAAAAAACGGGAGGTGCGCCATGGCCGGATCAGGACTCCGTTCTTTGCCTCGGGAAAATCCCTGCGCTCAATGCGGCAGATTGATTTCGCTCCCCGAATGGGTCGAGCAAGAACCCGGCCGCACCTTCTATCTGTGGCGATGCATGGCCTGTGACTATCACTTCGAGTCGGTCGCTTATTTCGATGCACAAGAGACCGACGACGCGATCGCCGCGTAGAGCGACGTCCGCGCGCTAGCGCAAGAGCTCCAAACTTATTCCGCTGCGAGCTGCCGGCTAACCTGCCTCACGGGCAATTCGATGCGTACGATCAGCCCGTGCGGTTGCCGGTCGTGAAGCGACAACTCGCCGCCATGCGCGAGCACGATCGCGCGTGCGATCGAAAGGCCGAGGCCAAAGCCGGTGGTGTCATCCATGTTGCGCGCATCATCGCCGCGCACGAACGGCTCCAGCATGACTTCCTTGCGGGCATCCGAAATGCCGGGCCCGTCATCCTCGACCTCGATGGTTGCGGTGTCGGCCGAGACTTCGAGACGAATGGTGGCGTGGGCGCCGTAGCGGACGGAATTCTCCACGAGGTTGTTGACGCTGCGCGTCAGGTCGTCCGGCCGCACGGTCGCCATGGCGCGCTGCGGGCCTTCGTAGACCACCTTGTGGCCGACGTCGGCAAACTGATCGGCGACGAGCTGAAGCGTGGATGCGATATCGGTCAGCGTCATCGCCTCCAGCTTGCGGTCGTTGCGCAGGAACGACAACACCGCTTCCAGCATCGAGCGCATCTGGTCGAGATCGCTCATCATGCGACGGCGATGGCCGTCATCCTCGATGAATTCCGCCCGCAGCCGCATCCGCGTGATCGGCGTCCGCAGGTCGTGGCTGATCGCAGCCAGCATCTTGGTGCGGTCGTCGATCAGGGTGGAAATGCGTTCGCGCATCCGGTTCAGCGCCTTGGCCACGAAGCGGATCTCCTCCGGGCCGCGTTCGGGAAGGGACGCCGTCGCGCCGTTGACGCTGAAATTCTCGGCCGCCTTCGCAAACGCCGACAGCGGCGCTGTCAACGCCCGCGCCGCCCACAGGCTGAGCAGGCTGACGCTGACGATCGCGAATAATAGCGTCGCGAGCCACGGTCCGCCCCAGAACGGCCGCGGCCGCGGATCGCGCAGCACGCGCGCCGAGATCATCGCGCCGTCGGGCAACACAATGCCGACGCGCTGGTGCTTCTGGTCGTTGACGAGCGGAAAAATGCGATAGCTCGCGTCGAGCCGCCGGTGTAGGCCGCGCAGGTCGAATTTTTCAGGATCGCCTGCTTCGGGAACGGGTCCCGGCGGCAACGGCTGGATGTCGAGCTTGGGAAAGGCGCGCGCCAGATCAACGAGCAGCCGCGGGCGCTCGGTGGCCGGCGCGGCGCCGAGCAACTGCACCGCGGCGGCGAACTGCGCGTGACCGCGATCGACGCTCAGGTCGGGCTGCTCCGGGCGGCTGATCAGGAAGATGATCGTCAGGATGAGGTGAATGGCCGCGATCGAGGTGAGCACCAGCGCGGTGATCTGCCCGCTGATGGTCCTCAGGTTGAGGAAGTCGGCCAGTTTCATTTGGCTCCGTCGACCGGCATCGCCGCAGGCTCCACCGTCGGTGTGAACAGATATCCGCCCGAGCGCACGGTCTTGATCATGCTGGAGTCCTGCGGGTCGGTTTCGATCTTGCGGCGGATGCGGCTTACTAGCACGTCGATGGATCGTTCGAAAGAACCGGCGTTGCGGCCCTGCGTCAGGTCGAGCAGGCTGTCGCGCGACAGCACCCGGCCCGGGCGTTCGCAGAAGGCGCGAAGCAGGTCGAATTCAGCTGACGTCATCGCCACGCGCGCGCCGGCCGGGTTGCGCAGTTCGCGGAGGCGGAAGTCGATCCGCCAGCCCTGGAAGTTCAGCGCGGTTGCGCCCATCACCGCGCTTGCGGTTTGCGCCGCTGCCTGGCGGCGCAACACGGCATTGATGCGGGCGAGCAGTTCGCGGGGATTGAAGGGCTTTGCGAGATAATCGTCGGCGCCCATCTCGAGGCCGAGGATGCGGTCGACGTCCTCGCCGCGCGCGGTCAGCATGATGATCGGCACCTGCGACTCGCCGCGGATCTTCCGGCATAGGCTCAGGCCATCCTCGCCGGGCAACATGACGTCGAGGATCACGAGGTCGACGCGATGGTCGGTCATGGCGCGGCTCATCTCGCGCCCATCATTGGCCGTCGTGACGTTGCAGGCGTTGTTACGGAGATATTTCGCGATCAGCGTCCGCGTTTCGCGGTCGTCTTCGACGACAAGAATGTTCGGCGGTACGGGGGCCATCATGAATCCTCTGCCTGACAATACCACTCCACTGCGCCACTTTTTTGTTTCCAGATATTTCCGTCTTCGCAGGCGCAACACCGTGCAACAAGTCCGCTTTTGCCAGATGGGCGCGCCTTCCGGAAAGATGTCCCCGTCACTTCGAAGCGATTCCCTTAGCACGGCGTCGGCAGCGAAAATTCTTACAAAAAGCTCATGTTCGATACCGTTATCCTCCTGACCGGCCCGATCGAACGAGCGGTTCTGCCGTCGGCGCTGCTCGGCCATAACCCCGGCCTCACCGTGGTGTCGATCGAGCGCGCGAGCGAACTGGCCGGCTTGAGCGAAGCGGTGCTGAAGCGTTCGCGGCTGATCGCCTTCGTGACGCCGGTGATCGTGCCGCGGTCGATTTTGGCTCTGGTCGGTTACGGCGCTTTCAACTTTCATCCGGGACCGCCGACTTATCCCGGATGGGCGCCGGCGCATTTTGCAATCTACGATCAGGCGGCGGATTTCGGCGCGACCGTCCATGCCATGGTCGAACAGGTCGATGCCGGTCCGATCATCGAACTCGCCTCGTTTCCAATTCCGCCGCACACCACGGTGCTCGGGCTCGAAGGTCTCGCTTATGCCCATCTCGCGCTTTTGTTCTGGCGCACGGCGAAGTGGCTGGCGACGGACCGCGATCCTCCGCCGGCTCTGCCAGTTGCGTGGAGCAACAGGAAATATTCGCGCCAGAACTATCGCGCGATGTGCGAGATCCCGCTCGACATTTCCAAGAGCGAACTCGAGCGGCGGCTGAAGGTGTTCGGCGGCAACTACTTCGGCGTCGCGCCGTCGATCCGTCTGCACGGCGTCGAATTCCGCGCCGTCACCGAGCCCCAAGCGGTGAGTGAACTCGAGACGCTCGGCAGAAACTGAGTTCCCCGGCTCGCAGCGGATTGCAGGAACTGTGTCACAGCGGAACACGCGTTGCATTGTCGCATTCGAAATTCGGGGAACAACGGAACGCCGATTGCAGCATCGTGTTTTCTCTTCACCTTTGGGCTTAAGGAGGAGACACACATGTTCGCAAAAGCTTTCACGGCGGCGTTGGCCAGCACGGCGCTACTCGCCACCATCGCATCGGCGCAAACCCCGACCCCGACCACCGACCGCGCAGATACGGCTGCGAGCTCGAGCACATCGGGTTCGACGACACTGTCAAGCTCGCAGTTGCAGGGCGACTGGCGCGCCTCGAAGGTCGTGGGGCTGAGCGTCTACAACGAAAACAACGAGAAGCTCGGTTCGATCAATGACCTCTTGATGGACAAGGGCGGGAACATCAAGGCGGTGGTGCTTGGCGTCGGCGGCTTCCTCGGCATGGGCGAACACCTCGTTGCTGTTCCGCTGGAGAAAGTGAAGTTCTCCAGTGAAGCCATCGCCTATACCGGCACGGCCAGCACCGGCACGCCGGGCGCGGGTGGCGGCAGCATGGCCAATCGCCCGGCCAATCCGACCACGATGCCTCCGACCACGACGGGTTCGGCCGGCACCGCGAGCGCGACCAAGTCCAATCCCTGGTATCCCGACCACGCGGTGTTCAACGCGAACAAGGACGAACTGAAGTCGATGCCCGAGTTCAAGTACGCGCAGTAAGGCTGAATTCGGCATCCATAAGCAGCGGCAGTGAAGAGCGCGCCCGGTTTTGCCGGGCGCGTTTTTGCAGTGCGGTAGATTGATCATTCCGTCGTGCGGCAAATCTAGGCTCGGCCGTCATGCGCTCCGTTGCTTTTTGTTGCAGATAGATCACTTCCGGCAGCAAAAACGCCTTGGAACCGGGCAAATGCATAATGTATTCGTCGCCTTTGGAGGCACTGGCGCTATGCTAGCGGCAAGTTCACTTTTTTGAATGAGTCGTTTGGGGGGAGTGCCATGAAGAGAATCGCATTGCTGCTTTCCGCGCTGGCCTTCGGAACCAGCACGGCCATCGCCGCGGATTTGCCGGTCAAAGCGCCGCCACCACCGATCATTCCGGAATTCAACTGGACCGGCGTTTACGTCGGCGCCAACTTCGGCGGCATGTGGACGTCCCAGAGCGCCGTCTGGCCCAACATCGGCGCGACCCGCTTCGACCACAACGGGTCGTTCGGCGTTGGCGGCTTGAATGGCGGGGCTCAATATCAGTTCAGCAACAACTGGGTGCTCGGCGTAGACTTCTCGTGGTTCTCCGGCTTCGACGACACGCAGGTTGCCGGCTCGCCGGCTACCGGTTGTGCCAATCCTTTCTTGCTCAGCTGCGCCGCAGGCCTTCAGAGTGTTGTCACCGTGGGTCCGCGGGTAGGCTACGCGTGGCGGGACGTCTTCTTCTATGGCCAGGGCGGCTACGCAAGTGGAGAAATCAATACGAGTTCTTTCGTCAGGGTTGGTCCAGCGCTCCTTCAGTTTGACAACTTTAGCAAGCGCCATGACGGGTGGTTCGCAGGCGCCGGCGTCGACTGGGCTGTCTGGAAGGGCAGGCAGACCGCGATCGTCATCGGTCTGGACTACAAGCATGTCGACCTTGGCACGACCACGATGATCAGCCCGGGAGATGGTGTTGCCTTCTGCTCCGTCGACTGTCGCTCCATCAAGACCAGTGCGGACGTCGTTCAGGCGCGCTTCTCGCTGAAGTTCGATCCGATCACCCCGCTTACGCCGGTGGTGGCGAAGTACTGACCGCACACGGTCGTTCAGACATCGAGGGCCCTGACTTCGGTCAGGGCCCTTTTTGCTGAAGCGACTTTGCGCCTTTCAGCGTCGATGTCCCCCTGTTAGTCTTGGCCTACGGCAGAGGCATCTGCCTCCTGCCAAGACCGAACGGGAGGACGACATGACCGAGAGCGTCTACAAAGTCATTGAACTGATCGGTACCAGCAAGGAATCATGGGAGAAGGCGGCCGCGGCCGCCGTCGACAGGGCCGGCAAAACATTGCGAGATCTTCGCGTCGCCGAAGTCGTCAAGCTCGACCTGCAACTCGATGCCAAAGGCAAGGTTGAAGCCTATCGCGCCAAGCTCAACGTCTCCTTCAAATTCGAGGACTGACTAGAGCATTTGAGCTCGAGTGTCAGAATGAAGAAAACGCGTCCGGTTTTGCCGGGCGCGTTTTTTGTTTGGTCGTCATTGCGAGCGAAGCGAAGCAATCCAGTCATGACCGCGGATAAGGATTCTGGATTGCTTCGTCGCCTGCGCTCCTCGCAATGACGGTGCGAACAAACCTCAGTTCGTCTTCACCAGCGGGCAATTGCCCTTGTCGAGCGGACGGAAGGCTTCGTCGCCCGGCACCGTGGCGAGCAGCTTGTACAGATCCCACTCGCCCTTCGATTCCTCGGGCTTCTTGACCTCGAACAGATACATGTCGTGGACCATGCGGCCGTCGATGCGGATCTTGCCACCGTGAGCGAAGAAATCGTTGACCGGGGTAGCGCGCATCTGCGCCATCACCTTTTGCGAGTCGTCGGTGCCGATCGCCTCGATGGCGTTCAGGTAATGCATGGTCGCCGAATAGAGGCCGGCCTGGATCATGGTCGGCATGTGGCCGACCTTGTCGTTGAAGCGCTTGGAGAAGGCGCGCGTCTCGTCATCGCGATCCCAGTAGAAGGCGTCGGTGACGATCAGCCCCTGCGTCGCCTTGATACCGAGCGAATGTACGTCGGTGATTTCGGTGAGCAGCGCGATCATCTTCTGCCCGCCCTGCGTGATGCCGAACTCGGCTGCCTGCTTCAACGCGTTCTGGCTGTCGCCGCCGGCGTTGGCCAGACCGATCACCTTGGCCTTCGAGGATTGAGCTTGCAGCAGGAAGGAGGAGAAATCCGAATTGTTGAGCGGATGACGCACGTCGCCGAGCACCTTGCCGCCGTTCTCCTTCACGACATTGGCAGCATCGCGTTCGAGTGCCATGCCGAAGGCATAGTCCGCGGTGACGAAGAACCATGTGTCCTCGCCGCGCTTGACCATCGCCTTGCCGGCGACGTTGGAGAGCGAATAGGTGTCGTAGGTCCAGTGCACCGTGTTGGGCGAGCACGCAACGCCGGTGAGGTCGGACGTGCCGCCGCCAGAGTTGATATGGATCTTGTTCTTCTCGCGGGTCAGCGCCGAAATCGGCAGCGCGACGGAGGAGGTGGGCACGTCGAAGATCGCGTCGACCTTCTCGTTGTCGTACCAGCTGCGGGCGATGGACAAGGCGATGTCGGGCTTGTTCTGGTGGTCGGCCGAAATCATTTCGACCTTCAGCTTGCCCTTGTAATCGTCGATCGCCATCTGCACGGCGGCGACCGACCCCTTGCCGGTGGCGTCCGCATAAAGGCTCGACATGTCGGTCAGGACGCCGATCTTGACGACGTCGTCGGAGATCTGTGCGCTCGCGGCCCCACCGGACACAGCGAGTGCAAGTCCGGCCATGAGCGTGGCTGCAAATGATTTCATAATCCCTCCCTGGATATTGCTGTTGTTTTATTACCGCTTTTGTACCCGGCTTCGCGTGCGTCCGCCAAGCCTGAAAAGATGTCAGCCGGGAGCGGTACAGGAAGGAGGACTCGTTAACCCTCATGGTGAGGAGGCGGGTGCCCGAGCAGACCGAGCGCTGGCGAGGTCGTTAGCGAACGGCACGAAAGACGATACGCCGTCGCTGGACGATGCTCCGCATCGCCAGGAGAACAATGAGGCCCGGCCGGTGGCCTCATCCGACGCATCGCTTTTGCGATGCTCCTCAGGATGAGGAAAAGCAGCTTGCCTCAAAACCCGGGCAGCGCCGCGACCGTCACGTTGATGGTGCCGGAGACCTCCGCGATCAGCCGCAGCGTGTTGGAATCGTAGGCGATGTCGGACAAAGCGAGGTTGGCGATATCGGTCGTCACCCGCGCGCCGTTGTCGCTTCTTTGCAGGTCCGAGACCGCGCTTGCGATCATCTTTTGCGCATCGCCCAGGAACGGCTTGAGGTCCACGGTGGTCTTCTCGGCCAGCACCTTCTGAAGATGCGGCATAACGGCGCGTGCCGCCGCGCCGAGCAGCCCGAAGGCGGCCTCGGACTCCACCGCCATCTCCACACTGGTGAGCCTAAGGATCTGGCTCTTCTGATCGAGCGTCGGCTTGCCCCAGATGTAGACGGTGGCCTCGCCGCCGAACGACAGGAAGCTCGCCTTCTCCTTGGCGTTGATCAGAAGCGAAATCAGAAGCCGGTCGCCGGAAGCCGCCACCTGCACATGCTTGACGGTTACATCGGTCGAACTCGATCCGTCCTCGGGAAAGTGGCGTCCGATCAGTTGCGCTTCCACCAGCTTGTCGACGTCGGCAAAGGGAATGTCGATGGGGATGCCGATGCTGACGGTCGGCTGCGTCGGCGGCACGATCGAAAGTTTTTCCGGGAACGGACACATCGGCGTGGTTTCTTTCGGCGTGATGCGGGTTTCCGCCTCGATGCCGAGGGTCATCATGATCGTGGTGGCGCTGACACTGGGCTGCACCGCGACTGCCCGCGTCGGCCGTAACTCCAGCCACAGCGGCGGCGCCGAAGCATTGCCGGCCGTGAGCGGAATCGAACGGCAGGCCTTGCTCCACTGGATGCGCGCATTGCGTTCGAACGAAGGATCGTTGCGAATCCGGTTGCCTGCGGCCTCGACCTGGTCGGCGACATTCTTGTCGATCACCGGCTTGATCTGCGCCGGCACGTTGACGCGGGCGCCGGCGACCGCGAGGCTGGTGTCGCCGAGATTCACCTGGCCGCTCAGATTGGGTTCGATCCGCCAGGTAGCCGAGAACTTCGGTCGCGAACTGACGGTCACGTTGCCCTTGATCTCGGCGGACGCATTGACGCCCTTGATGTTGATGCTGCTGATCTGCTTGGCGACGTTGCCGCCGAGCAGCCCGCCGATGGCATCTCCGACCGCGCCGGTGGTCTTGGCGGCCAGCGAACCCGTGACGTTCAGCTTTCCGCTCAGGCCGGTGGTGAGGGACAGGGCGTCCTGTCCGCCGGAAACCCCGATCGGCCCGCGCGAGGCGGTCCAGCCGATGTCGGCGTTTTGCAGCACCTGCGACACCGGATTATCCGCCTTGCCGGAAAAATTGCGCGGCGTGCCGCGATCCGCCGCGGCCTGGATCGCGGTGATGGGAATGGCGATCTGGGCCATGATGACGGAGCTGCGGGGGGCGGACGGCAGTGGTGGGAGTTCGGCCACGGCCGGGCGGAAGGCCGAGCCACGCGGAGAAAGCCAGTCCATCGCCAGCAAACTGGCGACAAACGAGATCGCGAGCACTGCGGCCCCGATCAGAATGACCTTCAAACGCATCGTCCCCCCGGACTGATTCAATAAGACTCTATAGGGCCGGGGTGGGGGGCGGCTACCCCGCTTGCCGGTAATTCGATAGGCCCAAGATATGCTCGAAGGCTCCGGCTGCAATATGGTCGGATTGTTTCTGTTAGGAAAAGCAGGGCCTTACAAAAGCAGGAAAGGTGCGGGGGGACGCCGCGCCTTTCTTTATGTGGGACCTTGGGGGAGGTCCCTGGGGGAAACTAGGAAACTAGAAGCGTTAGCTTCGCTGGGCCGGCGCGTTATCGGCGCGGCGTTCCATCGGCATCACGATCACCCGGGTGCCGACGTTCACGCGTGAGTAGAGATCGGTGACATCCTGGTTGGTGAGGCGAATGCAACCGGAAGAAACGTGGGTGCCGATGGTTGAAGGCTGATTGGTGCCGTGAATGCGATAGACCGTGCCGCCGAGATACATCGCGCGTGCGCCGAGCGGATTGCCGGGGCCGCCGGCCATATGACGCGGTAGATAAGGTTGACGCGCGATCATCTCCGGCGGCGGAGTCCAGTCCGGCCACTCGGCCTTCTTCGTGACCGTCTGCACGCCCGACCAGGTGAAACCATCGCGGCCGACGCCGATGCCGTAGCGGATCGCCTGTCCGCCTCCGAGCACATAATAGAGATAAGTGTTGGGATTATCGATGATGATCGTGCCCGCCGGCTCGCGCGTCGGATAGTTGACGGTCTGACGTTTGAAGCGCGCCGGCAGTTCGAACGGCGCATCGCCCTCGTCGGACGGGGCGGGCTGAACGGCCCGCGGTTGTTCGAGCGCCGGGAAAGGAAACAGCGGCAAGGGTGCGGCGGTAGCCGAGCCGGTCAACGCCATCGCGCCAGCGATCAGTGTCACGCTCGCCAAAGCGCGGCGCGAATACGAAACGAGATTACGAGATCCGAACATCTACCGCCCCCTGTTGTTAGCGTTGCGCGACCGTTTGGGCCACGTCGTTGGGAACGATCCTTAACCGCAAACCGTTTCCGGACATTTTCGCCGATTAGCGAAAATGTCTTCACCGCCTTCATGAATCGTTTCATCTCAGTGTCATGAAGCGGCGGGAAGGGCCCCGCAAACAACCATTAACCCCGGAAAGTGGTCGCCATGCGAAAATCGGGGTCGTTAACCTCTATGACGTCACACGCTTGAAATATCTCTGACGCAACGTCGCGCCGAAAAGAATCAGCAGGGCTGAATCGGCGATGCGAATCTTGATAGCGACAGACGCCTGGCATCCGCAGGTCAACGGCGTGGTGCGCACATTGACCTCGCTCCAGCGAGCCGCAGGCCCGCTCGGCGCGGAGATTCAATTTCTGACCCCTGAGGGTTTTCCCTCGATGGAATTGCCGACCTATCCGGGCTTGCGCGTCGCGTGGACGAACCGGCGCGAGATTGCAGCTAGAATCGAAGCCGCGAACCCTGAAGCGATCCACGTCGCGACCGAAGGTCCGGTCGGCTGGGCAGTGCGCGCCTATTGCCGCCGGCACGGGCTTGCGTTCACGACGTCCTATACGACGCGCTTTCCGGAATATATCGCGGTCCGCTCAATTATTCCGGCCGCGGTCAGCTACGCGGTGTTGCGCCATTTCCACAATTCGGCGGCGACCACGATGGTCGCGGTGCCGTCCCTTTATAACGAACTCGCCGGGCGTGGCTTCCGCAAGCTCGGCTTCTGGGGTCGCGGCGTCGATACGAAGTTGTTCAACCCGGATCATCCGGCGCTGCTCGACCTGCCGCGCCCGATCTTCATGACCATGGGACGCGTCGCGGTCGAAAAGAACATCGAGGCGTTCCTGTCGCTCGACTTGCCCGGCACGAAGGTCGTGGTCGGCGACGGGCCGCAGCGGGCCGAGCTCGCGCAAAAATATCCCGATGTGAAATTTTTGGGGGAAAAGAAGGGCGCGGACCTAACCGCGCATCTCGCCGCCGCGGATGTTTTCGTCTTCCCCAGTCTCACCGACACCTTTGGCGTCGTGCAACTCGAGGCGCTGGCCTGCGGCACGCCGGTCGCGGCGTTTCCGGTCACCGGCCCGATCGACGTGATCGCAGATCATCCGATCGGCGCGCTCGATAACGACCTGCGCGCGGCGTGCCTGCGTGCGCTTAACCAATCGCGTGAAACCTGCCGGCAATTTGCGCTGGAGCGGTCCTGGGAAAACAGCGCGCGTCAGTTCATCGGTAACCTGAGTGCCTTGCAACCGAGCCGGTCGCCACGTCAGGTGCCGATCGTGGCGGAAAGTCATGCAGTGGGTGGCTAAGAGTCAACGTCAGGACCACACATCAGACGCCGGATCGGGCTACGCCGGATCGGCGCTTTACGAAGGAAACGAGAAAACGACGATGGCAGAGAGCATCAAGCTGGACGGCACTGAACTCGACTTCGACCGCGAAATGGTCGAACAGGCCTATGACCGCTGGGCCCCGGTTTACGACCTCGTGTTCGGAGGCGTGTTCTCCAAGGGTCGCGACGCCGCGATCCAGGCCACCAACAAGATCGGCGGCCGCGTGCTGGAAGTCGGTGTCGGCACCGGCATTTCATTGCCGCTCTATTCGCCAAACTTGCGGATTTTCGGCACCGACATTTCGGAAGCCATGCTCAACAAGGCGCGCAAGCGCGTCGCCGAGCAGAAGTTGAAGAATGTCGAGGGGCTTGCGGTGATGGATGCCGAGAAGCTCGAATTCGAAGACGACAGCTTCGACGTCGTGATGGCGCAATATGTCGTCACGGCTGTACCGAATCCGGAAGTGGCGCTCGACGAATTTGCCCGTGTGCTGCGGCCCGGCGGCGAACTGATCATCCTCACCCGCGTCAGCGCCGATCAGGGTATGCGCCGGTTCATCGAGCAGGGGTTGCAGCCGGTGGTTCGCCACCTCGGTTTCCGTACGGCCGAGTTCGCGTGGTCGCGCTACACCAACTGGCTGTCAGGCGCCAAGAAGGTGGAGCTGGTGGAGCGCCGCCTGATCCCGCCGTTCGGCCATTTCTCGCTGGTCCGTATCCGGAAGATTGCGGCATCGGCCTAAGGCCTTGCTCGCGCACCTGAGTTTTATGACAGCGTCACTGCAAAGAGTTTTGTGACATTATGATGATGTCACACACCAGACATCGAAATCCTGTAAAGTTCCTTCGAATCACCTTTTGGGGAAGACCATGATCAAGAATTTCCGGGAGCAGCTGCGGATCCAGCGCTGGGATGACCATCGCTTCTATCACCACAGCCGGATCAATCAGAGCCTGCACTTCGTCAGCGCCGTGAGCTTCCTCATCGGCTACGTGATGATGTTCTTCGATCCCTTGATGTCGGCGCTGATCGGCTGGCTGGTCTCGATGACCTCGCGCCAGGCCGGACACTTCTTCTTCGAGCCGCGCGACTACGACCATCTCAACCACGCGACCCACGAGCACAAGGAAGAGATCAAGGTCGGCTATAACCTGCGCCGCAAGATCGTTCTGATGACGATCTGGGCCTTGTCGCCGGTCGTGCTCTATGTCGATCCGACGCTGTTCGGCCTAGTCACGCCCTGGGCTTCGCCGGCCGACTTCATGCGTCAGGTCGCCAAAGTGTGGCTCGTGGTGGGTCTCGGCGGTTTGCTGTTCCGCGGTGTGCAGCTCTTCTTCATCCGCGACGTCGAAACCGGCCTCGTCTGGATGACCAAGATCCTCACCGACCCCTTCAACGACTTCAAGCTCTACTGCAAGGCGCCGCTCGCGCTGCTGCGTGGCGAACTGATCGATCCGGGCCTCGATATCATCGAGCACAACGAGCTCGTCGAAAAGCACGCCTGAGATCTGAAACGTTGCGTCGTTACGAATCTTCGAATGCCCGGTCTTGCGCCGGGCATTTGCGTTTTTCAATGCGACGTCATTCCGGGGCGCGAGTGAAACGAGCGAACCCGGAATCCATCTGTCGATGCGGCGCGTGGCGAAATGGATTCCGGGTCTGGTCCTTCGGACCATCCCGGAATGACGGCGTGACGATCAAGTCGGGGCGGAAAGGTACGACGAGCCTAGACTCAGCGCCGAAACTTGCTTGCCAGCATCTCTTTGAGGATCTGGCGGCGGATTGCCTTGTTGGTGAGCGTGGGCAGATGCCACCACCAGCCGTCGCGCTTCATCTTTTGCGCGGCCGCGACAAAGCGGCTCTCGACTTCCGCGAAATCGGCGTCGGTGAAGTTCAGGCTGAAGATGAAGCGTCCAGTGCCGACCCAGCTCAGGTGCAGCCCTTCGGCGCGCAGATAATACTGGAGCATCCAGTTGTAGCGGGACGGTTCGGTGTATTGCACCGTCCAGACCGAGGAGAAGTTGGCGACGCGAACGGGAAGGTCTTCCTTCTCGAGCCGGGTGTTGAGCGCCTCGGCGCGACCGTTCCAGGTCTCGTCCAGCCGGTCATAGATGCTGCGGAAGTTCGGGCTCGCCAGGCGCGACAGGAACTCGTCCATCGCGGTCATCACGTAGGGATGTGCATTGAAGGTGCCGCGGGCAAAGCAGACGTCAGCCGGGCGATCGTCGCGGAAGCGGCGCATCAGCTCCTTCTTGCCGCAGACGACGCCGATGGGCAGGCCGCCAGCGAGGCTCTTGCCGTAGGTCACCATGTCGGCGTGGACGCCGAAATATTCCTGGGCACCGCCGGCCGCGATCCGGAAGCCGAGAAACACCTCGTCGAAGATCAGCACGATGCCGCGTTCGGTGCAGACCTCGCGCAGTTGCTTCAGCCAGGCGGTGTAGGCCTCGCGGTCGAAGCGTGCGTTGCGCGAGGAATCGACCAGCGCGGAATCGCCGGGCGCGTTGACGTTCGGATGCAGCGCCTGCAACGGATTGACCAGCACGCAGGCGATGTCGCGGCGGGTACGCAGCACATGCAGCGTCTTCTCCGACATGTCGGCGAGCGTGTAGGTCTCGTGCGCGGCGATCGGATTGCCGACGCCGGGCTGCACGTCGCCCCACCAGCCGTGATAGGCGCCGGCGAAGCGAACCAGATGCGTGCGCTTGGTGTGGTAACGCGCCAACCGCACCGCCTGCATCACGGCCTCGGTGCCGGACATGTGGAACGAGACTTCGTCCTGGCCGGAAAGCTCGCAGATGCGCTTGACGTTGTCGGCGACGACGGGATGGTAGCTGCCGAGCACGGGGCCGAGTTTTTCGGCACGCTTCTCGCCCTCAGTGATGCACTCCTTATAGAAGTCGTTGCCGAAGATGTTGACGCCGTAGGAGCCGGTGAGGTCGTAGAACACGTTGCCGTCGACGTCGGTCACGGTGACGCCGGAGGAAGACTCCATGAAGGCCGAGGTGCCAAGATTTTTCTGTACCAGGCTGGAGAACTGGAACGGCACGCGGTAGGCGCGAGTGAATTGCAGGTCGGAGATGTGCGTGACGGCTTCCGCCGTCATCTGCCGCCCCTTGGCGTAACGCTCGGCGTAAAGCCTGGCGAGCGCAAAGAAGGCGTCCTTGCGCTGGCTGGCGATTTCAGCCGGCGCGCCGTCGGCGCTGAAGTACTGGTCGCCGGAGAATTCGTAGAACGGCAACAGCTTCGCCACGCGCCGGGACATCTTCGAATGTCCGCTCAGCGAGCGGTGCTTGGCCCGCGACAATTCGAGGCGTGCCTTGACCTTGGGGAAAGCAGCGGCGGCGCCGGCCACGGCTGCGGCGGATAGAGAGAGAATCGGGAGAGACGAATCCATGCCAGAAGCGCTAGCCGGTCGATCTGACAGATTCATGACAGTGAAGGGCCTGATCACAGCCCTGACCGAGCAGGAAAACCTTAATTTCCTGCTGACCAACCGTATTCCGCGTGCCGCGATCACCCGTTTCATGGGCTGGTTCAGCAAGATCGAAAACCCTTATGTCTGCGCGGCCTCGATCGCGCTCTGGCGGCTGTTCTCCGACCTCGACCTCTCCGAGGCGAAAAAGACTGAATTCAAGAGCCTGCACGACTGCTTCACCCGCGAGTTGAAAGACGGCCTGCGGCCGTTCGATCCCGACCCGTCCGTCGTCACGAGCCCGAGCGATGCGATCATCGGCGCGCATGGCGCGATCGAGGACACCGAGCTGTTCCAGATCAAGGGCGCGAACTATTCATTGAAGGACCTGCTCGGCGACGACCGTCTGGTGGAAACCCACCGCAATGGCCGCTTCGTCACCTTGCGGCTGACCTCGAGCATGTATCACCGCTTCCACGCGCCGGCCGACTTCCGCATCGAACACGTCACCTTCATCTCGGGCGACGTCTGGAACGTCAACCCGATCGCGCTGAAGCGGGTCGAAAAACTGTTCTGCAAGAACGAACGCGCGGTGATCGAGACGCATCTCTCGTCCGGCGAGGCGCTGACGATTGTGCCGGTCGCCGCGATTCTGGTCGCAAGCCTGCGGCTGCACTGCATCGAGGCGACGCTGAACGCGCAGACGCGCGGGCCGACCACGTTTCCCTGCGATGCGCAGGTGCGGAAGGGCGACGAACTCGGCTGGTTCGAGCACGGCTCGACCATCATCGTGCTGACGCCGGATCGTTTTGAGTTTTGCGACAATGTGCGCGAGGGCGCGCGGATCAAGGCCGGACAGCCATTGTTGCGAAAGCCTTGAGGTTGCAAAAGCCACAGTGAGTTGTGGATTCTTCAGGCGGGATACGAAAATGAGAATCCATCGTCGATTTTGTGGAACTTCTGACGTATAAAAAACATGAGTCGATTGGACCCGGCTCGCTTCATGGATTGATTAAGGATTGAGAGATGGCGCGTACGCCTGTTCTGGCGGCGGGAGGTATTGTGTTGCGGCAGTCGAGGCCCCGGCTGATCGCGGTGGTGCGCTTACGTAAAGGTGAGTGGGTTTTGCCGAAGGGCAAGCTCGACGACGGCGAAACGCCGCGCGATGCCGCCGAGCGCGAGGTGCTGGAAGAGACCGGACACGACGTCTCGGTGCACGAATTCCTCGGCACGCTGGCCTATGACGCCGGCGGACGCCCCAAGATCGTTCACTATTGGCGGATGGAAACACAGGGCGGCCCGACGCGCGACCTCATGCGCGATGTGATCGCAGTCGACTGGTTGCCGCTGGAGGCCGCCGTCGAACGGTTGTCACGCGATCACGAGCGGGCATTCCTCGCCAATGTCGGACCGCTGGCGCTGGAAAGCGCGGCGCTCGCGCGTCGTTCGCGCGAGATGAAGGTAGCCCAGCCTGCCAAGCGCCCGCGCCGCCGTTCGGTAGCGAAGCCGACATCTGCGATTTCTCCGCCGGTTGCGCCGGTGGCCGATGAAGCGGCGATCGAACGGAACGGCGTTGAGCATGGCGTCATCGAGCGAAACGTCATCGAGCGGGACGTCATCCAGCATGAGGCTTTATTGCCTGACGACGACGCGATCGATGCCTTCGCCTCGCTGCTGACGCGGGAGATCGCTCCGTCATCCGCGGAAGCGGAACGTTTCGATGCCGGCTCTTCCCGGGCGATCGGTGCTGAGGCGATTGTCGCTCGGGATAATGCGACGAGCGAGGCGCCGCATGGCTCGCGCGTCAACGTGATGCAGCGCGTGCGCGGCTGGTTGCGGCGGGCGGTGTAGGTGGGGGCTGTGCGTTGCGCGGATCGGCCTCATGGTTCGAGACGCGCTTGCGCGCTCCTGACCATGAGGGTCGTTCTTGACCGCTTGCTCAGGCCTCATCCTGAGGAGCCGCGTGAGCGGCGTCTCGAAGGATGATTCTTTACCGCTTTCTTTCCCTCGGCGGCTTTTTCGGCGGCGGCGGACGCTTTGGCGGCGCGGCTGCCCGGTTCGGCGCTCCGCCTGGATGGAGGGCGGGCGCGTTCACCGGCCGCTGCGCGCCGGGCGGCTGTTGCGGCTGACCCTGTTGGGTGCTGCGGTTTGGCGCCGCCGGTTGTCCGCTCGGCGCTCCACCTTGCCCGGGCTGCCGGTTCTCACCGGCGCGGTTCGGCGCACCCGTTTGTCCCGTTTGTCCCGGCGGACCGTGTTGGCCGGTGCGGTTGGGCGAAGCCGGTTGCTGCGGGCCGCCGGGCCGCTGTTGCAGGTTGTTCTGCCGCTGACCCGGTTGGCCCTGACCCGGCTGACGCTGGTTCGGCCGGCCTTGACCAGGTTGACTTGGCGCGTTGCGCTGGTTGTTGCGGTTCAGGTTCGGATTGGCGCGGCGTAACGCGCGTTGTTCGGTCACCACCTGCCGTCCCACGGCTTGCGCGGCATGGACCTGACGCACGACGCCCTGGTCGCGCGCCGCCTGTTGCGGCGAGATCCGAAGCGGCGCCGCCGTGAAGCGTCCGCCGGCGCCGGCACGGACCGTAAAGCCGCTGGCGCCCTGGTTGAGCGTGCCGAGCCGCGCGCCGCTCGAGCGATCGGCGACGTCGATGGTGCCGACATGGCCGTCCGGATCGGGATAGAGCTTGATGTTGTGAGCGCCGCTGCCGGCGCCGTCCACTTCGACGAGCCCGGTGGTGCCGCGGATGCCGAGCGTCGCGGTCGGCGTCGTGATCTCCATGTTGCCGGTCTTGGCGACGGCGGAAGCGACAAACGCAACCGTGCCCTTGGTGACGTCGAACAGCGCCGAGTTCTGCTTGCCGCCGTCCTCATAGATGAAGTCGTCGATCTTGATCGAGGCTTTGGCCGTGAGGTTGAAGGTGGTCTCGTCGTTGAAGGTGATGCCGAGGGTGGAATCGGCAAACGTCGTCACGACGTCGTTGAGATAGATGTCGTCCTTGAGCTTGAGCGGCAGCGTATTCTGGTTGCGGACGACGCTGGCGCTGCCGGTCAGCGTTGCGACATTGCCGATCGGCTCGTCGGACGCCGCGCCCTGCGCCGGAGGCGTCGTGGCAGGTGCAGGCGCGGCCGCAGCGGGCGAGGTCGGGTTCGCTGCGGGCGCAGGAGCTGGAACAGGTGCGGGCGAGGGCGCAGCCGGCTGGGCCTGCGCGAGCTGCATCTCGCCTGAGTTCAGATGCATCGCCGGCACGGCGTCCTCAGTAGGCACTGCATAGGCGTGCGCTGCGCCCGGCAGCGTCAGGCTGAAAAGAAACGCGATCGCGCACGATCGCAAACCCTTCGATCTGTCAGAGCGCGGGCCGCTTGATAACAGGATCATCTCTGCCTTCGGATTGCCGGGGGACGCGCAGGGGAGAGGTTCACATCATAGGTTTGATACTTTTGCCGATCGGACCGATGGCGGCAAGAACGCAATCGGCGACGGCGGTTGCGATTGAGGGGGTCTTCGGCTGAACGCCGCATGAATGACCGGACCTACCCGGACACCACATTTCGAATTTGTCATCCAATCCATCTGAACCGGAGCGGGCATCCATCGCGACCGACGGATGCTTGTTATTGAGATGGAGAATTCAAATGAAACGTATTGCCTTGATAGTCGTGCTGCTGATCGGCAGCGTTGTCGGTGCGAAGGCCGATCATGATGTCTACACCAACGTCGCCAAACATCCGCGCGGCGACGCCGTGCTGCAAGCCGACACCAGTGCTTGCACGGGATTGCTCGGTGCGCCGCAGAACGGCGTACCGACGTCGCGCGAATACAAGAGCTGCATGTTGAGCCACGGATGGCGGTTCAGCCACACGGTGCGGGAGCGTACGTCGCGCTCGGGATTTTATCCCGACCCGGACAATCCCGGCATGATGTGCAAGAGCTTCAAGATCGGTGACGTCACCGGTTCGGACTGCTCGAATGTCTGGTAGCCGCGATGTCTGCTGGCAAAATAAAGCCGGCGGCTGGATCAATCCAACCGCCGGCCTTCTGATTTCGGATGGGTCTCGTGTCCTAGAACATGCCAAGCACGATCGCGCCGACAAAGGCGAACGCGACATAGGCCGTCACGATGCTCAACTTGTTGATGAAAGGACTCAAGGTCATCACAAACCTCCCGAGGGTCAGAGCCAGTGGTCCGATTTCAACATTCGCATCCCTTCTCAGCGGGCAGTCTTGCGAATGTCGAAATCAAAGGGCCACCTGAAGAAATTCATCTTCACTGGAGCTTTGGATTTTGCATTCGCCTTACGAACTCGCCGTCAGGTCTGCAGCGAATGTCAAATCCGCTCCAGTGGTCCGCCATAACGCTTAAGGCTAACGATCCGTTCCACGCCAAAAAAGGCAGCGTTGCTGTCCATCCGTTCCATCTCGGCGGCGCACAACGGTTCGTCACGTGGTTAAAGAGTCGTGAAAACAAGGCGTTGATGAGTCCTTAAATAAATTCGTTGAAGTTCTCCCGCATGACGCGCGGAGTTTGTTTGTATCTCGTCGGCTCCTTCGTCCTTGTTTCGCTTGCGGGATGCGGCCGCGGATTCTTCTCCGAGGAGCGCGAGCCGTGGCGGGCCGAGGCTGAGATCGCCTGCCTGAAATCCGGCGAGGTCAAGGAAGGCCCTGATCTGGTTCGGATAAGTCCGATCTCCGGCCCCGGTGCCTGCGGCGCCGATTTTCCGCTGAAAGTCTCTGCGCTCGGCGAAAGCTCCGCGAGTTTCGGTTTTGCCGACGAGGATATGCGTCCGCCCGCCGGCATCGGCAATCAGCCGCGCTGGCCGGGCGGCCAGCCGCCTCCGCCGCCGCCGTCGACTTATTATCCGGACCAGCCGTATCGCGCGCCTGGCTATAGCGGCTCGAACTACGACGCCCCCAGTAATTATGGCGCGTCGTCCAACGGTCCGGTTTCGTTGCGCGCGCCTGGCCTCGCGCCGGACCAGGAGGATGAAAGCGCATCGCATGGCTGGCAGGCAGGGCCGTCATCACCCTATGCGCCGCAGCCGAACTATTCGCGCGACCGCTATCCGCCGGGCGCGCCGGAGCGCGTCGAAGCGCCGCCTCTCGCGCCGTCGTATCAGCCACCACCGCGGCTCGGTCCGGGGCCGATGCAGGCGATAGCCGCGGGGCCGGTCGCGGTGAAGCCCGCCGCGACGCTCGCGTGCCCGCTCGTCTCGGTGCTCGACCGGTGGATCGCCGAGACCGTGCAGCCGGCGGCGCAGCGCTGGTTTCGCCAGCGCGTGGTCGAGATCAAGCAGATCTCGGCCTATTCCTGCCGCGGCATGAACGGCAATTCGAGCGCGCATATTTCCGAACATGCGTTCGGCAATGCGCTCGACATTGCCGCCTTTACGTTGGCCGACGGACGCCACGTCACGGTGAAGGATGGCTGGCGCGGCTTGCCGGAAGAGCAGGGCTTCCTGCGCGATGTCGAGGCGGGCGCGTGCCAGCAATTCACCACAGTGCTGGCGCCGGGCTCTAACGTCTATCACTACGACCACATTCATGTGGACCTGATGCGCCGTGCCTCGCGTCGTCTGATCTGCCAGCCTGCCGCCGTCTCCGGCGAGGAAGTCGCCTCGCGCGCCATGCAGCGCAACCCTTACGCCTCGTCGCGTGAGCCATATGCGACGGGATCGCTCGGCGCGCGCAAGGCCGCCTCGCGCAGGCACGGCGAAAAGGTCAACGAGGAAGACGAGTTCGAGGACGAGTAGGCATTCCCCGGACGCGGCGCGACACGAAGTGGTGCGCTGCTGATCCGGGGTCCACTATCTTCACATCGTATTGTATATGCATGGGCCCCGGCTCTGCGGGGCAGCGTTACGCGCTGCACCGCGTCCGGGACACGCGAGCGCCCGCCGTCACCCGTACACATTCCGCCCTATTCAGGTCTATAAAGCCCCCAATCATCCGCCACCGGCACAAGGGAGCTTTTCATGTCAGACCCGATCGATCGCCGCCGTTTCCTCGGAGCTTCCGCAACCACCATTGCCGCAACGCAATTTTCCCTGAGCGCCGCCGCGAATGCGCAGACGCCATCGGCAAGCGGTTCGGCGAAGGGCGGCGGCAACACGTCCTTTGCGTCCCTGAAGCAGATCAACGCGGGCGTGCTCAACGTCGGTTACGCGGAAGCCGGACCTGCGGACGGCAAGCCGGTGATCCTGCTGCACGGCTGGCCCTACGACATCCACGCCTTCGTCGACGTGGCGCCGATCCTGGTGTCATCGGGTCATCGCGTCATCATTCCGCACTTGCGCGGCTATGGCACGACGGCGTTTCTGTCGGATGCCACGTTGCGCAGCGGCCAGCCCGTGGCGGTTTCCGCCGACATTGTCGCGCTGATGGATGCGCTCAAAATCGAGAAAGCGACGCTGGCCGGTTTCGACTGGGGCGCGCGCTCGGCCGACATCATCGCAGCGCTATGGCCGGAGCGCTGCACCGCGCTGGTTTCCGTCAGCGGTTATCTGATCGGAAGCCAGGAAGCCGGCAAGCTGCCGCTGCCGCCGGCGGCCGAACTGCAATGGTGGTATCAGTTCTACTTCGCGACCGAACGCGGGCGATTGGGTTATGAAAAATATCGCCGTGAATTTTCCAAGCTGATCTGGAAGCTCGCCTCGCCGAAATGGAATTTCGACGACGCCACGTTCGAGCGCAGCGCGAAAGCCTTCGACAATCCGGATCACGTCGCGATCGTGATTCACAATTATCGCTGGCGGCAGGCATTGGCTGAAGGCGAAGCGAAATTTGACGAGCTCGAAGCGAAGCTTGCGAAAGCGCCGGTGATCGCCGTGCCGACGATTACGATGGAGGGCGATGCCAACGGCGCACCGCATCCGGAGCCATCGGCCTATGCGAAAATGTTCTCGGGCAAATATTCGTATCGCCTGATATCAGGCGGCATCGGGCACAACCTGCCGCAGGAAGCGCCGCAGGCCTTTGCCGACGCGGTGATCGATGTGGCGAAGGGCGGGTGATCGCACGCCGTAATGGCCATCTCTTCGTCATGGCCGGGCTTGCCGCCTTCGCTAAAGCTTCGGCGGCCAAGTGAGCTAGTGGCCCCGGCGAAGCCTTGGCGGAGACGGGACCCGGCCATCCACGTCGTCGGTCTCCCAAAGTAAGACGTGGATCACCGGGCATAGGCGAGTGGAAGCTACGCCGTTCTTCGAACGGCTAGGCCCGGTGATGACGAGTGGATAGATTGCTTCGTCGCTAACGCTCTCTTGCGTTTGTCGCACGCAATGACGGGGGTGCAGCCAACGACGCCAACGCCTATTCCGGCTTGATATTGGCGGCCTTGATGATCGGCCACCATTTCTCCATTTCGGCTTTCTGAAAGCTGCCGAGCGCCTGCGGGGTCTGCTGATCGGGCGCGGGAATGTCCTGACCGAGTTCTGCCAGTCTCGCGCGGACGGTTGAATCCGCCAGCGCATCGACAACGGCGGAATTGAGACTGGCGATGACGCTGGCCCGGGTATCCTTCGGGACCCATAGCCCGTGCCAGACGGCGACGTAAAAGCCCGGCAAGCCGGCTGCATCCGTCGTCGGGATGTCGGGTGCGACTGAAGATGGATTCTTTGCCGTGACGGCATAAGCCTTGATGGTTTTCGCCCTCACCTGCGGCAGGGCGTTCGAGACCTGGTCGAAAAGAATGTCGATCTGCTCTGCCATTAAAGCCTGTAACGCGGGTCCGGTGCCACGAAAGGGGACCATCGTCGCCGAAATCTTCAGATGTTGCTCGAGATACACCCCGCTGAGGTGGGCTGCACTTCCGGGCCCGCCCGTTCCGATCAGAATCGCGCGGGGCTGCGCCTTGATCCAGGTGATCAATTCCTCGAGCGTCGTTGCGGGTATGCCGGGTTTACCGAGAAGCAACTGCGCATTGCTGGCAACCAGCGCAACCGGTTTCAGGTCGTTCAGCAGATCATACGGTAGCGAATAGATGGCGCCGTTGAAAACGTGTGAACCAACGTTGCCGATGCTGAGCGTCGTGCCATCCGGCGAGGCGCGCGCGACACGACCGACGCCTATGCTTCCGCTCGCGCCCGGCACATTTTCGATTAAAACGTTTTGCCCAAGCCCGACCGAGATGCGCTGGGCCAGAATTCGCGCGAGCGTGTCGGTCGGGCCACCCGCCGCATAGGGCACGATGATGGTGACCGGACGCGAAGACTGTGCAAGCGCGCCAGGCAGGCGCGCCACGACCGGCCATCCGGCCATGCCAGCCACCAGGGCGATAAATTGACGACGTTTCATGCCTGCTTCACATCGAGGGATCGTTGCGCGTCGAACTCAGCGATTTTACTCGGCGCCAGATCGTAAAATCTTGTCCCGCTCGAATAGCTGCTTTTCGCTTTGGCCGTTGCGATGGGTTGCGACGATTTGAAGGCGTGCGCCGGCGTCGATGGCCTCGAACGAAATCCTGTCGTCTTTCGGATCATTGCGCCATCGCCCGGGCTCATCGGCCCAGACAACGCGGCTGCCCTCGATCCTGCATCGATACGTCCAGACGAAACTGTCGATGGGCCGCGTGTAGGTAAGGAAGAAAACGTCGCCTCTTGTCAGGGCGACCTTGATTAATTTCGGATCGCGGTCCTTGATTGCTGCAATCGCAGTCCGGCAAATCGCCTCAGGCTCAAACAACGGCGCCGCTGCGACAAACGATCCGGTCGCCGGCCACGCAATCAACAGAACCATCGCGAAAGTCTTTACCCGATCCATCGGCCGCCCCCACCAAACCGCAGCATCGCTCCGAAGCCGTTCGGACTCGGTCCTGCTGAGCTTGGTCAGACTAGAAGCAGAATGCGGGTGCGTCCACATCAGGAGGTTTTCGCACCGCAATCGGTCGCTCGGACGACGGAGAGACCGTGTTGAGAGCCGTTGTGAAGAACTTAGTCATCCTTCTTCCAAATGAAGAACGCAGTGCACGCAATCTCTTCGGTGGTCTCCGCGAAACACATCTGCGTAGGGTACTCGGCATTTTCGACCGAGATCGGCACGCTGAAATCGTGGTTTTTCCCTTCACTGTCCTGGCGAGCGACATGGAGAAGGCCCGCTCCGTCGATCCAGTAGGTGCCTTGCATTGAGACCTGCAAAGTCGCCCGGGGTCCTGTTGCAAGGTTGTAGCTGCCCTCGCGATGCTGAACTTTGACTTCGAGGCAGCCAAGCGTCATCCATTCGTCGCGTTCCCAGTCTTGCCAGGCCCCTTTAAATCTACAGTCAGGTTCGGAATGCAGTTTGAAGTAGGCTGCTGTCATCGCGTCGGCGGGCAAGGCTTGGCCGATCTCTTTCCGAGCACTGCGGAAAGTCGCCGCCGTTAGCACGACAAACCCGACGATCACCATCGTGGTGATGTAACGGATGACGCTGCCTTGTGCATTCATCCCCACCGTTCCTTGCGTCAGCGCGGTGCTTGGTCCCCTTTTCGCCAGAAAGGGCCGCTCCTTGATACCCGAGCTCGCTGATGAACGGTGTGAACTGGGTCACAAGCGGCCGCTCGTCTGGAGACCGAGGCGCGCCGCCGGCCTCACCAGGAGGCGGACATCACGACTATCGAACACGAAGTCAGCTTCGGGTCACTAACGGATGTCACAGCTCGACGTCGTCATGTCTGTTTCGTCCTCAAGCAGCGGACATCGACGCAACCGTCCGTGATGTCCGCTAACGGTCAACAGGAGAACATCCTGCTGCCTTTACGACGAGAAGGGCGGCCTTGCGTTTTTGCTTGGACAGCGCCAAAATTCCGTAGGTCATCGCTCGCCTCCCGGTTCCCCCGTTTCCTACGGCATGGCAAAGAGCGATAGTTATTCTTCTGACGCCAACCACCTTGGTTTGCGGGCAGGCGAACGGAACCCCGTCTGAGACAACCCGCGAGCAAAGGAAGTTGTCGTGTCATCAATCGATGAACTCAAATCCGAGGCCGCAGCGCTTGAAGCGAAAGCGAGCGCTCAGGGGCATCCCCTCAAACACTGCGACGCCCTTGAGCAGGTCGCAAGAAATCACGGGTACGATAGCTGGCGTGCTTGTCGTGCAATCTTGGGCGATCAAGTCTCAGGCACTGGCAGCACGCTGCCGGAAAAGTCCCCTATCAACAACATCGAGATGAAGCGTTATACCAGCAAGGAATGGAACTTCGCGCTGGATATCCCCGCGCGTTGGAATGCATTTCCTGCCGTGCCAACCAACAGCCCGTACGAGGTGATTCGTTTCGCTTCGCATGAAGGCGGCGTGCACGTCTCAATCATTTTTCGGCAACCCTACGATCCCGGACAGGGTCTCAAGGCATACGTCGATCAAATACAACAATCTCTGGTTAACGCCGGTTTCGGAAATTTTGTTCCGGGTGAAACTACCATCGGATCGCGTGTGGTGCCGACACTCGACTTTGACAAGCCTGACGACAAAGGTGGCACCTGGAGTGTTCGCCATTACTTCGTGCTTTATGGCACGCTTGCGTACGTGGTGAGTTTTGGCACCAGCAGATGGCACGCAATGGCCGATCTGTTCGACCGAATAGCGAAAACCTTCGTCGTGGACGTGGAGGCGAAATCTTCGTCGCTTGAACCGTGACACTCAATCGGAGGGCTCCGCGTCGACGGTCGCTTCCGCTCCGGGTCACTAACGGAAGCCACAGCTTGGCGTCGTCATGTCTGTTTCGCGCTTGGCAGCGGACATCGTATCGGCTGCCAATCATGTCGGCGAAGTGCCGATTGTGTTGCAAAAGTCGAAAGTTGCAGCGGTCCAAATTTTTGGCGAAAACCCGAAGCGCAAAGAGGTCGATGATTCGCATAGTCTCAGTCGCGCTGCCGAAGTCGCCGACGAATTTGTCGCAAGGCGACGAGGTCCCTCAGATCATTACACGAATAACGCGCCAGCGGCCCTGAGAAATTTTGCATTTCCTGCAAAACGACTTTTGCAACACTATCTGCCAACAGGCGACGCTACACGCTCAGGGATGCTACGAAAAAGGGCCGCCAACTGAGGCGGCCTTTATCATCCCGTAGTGGTACGGACACGCCAGGAATTGTCGCCTTGTGCTAGAGTTACCCTGTAGTAGGGGACTCTATGACGACCATTTACGGGGATGCCGTGCCTACACCAAACGGCGCTAAACCTTGGGCTGCCGTTCTGTATTCAGACAGTGGCGAAATCAGTCGGACTGCCGCAGACACTAGAGAGCTTGCTGAGGCTATGGTCGCTTATTTCCTCGAAAAGCTTGCCGCCTACGCCCGGATGTCTTTTGCCGATCACGCCAGCGCGGAGCGGTACTAATTCAAACTAGGCCACTGTGATTTTCAAAACCGGCCACCAGGGTCGGAAACAGGCCGGTACCCGAGCGTCTATGGAACGAACCAGAATCCTAGCTGCAGCGCCAGGATGACGAGCTGACAACCGCCGATCAGCGCGCGCAGGATCATGGCCTCACGGACCTAGCGGCAAAAGCGCATGGCGCAGCGTCGCGCTTGAAACCCCCATCAGCCCCGTGAAGGGGCTGTCGAGTTCCAGAACCAGAAAAATCGCCCCGGCAAATGACAGCGCGCAGACAAGCAATGAGGCTATCACGACCGGATTGGTTGGCGCGAACAGAGTGAAGCTGACGAAAATCGCGCTCAGCCAGAAAACCAGAATGATCAGAAACGGTGTCGGGATTGAACCGCCGGCCTGCGCAAACAGAAGCAGCCGGGTCTGCGCGCCTTCGGTAAAGGCCGCGATGGCGCGTGATTGCAGTGAGCGCTGCGTGTCATTGCTCGGCGACAGGCTTTCCAGTTCATTCTCGAAGGCCAAAGACTGGGCGCTCGCCCTGAAAGGAACCGGCTTGTCGGCCGCAACCTCTCCCTCATGCCAAATGCTGTTGGCCAACGGCTCAATGCTTTGCCGCAGACGGGTTCGGACGGGAATTGCGTTCGGACCATATTGCGCGAGCAACTCGTCAAGAAGAATGATTTTGGCGGTCATCTGCCTGACCTGGCTGGTCTTCTGGTCGAACGAGCCTTTCGCCGATGCGATCAACAGTCCCAGTACAAGGGCGGCCAGTGTACCGATCAGGCCCGTTGCTATTTTGACAACGTCCTTGGAGTCCGGCTGAAGATGACTTTCCGACAGCAGGGGTCGAGCGGCGGCGCCGGCCAGGGCGCCGCCTGATATCACCACGAAGACAAGAAGCGAGATCAACAGGTCAGTCATGATATCTCCGTCAGCTACGCCGACCGACACCCGACTCTGACGTCGATCAATCCGAGGTGCTTATGGTACTTTCGTCACCGACGCCGGGCTCCATTTTCCCGTGAGTGCGTCGGACTTTGGACCATAAAGACGCATGGTCAGATTAAACGCTCCCTTCGGCGCCGGAAGCCAGTTGGCCTCCTTATCCTTGCCAGGATTCTCGTTCTGGAAATAGAGGTCGAGCGATCCATCTGCATTGGTCTTGAACGGCATCCAGCTCGCGACCGCGAAACGATTCAAGCTGTTTCCGACTTGAAACCCTTCGGTGTCATAGAGGGTGATGGACCAGAAGGCGTTCACCGGCGGCGCGGCGCCCTTGTCGTAGTGGATTGTGTATTTGTTTGCGCCGTCGAGCGGCTTGCCGGTGTTGTCGCCCAGATTCAGCGGATATATGGCATCCTCCGGAAGATTGGCGCCGAGGCCTACCTGGGACACCATGGCGCGCTTGAGATAGTAATTACCGTAGACACCCATGGTGTCGGTGTTCATCGACCAGCCGTTCACGACGCGGGCGAGGGTCGCGATCTTCCACGTCATGAGGTGCTGGGCGTCCGCAGGCGCGCTCTCCAGCGCTTTCTTCACGGCCGGGTCGAGTTTTTCGAAATCGAAGCTCTTGCCAGGCTCGATGCCGATACGCTTCATCTGTGAGATGATCGGCTGATCGGTATCGTGAGGCGGATGCAGCTTCAGCAGTTCAGCTGCGTAGGCAAAGTATTTCGCGGCTGGCATGGTATCGACCTGAATCTTCGGCGGCGTCTTCATATCGATGCCGGGGTCGATTTTTACAATCGCGGGCTCAGGTGGCTTGCCCCAACGCGAGAGCGGCGTGACCACGTAGCCAGCTTGGATTTTATGCACCGCTTCGTAATCGGCCGGGCCGTCAGTCTTGGTACGACCAATGATCCAGACATAGGGAGTAGGCGCGCTGATGCGCGTAAATCCTTCCGGTACCGTTCCTGTCCAGCCGGGCGGGGTCATCAGAAAATTGGCCGCCGTCGTCCCCGTCGTCCGCCAGCCTGGGGACGCAAAGACGTCGGTCCACATGTCGAGCATCGGCAGCAGATAAAATCTCCCGTCAGTGTCGGGCGCAGAGACGACCAGCGGCTCCTTGGTTAAATCCAGCCAGGCGATGGAATAGAGCGTGTCGAAATTGGAGCGAACAACCCCCTTGAAGTCAGCGGGAGGATATTCCGGGACGTTGACAAATGTATTCATCGGACCTTTACCGAACTCCGTGCCCGGCTCGACGTTGGTGAATTGCTTGCGCGTGATGTCCATCGTCAGCAGGGGATAGAAGTAGACATAGGCATCGATGCCGATGGCGCGCGCCGCCTCCTCGGTGATGGACGAAGAAGCGCTCTGTGCCATCGCTGATTGTATGAAGCTTCCTGCGAGAAATAATGCGATCATCGAGCGCTTCATGACGGTTCTCCCTGTTAAGGCTCAAATTTCGTCAATCCTGGCTTCCCGTCGATTGCCGAGGCCCATTAATCAGTACACCCTGCGGTGAACGACCACGGCGCGCCGCGGCGCAACTACAACGGCGCGGTGGTGGACCCGAGGGGCTCCAACGACTACGGCGCCGCGGGTGGAGACACAGCCCGCACGATAGACGCCGCGGGCGCAGACAACCGCGCTTGCCTCCATCGTGCTCAAGGCAATGAAGCTTCCTGCCAGCAATAGAGAGATCGTAAGGCGTCTCATGACTGTTCTCCTTGGGTTAAGGGCCCAAACCCGTCGGTCGCGCGCCGCGTCGCTCAGGCCGCGGAGACCACCGCGGGTCTCTTCGCAAGCATCGCTCGTCGATCGTGTATCAAACCCTCCAGCCGATGCGCAGCCACATTGAGCGTCGCGTCATCTACCGCGTTCTCGTCCCCGCCGGCGGATTTGGTGCGCTGCGCATTGAGGATGTCGTCGATCTCTTCTTCGATGTCTGACAACTCGGCCTCGGTGCTTGCCTTCCGGATCCGGCGTCCCAGCGCATAAAGAGAATCCAGCGGACCTTGTCCGGTTGAGGGCTGGGCCAGTCCAAGGAATTTCCAGGCCGCGGCGAGTAAGGTGGCCGCGCCCCCGAGTGCCATCGGCGTCAGGTAAATCCAGTTGCCGTATTCATCCATGAAGCTTTGCTGGGTGCTGTTGTATACGGCTGCCGCGCCGGGATGCAGCGGAAGGTAGGCATCCTGATCGGTGCTGGGCGCGGTGATCTGTGCGAAAATCGGGTCCTCGGCGAGAAGCTCCCTGCGCACTTTCATGATCGTTAGCGTAAGGCTGGTGATCAAATCAGCGCTGAGCTTCTTGTGTGCAACCAGATACAATGAAGCCCTCAAGGTCGTCAGGTCATCGTCCGGCACTGGTGGCGACCCGCGCAGCGTGCCCTTGGGAACGTCGAAGCTCTCATAAGCGCGTTCGGCTTGTGCGATTGCCCCGGCGGACTCGATCGGGACCAGCACCGGCAACGCTTTGGAGCCTCCCTGTTGAAAGAAGTCCCGCACCAGTGACAGATATTTTCCAGCCAGTGGAATCACGACCAGCAGCGCACTCACCTCTTTGGATTGAATGGCGCGCCGGGCATCCGTCAACGCGATATCCTTGAAGACCTTGGCGCGGTCGAGGCCGAATTCCCTGCTCAGCACGTCGACAATTTTGCTATTGGCGTCCCCGCCAATCACGCCGACGCGGCGGCCCTTCAACTTGTCGATACCGTCGATGGGAGAACCCGGCGGCGCGATGATGAGCACGACCACATGGCTCACGACGACGACGGCTTGCGCTTGCGACAGATCGCCGGCGTCACCGCGAACCACCGCGAGATCGACCTTGCCCGCCGAAAACGAGCTCGCCGCTTCAAGCGCCGTGCCGTTGTCGATAACCTTGAGGCGCACCGGCGCGTTGGTCGAAACCAGCCGGCTCGCAATGGCCGACATCGCCTTGGCGGCTTCGCCGTCGATCGACCCCACCGCCACGCTCAGCGTTACCGGGCGCGTGTAATACCGATAGGCAAGGAGGCTCGCGCCCGACGCAAGTCCAACCACACCGACAAGCAGGACAAAACGAAGCCAGACTGGCCAATTTTGCGAAACCATGCTCGTTCCTCTAACGGGTCGACACAATCCTTCTGGTGCTGTCTTTGAGGTCAGCTGATCCCGAACTGCGGCACGCGATCAGAGTCATGGCATTCATTTGCCGCCTTGTTCGATCCCATGCGGAACGTACCGCCGGGAACGAGCCGCATGCCGGCTTGCTTCCGATGTCGGGCCGGAGAGTCCGCGTCGGCAAGACTCATGGGGACCTGACTTGATCTGGTGAAGGTGCGCCCTTCGGCACATCAACAGCGCTGTCGGGGGTTTAAGGTCGATCAATTTCAGAGCAGAAATTTTCGATAATTGCCGCATGACGAAGATCGGCATAAAGCCAGTGCGGGCGGTCACGCAAAGCGTGTCAGGCACCCTGACACTTATGACCGTTGTTTATCTCCGATGGAAATTCTGCACCCGATGCAACTTGGGAGCAAGCACGTTTGTCACCGCAATTGCGAAACCATTGAGGGAAGGAATTCAGCCGCCACTCCGTTTGGGGTTACTAACGCACTCCGTTTGGGGTTACTAACGGAAGTCACATCTCGGCGTCGTCATGTCGGCCGCAGCAGCGGACATCGCAAGCGCAGTAGATTCACTTGACACGAATTTGCATCCCCCAACTGATTTGCCCGTCGTGCCAATGTGCCGCAGGCGTTTGCCTTGTGACGACGGGCAAATCACGAGCAGATTTCCGCGCGTCCTGTGCCCGCCAGGAGGGGCGCTTCGCGATCGTCACGAACGTTGGCGCAGGATGCGATGGACGCCTTCGCGCGCCGGACGATGCGCGCTTCAGGGCGGACGGTGAAGTCGTGTGGTCCTGGCATCCGATGCTGATGCCAAGCGAGCGACAATGCTTCGCATTGCGCTGGCGACGGTGGCAAGAAAGCCGGTCACCGGGGAGAGCACGAAGGAAGCCGTTAAAACCAATCGCGCAGGGAATGCCGGAATGTTCGGCGAACCTGTGGTGACTTATCTGCGTGCTTTTATTTTTTCGCACGCGGAGCTGCGGGTGCGTCTCGCATCCGGCATTTCCTGCGCCCTCTGTTTTGGAGGAGGGATGTTGTTTTGCAAGGACTCGGAGGCGATGGCCCTCGCGGGAGGGAAAAGCTATGTCCGATCGTTGTCCCGTCCATCCTTCGAGACGCATCGCTTACGCGATGCTCCTCAGGATGAGGTCGGAGCAAGCCGTTCAAGCCCCTCATGGTGAGGAGGTGCGAAGCGCCGTCTCGAACCATGAGGCCCGGACGTTCGCATCGACGATGCCCTCACTTCTTCCCATACGCGGACAAAAATACCCGCGTGGCGCTGGCGATCACCTGGTGGATGCGCTCGGGCGAGGGCGCGGGCGCGGCTTGAAAAATAAACGGCTGGAACAGCGAGGCCTGGCACATCTGGGTGAATTGGGTCGCGGCCAGCGGGATGTCGTCGATGGCGAGATCGCCGAGGCCCACCCGCACCTCGAGATAGGCCGAAAACCGCGCGGTCGTGACCGCGATCACGTTGTTATAGAAATTCCGTCCTACCTCCGGCATCCGTTCGGCGATTGCCATCACCGTGCGGATCGCCGAGCCGCCGCCCGGTCGGCACAGCACCCCGATATAGGCCTGGCCGAAATCCATCAGTGTGGTGGTGACGTCGCGTTCCGGGTCGAAGTTAAAGACCTGCTTGCCGTGCTCGAGGCTTTCCTCCTCGACGATCGCCTCAAACAACCGGCTCTTGTCGTCGAAGTAGACGTAGAGTGTGCCCTTGGAGACGCCGGCGGCGCGGGCAATCTCGCCCATGCTGGCGCCGTCAAAGCCCAGATCCATGAAGACCTTGCGGGCGCCGTCGACGATCTGCCGGCGCTTGGCGGAATCCACTTCGCCGACCAGACGGAGAGGTGACGTGTTCTCTGCAACCATTGGTTTATCTTCCGGGAAGATTTGGCGGCGGGAAACAACTTCGAAGGGTGTTCCCCGTATAGTATCCGGGTAAGATATATATTGACCGAACGGTTCGGTCAATGATACTTTGATCACAATCGGCGGAGGCCTGTGCGGCCTTCGTCAGCAATATATTTTTAGTGTGGGAGGGGCCGCGATGGCCGCAGCGAGAGATCAGGCGGCGCGGATTTTGCGCGAGGAGCTGGAAGTGACCGGCAACGAAGGCCCCAAGGCTTCGTCCGAAAAGGCTTCGTCCGAAAAGGCTTCGTCCGAAATCGCCGAACCGATTCGCGCCCATGCTTCCGACGAGACCACCCGCCGTGGTCCTGATGTGACCGATCGCCCGGGCGTCGCAAAGCCCGTGGCCGCGGAAGCCAAAGGAGCGCCGGCGGCAAAACCCCAGAACCGCAAGAAGACCGTGTTCTTCGGCGTGGTCGCGCTGCTTGCGCTCGCAGCTTGCGCTTACGGCGTGCACTGGTTCCTGGTCGGCCGCTTCCACGTCGCGACCGATGACGCCTATGTGCGCACCAACAACACCGTGCTCGGTGCGCGGGTATCCGGACACATCGCAACGATCCTGCCGCGCGACAACGCGCTGGTTCATGCCGGCGACGTCGTCTTCAAGATCGACGACGGCGATTATCGTATCGCGGTCGACGCGGCGCGCACCCGGATTGCGACCCAGCAGGCGACGATCGAACGGCTCGGCCGCCAGGTCGTCGCGCAGGAAAGCGCAGCCGAGCAGGCCAGGGCGCAGCTCGCCTCCGCCGAAGCCGGGCTGAAGCGCGCCGGTCTCGACTACGATCGCCAGCAGCAGCTCAACGAGAAAGGCTACGCCTCGCGCGCCACTTACGAAGTTTCCGAAGCCGGCCGCGATCAGGGCATGGCGGGGGTGAAGTCGGCCCGCGCCGCTGTCGATGCCGCGCAAAGCAATGTCGAAGTGGCGAAGGCGCAGCAGGCGGAAGCCCGCGCCCAGTTGATGGAATTGCAGACCACGCTCGCCAAGGCCGAACGCGACCTCGATTTCACCTCGGTGCGTGCGCCGGTCGAAGGCACCTTCTCAAACCGCATGGTCAACACCGGCGACTTCATCGCCGTCGGCCAACGGCTCGGCAACGTGGTGCCGCTCGACGACGTCTTCATCGACGCCAATTTCAAGGAAACCCAGCTCAAGCGGATCCGTCCCGGACAGCCGGTGACGATCGCGGTCGATGCCTATGGCCATCGCAAGTTCGCCGGTATCGTCGAGAGCATCTCGCCGGCCGCGGGCTCGGTGTTCACGCTGTTGCCGCCGGATAACGCCACCGGCAACTTCACCAAGATAGTGCAGCGCCTGCCGGTTCGGATTCGCGTGCCGAAGGATGTGGCGCGGCAGAACCTTCTGCGCGCCGGCATGTCGGTCTACGCCACCGTCGATACCACGGACGGCGCGGCCGACGCCGAAAGCGAAGCCGACCTGGATTCACCGACCGCGACCCATCGGCAGTAAGAGAGACCCATGCCGCCTGCCGTCATCGCGAGCGACAGCGAAGCGATCCAGAGTTACTCCTTGGCCCTGGATTGCTTCGTCGCGTGCGCTCCCGTGCGCAAACGCTTTGCGTTTGTCGCAGGCAATGACGGATCAGTCGCATCATGACCGATACAACAGCATCGCCCGCTATGATCGCCGCGCCGGCCGAACGCATCGAGCCGCGGCGGCTGGTGGCGTTTCTGATCATGGTGTTCGGGATGTTCATGTCGATCCTGGACATCCAGGTCGTCTCGGCCTCGCTCACCGACATCCAGGCCGGCCTTTCGGCGAGCTCGACCGAAGTCTCGTGGGTGCAGACCGCCTATCTGATCGCCGAGGTGATCGCGATACCCCTGTCCGGCTTTCTGTCGCGCGCCCTCGGCACGCGCTTGTTGTTTGCGATTTCGGCGGCCGGTTTCACCATTTCGAGTTTTCTCTGCGGCTTTGCCTCGACGATCGAGCAGATGATCCTATGGCGCGCGATCCAGGGATTTCTCGGTGCGGGCATGATCCCGACCGTGTTCGCTTCCGCCTATACGGTGTTCCCGCGTTCGAAGTTCCACATCGTCGGTCCGATCATCGGCCTGGTCGCGACGCTGGCGCCGACCATCGGGCCCACGGTCGGCGGCATCATCACCGACCTGATGTCCTGGCACTGGCTTTTCTTCATCAATGTCGTGCCGGGCGTCATCATCACCTTCGGCGTCCTGGCGCTGGTCGACTTCGACGAACCGAATTTCGCATTGCTCGAACACTTCGACTGGTTCGGCCTGATCACGATGGCGGGATTTCTCGGCGCGCTCGAATACGTGCTGGAGGAAGGCCCGCAATATGAGTGGTTGCAGGATACGTCGGTGGCGGTATGTGCCGCGGTCTGCGTGACCTCGGCCATCGCGTTTTTCTACCGCGTGCTGACGGCGAACGAACCGATCGTCGATATCAGGGCCTTCAAGAATCGCAATTTCGGCGTCGGCTGCCTGATCTCGTTCTGCGTCGGCATCGGCCTTTACGGGCTGACCTACATGTATCCGCGCTATCTCTCCGAGGTGCGCGGCTACAGCGCGCTGATGATCGGCGAGACCATGTTCGTGTCGGGCGCCACCATGTTCCTGATGGCGCCGATCGTCGGCCGGATGATGCAGAAGGTCGACATGCGTCTGATCATCGCCTTCGGCCTTGTCGTCTTCGCGGCTGGCTCCTACCAGATGACCTGGATCACCCGCGATTACGATTTCTACGAGTTGCTGTTGCCGCAGATCCTGCGCGGCATCGGCATGATGTGCGCCATGGTGCCGACCAACACGATCGCGCTCGGGACGCTTGAAGCCGATCGCGTCAAGAACGCCTCCGGCCTGTTCAACCTGACGCGCAATCTCGGCGGCGCGGTGGGACTGGCCGTCATCAACGAGGTGCTCAACGATCGCACCGATCTGCACATCTCGCGGCTTCAGGATCGCGTTCACTGGGGCAACGTGATGGCGACCGAAACGCTCAACGATTTCACCCAGCGTATGCAGGGCATGGGCGACGCCGCGTTGATGGCTTTGAAGCAGCTCTCGCAGATCGTCCACCGCCAGGCCGTAGTGATGGGCTATGGCGACGCCTTCTTCATGTTGACTCTGTTTTACGTCGGCTTGAGCCTGATGGTCATGCTGTTGAAGAAGCCGAACCCGGCCGCGACGGCGGGCGGCGGCGGCCACTAAGCCAGCCGTCATTGCGAGGAGTGAAACGACGAAGCAATCCAGAATCCTTGAGCGGTTCCGCTGGATTGCTTCGCTACGCTCGCAATGACCGCGTGGATGTTGTCTGATCCGAGAATCCGTGGTTGAAGGGCCGGATGGCGCAAGGCGCATCCATTCCGGCCCGAAGTCCGTTTCAGCGCGTGCAGATATCGTCCGCGCGATGGATCGCAGGCCTGCTCGTGCTGACGGCGGTGGCGTGGTTGGTTGCGCTCGCCGGTCTACTTGCGGTCGCCAACCGCGTTCACGATGATGTCCCGGTGTTGCTCTCGCAAAAGCTGCCGCTGCTGGCGTCGCATCCCGACCTGATTTTCGGCGGCGACAGCCGCACGCTCTATCAGGTCGATCCGCGTCTTGCGGCGCAGTTGGCCGGCAAGGCGGAGGGATCGGCGGTCAATATCGCCTATGACGCCGGCGAGCCGCTGGCGCTGCTTGCCGTGATGCGCCGCGAACCTGATCTGTTTCGGAATGCGCATGTCGTCGTCAGCGTTTCGCCGTTTGTGTTCAACGACGGCGCCCGCCAGGCCGTGTTCAATCCGCAAGATGCCGTCGCCCGGCTCGGCGTGTTCGGGCAAATGACGACGTATTTGCCGCTGCGCGTCTCCACGCTGATCCGTTTCATCCGCGAGGCCTTTGCGGCCCGGCTTGAATCGCAGCGGCCGACCAGCCGTCCGGTGCAGTCGCTGGCGGCGTCCGGCCTTTTCTTTCTCGATATTTCTCAACCCGAAGACCGCCTGCCTGCCGCCATCGGCGCCCATCCGCATTACGCCAACTGGAATATCGCAGGCGCCAAGGCTCGCTTCGAGACCGCCGCGCTGTGCGACATGGTGAACCTGGCGCGCAAGGTGACGGTGGTCATTCCGCCCTGGGCGCCGCGCTACGATCGCGCGAAAGATCCCGAATGGAAGGAAAAGGACAACCGATATGTGTCGCTGGTAACGGTTGTCGGCCGCGCCTGCGGCTTTGACGTGGTGAACATCATGTCGGTCCCGGGCGTTACGCAGGCCAACTACGCCGACGAGATGCACGTGAATATCTCGGGCATTCCAATCTATACGCGCTATCTGATGTCGCGATTGGCTCCGTAAAGTCCCTCGCGATGCTGTTTTCCTCCTACACCTTCCTGTTTCAATTCCTTCCGGCCGTAGCGCTTGCCTTCGCCGCGGCGCGGCGTCATTCGCCGCGTGCCGGCATCCTGGTGCTGGCCGTCGCATCGCTGTTTTTCTACGGCGCGTGGAAGCCGGTCTATCTGGTGCTGCTGATAGCCTCTATCGGGGCGAATTTTTCGCTCGGCCTCCTGATGGAGGATGGCTCGCGCCGACGCGCCGTCGGCATGCTCGGCGTGGCGCTCAATCTCGCGCTGCTTTGTTATTTCAAATACACGAACTTCATCTTCGACAGCATCAGCACGTTGACCGGCGCGCCGTTGCCGTTCGTGAACGTCGTGCTGCCGCTCGGCATCTCCTTCTTCACGTTTCAGCAGATCGCCTATCTGGTCGACGTGATGCGGGGTGCGAAGGTCGAGCGCGACATCGTGGCCTACACGCTGTTCGTGTCGTTCTTCCCGCATCTGATCGCCGGGCCGCTGGTCCACCATGCGGAGATGATCCCGCAATTCAAGCGCGGGCGCACCTCGCGTTCGGCGGCGCTGGCGGCACGGGGATTGGCGATCTTCGCCGCCGGGCTGTTCAAGAAGGTGGTGATCGCGGACAACCTCGCGCAGTTCGTCTCGCCGGTCTATGCCCATCTCGACGCCGGCGGCGCGGTCACCCCTAGCTGGGCGTGGCTCTCGACATTGTCCTACGCGTTCCAGATCTATTTCGATTTCTCCGGCTATTCCGATATGGCGATCGGGCTGGCGCTGTTGTTCGGCATCCGCCTGCCGGTCAATTTCCGTTCGCCCTACAAGGCGACCTCGATCATCGATTTCTGGCGGCGATGGCACATCACGCTGTCCCGCTTCCTGCGCGACTATCTCTACATTCCGCTCGGCGGCAACCGGCTCGGAGAGCGCCGCCGCTATCTCAACCTGATGCTGACGATGCTGCTCGGTGGACTCTGGCACGGGGCGGGGTGGAATTTTCTGATCTGGGGCGGTCTTCACGGCGTTTATCTCAGCCTCAATCACCGCTGGCAGAAGTGGCGAGGCGCGGCGCCGAAGGCTGCGTCGTCCAATCACCTTGCTGACATCGCCGCATGGGCCGTCACGTTCAGCGCCGTCGTCATCGCCTGGGTGTTCTTTCGCGCCAAGACGTTTGCCGGGGCGTGGGCGGTGTTGAGCGCGATGTTCGGCTTTGGCGGCGGCAGTTCGTCCTATGTTTCGCCGGGCATTCTGCGTGTGATGGACCTGCCGATTTTGGTAAGCGAAGAGCGTCTGCTCGCGATCGGCAGCGCCGCGGTGGCGCTGTCGCTTGCGCTTGCCTTGTTCCTCCCCAATGTGGCCGAACTCTACGGCGATCGCGAATATCGCCGCGCGGTGGAACCATCACGCGGGCCGCGCTGGCGGCCGAACTTCGCGTGGGCCTTGCTGTCGGCGCTCGCGATCGCCGTCTCGCTGTTCGGCATGTGGCAGCGGCTTGAATTTCTCTATTTTCAATTTTGAGTGTTCGGTTTGACTGTTCGGCGCGGCGCTCTTGTGTTGCGAATCCCGCGCGACGCCTTTATATAGAGCGCATCGTTGCTCGAACCGGGGAGATTTGCATGATTTCGACATTTTCGCAGATCGTATCCTCGCGTCCGAGGCCGATTTTGGATGCATGTCTTCTGGGTACCCTGCGGGCCGGTTGAGGGCCTTATCCGACAGCATCGATCGGGGCTGAACCCCCGGTCCTTTTTCCCAAGTCGTTGAAATTCAGATCGCCGCGTGCGCGCAAGGCTTTGCCTCGACGCGTCGCGCCCAGAGGAGCCGTCGCGCGTTTTCCCCCGACGGAAGAGAGCCATGATTGCAGATGCCAAGAAACGGCCGGCCGCCATCCGCGTGGTCATTCCATTCGTGTTCCGCCACTGGCTCGAGCAGCCGAGGCTGGCTGCCATCGTGGCCGGCGGTTTTCTCGGCGCGACCGTCGCCGATCTGTTCATGCCGGTTTTCTCCGGCCGGCTGGTCGATGCGCTCGCGCCGGGCGCCGCGCACGAGGTGGCGCGCCATGATGCCTTCGTTGCATTCGGCGGCATCGTCGCGCTCGGATTCGTGTCGATCATGCTGCGCATCGTCGGGATGCAGGCGATCGTGCCGTTCACGCTGCGCATCATGTCCGATCTCGCGCGCGATGCGTTTGCGCGCGTGCAGCGCTTTTCGACGGATTGGCACGCCAACAGCTTTGCCGGCTCGACCGTGCGCAAGGTCACCCGCGGCATGTGGGCGATCGATCTCTACAACGATACGATCCTGATGGCGCTGTTGCCGTCGTTGATGGTGCTGCTCGGTTCGATGATCCTGCTCGGGCTGCACTGGACCCTGCTTGGTCTCGTCGCCGCGGTGGGCGCGCTGGTCTACGTCCCGATGACGGTGGTGTTCTCGACGCAATACATCGCGCCGGTTGCGCGGATATCCAATGCCTGGGACACCAAGGTTGGCGGCACGCTGGCCGATGCCATGACCTGCAACGCGGTCGTGAAATCGTTCGGCGCGGAGGCGCGCGAGGACGAAAGACTGGCGCGAGTCCTAAACCGTTGGAGCCGTCGCGTCAACCGGACCTGGCTGCGCTACAATTACACCAATGCGGCTCAGCTCGCGGTGCTGTTGTGCTTGCGTGGTTCGGTGATCGGCGGCGCTCTGCTATTGTGGATCCTGGGCCGCGCCACGCCGGGCGACGTGACCTACGTGCTCACCAGCTATTACGTGATCCACGCCTATCTGCGCGACGTCGGCATGCACATCAACAACCTTCAGCGTTCGGTGAACGACATGGAGGAACTGGTCGCGATCCATGACGAGGCGATCGGCGTTTCCGATGCGGTGGGTGCTGCTCCGATCCACATCGCAAGCGGCCACGTCGTGTTCGAGGACGTGACGTTCCACTATGGCGGGCACCAGACGCCGCTCTATACGGGTCTGTCGGTCGACATTCGTGCCGGCGAGCGCGTCGGCCTTGTCGGCCGTTCCGGCTCGGGCAAGACGACCTTCGTCAAGCTGTTGCAGCGGCTCTATGACGTCTCGGGCGGAGGGATCCTGATCGACGGGCAGAATATTGCCGACGTGACGCAGCAATCGCTGCGCAGCCAGATCGCAGTCGTGCAGCAGGAGCCGATCCTGTTTCACCGCTCGCTTGCCGAGAACATCGCTTATGGCCGGCCGGATGCCGGGGAAGCGGCGATCGAGCGGGCGGCGCGGTTGGCCAATGCGCACGACTTCATCCGGCGTCTGCCGAAGGGCTACGGCACGCTGGTGGGCGAACGCGGCGTCAAGCTCTCCGGCGGCGAGCGTCAGCGCGTGGCGCTGGCGCGTGCGTTCCTGGCCGATGCGCCGATCCTGATTCTGGACGAGGCGACCTCAAGCCTGGATTCGGAATCGGAAGCGCTGATTACGGAGGCAATGGAGCGGCTGATGAAGGGGCGGACCTCGATCGTGATCGCGCACCGCTTCTCCACGGTGCGCGGTCTCGACCGGATTCTGGTGTTCGACCATGGCCGGATCGCAGAGCAGGGCACGCACGCGTTGCTTTCGCGGCGAAGCGGCGGAATCTATCGGAGCCTGTTCGAGCGCCAGGCGTCCGAATTCATGACCAGCGCGGCGGCGGGGTGAGGCATCGCCCCGCCGGGCCAGCTACGGCAGCGGCACGCTGCTCCACACCAGCGTCACGCCGGAGAGGAACAAAAGCCCGAGCACGACGTCACGGAAATTTCCATCACTCAAGGCGTGATAGGTGCGCGTGCCGAGCCATGCGCCGCCGATCGTTGCCGGCAATACGACGAGTGCCAGCCACATCGTCTCGCGGGTGATCAGCCCTGAGCCCGCCTGTGCGATCAACGCGGCCGTCAGGATCGTCCAGTTGAACATCTGGAACAGGCCGCGCCGCTCATCCTTGCCCCAGCCGCGCACGCTCGCCCACAGAATAGGAACGGGACCGGAGAGGCCGGCGAGCCCGCCGAGCACGCCGCCGACAAAGCCGATGCCGGTGTCGGCCGCCTTGCCGCCGATATTCGAGGCGATCGGCTGACGCTGGAAATAGAGCGCGGCCGGAAAAATCAGAAGCAGGACGCCGACCGAAAGTTTGAACAGCCGCGGATCGGCATAGGCGACCAGCAAGGTGCCGATCGGCACGCCGGCCAGTCCGCCGAGCACAAAGGGCCACACCAGCTTGAAGTCAATCGACCGCCAGATCGACGGCATCGTCCAGGTCTGCGCGATGATGGAGCACACCAGCACCAGCTGGACCGCGACATCCGGCGTCACAACGTAAAGCCAGATGCCGAGCGCCATCAGCGCGGTGCCGAAACCGGCAAGCCCTGAGACAAAGCCGCCGGCAAGCGCGCCGAACATCAGCACCCCGACGGTTATTCCGTTCATGTTGTTATTGGCCGCTGCTCTGCCGGGGTCCGAAGATCGCGGTGTAAAGATCGGTGGTATGCCCGCCGGAGGGAATGCCGTAGGCGGTCGGAGCGTCCGCTTCCGGCGGCGGCGCGGGTGGCGCGGGTTGTTGTGCGACCGACTGAACCGGTGCGGGCTGGGGCGCCGGTTGCGGCGGCGTGCGGCCGGCCGCGGTGGTCCGGCCCGATCGGCCCGGCGCGGTTGCATTCTGGGGGGCCTGCGCGACCGGTTGCGCATCCACCGGCTGAACCGGTTGGGCCGTCGCGACGGCTGTCGTGGGAGCAGGCGGCGGCTGGCGCGAGCCGAAAAATTCGGTGTAGAGGTCTGTGGTCGTGCCCTCGCTGGTGATGCCGTACATGGTCTTGTACGGCTGCTCGCCCTGGTTCGACCCTTGGCTGGATGCTTGCGCGGAGGTCGCGTTGTTTGCCGCGGCGCATCCGGCAGCGACGACCGCGATGGCGGCGAGTGCTGTGGCAGCCCGGATGCAGGACAATGCGCGGCTCAAGACGTTCCCCCTGACCGATACCGATATTCGGCCGATTTCCCAAGCAATAAAGCGGGGATATGGCGCTCGCAAGGCAAAGCATAGCGCCGAAACAGGGCCTCCCGCCATGCCCTTGAAATGGCGAGGGGTCCGGCGCGTTCCCGCCGAACCCCTCGTTATCGGTATCAGCCGGCCTGTAAGCCGGGTTCTGTAGGGCCTTGCCCGCATTGCTGCGGCCAAGACGTGGCGGCCATTCCTCTGGGACAGCGCTTGCGCGTTGCCTCGAGCAACCTACCCGGACGGCGAGCCTGACATCGCTCCCGCGGGCGTTTTCGCTTTCGCGAACGACCCGCGTCGCCATCCCTATTCGGTCTTGCTCCCGGTGTGGTTTGCCGTGCCGGTTCCGTTGCCGGACCCGCGGTGCGCTCTTACCGCACCTTTTCACCCTTACTGCCTCCCGAAGGAGGAAGCGGTTCGTTCTCTGTGGCACTTTCCCTGGGGTTGCCCCCGCCGGATGTTATCCGGCACCGTATGTCGATGGAGCCCGGACTTTCCTCTCCCGCGAGGGAGCGGCCGCCCGGCCGACTGACGTGCCAAGGCATGGGGTTTATGGCTGATGGCGTCAAGCCGTTAACGCCGGGGAACAGGGGCCAAAAATAATTATCGTGAAGATGTCGTTTGGAGGTGGGCTTACCCGACTAGTGGCTGGCAATGATGCCGATCCAAAGGGAGTAGAACGATGCAGTATTTGCTGATGATCTATCGAAGCGAGGCCGAACTCTTCAAAATGAACGACGCCGACCGTCAGAAGATGTCGGCCGAGTACGGTACGTTTACGCAGTCGATTATCCAGAGCGGCCACTTCAAGGCCGGCGACGGATTGCAGCCCTCGACCACGGCGACCACCGTGCGCGTGCGCGACGGCAAGGTCCTGACCACCGACGGCCCGTTTGCGGAAACCCGCGAGCAACTCGGCGGCTACTATCTGGTCGAAGCCAAGGACCTCGACGCGGCGATTGCGATCGCGGCGCGAATTCCCGGCGCCAGGGATGGTTCGATCGAGGTCCGGCCGATCATGATCTATTCGCCGGAGTTGGTTCAAGCGAGAGCCGGCAGGGCATGATCCAAAAATAATGAGGCCGGCCGAGATCGAAAAAATATTTCGCGACGAGACGGGGCGGGCGCTCGCCACGCTGATCCGCCTCGTCGGCGATTTCGATCTCGCCGAAGACGCGCTCCAGGAAGCCTTTGCGGCTGCGCTGGAGCGCTGGTCGTCGACTGAAGCGCCTGCCAATCCGCGGGCGTGGCTGGTCAGCGTGGCGCGCAACAAGGCGATCGACCGCATTCGCCGGCAAATCTCGTTTCGCGAGAAAGAAGCCGAGCTGATGCATGAGACGCTGTTGAATGCCGAGGGCCTGCCGGAAGAAGACCGTGCGATCCTCGACGACGACATGTTGCGGCTGATCTTCACCTGCTGTCATCCGTCGTTCGCCGCGGAAGTGCAGGTCGCGCTGACCTTGCGCACCGTCTGCGGGCTGACCACCTCGCAGGTGGCGCGGGCCTTTCTGGTCAGCGAGGAGGCGATGGGCCAGCGTCTGGTCCGCGCCAAGCAGAAGATCAGGCTGGCCGGCATTCCCTATGAAGTGCCCGAACGCGATGCGCTGGCGTTAAGGCTGCGCGGCGTGCTGGCGGTGATCTATCTGGTCTTCACCGAAGGCTATGCAGCGACATCAGGCGAAGCGCTGATGCGGCCCGATCTGGCGCGCGAAGCGATCAGGCTGGCGCGCCTGCTCGACGTCTTGATGCCGGGCCGCCGCGAGGTGAAGGGCTTGCTCGCCTTGATGCTGCTGCACGATGCGCGCCGCGCGGGCCGCGAGACCAAAGGCGGCGATGTCGTTCTGCTCGAAGAGCAGGACCGCACGCTGTGGGACCGGTCGCAGATCGATGAAGGGTTGCGCCTCGTCGAAGAAGCGTTGCAACTGCCAGGTCTTCCGGAGCCCTATGCCGTGCAGGCGGCCATCGCAGCGCTGCATGCGCAAGCGCCAAGTCACAACGATACCGACTGGAAACAGATCGCCGGACTTTATGAGGTGCTGCTGCGGATCAGCCCCTCGCCGGTGATCGAGCTCAACCGCGCCGCGGCGGTGGCGATGGTCGACGGACCGGCGCGCGCGCTCGACCTCATCGAGGCCTTGCAGGCGCGCGGGAGTCTGGATGGCTACGAATTACTGCCGGCGGTGCGCGCCGACCTGTTGCGCCGGCTCGGCCGGCGTGAAGCGGCGCGCGAGGCTTATCTGGCGGCAACGGCCGCCACGCAGCTCGAGCCGTTGCGGCGGCTTTACGCAAGGCGATTGGCGGAGATCGACGTTTAAGAGCGAAACCGGATCAGTTCTTCAGGACCATTTGGCCACCACGATCATTTGGTCACCAGGATCATGTCGTCGATGACGAGCGCGTCGATGCCGGATTTGCGGAAGGTGACGATCGCGTCGGTCGGCGTGCAGACGATCGGCTCGCTGTCGTTGAACGAAGTATTGACGACGATGGGCACGCCGGTCAGTTCGTGGAAAGACGAGATCAGCTCGTGATAGCGCGGATTAAGCTTGCGGCTCACAAGCTGTACGCGCGCCGTGCCGTCCTTGTGCACGACCGCGGGGATGCGGTTGAGCTTGTCGGCGTTGACGCGTGGTGTGAACAGCATGAACTCGTGGCTTGCCGAACGCGGTCCGACGTCAAACCAGTCGTCGGCATGTTCGGCGAGCACGCTCGGCGCAAAGGGGCGGAAGTCTTCGCGGTGCTTGACCTTCTGGTTGAGAATGTCGCGCATCTCCGGCCGGCGCGGATCGGCCAGCAGCGAGCGGTTGCCGAGCGCGCGCGGGCCAAACTCCATCCGTCCCTGAAACCAGGCGACGATCTTGCCGTCGGCGATCAGTTTGGCAGCGTCGCGCGCCGGCGACTTGCTGCGCCGCGCGCTGAGGCCGGACGCCTTGATCGCCGCCGCAATTTCGCGCTTGTTGAAGGACGGGCCGAGATACGGCGTGGAATGGCCGCGCTGCGGCAGCTTCTTCTGCGTGTCGACATGCACGGCAAAGGCGGCGCCGATCGCCGTGCCTCCATCGTGCGGCGCGGAAGGAATGAAGAGGTTGGCGAACGCGCCGGACTTCTGGATGACTTCGTTGGCTACGCAATTCAGCCCGACGCCGCCGGAGAGGCACAGATTGTCTGACGGCACCAGGCGTTTGATACGCCGTACCAGCGCCATGACCGCCGCATCGGTCGCCTCCTGAAGCGCGGCTGCGATATCGCCGTGTCTTGGCTCGAACGGATCATCCTCATAGCGTGGCGGACCGAACAAGGCCACGATCCTGTCGTGGCTTTCCGGCGTCATGCCGAGCAGGCCTTGGGCGACGCCGAAATTCTCCTTCTCGGAGCGAAGGATCGATTGAAACTTTTCGCGGTAGACCGCGGGATTGCCGTAAGCGGCAAGTCCCATGGTCTTGGACGCGTCGTAGTGCGAGAAGCCGAGATAGCCGGAGAACACCTCCCACAAAAAGCCCATGGAGTGCGGATAGTCGAAAACCTCGATTTCCTTGATATTCGTGCCGGCGGCCTTCGCCAGCGAGGCGCCCGCGGTCTCGCCGATGCCGTCAATGGTGAGAACGGCCGCATGGTCAAACGTCGAAGGGAAGTAGGCCGACGCAGCATGCGCCAGATGATGCGACACGAAATGCAGTCGCTTGCCGAGCGTACGTCCGAGCAGTTCGTCGACCGCCGCAGGGACCTGACCGATCCGCAGGCGGAAGGTTTCCTCAAACTTCGGATCCCACCACTGAGGCTGATATGACTTCCGGCGGCGCTTCGGGTCGAAGGAGTATCCGACGTAATCGATGTCCTTTGCGGTGAGCCCGGCGGCTTTCAGGCAGTAGCGGATCGAACGCTCAGGCAGCTGGTGCGGGTTATCGAAGCTCGCCTCCTTGCCGTGCTTGATGCGATTGAACCGCTCTTCCTCGACGGCGGCCACCAGCTTGCCGTCGACCAATAGCGCCGCCGCCGACTCGTGGTACACGCAGTTAATCCCAAGGACGTTTGCCACTTACTCCTCCCGTTCCTGACACGTCAGCGGGCGGCGGTCGCCTCAACGCAAGGCAACAGCCGCCCGGCTGGTCTGATGACCCGCATGGGGTCTATCCCTTTGTAATCAGGGCCATGCCTCCGGTTCAATTTCCGAGGTCTTGGATCGCCTTGCCGTGCTGAACCGATGCTGAACGCGGTTGTCAGAATGGACGAGCCCGGCCCACGATCGGATGCCGTCCCCCATTCTCCCGTGTCGAAATAACGGGAGTCAACGGCGGCTGGCGGCTGAAAGCAGGCGTTAAGTTGTCGCGGCCGCGATCGCTTCCGCCGGCAGGCTGGCCAGCAGCGTTTGCAGCGTGACCAGCGTCGAATGATCGGCGACGCCGTCGACGCGGGCAGGGCGGAAATGACGCTGGAAAGCGGTGACCACTTCCATCGTGGTGGTGTCGTATTTCCCGGTCACCGGAACGCCATAGCCGTAGCGGGCGAGCGCCAGTTGCAGATCGCGAACGGCGTCGCTGATCCTGCCGATCTTGAGCCCTTCGCTGCGTACGATCGGCGCCGGCTGAACCCAGTGGCCGACGCCGGAATTCGCCATCGAATGCCACGGAAATTTTTCGCCCGGATCCTTCTTGCGCGTGGGCGCCACATCGGAATGCGCCAGCACCCGGTGCGAGGGCACGTTGCGGCGAAGCATGATGCCGCGGCACAGCGCGATGACGGCTGCGATCTGGCGCAATGGATATTCCGGATAACCCCAGTCGTGCCCGCGATTGACGATCTCGACGCCGATCGAACAGGAGTTGATGTCGTCCTCGCCGGCCCAGGTCGCGACGCCGGCATGCCAGGCGCGCTTGGATTCGGGGACACACTGAATGATGCGGCCGTCTTCCAGAACGATGTAGTGCGCCGACACGTCGGTGCCCGCGGTGCAAAGCTGGGCAATCGCGCCCTGCACGTCGGGCATGCCCGTGTAGTGCAGCAGGATCATGTCGGCGATTCGGCCCTTGTTCCGCTCGCCGAAATTGGCCGACGGGATGACGTCGGAGGCGATCGAGGAATCGGGATTGAAGGTCTGCATATTCGCGATAGGCCGGGGCAGCGGGGTGGCGCGCCGCTTCGAATCAGGAACAGGAGATGCGAACGAACCGAGCGACATATCAATACTCAAAAGCGGGCAGTACGGCGGCAACGGTATATTTTCAAAATATATGCCACCACTATTCTCCGACCCGGGCCCGCGCGCAATCTCATGGCCGTTCCGTTACCAGCATTTTGCCCAACTGTGTGCGGAACGCATCACTTCGGCCGTCATGTCGGTGGATAACCCGGCCGGAGGAGCGGTGACCGGTGATCAACCAGCCGGAGGAGCCGTCAACGCTTTCTTAACGCTACCTGTCGTTACTAAGTCGTGAAGAGCTGTGCCCGGTTTCGGTCCGGCTGGCGCCGTCGCATGAGGTCGACGCCAGAGGGCGCGCGCCTTGGGCCAGGTCGGGAACCTCCGGGCGGTGGAGGGGGCTGGAAGCATAGGTTTGACGTGCCCTTTCGAATCCCAGCTTCGCAGGAGAAGGCGCCGCGCGTTGCGGCGAAGGCTCAAAGCTGGCTGGGAACAGGGCTCGTCGGGGCGCAGATTCGGCCTTTCCGTCCGCTGGTGACATCGCAAGGGCGGGTCAAAAGCTTATTGTCGAGGCGTTATGGACGACCGAGCCTCCGAGTTCCCTGTTCGGCTCCGGTGTTGGCCGGGAGAGCCGGCATGACCGAGCCGGCCGGCCGCCTGCCCCACATTCCCGTGCTCGGCCGCAAGGTGCTCGAGTGGCTCGCGCCGCGCGAGGGCGGAATCTATGTCGATGCGACCTTCGGCGCCGGCGGCTACAGCCGGGCGATCCTCAACACACCGTTGGCGCGCGTCATCGGCATCGACCGCGACCGCACCGCGATTGCCGGCGGCTTCGACCTCGTCGAGCGTTCGCAAGGCCGCCTCACGCTGGTCGAGGACCGGTTCTCCAATCTGGCAGAGGTCTGCGCCGCGCAAGGCGCGGCGTCGGTCGACGGCGTCGTGATGGATATCGGCGTATCGTCGATGCAGCTCGACCAGGCCGCGCGCGGCTTTTCGTTTCGCGCTGATGGTCCGCTCGACATGCGGATGGGACAGGACGGCCCGACCGCGGCGGATGTGATCGCAAAAGCCTCCGAGGCCGATCTCGCCAACATCATCTATATCTTCGGTGAGGAGCGTCACTCGCGCGCGGTGGCGCGGGCGATCGTCGCCGCGCGCAAGGAGGCGCCGATCACCTCGACGCGCGCGCTTGCCGATCTCGTGGCCAAGGTGGTGCGCGCAAAGCCCGGCGACATTCACCCGGCGACGCGGACGTTTCAGGGTTTGCGGATCTTCGTCAACCAGGAACTCGACGAATTGCATCTGGCGCTGATCGCCGCCGAGCGCGTGCTCAAGCCCGGCGGCCGGCTGGTCGTGGTGTCGTTTCATTCGCTGGAAGACCGCATCGTCAAGAACTTCTTCAATGAACGCGCCAGGACAAGCGGCGGCTCGCGGCACCAGCCGGAGACGTCGCTGCGTCGGCCGAGCTTTGCCATTCTCACCAAGCGGCCGGTCGTGGCCGATGACGACGAAGTCGCGGCCAATCCGCGTGCGCGTTCTGCCAAGCTCCGCGCCGCCGCGCGCACCGACGCCGCCGCCCATTCGGCCGGCGACCTGCCGGGATGGCCGACGATTGCCACCGTGATGAGGGGAGGCTGACGCATGCGCCTCATCCATCTTCTCGTGATCGGTGCCCTGGTGTTTGCCGCGGCCTACGTCTACCGGATCAAGATGGAATCGACCGAACGCACCGAGCGGGTGCTGCGGCTGCGCGCGCAAATTCGTGAGGAGCGCGACGCGATCGCGGTGTTGCGCGCGGAATGGGCCAAGCTCGATTCACCACTGCGGCTGCAAGGGCTCGCCGAGCGTCATTTGCCGCTCAAGCCGCTCAATGCCAATCAATACGATTCCCTGAAGAACCTGCCGGATCGTCCGCCAAGCCTCGTCAAGCCCGGCGATCCCGACCCGATCGGTTCAATGCTCGAAACCATCGAGGCCCGTGTCGACGCCCCAGTGACAACGGGCTCGATCCCGCGACAAGAGGGTAGCCGATGACCGGTCGCTTGCCTGCCGTTCACCAGCGGGAGCCGTGGCGGCAACGGCTGGTCCGCAGCCTGCTGTACGGGCGCAATGTCGATCGCGCCGCGAAGGCGCGCGCCCGCGTCGGCTTCGTGATGCTGGCCTTTGTCGCGGTCTATGCCGTGATCGGCGGCCGGCTCGTGATGTTTGCGACCGGCGCGTTCAACCAGAGTGCGCATCGTATCGCTGCACGGGAGCGCCTGGCGACCGCCCGGCCCGACATCGTCGACCGCAACGGCGAAATCCTTGCCACCGACGTCAAGGCGCCAAGCCTGTTCGGCGAGCCGCGCCGCATCATCGACAAGGACGAGGCGATCGAACTCCTGACGGCGACGCTGCCCGATCTCGACACTGGCGAAGTGCGCGAGCGTCTGGCGGGGCGCAAGGGATTTGTCTGGCTCAAGCGCGAAATCACGCCGCAACAGCAGCAGGAAATCCACCGCCTCGGCATTCCCGGCATCGGCTTCCTGCGCGAGAACAAGCGCGTCTATCCGACCGGCAACGAGGTCGCGCACCTGATCGGCCTCGTCAACATCGACAATCAGGGCATCGCCGGGATGGAGAAGTGGCTCGATGACAGTCATCTGACCGACCTCCACCAGGCGGGATTTGCGACCGATGACAATCAGCTTCCAATCCAGTTGTCGGTCGACCTGCGGGTCGAGCATGCGCTGCGCGATGAACTGCTCAAGGCCAAGGAAAAATTCCACGCCAAGGCGGCGTCCGGCCTCGTCACCAATGTCAGGACCGGCGAAGTGGTCGCGATGGTCTCGGTGCCGGATTTCGATCCGAACAATCCGAAGGAAGCGCACGATCCCGACCGTATCAATCGCCTGACCACCGGCGTCTACGAGATGGGCTCGACGTTCAAGGCGTTTACGCTGGCGATGGCGCTCGACACCGGCAAGTACAATCTCGATTCGCAGTGGGATGCGCGCGGCCCGCTGCACTTTGGAAAATTCGCGATCCACGACGACGAGCCGAAGGGCCGCTTCCTCAACATGAAGGAGGTCTTCACCTTCTCCTCCAACGTCGGTGCGGCGCGCATCGCGTTGTCGCAAGGCGTCGAAGCCCACAAGGCGTTCCTGCGCAAGATGGGCCAGCTCGACCGGCTGCGCACCGAATTGCCGGAGAGCGCTTCGCCGATCGTGCCGCGGCGCTGGAGCGAACTGAACACCATCACCATCGCCTTCGGCCACGGCATGGCGGTCGCGCCGTTGCAGGCGGTGATGGGCGTCAGCGCGCTCGTCAACGGCGGCTATCTCATCCCGCCGACCTTCCGCAAGCGCACCGAGGAAGAGGCGATGGAAGTCGCCAAGCGGGTGATCAGGCCGGAGACGTCGGAGAAGATGCGGTTCCTGATGCGGCTCAATGCCGAGATCGGCACCGCGCGCAAGGCCGACGTCAAGGGCTACTATATCGGCGGCAAGACCGGCACGGCCGAGAAAGTCATCAACGGCCGCTACGCCAAGAAGCGCGTGCTGACCGCCTTTACCGCGATCCTGCCGGTCGACAAGCCGCGCTATCAGCTCCTGATCATGCTGGACGAACCGCAGCCGCTGAAGGAAACCCACGGCTTCATCACCTCGGGCTGGAACGCGGTGCCGACCGCCGGCAACGTGATTTCGCGCATTGCGCCCCTCCTGGGCGTCGAGCCTCGCTTCGACCTGCCGCCGTCCGACCGCCTTATTCTTGCGGCATCGAAGACGCCCTGAGACCGTAGCAGACGGCGAACATCGCCGCAGTTACGCCGCCGCAAAGTAATCTTTTATCCATCCGCCCATTTAACCGCATCACAGCCGCGACAAAAGCGAAGCGAGCTCGCTCTGCCGGTGCGTATCGGTTTTTGCAAATATAGACTTCAGCTGTTTTCGTGCGGTTTCGCGCGCGATGCCAAGCATCTCGGCAGCTTTTTCCGGAGAGGCGCCTGCTGCGATCAATGGGGCAAGCCGTGCTTCCGCAACTGTCAAATCGAAAATCTGACGCAGAAGCCTGGGATCGGCGTTTCGCGCCGACCCAAGGTCGTTAAGAATCAAAAGGGCGCGTGCGCCGAGGAACGGACTGCGTGCTGCTCCGTCGACCGGCATAATCTGCATGACTACCGGTGCGGAATTCTCTCTTCTCACAACAATGGGGAGAACGGAAAGCGCAGCGGCGTCGCTTGTCGATCGGGACCGGTCAATAAACGCACCGAGCGCCCGGTTGGCTTCGCGGTCTCGGAAGACGAGGCGCTTGTTGCTCACGCGAATCTCGTCGTTAAAGATCCTGGAGGCAGCCGAGTTAAATTCCAGCACGAGACCTTGTCGACTGAGGGCAATCGCCGGTTTCTGAACGAGATCAAGAGCATTGGTGGCAGCAAGGAGCGTTTGACGACCAACCGCCTTGGACAAGGTTGCTGTCTCGGTTAGGCGGGTTGGTAAAAATGCAAGTGCTTGCATTTCAGAAGCCTGGAAAGGCCCTTCTTGCGAAGTCCTTTGCAAAGCAAGCGCCCAGAGAGAGGTCCCTGCGAAGAAGCCAACTCCTGCCCACCATCGCAATTTCCAGTTTGCGGCATGTGCGTAGAGCGGGTCGTGCATCATCTCTCGCTCGGTCGCGAAAAGGTTCTGGTCCGTGATGATCGATCGGCCGGTCAGTAGCAAGGGCACACCGCGGCTCGCCCGGACGTCGACGATGTGGAGATTATTTTTGAAATAGCTCTTGATAAAATCGTCAACCGAAGGCGTTCTTGGGATCTCGGGAGTTCTGACATCGCTTTGAAGCAAAGCGGCTCCCTTCGTAGACAAAGCGCTACATATTTCCTCCATGAGGAGAGGCCACCTACCGGGATCGATGACGGCTTCCCCAAGGCGCCCGGTGGCCTTATTCAGTCTTTCGATATCGACACTTCCCACTCGGCGTCGCCAGGTACCACGGTGGTAAGATTTGCGCCTCAACCGGCAGCGCCATAGTTTTTGAACTCCGGTCTGTTTTCAATCCCATTTTTGGAAGCAAGAGGCCTGCATGTGGCCTATTTAATAGGCGAACGATAGCTCCGTCGACCGGTCAGGCATCGTTCATTCAGAGATGTAATCGGTTTGATCTGTGTCGTGGCCCATTTGGGTCATGACGAGAGTTCATTCAGTAGACAATGCGCTTCGATCGCGCCGCGCTACAGCCGCTGAAGGAAACCTATGGCTTCATCACCTCGGGCTGGAACGCGGTGCCTACCGCCGGCAACCTGATTTCGCGCATTGCGCCGCTCCCGGGCGTGGAGCCCCGTTTCGACCCGCCGCCGTCCGACCGCCTTATTCTTGCGGCAGCGAAGACAACCCGGTAATCCTCGTACCGTGCCCGTATGGATTCGGTAACGGCCCGAAGGGCGTCGACCGAACTGGAACACGATGAAGTTGCTGGATCTTTTCAGCGAAGACGCTCGCCCCGCGATACAGCCCGAGGCGGCCGCAATTGAGATTTCGGGGCTTGCGGTCGACAGCCGCGCCGTGAAGCCGGGCGATCTGTTCTTTGCACTCGCTGGCGCCAAAACCGACGGCGTGCGCTTCGTCGAGGCTGCCGTTGCGGCCGGTGCGGTGGCGGTTGCCGGAAATCATCCTCCGGTCGGTGGATGTCGCGTGCCGTTTGTGAGGATAGCAAATCCGCGGCGCGAACTGGCACAGGCCTCCGCGAGATTCTTTCCCAGGCAACCCGCAACCATCGCGGCCGTCACCGGCACAAGCGGCAAGACTTCGGTGGCCGCTTTCACGCGCCAGATCTGGCAGCGTCTTGGCTTTCAGGCCGCCAGCATCGGCACCATCGGTCTCGTCTCACCGAAGCGCACGGTTTATGGCTCGCTGACGACGCCGGATCCGGTCGCACTGCACCGGCAGCTCGACGAAATCACGCGCGACGGCGTCACCCACCTGGCGTTCGAGGCTTCCTCGCACGGGCTCGATCAACTCAGGCTCGATGGCGTGCGCGTGAATGCCGGCGGCTTCACCAATCTTTCGCGCGACCACATGGATTACCATCCGGATGTCGCGCATTACCTTGCGGCGAAACTTCGGCTGTTCGGGGATCTCGTGGTCGACGGCGGCGCCGCTGTGATTTCGGCGGATCACGACTGCTCGCCTGAAGTGATCGAGGCGGCGCGGCAACGCAAGCTCGTGACGATGACGGTCGGCCGCAACGGCGACGGCGCGGGCGAGGGCATTCGTGTCGCGGCCAGTGCGATCGACGGTTTTGCGCAACGGATCGAGCTGGAACATCGCGGCCGCCGTACTTCGATTCATCTGCCGCTGGTCGGCGAATTTCAGATCGAGAATGCCGTCGTCGCGGCGGGGCTCGCGATCGGCACCGGCAGCGATCCCGCGCAGGTTTTCGCGGCACTCGAAACGCTCGAAGGTGCGAAAGGCCGTCTGGAGCGGGTCGGCGAATTCAACGGCGCGCCGATCTTCGTCGACTACGCGCACAAGCCGGACGCGCTGACGAAAGCTCTGCAGGCCCTGCGGCCCTATACGCAACGAAAGCTCGTTGTCGTGTTCGGCGCGGGCGGCGACCGTGACGCCGGCAAGCGTCCCCTGATGGGCGCGATTGCGGCCGAGAATGCCGACGAGGTGATCATCACCGACGACAATCCGCGCAGTGAAAATCCGGCGGCGATCCGCGCGGCGATCATCGCCGCGGCCAAGGGCGCAACGGAAATCGGCGATCGCACCGAGGCGATCGGCAAGGCCATTGCCGGTCTTGCCAAAGGCGATGTGCTCCTGATCGCGGGCAAGGGCCACGAGACCGGACAGATCATCGGCGATCGCGTGCTGCCGTTCAGCGACCACGATGCGGTGGCATCCGCTTTGGCGGAGGCGGTAGCATGAGCGCGACGCCGCTATGGACATCCGGGGCGATGGCCTCAGCCATGAGTGCCGGGACCAGCGGCGCGTTGCCGGACGCCATATCAGGCATTTCCATCGACAGCCGCACGTTGGCCCCGGGCGAAGCGTATTTTGCGATTCGTGGCGCGGTGCATGACGGGCACCACTTTGTCGATGCCGCGCTCAAAGCCGGCGCTGGCCTTGCGGTCGTGGAAAAAGCGCAAGCCGACAAATTTGCATCCGACGCGCCGCTGCTCGTGGTTGACGACGTGCTGGCGGCATTGGTCGATCTCGGACGCGCCTCGCGTGCTCGCTTCGACGGGCAGGTGATCGCGGTCACGGGTTCGGTCGGCAAGACCTCGACCAAGGAAGCGCTGTTGCACGTGCTCGCAAGCCAGGGACAGACGCATGCCTCCGCCGCGTCGTTCAACAATCACTGGGGCGTGCCGCTGTCGCTGGCGCGCTGCCCGGCGGGTGCGCGGTTCGCCGTGTTCGAGATCGGGATGAATCACGCCGGTGAAATCGCCCCGCTCGTCAAGATGGTGCGGCCGCACGTGGCGATCATCACGACCGTGGAGCCGGTGCATCTGGAGTTCTTCTCCGGCATCGAGGCGATTGCCGATGCCAAGGCGGAAATCTTCGAAGGCGTCGAGCCCGGCGGGGCCGCGGTGCTCAACCGCGACAATTCGCAATTCGCGCGGCTTTCCCGCCGCGCCAGGGCTTGCGGCATCGCGCGCATCGTGTCGTTCGGCGCCGACAAGAAGTGCGAAGCCCGCCTGATCGATGTGTCGCTGCATGCGACCTGCTCGGCGGTGCATGCCGAAATTCTCGGGCATGAAGTGACCTACAAGCTCGGCATGCCCGGCCGTCACATGGCGATGAATTCGCTGGCGGTGCTGTCGGCGGCCTCGCTGGCGGGCGCCGACCTCGCACTGGCCTCGCTGTCGTTGTCGCAATTGGTGCCGCCGGCCGGCCGGGGCGTCCGCCAGATCCTCGAAGTGCCCGGTGGCGAAGTCACCCTGATCGACGAGAGCTATAACGCCAACCCGGCGTCGATGGCGGCGGCACTCAGCGTCCTTGGCCGCGCCAAGGTCGGCCCGCAAGGCCGGCGGATCGCGGTCTTGGGCGATATGCTCGAATTGGGTCCGGCCAGCGCGAAATTGCATGCCGGCCTGAATGACGCCATCAAGGCCGATCATATCGACCTGGTGTTTTGTTGTGGCCCGTTAATGCGTAACCTCTGGGACAGTCTTTCCACCGGCAAACGGGGCGGCTATGCCGATAGCGCGGCTGGCCTCGAAGCGCAGGTTCTGGCTGCGGTTCGGGCCGGCGACGTCCTGATGGTCAAAGGCTCGAACGGATCGAAGACGAAGACCATTGTTGCCGCGCTCGAAAGGCGCTTTCCCGGCAAAGCGGCGTTCGACGAGGCCGCGGTATAGGCTGGCGAATGTCAAATCCAACCAAAATTCGATATTTGCCAGTGGTCCTTTGATTCCAACATTTGTAAAAGTGCCTGCTGAGCAGGGATACCAAGAATCGGACCACTAGTACCGCCGATCTGAAGTCCCTACAGCGCAAGCGGCGAACCCGATCAGGGACTTCAGATCGATTAAGCGGTACTAGAATCAATGAGTTTGCTAGTGCCCATTGGCTTTCCGAAGTTCGCGAAGGTGGGCGCTGCGATGGATCACGAACTTCGGAAAGTGGGCACTAGATGTTTTACTGGTTGATCGAACTGTCCAACACGGTTCCGGCGTTTGCCTTCCTGCACAGTCTTCTGAACGTGTTTCGCTACATCACGTTTCGCACTGGCGGCGCGATGGTGACGGGTGCGCTGTTCGTCTTTCTGTTCGGGCCCTGGATCATCGACCATTTGCGGCTCCGCCAGGGCAAAGGCCAGCCGATCCGCACCGACGGCCCGCAGTCCCATCTCGTCAAAAAGGGCACGCCCACCATGGGCGGGCTGATGATCCTGTCGGGGCTCGTGGTCTCGACCGTGCTCTGGGCCAATCCGGTCAACCCTTATGTCTGGATCGTGCTCGCAGTCACGCTCGGCTTCGGCTTCATAGGCTTCTATGACGACTACCTGAAGGTCACCAAGCAGAGCCATAGCGGCTTTGCCGGCCGCATCCGCCTGCTGCTCGAGACGATCATTGCGCTGGTCGCCTGTTATGCGCTGGTGCGGCTCGGACGCGAACCGTTCTCGACCTCGCTGGTGATTCCCTTCTTCAAGGATGTGGCGCTGAATCTCGGCTGGTTCTTCGCGGTGTTCGGTGCGTTCATCATTGTCGGCGCCGGCAATGCGGTGAACCTGACCGACGGGCTCGACGGGCTTGCGATCGTGCCGGTGATGATCGCGGCCGCGAGCTTCGGCATGATCTCCTATCTCACCGGCAACGCGGTGTTCTCGGACTACCTTCAGATCAATTACGTGCCCGGCACCGGCGAACTCGCGGTGATCTGCGGCGCGGTGCTCGGCGCAGGCCTCGGCTTCCTCTGGTTCAACGCGCCGCCGGCCTCGATCTTCATGGGCGACACCGGTTCGCTCGCGCTTGGCGGCATGCTCGGCTCGATCGCGGTTGCGGTGAAGCACGAGATCGTGCTCGCGGTGATCGGGGGGCTGTTCGTGCTGGAAGCGGTCTCGGTGATCGTGCAGGTGACGTCGTTCAAGCTCACCGGCAAGCGCATCTTCAAGATGGCGCCGATCCATCACCATTTCGAACAATTGGGCTGGACCGAGCCGCAGATCGTGATCCGGTTCTGGATCATCTCGGTGATGCTGGCGCTCGTCGGCCTCTCAACACTAAAGCTGCGGTGATCACTTGATCCCCGTCACCTCCTTTGCGGGCAAGACGGTCGCGGTGTTCGGCCTTGGCGGCTCGGGGCTCGCAAGCTGTCACGCGCTGAAAGCCGGCGGCGCCCACGTGGTCGCCGGCGACGATGGCGCCGAGCGGCTGGCGGAAGCGGCCAAAGCCGGTTTCATCACCGCGGACTTGCGAACGGTCAACTGGTCGCGCCTTGCCGCATTGATCCTGACGCCGGGCGCGCCGCTGACTCATCCTGCGCCGCACTGGAGCGTGCTGATGGCGCGCCAGGCCGGCGTCGAGGTGATCGGCGACATCGAATTGTTCTGCCGCGAGCGTCAGCGTCACGCGCCGGATGCGCCATTCGTTGCGATCACCGGCACCAACGGCAAATCGACGACGACGGCGCTGACGGCGCATCTGATGAAAGTGGCCGGTTACGACACCCAGATGGGCGGCAATATCGGCACCGCGATCCTGTCGCTGGAGCCGCCGCGCAAGGGCCGCGTGCATGTGATCGAGATGTCGTCGTATCAAATTGATCTGACTCCCTCGCTCGATCCGGCCGTCGGCATCCTCATCAATGTCAGCGAAGACCATATCGACCGTCACGGCACGCTCGAACATTATGCCGCCGTGAAGGAGCGTCTCGTCGCCGGTGTGCAATCGCAGGGCACGGCCATCGTCGGCGTCGATGACATCTGGTGCCGCGCGAGCGCCGACCGGATCGAGCAGGCGGGAAAGCGCGTCGTGCGTATTTCCGTGAAGAACCCGCTGCCTGACGGTCTCTTTGTCGATCACGAGACGATCTGGCGCGCATCCGGCGGCGCGCGCAGCGAGATCGCGAAAATCGGCGGCATCGGCTCGCTGCGCGGTCTGCACAATGCGCAGAACGCGGCCTGCGCTTCGGCTGCCGCATTGGCGTTGGGCGTTGCCGGCGATGTCCTGCAAAAAGGCTTGCGCAGTTTTCCGGGGCTGGCGCACCGGATGGAGCAGGTCGGCCGCCGCGATCACGTGCTGTTCGTCAACGACTCCAAGGGCACCAATGCGGACGCCACGGCGCATGCGTTGTCGTCGTTTGGCGATATCTTCTGGATCGCGGGCGGAAAACCCAAGGCCGGCGGCATCACCGGCCTCACCGAATATTTCCCGCGCATCCGCAAGGCCTATCTGATTGGCGAGGCCGCGCCGGAATTCGCCGGCACGCTGGGTGCGACCGTGCCGCATGAGATTTCGCAGACGCTTGATGTCGCGGTGGAGAACGCCGCGCGCGATGCGCAGGCGTCGGGATTAAAGGAAGCCGTGGTTCTTCTGTCGCCGGCTTGCGCCTCGTTCGACCAGTACCGCAACTTCGAAATCCGCGGGACGAAGTTTCGCGACCTGGTGCAGGCGCTGCCGGGCGTGAAGCCGGTGGTCTAACCTCGTCATGGCCGGGTTTATCCCGGCCATCCACGTCTTTCTTATTTCGTCGCTCTCAAGACGTGGATGCCCGGCACGGGCCGGGCATGACGGTCGAGTGCGCCAAAACATCTCGATTCCATTAACCCCTTGGAAACCATCATGGGCGACCAATGGGCGATCTCTCTCCCTTGGGAACGCCCATGCTCTCCCGTGAACAGCGAAACCCCCTCAGCGACTGGTGGTGGACGGTCGATCGCCTGCAACTGGCGGCGATCGGTGCGCTGATTCTGGGCGGGGTCATCCTGTCGCTGGCGGCGAGCCCGCAAGTGGCGACCCGGATCGGGCTCGATCCCTTCCACTTCTTCAATCGCCACGTCATGTTCCTGCTGCCGTCCTTCACCGTGCTGCTCGGCGTGTCGTTCCTGTCGCCGCGGCAGATCAGGCGCACCGCGCTGATCGTCTTCGCCGTCAGCATCGCACTGATCGTGATCACGCTTCTGGTCGGGCCGGAAGTGAAGGGTTCGCGGCGCTGGATCACCTTGATCGGCGTCAACATCCAGGCCTCGGAATCCGCCAAACCCGCTTTCGTCGTGCTGGCCGCGTGGCTGTTTGCGGAATCGACCAAGCGGCCGGAAATGCCGGCAACCTCGATGGCGATGACGCTGCTGCTGACGCTGGTCTCGCTGCTGGTGATGGAGCCCGACTTCGGTCAGACCATGCTGATCCTGATGGTATGGGGCTCGCTGTTCTTCATCGCCGGCATGCGCATGATCTGGGTGGCGGGGCTGGCGGGCGCCGCCGGCACCGGTCTGTTCGCCGCCTATCTGTTCGTGCCGCACGTCGCAGGCCGCATCAAACGTTTCATGAATCCCGCCTCCGGCGACACCTTCCAGGTCGACACCGCGATGGAGGCCTTCGGCAATGGCGGCTGGTTCGGATTGGGGCCCGGCGAGGGCACTGCCAAGCGCAGCCTGCCGGACAGCCACACCGACTTCGTGTTTGCGGTCGCGGCAGAAGAATTTGGAATTATTCTGTGCCTGGTGCTGCTCGCGCTGTTTGCGTTCGTCGTGATCCGCGCGCTGTCGCGCGCCTATTCCAGCGAGGACATGTTCGCGCGCTTCGCGGCTTCCGGCCTTGCCATCCTGTTCGGCGTCCAAGCCGCGATCAATATGTCGGTCAATCTGCAACTGATTCCGGCCAAGGGCATGACGCTACCGTTCATCTCCTACGGCGGTTCCTCGATGGTCTCGCTGGCCTATGGCGTCGGCATGATGCTGGCGCTGACGCGGCAGCGGCCGCGCACGGAGCAGGAATCGATGAACGCCTCGGCCGCGCAAAGCTACGCGTAGGACTTTCGCTCCTCGCCATATCCATGCTTTGGCAGTAAAGAAGCGGCCATGGAGCAAAACCCTCTCATCCTGCTTGCCGCCGGCGGCACCGGCGGACATCTGTTTCCGGCCGAAGCGCTCGGCGTGGAATTGACGAGGCGCGGCCTGCGTGTTCGCCTCGCGACCGATGCGCGCGCGCTGCGTTACTCGGGCCTGTTCTCGCGCGACACCATCGACGTGGTGCCGAGCGAGACCTTACGCAGCCGCAATCCGTTGTCGCTAGCACGCACAGCCTTCACGCTTGCGGCCGGTATGGTCGTTGCAACGCATCTGTTGTGGAAACTCAAGCCAGCCGCGGTGGTCGGCTTTGGCGGCTATCCGACATTACCGCCGCTTCTTGCAGCAAAGTTGCTCCGCATTCCTTCCGTCATTCACGACGCCAATGCGGTGCTTGGCCGCGCCAATCGCTTCCTGTCTGCCTACGTCAGTGCGATCGCGACCTCGCTGCCCGGCGTGCTCGATCGCGATCCGCAACTTGCTTCGAAGACCACGGTTGTCGGCACGCCGATGCGGCCTGCGATCGTTGCCGCAGCCGCCGTGAAATACGCAACGCCAGAGGTTGGCGGTCCGATGCGTCTCTTGATTACCGGCGGCAGCCAGGGCGCGCGCGTGATGGCCGATATCGTGCCGGGCGCGATCGAGAAACTAGATCCGTCGCTGTGGCGCCGGCTGCTGTTGACCCAGCAGGTGCGCGAAGAGGACATGACGCGGGTGCGCGCGGTCTATGACCGGCTCAAGATCAACGCGGAGCTTGCGCCGTTCTTTGCCGATCTGCCGGCGCGGCTCGCCGCCAATCATCTCGTGATCTCGCGTTCCGGCGCGGGCACGGTGTCCGAACTCGCCGCGATCGGCCGGCCCTCGATCCTGGTGCCGTTGCCCGGCGCGATCGACCAGGACCAGTTCGCCAATGCCGGCGTGTTGTCGGAAGCCGGTGGCGCGCTGCGGCTTCCGCAAAGCGAGTTCACGCCGGAGCGGCTGGCATCCGAGATTTCGGCGCTTGCCGCCGATCCCGCAAAGCTGGCCAACATGGCGAAAGCCGCCCGGAACGCCGGCCGGCTCGATGCCGCCGAGCGGCTCGCCGATCTGGTGGTGAAAGTCGCCGGGATTTAGGCGATCGCGGGGAAATTTTGGTCCTCGGGCGTCATGGCCGGGCTTGTCCCGGCCATCTACGTCTTTCATAAGTTGCTTGTGAATCAAGGCGTGGATGCCCGGGACAAGCCCGGGCATGACGAAGATGAGGAAATCATGAGACTGCCGCGCGAGATTGGACCCATCCACTTTGTCGGGATCGGCGGTATCGGAATGAGCGGCATCGCCGAGGTCTTGAGCAATCTCGGCTACACGGTGCAGGGCTCCGACGCCTCCGAAGGCGCCAATGTCGTTCGTTTGCGCGAGAAGGGCGTCAAGGTCGTCGTCGGCCACAAGGCGGAGAACGTCGATGGCGCCGACGTCGTCGTGGTGTCGACCGCGATCAAGCGCGACAATCCGGAATTGATGGCGGCGCGCGCCAGCCGTATTCCCGTGGTGCGCCGCGCCGAAATGCTCGCCGAGTTGATGCGGCTGAAGAGTTGCGTGGCCATTGCCGGCACCCATGGCAAGACCACGACGACGACCATGGTTGCAACCTTGCTCGATGCCGGCGGGCTCGATCCCACCGTGATCAATGGCGGCATCATCAACGCCTATGGTTCGAATGCGCGGCTCGGCGCCGGCGACTGGATGGTGGTCGAAGCCGATGAGAGCGACGGCACATTCCTGAAGCTTCCGGCCGACGTCGTGATCGTCACCAATATCGATCCCGAACATCTCGATCACTTCAAGACCTTCGATGCGATCCAGGACGCATTCCGCGACTTCGTCGAGAACGTGCCGTTCTACGGCTTTGCCGTGATGTGCATCGACCATCCGGTGGTGCAGACGCTCGTCGGCAAGATCGAGGACCGCCGCATCATCACCTATGGCGAGAACCCGCAGGCCGATGTGCGGCTCGTCGACCTTTCGCCGATGGGCGGCGGCTCGGCGTTCAAGGTCGTGATCCGCGACCGCAAGGGCGGTGCCGCGCACGAGATAAATGACGTCACGCTGCCGATGCCGGGACGGCACAATGCGCTGAACGCGACGGCGGCAATTGCGGTGGCGCATGCGCTCGGGCTTTCCAACGATGCGATCCGCAAAGCGCTGGCGGGCTTCGGTGGCGTCAAGCGGCGCTTCACCAAGACCGGCGAATGGAACGGCGTCACTATCATCGACGACTACGGTCATCATCCGGTCGAGATATCAGCCGTGCTGAAGGCTGCGCGCGAGTCGACCAACGGCAAGGTGATCGCGGTGGTGCAGCCGCATCGCTTCACCCGCCTGCAATCTCTGTTCGAGGAGTTCTGCACCTGTTTCAACGATGCCGATACCGTGATCGTGGCAGACGTCTATCCGGCCGGCGAGACGCCGATCGAAGGCATCGACCGCGATCATTTCGTGCTCGGCCTGCGCGCCCACGGTCATCGCGAGGTGATTCCGTTACCGAATGCGGCGGCGCTCGCTGGTATCGTCAAGGGACTCGCCGGTAGTGGCGATCTCGTCGTCTTGCTCGGCGCGGGCAACATCACGCAATGGGCCTACGCGCTGCCCGGCGAGTTGAAGGCGCAGGGGTAGGCATTTCGATGTTGAGCACGGCTTGTGGCGCTCGCACTGCTCTGCCCTCTCCCCCCTTGTGGGGGAGAGGTGGAGGGAACGGAGATAGCAAGCCCGGCCATGACAAGTTGAGAGATCGCGATTGACCTTCCCTGACCTCACGCCCGACCTCAAAGCCGCGATGCCGGAATTACGCGGGCGGCTGACGGCGAACCAGTCGCTCGCGGAGCTGACCTGGTTTCGCGTCGGTGGTCCGGCGCAAATCCTGTTCACGCCGGCGGATGAAAACGATCTCGCTTATTTCCTCGCGCGTCTTCCCACTGAGCTGCCGGTCCATGTCGTCGGCGTCGGCTCGAACCTGATCGTACGCGATGGCGGTCTGCCGGGCGTTGTCGTTCGTCTGGCTCCGCGCGGTTTCGGCGAGACCTCTACGCAAGACGTTGTCGTCACGGCCGGCGCGGCGGCGCTCGACAAGCGCGTGGCGGAGACGGCAGCATCCGCAAACCTCGCCGGGCTGGAATTCTTCTTCGGCATTCCCGGCACCATCGGCGGCGCGCTCCGCATGAATGCCGGCGCCAACGGCGCGGAGACCAAGGATGTGCTGATCGAGGCGTCCGGCATCAGTCGCGATGGCCGCAAGCACGTCTTTACCAATGCAGAGATGAAATTCGTCTACCGCAACTCCGGCGTCGATCCATCGATCATTTTCACTTCGGCCCGCTTTCAGGGCAAACCGGCCTCAGTCGAGGCGATCCGCGCGCGGATGAACGAGGTGCAGGCCCATCGCGAGGCGGCGCAGCCGATCCGCGAGAAGACCGGAGGCTCGACCTTCAAGAATCCGCCCGGAAACAGCGCCTGGAAGCTGGTCGACGCGGCCGGCTGCCGAGGTCTGCGCGTCGGCGGCGCGCAGGTTTCGGAAATGCACTGCAACTTCCTGATCAACACCGGTGAGGCCACGGCCGCCGACATAGAGACGCTGGGCGAAACGGTTCGCACGCGCGTGAAGGAAAATTCCGGAATCGAGTTACAATGGGAAATCAAGCGGATCGGGATTTTGGCTTAAGTGTCATGGCGCATTAACGGCGTGAATCGAATCGACGGAATCAACTGATGCGGATCACCATTCTCTTCGGCGGCACGAACAAGGAGCGGCTGGTGTCGGTGGCATCGGCGCAGGCGCTGCACACCACGCTGCCCGACGCGGATCTGTGGTTCTGGGATGCCGACGATTCCGTGCACGCGGCCGGCGGCAAGGCGCTGCTCGCCCATGCGCGCCCGTTCGAGGATCCGTTCACGGCGGATGGCGCGAGCGTCGGGGGATCGATCGAGCAGGCGATGGACCGCGCCAAGGCCGAGGACCGACTCTTGGTGCTCGCTCTGCACGGTGGCCGCGCCGAGAACGGCGAATTGCAGGCGATCTGCGAGATGCGTGGCATCGCCTTTACCGGTTCGGGCTCGGCCTCGTCCAATCTCGCTTTCGACAAGGTCGCGGCCAAGCGCTTTGCGGCGATCGCGGGCGTTACATCGTGCGACGGCATTGCGTTGGACGATATCGAGGCGGCCTTTGCCGAACATGGCAGGCTGATCGCCAAACCGGCGCGCGACGGCTCGAGTTACGGGCTTATCTTCGTCAATTCGAAGCAGGATATCGTCGCGGTTCGCAACGCCGCGAAATCCGAGGAATACGTTATCGAGCCGTTCATCGCCGGCACCGAATCGACCTGCGGCGTGCTGGAGCAGGCGGACGGTTCGGTGATCGCGCTGCCGCCGATCGAGATCATTCCGGCCGAGGGAGGGGAGGGCTTCGACTACCGGGCGAAATATCTCGCCAGCGCCACGCAAGAGATCTGTCCGGGCCGCTTCGCGCCGGAAATCAGTACGAAAATCATGGACATGGCGCTGCGGGCGCACCTGGCCCTGTCGTGCACGGGTTACTCGCGCACCGACTTCATCGTTTCGGACAAGGGGCCGGTCTATCTCGAGACCAACACCCTGCCGGGACTGACCAAGGCCTCGCTTTACCCCAAGGCCTTGAAGGCCCAAGGCATCGAATTCGCCGATTTCCTTAGAGGTCAGATCGCGATCGCCGAACGGCGGGCAGGGAGATAGTTCAACCGACCGCCACGGTTTCATCAGGTGGATCGAGTGCGCGATTATAACTCCAAGTTCCTTGGGCCTCACGGCGTGCGATAATCTCGACTTCGCCTACGATGTTTCGATTCAAGTCCTTGATGAGCCCCGCTGGGATGGCATAGTCCGGCCCGGTCTGCCCTTCCACGAGAGCGAGGAACGGCAAACTGCCTACATTAACATGCACGAGAGCGACCGCATCGCTGTGTTCGATCAAGCGCCGCGTCGCATCGTCATCTGGTGGCTCGAAAAGCAGGCTAACTGTAACGGTGGAGTTTTCCGTAGGTGGAAGCGCGCGATATCCAGTCATCTCGATCCACGCCAACTCCTTGGCGTTGACGGCCCAATAGACCGGCAGGCAGCCAAATCGGCGGCGGCGCCTGCGGAATTCCTCGATCCACCAATCATTCTGCCATTCCTCGTATCCGAACAGCATGCCTTCCATGCGCTCGAAATCCTCGCTCCATTTGGATTTTGCCACCGCATCCTTGATCAGTTTCCACGCGGGCACGCGCCACTCCTCACCAATGCGGGTGTAGTAAACGGTGCGAAGGCCCTCAGCGACTTTGCCATGTTTGAGATGGATGGGCTCCTCAAACGGCTCGACCACCACTTCCTTGTGAAGCGCGCCCTCGGCTACGTACCGATCAAACTTCTCCTCGTTCCAATGGCGTTCCGGCGGATACTCCTCGCTGAACCGAGCCAACTGCTTCCTGCCTTCGAGTAGCAATGGCAACTCGTAGCCGCCGTGGATCAGGTAGGGGACGTCGCGGATCGAATGCCATGAAGCCAGCAAGACCTCGCGCCCTTCAGGGTCAAATGCAGTGCCAAAGCGTTCGTTGATCGCCGCGAGTTCGGTCGTATCGAGGAAGTAGCCGCGCTCAAGCGTCGGATCGTCACTCGTATCCGCGAGCAGGGCTCGAAGATCCTCGACCTCATTGACGAAGAACTGAGCCTCTAGCACCGGACTTCCGTGATCGGGATCAAGGGCCTGGAGGAGAAAGCGACGGGGTTCGGGATTCATGAAAACCAGCCAATTCGACCGACATGTTCTTCGTTCGATTGTATTGGGTGGCAAGTACACGCGAAAGCAGATCGGGCCTGATTTCCCTCCCTCGGCCAGGGGAACCGGTTCAAGCGTTACGGAAATCCTAACGTTACTTACCAAAGCCTTATCAAAACACGCGAAATCGAGGCCTCAGCGGGCCGAATTTACCTTTTGTTTACCAGGAAGTCCGAAGGTTAACGCCGGCGGCGCATATGCGCTTGGCCGCCGGGGCGCGCTGTTCGCGTACAGCACGCGTGGGGACGGGAACTTGTCTTGGGGGGCAAGACCCAACGCTCAAAGCCCGGCACGGCCGAGCCGTCAGATGCGCCCGCTCCGCAATGGTTGCGGGCTTCAACGGTTTGCGAGCTCGAGTAATGAATGGTGGAGGACGTCTCGCCCGGTCGCCGAGATCGCCGAGGCAACAGACGGATCTGATGGACGCCCTCGCTGGCGTCGCCGCCGCCTTGCGCGCGTGGCTGCCTTTTGCCGCCTCTCCCGCCAAAGTGCGCCGTCGCAACGATCAGCCGTCCGGCCTGATTGCATTCATGGAAAATCGCCTGCCGCGCCGCAGTGGTCTCGCCGCGACGCTGCTGTTGCTGATCGCGAGCACAGGTCTTGGCGTCGTCAAGGGCGGCCATCTCGAAGCGTTCCTCGCGACCTTGAGCGAGGCGCGCAACGCGATCGCCAACTCGGCCGGTTTCCGCATCACCTCGGTCGCCATCAACGGCCGCAAGCAGCTGACGCAGGACGAAATTCTCACCATCGGCGGCGTCAACGGCCGCTCTTCGCTGCTGTTCCTCGATGCCTCCTCGGTGCGCGAGAAGCTGAAAGCCGATCCCTGGATTAGCGAAGCCACGGTGCTGAAACTCTATCCCGGCCAGTTGCGCATCGATATCGTCGAACGGGCGCCGTTCGCGCTCTGGCAACGCAACGGCCAGCTGTCGGTGATTTCCGAAGATGGCGCGGTGCTGGAGCGGTATGTCTCGCCGCGTTTCGTGAAATTGCCTCTCGTGGTCGGCAAGGGCGCCGAGACCCGTGCCCGCGACTTCCTGGCGCTGCTCGCCCGTTATCCGCAGATCAATGATGTGACCAAGGCCGCGGTTCTGGTCGGCGAACGCCGCTGGAACCTGCGCCTCAACGACGGTCTCGACATTCGCCTGCCGGAAAACGACGTTAGTAACGCGCTCGCAACCTTGAGCAATCTCGACAAGAACGAGCATCTGTTCGCCAAGGACATCGTCGCGATCGACCTGCGGCAGCCCGACCGGCTCGTCGTGCAACTGTCCGACGATGCGGCCAAGGCGCGCGAAGAAGCGCTCAAGAAGAAAGATCCGAAGAAGAAGGTCGGCGACGCATGACGGGCCTCGATCGCAAACAGGCGCCGAAGACGCGACAGATGCCGCAGAAGCGCACCGCGCTGGTGGCCTCGCTCGATATCGGTACCCACAAGATCGCCTGCCTGATCGCGCGGCTGAAGCCGAGCGCGCCGCATGAATCCCTGCGCGGACGCACCCATGCGGTCGAATTGATCGGCTACGGCCAGATCCGTTCGCGCGGCGTCAAGGCCGGCGCGGTGGTCGATCTCGCCGAATGCGAGCAGGCGGTCCGGCAAGCGGTTGCGCTTGCGGAAGACATGGCCAGGGTTCGCGTCGAATCGGTATTGCTGTCGGTGTCGGCCGGGCGGTTGCAGGCCCAGCTGGTTGAAGCTGCGGCCGACATCAAGGGCGGCGCTGTGACCTCGGCCGACGTCGCGCGCATCACCTCGGCCGGCATGCACCATGCGACCGTCGAGGGCCGCACTGCGCTGCACGCCTTGCCGACCGGATACTCCATCGACGGCGTCAAGGGCGTCCGCGATCCCAAGGGCATGATGGCCCGCCAGTTCGGCGTCGATATGAACGTGGTCACGTCGGATACGACCGTGGTCAAAAACCTGATGCTCGTGGTCGAGCGCTGCCATCTCAACGTCGAGGCGATGGCGGCGAGCCCCTACGTGGCGGGCCTGGCGATCCTGACCGACGACGAGGCCGATCTTGGCGCCGCTGTGGTCGAAATGGGGGCGGGGACCACCACGATTGCGACCTATTCGGGGGGGCGGCTCGTCCACACATCCGGGTTTGCGCTGGGCGGCCACCACATCACCATGGATCTTGCGCGAGGGGTCTCCGCATGCATTGCGGATGCCGAGCGAATCAAGACGTTATATGGCACTGTGCTGACCGGCGGGTCTGACGCACACGAGCTGATGTCCGTGCCGTCTACCGGCGACGACGAGCTGGATGTTCCGCAGGTCGTGTCACGCGCCACGATTGCAAACATCGTCCGGCACCGTGCCGAGGAGATTTTTGAGATGGTCAGGGACCGGCTTGCGGATTCTCCCTTTGCGGCGGAGCCCAAAGCCCGTGTCGTCCTGAGCGGTGGCGCCTGTCAGCTCACCGGAACGCTGGAACTTGCCACCCGAATCCTCAACCGCCCGGTACGAATCGGCCGCCCGCTCGGCTTCAGCCGCCTTCCCAACGAGGCCAAGGGCGCCTCCTTCGCGGTGCCGGCCGGCCTCCTGGTCTATCCGCAATACGCTCATCTCGAACATGTCGAACCGCGGTACACGCGGCAGCTCCGGACAGGGACCGACGGCTATTTTGGAAAAGTCGGACGATGGCTTCGTGAGGGCTTCTGATGAATCTTTTTCGCAAATCCGAAATTTCACCAACACCCGCGGCTCAATGCCGGGGCGAAACCACGCGCGCGTGACCCGAGAGGCAAACATGGCACTCAATATTACTCCTCCTGACATTCATGAGCTGAAGCCCCGGATCACCGTCTTCGGCGTCGGTGGCGCCGGCGGCAACGCCGTCAACAACATGATCACGGCGGGCTTGCAGGGGGTCGACTTCGTCGTCGCCAACACGGACGCGCAGGCGCTCACGATGTCGAAGGCGCAGCGCATCATCCAGATGGGCACGCAGGTCACACAGGGCCTGGGCGCCGGTTCGCAGCCCGATGTTGGCGCAGCCGCGGCGCAAGAAGTCCTCGACGAGATCCGCGATCACATCTCCGGCGTCAACATGGTGTTCGTCACCGCCGGCATGGGCGGCGGCACCGGCACGGGTGCTGCCCCCGTCATCGCCAAGATCGCGCGCGACCTCGGCATCCTCACCGTCGGCGTCGTCACCAAGCCGTTCCACTTCGAAGGCCAGCGGCGCATGCGCACGGCCGAAGCCGGCATCACCGAGCTTCACAAGGTGGTCGACACGCTCCTGATCATCCCGAACCAGAACTTGTTCCGGGTCGCCAACGAAAAGACCACCTTCGCCGACGCCTTCGCGATGGCCGACCAGGTGCTCTATTCGGGCGTCGCCTGCATCACCGACCTGATGGTCAAGGAAGGCCTGATCAATCTCGACTTCGCCGACGTCCGCGCGGTGATGCGGGAGATGGGCAAGGCGATGATGGGCACCGGCGAGGCCACCGGCGAGAAGCGCGCGCTGACCGCCGCCGAAGCCGCGATCGCCAACCCCCTGATCGACGACTCCTCGATGAAGGGCGCGCGCGGTCTTCTGATCTCGATCACCGGCGGCAAGGACCTGACGCTGTTCGAGGTCGACGAAGCCGCCACGCGGATTCGCGAAGAGGTCGATCAGGATGCCAACATCATCGTCGGCGCCACTTTCGACGAAGCGCTCGACGGCGTCATCCGCGTCTCGGTGGTCGCCACCGGCATCGAACAGGCGCTGATCTCCCGCAACGCCGGGGTCTCGCCGCCGTCTGTCGCCACCCCGATCGCGCCCGCGGCTTCGTCAGGACCGGATTCGCGTCTGGCCGAACTGACCGCCCGGCTCCGCGCCGACAATGCGCGGCTGGCCGAACGCGCCCACAAGTTCGAAAGCTCGAACAGCGCCCAGCCTGCGCCCTTGACGCCGCCGCGCCCGACCGTCGAGCGCGCCGCGCTCGCGGCGATCGCCGCTGCCGTGTCGACCGACGCGCCGCAGGCGCACGCCGCGCCGTTGCAGCCGGCGGCTTATGGCGACGTCACCGTTCGCCCGATCGCGCAGAAGCCGACCCTGTTTCCCGATCCGGAAGTAGCGTCCGCGCCCGCTGCCGAAGCCGCCCCGCCGGAAAACTTCATTCCGCAGGCGGCCGAGCGGCCGCCAGCCCGTGCGCCGCGGATGCCGAAGTTCGAGGACCTGCCGATGCCGGCCCAGAACGAAATCCGTCAGGCCCGCGGGGAAATCGAGGACGACCATCCGCAGAAGGCCAAGATGTCGCTGTTGCAGCGTCTGGCCAATGTCGGCCTTGGCCGCCGCGACGAGGAAAGCGAGCCGCCGATTGCCGCGCGCGCCGCAGGACCGGCCATGCCGGCCATGCCGCCGCTCCCCGACCGCAAGCCGCAGCGCACGGTTTCTCAGCAAATGGGGAATCATGGGCCGGTATCAGAGTATGCGCCGCGCCAGGTCCCGCAGGGGTTGGACATCCACGGCCGCCAGGCGCCTGTGGCCCCCGCGCCACAGGGCGATGACCATCTTGATATCCCAGCTTTCCTGCGCCGGCAGGGCAGCTGAAACTTGTTACAATCTTGACGATGCCAAGAGGCCCCGGTCTGACCGCCGGGGCCTCTTTCGTTTTGCGGCCCGCTTGAGGCTGTGTTTCGATCCAAGCCATTGAAAATAAAATGTTATATTTGTCTGCTAAAGTTCCGATGACAGCCGTTTGAAGGTTGCTTTCGGTGCCGGATTTGGGTCAGGCCTTGGCGCGAATGCGGCAGAGATAGGGTAACAATCGGTAAAAAAGCGTGAGTTGGCGTGCAATAAGGCAATGACTATTCTGACCGCGACTTGGGGAACCACTGAGTCGGACCGGCGACAAATAGGGGTAGCTGGTCTGGTCTCACGGTAAGTCAGTGTGGGCACTTCTGTATGAAATTCGGCCGGCAGACAACGCTGCGTTCGCAAGCTACCGTGACAGGTGTCGGCGTCCATTCCGGACTACCGGTCAATCTCACAATCGGACCTGCATCCGTGGATGCGGGTTTTGTTTTTGTCCGCACCAGTCCTGATGGCGGCGACCGTGAAGTTCGCGCTGTCGCTGAATCCGTCATCGCCACCGAATTTGCCACCGTCCTTGGCGACCGCCAGCAGGGCCCGCTCGTCTCCACCGCAGAGCACGTGCTGGCCGCATTGCGCGGCATGGGTGTGGATAACGCCACCATCGAAGTCGACGGCCCCGAAGTGCCGATCATGGACGGCAGCGCCGCCGCTTTTGTGGCCGCGATCGAGCAGGCCGGCATCGTCAGCCAGTCGGCGGCACGCCGTTTCATCCAGGTCACCAAGCCGGTGCAGGTCGCAATCGGCGATTCCTTCGGTGAGCTGCGCCCGAACAATTCCGGTTTCCGCGCGGAAGTGGAAATCGATTTCGCCAATCCCGTGATCGGCCGGCAAAGCTACATCCTCGATCTCAGTGCGGAGCGCTTCCGCCGCGATATCTCCCGCGCCCGCACCTTCGGCTGCGTCAACGACGTTGCCCGCCTCTGGAGCGCCGGTTTTGCGCTCGGCGCCTCCTTCGAGAATTCGGTGGTGTTCGACGACACCCGCCTGCTCAACACCGAAGGCCTCCGTTACAGCGACGAATGCGTCCGTCACAAGGTCCTGGACGTGATCGGTGATCTCGCGCTGGCGGGCCTGCCGCTGCTTGGCACCTACCGCTCGGTGCGCGGCGGTCACAAGCTCAATCATGCGGTTCTGACCGCGCTCTTGGCCGACCGCTCGGCCTGGCGGGTGGTCGAGGCCGAAGCCGGCCGCCGCACGCGCGCTCCCGCCGAGGTCGGCCGCGGCATGGTCGGCGGTCTGGTCGCTCCCGCCTACGGTCCGGACGTTTCCTGAAACGTCCCTTTCTTGCCCGCCGTCTCATTATCCGCGTGATTTTGCGCTATCCACGCCAATGGACCGTGTTTTTGCCGATAGCCATCCGCCTTAATCCGGGCGAAATGCCTACGTATCCGGTTGGTTAAGGGGCTTGTTTTAGATAAACAGGGGCCGGGGCGACGATTGCGCCGGTCCCCATTATGCTGCGCCCCCTGCGCATGAAAGGCGTCAGGCCTGAACTCGATGTCGATAAACCGTATGGCGCTCACTCTGCGACTTTCGAATCGTTGGAGTCTCGTGGCTCTCGCGCGGCAAGACGTTGTGCGACGCCTGCGTGTCGCCGCCGGCCTTGTCGTGGCCGCGACCATGTTGAGCGCGTGCAGCTCGGCCACCGAGCTCTGGGACAAGGTCACCCAGAAGGACGACACCTTCGTCGAGCAGCCCGCCGAACAGCTCTACAACGAAGGCCTGTTCCTGACGAACGAGAAGCGCGACGCCAAGGGCGGCGCGAAGAAGTTCGAGGAAGTGGACCGTCAGCATCCCTATTCGGACCTGGCGCGCAAATCGCTGCTGATGTCGGCCTACGCCTATTATCAGGCGAACGATTATGACAGCTGCATCGGGGCTGCGACCCGCTACGTCACGCTGCATCCGGGAAGCGCGGACGCGGCCTATGCGCAATACCTGATTGCCGCGTCGCATTACGACCAGATCACCGACGTCAGCCGCGACCAGACCCGGACCGAAAAGGCGATCGCGGCGCTGGAAGAAGTCGTACGAAAATATCCGACGTCGGAATATGCCGTCAGCGCCAAGGCCAAGCTGGAGGCCGCGCGCGACCAGCTTGCGGGTCGCGAGATGAATGTGGGCCGCCAATTATTGCAGAAGCGCAACTACATCGGCGCCATCAACCGATTCAAGACCGTGGTGACGCAGTACCAGACCACGCGCCACGTCGAGGAAGCGCTGGCGCGGCTAACCGAAGCCTATATGGCGGTCGGCATCGTCGGCGAGGCTCAGACCGCGGCCGCCGTGCTCGGGCACAATTTTCCCGACAGTCCCTGGTACAAGGACGCCTATAATCTAGTAAAAGGCGGCGGCTACGAGCCGACCGAGAACACGGGCTCCTATATTTCCAAGGCCTTCAAGAAGCTCGGTCTCGGCTAGGATCTGATTCCAATCAGGCATGGAATCGGGTTTGATTCCTCTAATTGGAACCTGATCTGGGATTTATCCTCTCATGCTGGCGCGTCTGTCGATCCGTGACATCGTCCTGATCGAACGGCTCGATATCGAGTTTTCCCGAGGGCTCGCGGTTTTGACCGGCGAGACCGGCGCGGGCAAATCCATTTTGCTGGATGCCTTTGCGCTGGCGCTCGGCGGCCGCGGCGATGCCACCCTGGTGCGTAACGGCGCCGAGCAGGGCCAGGTCACGGCCGTATTCGATGTGCCGAAGGGCCATCCGGCCGCGGCTATCCTCGCCGACAACGGCCTGGACGACACCGGAGAGATGATCCTGCGCCGCGTGCAACTGGCCGATGGCCGCACCCGCGCCTTCATCAACGATCAGGCGATCAGCGTGCAGACCCTGAAAGCGCTGGGCTCGGCGCTGGTCGAGATCCACGGCCAGCATGATGAACGCGCGCTGGTCGATGCCTCGACCCACCGCCGCCTGCTCGATGCGTTTTCCGGGCTCGAAAAAGACGTCGCCGCGCTGGAGAAGCTCTGGGAGGCGCGGCGCGAGGCCAACCGCCTGCTCGACGAGCACCGCGCTGGCATGGAGCGGGCTGCGCGGGAGGCAGATTATCTGCGGCACGCTTCCGACGAATTGAAGCAGCTCGCGCCAAAGGACGGCGAGGAAACGGCTTTGGCCTCCCGCCGCACCACGATGATGCAGGGCGAGAAGATCGCCTCCGACCTGCGCGAGGCGCAGGAAGCGGTCTCCGGCAATCACTCGCCGGTGGCTGCGCTGTCGGCCGCGGTGCGCCGGCTCGAACGGCGCGCGGCGAATTCACCGGCTTTGGTCGAGCCCGCGGTGAAGGCGATCGATATCGCGATCAACGCGTTAGAGGAGGCCGATCAGCATCTGTCGAGAGCGCTGGCTGCTGCGGATTTTGATCCGGCCGAGCTCGAGCGCATCGAAGAGCGGTTGTTCGCCTTGCGCGCGGCTTCCCGCAAATATTCGACCCCGGTCGACGGGCTCGCCGCGCTTGCCACCAAATATGCCGCCGATGTCGCGCTGATCGATGCCGGCGCCGATCAGTTGAAGAAGCTGGAAGAGGCGGCCGATGCCGCCGACAAGCGCTATGTGGCCGCGGCCGCCAAACTCTCCGCAGCGCGGGTCAAGTCGGCGGAAAAGCTCAACAAGGCCGTCAACGCCGAGCTTGCGCCGCTAAAACTCGAGCGCGCGAAATTCACCACGCAGGTGGACTCCGATCCGGCGTCGCCCGGTCCGCAAGGCTATGACCGCGTCGAGTTCTGGGTACAGACCAATCCGGGCACCCGGCCCGGGCCACTGATGAAAGTCGCCTCCGGCGGCGAGCTGTCGCGCTTTCTTCTGGCGCTCAAGGTCGTGCTGTCCGACCGCGGCTCCGCGCCAACGCTGGTGTTCGACGAAATCGACACCGGGGTCGGTGGCGCGGTCGCGGATGCGATCGGCGCGCGGCTGGCGCGGCTCGCCTCCAAGGTGCAGGTGATGGCGGTGACGCATGCGCCGCAGGTCGCCGCGCGCGCGGACCAGCATCTCTTGATCTCCAAGGATGCGCTCGACAAGGGCAAGCGCGTCGCCACCCGCGTCAATGCGCTGGCGGCCGATCACCGCCGCGAGGAAATCGCCCGCATGCTCGCCGGCGCCGAAATCACCGCGGAGGCCCGCGCCGCCGCCGAGCGGCTGCTCAAGGCGGCGACGGCGTAGTACATTTCCTGCCATGGCAACCAAGGCAAAACCCAAAAAGCTCACCGAGGTCGCCGACCTCACCAAGGCGCAGGCCAAGGTCGAGCACATGCGGCTGGCGCTTGAGATCGAAGGGCATGACACGGCGTATTACCAGGACGACGCCCCCAAAGTCACCGACGCCGAATACGACGCGCTGCGCCAGCGCTTCAACGCGATCGAAAAACGCTTTCCGGAACTGGTCAGCGCGGAATCGCCATCGCAGAAGGTCGGCGCCGCGCCTTCCGGCAGGTTTAGCAAGGTGCGTCATGCGGTGCCGATGCTCTCGCTCGACAACGCCTTTGCCGAGGAGGATGTGGTCGATTTCGTTGGCCGAATCCGCCGCTTCCTGAAGCTATCCGAGGACGAGCGCATCGATTTTTCCGCCGAGCCAAAGATCGACGGGCTCTCGATGTCGCTGCGCTACGAGGATGGCGAACTCGTCACCGCTGCGACGCGCGGCGACGGGGCGGAAGGCGAGGACGTCACCGCCAACATCCGTACGCTCGACGACGTGCCGAAGAAGCTGAAGGGACGCAAGTTCCCGCAAATCTGCGAGGTGCGCGGCGAGGTCTACATGACCAAGAAGGCGTTTCTGGTTCTCAACAAGAAGCAGGTTGAGGCCGGGGAAGCGCCGTTCGCCAATCCGCGCAACTCGGCCGCCGGCTCGCTGCGTCAGAAAGACCCCACGATCACTGCCTCGCGCCCGCTCGGCTTCTTTGCCTATGCCTGGGGCGAGATGAGTGACATGCCGGAAGACACGCAGTCCGGCATGATCGCCTGGTTCGAACACTGCGGCTTCAAGACCAATCCGCTGACAAAGCTCTGCCACTCGGTCGAGGAACTGATCGCGTTTCATCGCAAGATCGAGGAACAGCGCGCCAAACTCGACTACGACATCGACGGCGTGGTCTACAAGGTCGATCGCCTCGACTGGCAGGAACGCCTCGGCTTCGTCTCGCGCACCCCGCGCTGGGGCATTGCGCACAAATTTCCGGCCGAGCGCGCCACGACGATCCTGCGCGATATCGAGATCCAGGTCGGGCGCACCGGTTCGTTCACGCCGGTCGGCAAGCTGGAGCCGGTCGGCGTCGGCGGCGTCATCGTGCAGAACGTCACGCTGCACAACGAGGACTACATCCGGGGCATCGGCAACAAGGGCGAGGAACTGCGCGAGGGCCGCGATATCCGGATCGGCGACACCGTCGTGATCCAGCGCGCCGGCGACGTGATCCCGCAAGTTGTCGATGTCGTCATCGACAAACGCCCGAAGGATGCCAGGGTTTTTCACTTTCCGAAAAAATGCCCGTGTCCGCTGCATACCGACGTGGTGCGCGAGGAAACCGCAACCGGCGAGGAAGGCTCGCGTGCGCGTTGCAGCGGCGAGTTCGCCTGCCCCTACCAGAAGATCGAGCATCTGAAGCTGTTCGTGTCGCGGCGTGCCTTCGACATCGATGGTCTCGGCGAGAAGCAATTGCAATATTTCTTCGACGAGGAATGGGTTCGCGAGCCGGCCGACATCTTCACGCTGCAGAAGCGCAACGCCAAACTCAAGCTCGAGGAGATCGAGGGTTATGGCGAAACCTCCGTGCGCAATCTGTTCGCGGCCATCGAAGGCCGGCGCACGATTTCGCTGGAGCGCTTCATCTATGCGCTCGGCATGCGCCATGTCGGCGAGACCACGGCGCTGGCGCTGGCGCGCGGTTATGGCTCCTGGGATGCCTTCCACGACGCCTGCATGAAGGTCACCAGGGACGACGAGGAAGCCATCGCCGAAATGGATGCGCTCGACCAGATCGGCGACACCGTGATCGCCAGCATCAAGGCCTATTTCGGCGAAAGCCATAACCGCGGGATTGTCGAGCGGCTGACGCGCGAGGTCGATATCCTCGATGCCGAAAAGCCGAAGAGCAATTCGATCGTTGCCGGCAAGACGGTGGTGTTCACGGGGTCGCTGGAGAAGATGACGCGCGACGAGGCCAAGGCGATGGCCGAGCGCCTCGGGGCCAAGGCGGCGGGCTCGGTGTCAAAGAAAACGGATTATGTCGTCGCGGGTCCCGGCGCGGGCTCAAAGCTTGCAGAGGCGACAAAGCACGGCGTCACGGTTTTGACGGAAGACGAGTGGCTGAAGATGGTCGGAGAGTAGCACCGCATCCGCAACTTCCGTCGTCATCATCCGCGAAAGCGGATGATCCAGTATTCCAGAGACATCGATTTGTTATCGAGAGGGCTCGGTGTACTGGATACCCCGCTTTCGCGGGGTATGACCAGGAGCGGGGCATTCTCTGGCCTCACACGATCCCGCTCTCTTCTTCCGCCTGTTCGATCAGTTCCTCGCTCACCACCACATTGCGCCGGGGAATGATGAAGACCATGGTCGAGGCGCAAGCGAGCGAAAGCGCGAACACCGCGGCGTTGAGCGGGGCGGGCGTGGTGAAGTGGCCACCGAGATAAGCGCCGAACTGCGACAGGAACGATCCCAGCCCCATCTGCAAGAATCCCATCGCGCCCGAGGCGGTACCGGCGGCCTCGGGCCGCACGCTGATGGCCCCGGCCGCCGAGTTCGACATCACGAAGGCATTGGCGAACATCACGATCATCTGGGTGCCGAACAGCCACGCCGGCGCCTGGTTGATGCCGGTGAGGCCGCAGACGAGGTTGAGCAGGCTGCCGGCGAGTTGCAGCGCGAGCCCGAACCAGATCAGCCGCTCCAGAGAATGGCGCGGCGCAAAGCGCACACAAAAGAGATTGCCGACCAGGTAGGCGAAGCCGATAAGAGCAAACCACGCGCCATATTCAGCGCCGGTGCGCCCCATATGCGTAATGACGATATAGGGGGCGCCGCCTGCGAAGGTGAAGATGATCTGCGAGGCCAGCACCTGGCACAGCATATAGCCGATGAAGGCGCGGCTGGTTAGAAGACCGCCGACATCGCGGCGGAAGCTCGCGCTGGCGAGCCTTTCGCGGCGGGTCTCCGGCAGCGCCAGCGCAATGGCGGCGGCCACAACCAGTGACATCGCCGTAGTGGCGTAGAAGATGGCGCGCCAGCCGAATGAGTTCTCGATCAGACCACCGGCCAAGGGGCTCAGCATCTGCGCGATCATCATGACGCCGATCACGAGTGAGATCATCGAGGAGATACGTTCGCGGCTATAGAGGTCGCGGATGATGGCACGGCTTATCACCATGCCACTGGCGCCGCCGAACGCCTGGAAGAAACGCGCGGCGATCAGTTGCGGCAGCGTCTCGGCGAAACTGCACGCCGCGCTTGCCACCACCATCAGGCCGAGACCCGCGAGCAAGACCGGCCGCCGTCCGAAGCGATCGGACAGCGGCCCCATCAGGATCTGCGAGCAGGCGATGCCGACCATGTAGAGCGACACCGTCATCTGCGCGATGGAGACGTTGCTATCGAACGTCTTCGCAAGTACCGGCAGCGCCGGCACCAGCATGTAGAGCGAGATCGGCGCCACGCCGGTCATGGCGACCAGAAGCAACAGCATGATCCGCGTCTTCGCGGAGCTTTCGCTGTCGGTCAGTGCGGCCGATCTGCCGACGACGCCGTGCATGAGGGTCCAGTTTCCGCAGTCGCGATCAGACCGCAAAGCGGTCCGGTATGCGTCCTCTGCTTTGTTGGAGTGATCTTGTTGAGTCGGACTTTAGCCGCATTCGGCGAAGCGCAAATGCGGTGTTTCGGAATGCCGCTACTCGTTTTCCGGGATGCGTTGCGCGCAATCGGACCTGTTATTCAGGCATGGCGAGAAAGGCGGCAGCTGCACCTACAGCGACAGCGGCGCGGTAGCCCCGTCGAGCCAGGCTTTCGTCGCCTCGTCGACATGGCCGCGCACGGCGTGGCGCACCCGCTCGTGGTATTCGTTGAGCCAGCTCAATTCGTCGCTCGCGAGCATGTTGAGGTCGACCAAGCGACGATCGATCGGCGCGAGCGTCAGGGTTTCGAAAGCGTTAACCGGCTTCTCGGCGCCTGCGACGTCGGCGGCGACGACGAGTTCGAGGTTCTCGATGCGGATGCCGAAGGCGTCGGTCTTGTAGTAACCCGGCTCGTTGGAGAGGATCATGCCGCGCTTGAGGGGCGTGGTGCCGAGCTTGGAAATCCGCGCAGGTCCCTCGTGCACCGAGAGGTAACTGCCGACGCCGTGGCCGGTGCCATGCTCGAAATCGACGCCGGCCTGCCAAAGATATTGCCGCGCCAGCGTATCGAGCTGCGCACCTGTCGTGCCATCCGGAAACAGCGCACGCGAGATCGCGATGTGGCCGCGCAGCACGCGGGTGAAGCGATCGCGCATTTCTTGCGTCGGCTCGCCGATCGCAATGGTGCGGGTGACGTCGGTGGTGCCGTCTTCATATTGCGCGCCGGAATCGATCAGCAGCAGATCGCCGCGCGCGATGCGGCGGTTGCTCTTGCGGGTGACGCGGTAATGCACGATGGCGCCATTCGGCCCGGTGCCCGAAATGGTCGGAAACGAAACGTCCTTCAGTGCGCCGGTGTCGCGGCGGAAGGTTTCCAGCGCCTCGACGGCGTCGATTTCAGTCAGGCTGCCTGCGGGCGCCTCGCGGTCGACCCAGGCGAGAAACCGTGCCAGTGCGATCGCATCGCGCCGATGCGCGGCCTTCGTGCCGGCGATTTCGGTGTCGTTCTTGACGGCCTTGAGCAGAGCGACCGGATCGCTGCCGCGGATCACCTTGCCGCCGGCCGACGAAATCAGGCGGGTCAGCGCGTCCGCAGCGGTCGCGCTGTCGAGCGCAATCGAAGCGCCGCTTTTCGACAGTTCGATCAGTTTCGGCGTCAGCGCGCCCGGCTCGACCACGGTTGCAGTCTGTTCGAGGTGGTCACGCACGCTGTTGGAAAGCTTGCGATGGTCGATGAACAGTGTCGGCCGGCCGCTTTTCGGCAGAAGCGCGTAGGACAGGGGCAGGGGGGTATGGGCGACGTCAGCGCCGCGGATATTGAAGGCCCAGGCCACGGCATGGCTGTCGGACAACACCAGCGCGTCGGCGCCGACCTTGGCGATCTCGGTCTCGATCCGCTTCAGCTTGTCGGCTTCGATTTCGCCCGCGAATTGCTTGCCGTGCAGGGCGACCGGCGCGAGCGGCAGCGGCGGGCGTTCGGTCCAGACCGCATCGACCGGGTTAGTATCGACCGCGACCAGTTCCGCGCCCGCCTTGGCGCAAGCCGCCGCAAGCTTCTCGGCGGATGCCGTCGTGTGCAGCCAGGGATCGAAGCCGAGGCGGTCGCCGGCAACAAGATGCTGTGCCAGCCAGGCCTCCGGCGGCGGATCCACCAGCGGCTGGACGCTCCAGACCTTGGTGTCGACCTGCTTGCCGGCTTGTAGCGTGTAGCGCCCATCGACGAACACCGCGGCCTCGCGGACGAGCACGATCGCCATGCCGGCCGATCCGGTGAAGCCGGTGAGCCAAGCCAGCCGTTCCTCGGAGGGCGGCACATATTCGTTCTGCTGCTGATCGGCGCGCGGCACCACGAAGCCGGTCAGGTTGCGTCTCGTCAACTCCTCGCGGAATGCGGATAGACGCGCGGACAAAGCGATGCCGGTTTCCGGCTCTTCGAAGGTCTGGAAGTGGGCTTCAAACATTGGACGATAGTAGCATCATTCCCGGGACGGCGGGGTAACCGACTCAATTCGCTTCCGATTCGGAATTTAGTGTGATTGAATTGCTGCACCCGCATTAGACGGGGTTGAACGTTTCATGACGCGAAAATGTCCTGAAGCGAATCAAGAAGATCCTTCCGGGTGGAATTCCAAGGCCAGTTCCAAGGGCGTCAGTTTCCAGCGTCGAGGGATTAACCATGCCCGTCTTCACCTTCGAGAAGATTTCGCCGCCGATGCGCCGCGTAACCGCTTCTTCGTCCACCGCCGAGAAACCGCGCGGCGTTCTGCCCCGGCTTCTGGATCGATTTGCGGAGAGCCGCGCCAAGCGCAAGGTCAGTGCCGAGAAGGCGGCTCAGCAGAAGTCGCGGAAGCAGGCGAAGTAGGCCCCTCATCCTGAGGGCGGCGCTTGCGCCGCGTCTCGAAGGATGAAGGCCCGGATAGCGGCCTCATGGTTCTCCCGGCGATGCGAAGCATCGTCCGGACGTCGCATATCCCACTTTGCACCGTTCGCGACGGCCTCGCTATAGCTCGGCCTGCTCGGGTGCTCGCTCCTCCTCACCATGAGGGTCAACGTTTCCTACCGCGCTTTGTGAAGTAACAGGCTGCTCCAGCCTTCGATCCGGATGTGGCGCTCGACCACGAGCCCGCGCGCCCGATAGGCCGCGATCACCGCCGGCGCCTGGGGCGTCAGCAGTCCCGACAGGATCACGCGCGCCCCACCAGCCAGATGCCGGGACATCGCCGTTGCCATCTGCCGCAGCGGATTGGCGAGAATGTTGGCCAGCACCAGGTCGAACGGCTGACGCTCCCGCAACCTGGGCGCGGCAAAGCCATTGCCCCACGTCACCTCGACAAATGGGCCGACGCGGTTGGACCGCGCGTTGCCGGCGGCCACTTTCACCGACAGCGCATCGATGTCGCTCGCCAGCACTTTGGTTTGCAGCGCCTTGGCGGCGGCGATCGCCAAAACGCCGGTGCCGGTGCCGAGATCGAGCGCGCGCCGGGGCTGATGCGCCTTCAGGACGTGGTCGAGCAGCAAGAGGCAGCCGTGGGTGGTGCCGTGATGGCCGGTGCCGAAGGCCAGCGCCGCCTCGATCTCGATGCCGAGCTTGTTGGGCGTCACCTTGGCCCGGTCGTGCTGGCCATGGACGACGAAACGCCCGGCATGGACCGGCACCAGTTCGTCGAGCGTGGCGCGGACCCAGTCCTTGGCCTCGATCGTGTCGAACCGGACGGACCGCCCGGCGTCCTCGCCCGCGGCGAGGCCAACCAGCTCGCGGATCGCGGCCTCATTGGGGGCGTCGGTAAAGTAGATGGTGATATCCCAGCGCCCGCTTGGTCCCTCGAAGGCGCCGATGGCGGCTTCGCTCTCATCGAGCGTCTCGGTCAGGAGGTCGGAGATGCGCCGGGCGGTGTGTTCATCGCCGATGGCCAACGTGGCGCGATGGCTTTGGGGTGTGAGCGTCGAGGTCATTTGTGAAATTCAGGAAAGAGGGTGGGCGGGGACTAGTGCGGCGACTCTGACGTTCCTTTCAGTTTCGCAGCGACCTGTTCAAAGGAACGTCAGAGTCCAAGCCGCACTAGAAAACCAATATATGCCAGTGTCCCGTTGGTTCTGACATTCGTAGCGGTGCCCGTTGTGACAGATTACGAATGTCAGAACCGGGACACTGGTATGGCGCAGTTTAAGGCTTCATTCACCTTGTTCTTCTAGGTTCCTGCCCCGGAACGGCCTCTGGCCAGCGTATACCGTGCTGATCCAGTGCCTCGCGTGATCTGTTGGTTAAAAACAGATTAATGCGCAAGGGTATAGAGGTGGTTTTAAACCATCCTGTGAGGCGCTTCATCCGCAGCCTCAATTTTCCTACCGCTTTCCCCAAATGCACGCCAGATCTCCCGAACGATTAAGTGTTGGTTAAAGCCGGCATTCCATCGTTTTGAATTTGTTAAGAGATCGCGCACGTCTCGAGCATGCCGGCGTCGCTGCTGCGCGTCTTTGCGTCATCGTCATCCACAGGCGCACATGAGACGAGGCCCACCGCCGCAGCTTCGATTTGCGCATATCCCCATTTTATCCACGCTACTTCACAGCGGACGCAAAGCTCATCCACAACACTATCCACCGAACATACCGCGACCATTCGACCGAACACGCGGGTCCTTCGGGTAGGATGGGTGCGCTTGAGCCCCAGGAGAAGCGGACCGGATCGATGCGGAACGGGCTTTACTCCATCCACATCCACATGCTCGACGGCGTGAAAGGCCGCGACAGCGGCGTTCTCATCCTGAGGGACGGCGAGCTGCTCGGCGGCGGTCCGTACTTCTGGTCGGTCGGGCGCTACAGCGTCGGTGACGGAACCTGGAAGGGCGAGCTCGTCACCAACCAGCACACGCCCTTCAACGATCCCTTCGTCCGCCCGCTGTTCGGCGGCGAGGAGGTTTCAAGCGGATTCACCGGCAAATTCTCCGGCGACGCATCCGAGGTGTTCGGCACCACGCTGGTGGGCGCGCGCAGCCTCAGTTTTCACGCGGTGCTGAAGCGGCTGGCGGAGGGTTAGGGGAGGGGGTGGGAAGGGTTCTTTTGGCGGTGTTGGTGAATCTGTCACCGTGACCGCTAGTTTGGCGGACCTTGCACCAAAAATATGATGAGAATGATTGGCCAAAGCGCGTTGATGGCCACGGATTCTGCCAGTCCTATGAGAAAATCGCTCGCGCTATGAATATGGCCGAATGCGCCGGAGCGATAAGCGCTAAGAGCGCGTTAAATTCCAATAGGACAAATCCGATTAGGTAAATCCAGAGAACAATTCGAGCCAATCGCTTTACGGCCGCCATTTTGCTTCTTCCACACCCGTCCACAGCCTATCCACCGTCTATCCAAACAGCGCGCGGTGATCCCGCAGGATCGTCTGCGCGGCGTTGTGGCCGGGGGCGCCGGTGACACCGCCGCCGGGGTGGGCGCCGGAACCGCAGTGATAGAGCCCCTTCAGGGGGCCGCGGTAATCGGCGTGGCCGAGCATCGGCCGTGCCGAGAACAACTGGTTCAGCGTCAGTGCGCCGTGGAAGATGTCCCCTCCGAGCAGGCCGAACTGCCGTTCGAGGTCGAGCGGCGAGAGAATCTGGCGTCCGATGATGCTACTCGCAAAACCCGGCGCGTACCGGTCGACGGTTGCGACCATGAGGTCGGCGACTTCCTCTCTGGTGTCGTCCCAGGAACGCCCATCCGGCAATTCCGGCGCGACGTGCTGGCAGAACAGGCTCGCGACATGCTGGCCGGCCGGCGCAAGGCTGTCGTCAAGGGTTGACGGGATCAGCATTTCCACGACCGGCGCGCGGCTCCAGCCGTGTTCGCGTGCGTCCTGCCAGGCGCGATCCATATAGGCGAGGCTCGGCGCCATGATGATGCCGGAGGTGAGGTGATCGCCGTTGCCCGGCAGCGCCGTGAAGGAGGGGAGCGCGCTCAGCGCCACGTTCATGCGAAACGTGCCGGAGGCATTCTTCCAGCTTTTCATGCGCGCGAGAAAGTCTTCCGGTAGCGCGTTTGAAGGCACCAGGCGGGTGTAAAGCAGCTTTGGATTGACACTCGAAGCGACATATTTTGCGCGCGTCGTCTCGCCATTGTCGAGCACGACGCCGACGGCGCGGTCGCGCTCGACGATCACCTCGCGCACACCAGCATCGAGCGTGATCTCGGCGCCGGCCTGTCGCGCCGTGGCCGCGATCGCCTGACCGATCGCGCCCATGCCGCCGATGGCATGACCCCAGACGCCCTTCTTGCCGTTCACCTCGCCGAAGGCGTGATGCAACATCACATAGGCCGAGCCGGCGGCGTAGGGCGAAGCGTAGTTGCCGACAATGGCATCGAAACCGAACAGCGCCTTGATCAGGTCGCTGTCGAACACTTCGTCCAGCATTTCGCCGGCCGAGCGCGTGAACAGATCGAGCAATAGGCGCTGCTGCTCCAGCGACAGCTTTCTTAAGATGTTCGCGGTGCCGAGCGCGCTGAAACTCTCGCGGATCGCGGCCGTCCCGAAGCTCTCGACGAGGTTTGGCGGCGCGCGCAGCACCAGGGCGCGCAGCACATCCGCGATCTCTTCGAGTTTCCGGTTGAAGCCGTCGAGTTCGCCGGCGTCATGTGGGCTCAGTCTGGCGAGCGAATCCTTGGTGCGGCCTTCGCCGGTCAGGAGATAACGGCCGTCGGGCGCGGGCAGGAAATTTTGCGCGCGGCGTTCGACGATCCGCAAGCCATGCTGGCTAAGTTTCAGGTCGGAAATAATTTTCGGATTGAGCAGGCTCACCGTATAGGCCGCGACCGAATTGCGGAACCCCGGCGCGAATTCTTCCGTAACCGCCGCGCCACCCACGACCTTGCGCCGCTCGACCACGCGCACGCCAAGGCCTGCCTGCGCCAGATAGGCCGCGCAAGTCAGGCCGTTATGTCCGGCCCCGATGATAATGACATCCGTTTCGTTCATGCGAGCTTTTAGAAACATCCCGTCAAAAAAGTGACACCTCCATATCAGACCGCGCGTCGCCTGCACATCCGCCGGAGGGGCCACATTGCCCGCCGCGCGTTCCTATGCTCCATTGCCGCCGGAACGATCCCGCATCACGAAACACCCCGCCGGAGTTTTCATGACCCCATCCGATCCGCAACTGCCTGCGGAAACGTCTTCTGCGGGCCGCAACCGGCTGGTGCTTCTGACCTACACCGCGGCGATTTTCGTCAGCGCATTGTTGCTGTTCTCGGTCCAGCCGCTATTCACCAAGATGGTGCTGCCGCGGCTCGGCGGTTCGCCGGCGGTGTGGTCGGTAGCGATGGTGTTCTTCCAGTCGCTACTGCTGGCGGGCTACGTCTATGCGCATCTTCTGATGCGGATCAAAAGCCGCGTCATCCCGATCGTGGTGCATCTGGTGCTGCTGATCGTGGCCTTTATCACGCTGCCGCTGGCGATCTCGGCGCATTGGGGCGATCCGCCGACCAGTGGATACGCGCTATGGCTGCTCGGCCTGTTCGTGGCCTCGATCGGCCTGCCGTTCTTTGCGCTCGCCGCCAACAACCCGCTGCTGCAAGCCTGGTTCGTCCGTACTGGCCATCCCGACGGCGCCGATCCGTACTTCCTCTACGCGTCTTCCAATATCGGCAGCTTTCTCGCGCTGCTGTCTTATCCGCTTGTGCTGGAACCGATCTTCAGCCTGCGGACGCAAAACCTGATCTGGACCGGTGGCTATGGTCTTTTGATCGTTCTCATCGCCGCTTGCGGCTTCCTGTTATGGCGTTCGCCGGCGCGATCCCCTGCGGCCTTGGCGGCTGAAAGTGACGCGCCGGCGCCTTCATTTGCGTTGCGCGCGCGCTGGGTGTTCCTCGCAGCCGTCCCGTCCGGCCTTCTGATCGCGGTGACCGCGCATATTTCGACCGACGTCGCCGCGGCGCCGCTGCTGTGGGTGCTGCCGCTCTCGCTCTATCTGTTGACCTGGGTGCTGGTGTTTCAGCAACGCCCGTGGCTGCCGCACAAATGGGTGCTGTGGGCGCAGCCGGCGGCCATCGCCGGCGTCATCGTGCTGCTCGCTGTCGGCGGCGAACAGAATCTACTGCTGACGATCGGCGGGCATCAGCTTTGTTTCTTCGTGATCGCGATGGCCTGCCACGGCGAACTGGCGCGTACGCGTCCGCCCGCCAAATATCTCACCGGCTTCTATGTTGCGCTGTCGTTCGGCGGCATGATCGGCGGGCTGTTCGCCGGCTTGATCGCGCCGAATGTATTCTCGTGGGTGGCGGAATATCCGATCCTGATCGTGCTTGCCGCACTCTGCCGTCCGCCGGCGAATGAACGCCTGCCGTGGCTGAGCCGCCTGGCCTGGCCGTTGGTGGTCATCGTGGCGCTGGCCTTGATTGCTCTCTCGCAAACCAAGGGCGAGACGTTCGACTGGCTCGATGAGCATCGGGTCTATGTGGCGGGCAGTATCGCCGTGCTCGGCATGCTGCTGGCGCTCTTGCTCAACACTGCGCGCCTCAAGCTTGCCGCCGTCGCCGCACTGGCGCTGGCGCTCGTCCGTGTCTATCCCGCCGACGATGGACGCGTCGATACCGTGCGCAGTTTCTTCGGCGTCCACAAGATCGTAACGACGCCGAGCGGCCAGTATCACGTGCTGCTGCACGGCACGACGATTCACGGCGCCGAGCGATTCCAGAACGACGACGGCACGCCGGCGCAAGGCCGGCCGGAGCCGATCTCCTACTATCACAAGGATGGCGGCATCGGTCAGGCGGTGGCGGCGATCCGCGAGCGCAAGGGTGCGCCGCTGCGCGCGGCGGCGATCGGGCTTGGCTCGGGCACGCTCGCCTGCGTCGGACTGCCCGGCGAGGACTGGAAGTTCTTCGAAATCGACCAGTCGATGGTCGATACCGCGCGCGATCCGAAATACTTCACCTACGTGCAGAATTGCCAGCCGGACCTGAAGCCGGTGATCGGCGATGCGCGGCTGACCTTTGCGCGCGAGCCGGACGGCCTCTACGACATCATCATTGTCGACGCCTATTCGTCGGATGCGATTCCGATCCATCTCGCCACCCAGGAGGCGATGAAGATCTACAAGGACAAGCTGGCGCCGGAGGGTGTCGTCCTGATGCACGTCTCCAACCGGCATCTGGAACTGGCGAGCGTCGTGGTCGGCATTGCCGACGCCAACGGGATGAAGAGCTGGGTCTACAACGAGGACTCCGGCCGCGACGGCGAATACATCTTCGCAACCAACGTGGTGGTGTCAGCGCGCGACGAGGCCGACGTCGGCAAGCTTGCCTCGTCCGACAAATGGGAAGAGACCGACCCGACCGCCAACCAGCGGGTGTGGACCGACGATTACTGCAACGTGTTGGGTGCGGTTTATCGGCGGCTGCGCGATGGCGAGTGATATCTAAACTCGTTTTAATCCTCCAAGTGCCTGCGAACGTCCCGCTTTGAAGGAACCCGGAAGTTCCCTCCGGCGTTGGTGACATTAAATGTCCCAATCGTGCCGCCGCACGCGTTCGCGTGCGATGCCGGCACCGCAGTTGTGCCGGAGGAGCGTCATGCGAAGTATCAAATGGTTGTCGGTGATTGTGTTGTCGGTCACGCTTGCAGGCACCGCCTTCGCGGCGGGACGTGGCGGCGGTGGAGGCCGAGGTGGTGGAGGCGGTCACGGTGGCGGCGGGCATGGTGGCGGGGCTCACTTCGGCGGGGGCGGCGGACACTTTGGCGGCGGACATTTCGCTGGCGCCCGCGGTGGCGGCTTCCGTGGCGGCGGCGCCCGCTTTGCCGGCGGCGGACGACATTACGGCGGAAGGGCGGCCGTCTCACATGCATCGGGCGGACGGGCGGCGGCGTTCTCGCGTGCCGCCGGCGGCAGCAGTTTTCGCGGCAATCGCACCGCCGCGACCAATGGCAACCTGAACCAAGGGAATCGCCAGGCTCTGAACGGCCGGAGTGCGATACGCGCCAACGCGATTCATCACGCACTCGCCGCAGGCGCCGTTGCCGGCGCGCTGCATAATCACAACGCGCTGCATAACCCGGACACCCGCGCGCATATCTCGGCGGCGGCGGCGACCGCTGGATGGCGCGGCCACGGCCGCAACGGCGGCTGGTGGCGTCATGCCCATGGCGGCTATGGCTGGGTCGGCCCGTTGTTCTGGCCGTTCGCCTATTACGATCTCTCCGATTACGCGATGTGGGGGTATGATCCCTCGCTCTGGGATTACGGCTACGGCGACATCTATGCCGGCATCTTCGCACCCTACGGCTATGACGATCTTGCCGGCTATCTGCCGTACGGCGGACGCGGCTATTCATCGGGCGGTGCGGCGCCATCGGCCAACGCGCCGAGTGAAGTGGCGCAGATGTGCGGCGATGACAGCCAGGAGATCGCGGGCCTTCCGATCGACAAAATCCAGCAGGCCCTCAATCCGAACGACGAGCAGCGCAAGGCGCTCGACGATCTCGCCAATGCCTCGGTGAAGGCGGCCCAGGCCATCAAGGCGGCCTGTCCGAACGACGTCGCCTCGACCGCGCCGGGCAGATTGGCTGCGATGCAGACCCGGCTGGAGGCGATGATTTCGGCGGTGCGCATCGTGCAGCCGCCGCTCGATCATTTCTACGGCCTGCTCAACGACGAGCAGAAGACGCGGCTGACCTCGCTCGGCGAAGATCAGCGGCGCGGCCGCAACGATCAGGGCGCGCTGGCGCCAAACTGCGGCACCAGCGGACAGGCGACCGACTGGCCGGCGGCCGAGATCGAGAGCCGTGTTCATCCGACCGACGCGCAGCGCGCGAGCTTCGACAATCTGAAGGACGCGAGCGCCAAGGCCGCCGACTTGCTTAAGAGCACCTGCGAACCCAACGAAGCGTTGACGCCGCCGGCGCGGCTCTCGGCTGCGGCTAAGCGGCTGGATGCGATGTTGCAGGCGGTCGAGACCGTCAAGTCGGCGCTCGACAGCCTCTACAGTGAGCTGAGCGACGAGCAGAAGGCGCAGTTCGAATCGATCGGACCGGGCCGCAATGTCGCCGCTTCCGCGTCGTCACCGGATGACGGTGCTGCGCCGTCGTCGCGGCATTCTCACCGGCGTCATCACGTCAATGTCGTCGGTCTCGTCCGTCGGCTGATCGGGTTCTAAAAAGGCACCGATCGATAGAGCCTCATGGTTCGAGACGCCGCGTCAAGGACGCGGCTCCTCACCATCAGGGTCAAGATCGAGCTATGAGTCACGACCTCATCCCGAGGAGGCGCGAAGCGCCGTCTCGAGGGATGTGTGGGCTCGGATGCCGAAGCTTCAGTGATCGCCGCCGACGTTGGCGAACTTCGGAGCCGGAGTTTTGGCCGGGTTCGTGGCGATCACCGCGCGCCGGTCGGCCACCGCATGATGGAATTGCTCGAGCACGAGGCCGTAGGCGGAGAGGTCGCTGTCGTCGATCGCGCCGTCTTCGTAGCATTCGAGCGTCTCGCGCAGGAATTCGTCGGCTTCCTCCTGCAAGGCATCGAGTTCCTCGACGGCGTCGGTCTTGCGGACCTGCGTGATGTGAGCTAGCAGCTTGTCGCGATGCTCGGCGGTGATGTTGCGCTCATCGCGCCTTGCGTAATGGCGTAGCCACGCGCCGATCGAGCCGAGCGCCGACATCAGCAGGATGGCACCCCAGAAGTAATCGCTGTACTTGTCGAGGAAGGTCCGCTCGTTGCCGTCGATATAGGCCGCTGCGCCCGGATGTGCCGGGATCGCCGCGTCCTTGTCGGTGTCCGGCTTCTGGAGCTTCGCCGCCGCGCGATCTTCCCTGACAAGCGCAGGCCGTACCGCAAACAGCGCCCGCGTGAACGTGCCGACTGTCGTGTCGGACAGCGACTTCGGCGCCACGATCAAATGGTCGACGCCGAGGGTCTCGACCTTGTCCTCGGGTCGCGCTGGCGCCGATGTGAAGGAACTGCCGGGAATCTCTTCGGACTCGTAAAGCGGGTGCTTGTGCGAGATCGCTTCCGAAACGTCGATCGGAATGAACACCGGCTCGCCGCGCAGGCGCGCGGTCGTCGCGATGGCGTCGGTCGTGATCCTGCTGTCGAGGGGGCCGACCGTCATGAAGGCGTCGATCGACGGGTCCTTCACCATGTCGTTGATCTGCGCGACGGAGAACCGCGAGATCGTGACCTTGTCGGGGTTGAGGCCGGATTCGCTCAGGATCACCTTGAGCAAGGTGACATTGACCGCGGTGCGGCCAAGGACGCCGACGCGCCGGCCGTCGAGGTCGGCGACCTCCTTGATTTTTGCTTTCTCTTTTTTGCCGCCGCCTTTGCCGGAGGGGGCCCACAATACCACGACGTTCTTCCGCAAGATGGCAACCGCCCCGGCGCCCTTGGGCATGTCCTCGTCGGCGCGACCGACCGCCAGATCGGTTTCATTGGTGTTCAAGAGCCCGAGGCTCTCGACCGGGCCGGCCGTCGGAATCACCGTCAGCCGGACCGGGCTGCCCTCGTTGATGAAGGTCTGCGCCAGTGACTGGATGATTTTTACGTCGTCGCTTCCGGGCGGTCCCACGGCAATGCGTAAGGTGGCGGGCCGCGAGAGCATGAAAGCCGCGCCGGCAATCGCCGCGACGATCAGGAGCGCGGCGGCAATGAGCAGAAACGGCGAGCTCTGCTTTCGCCTCCGGATCGCCCGGTTAACGCTCGAACTGTCCGACACAGACATGTTGCAGCCGGTTTGAGAGGGGCGCCCTTAAACTCCAGGAATGCGCTGCATCATCCTTATCATGTCCCGTGGTTTCACGGGGCAGGATTTGTGTCGCCAGCGCCTGCGAATCGCGTCACGATGGTTACCGTTTGATGGTTCGTCCGGCCCGCAGGCGCTCATTCCCGGCAGCGATCCTGCGCGCTCATTTTGGACGCGATTTTTGACAGAACTGGCAGGCCTGCCGATCGTTATCGGACCGGCAGCTTTCATGGCCAGGACCGAAAAGCCAGAACTTGAAACATTCGCATCCTCATTCGGCGGCTGTTTTGCCGATTGTTAAAACCATAATGCCGCAAGCAACGTATTGGATTCGGTCGGAGTTTACGATTTGGCAATAGCGCTTCACGAGCTCGCCGCGCGATGGCGAGGGCTGGCCGGACTATTGCTGCTTGCCGCGGGTTTGTCGGCCTGTTCGCAGGAGATCGACTACACCCCGGAGCAGCGGAGCTGTATCGCCCAGCACTACAGCGCTTACGACGCCAAACAGATCAACCAGTGTGTGGACGTGTGCCGGGTCTGCATGAAGGGCAACGTCGTGACCTGCAACACCTCGTGCCGGCTACGGGGCGCGAGCTAGCGACGTTTTTCAACAAGTGAGCGACGTTTACCTAACTGTGCCAATCCGGTGCAAACGGCCCTGCGGCTGTGCTGCGGGGCTTGACCGGCTTTTGAAGACATTGAATCATTGGGGCTTTCAGGCGTAAGCCCCAAGATGTTAGAGATTGGTATTATTAGTATCATTGTGCTGGCGGTCGGCTACTGGGTCACCCTGTGGCTGATGGGCCGTCATGACGACGTATTGCATGGTGATTTCGTTCACGAAGAAGAGGGCGCCGAAGCGTCCGTGGCTGCCGGTCAGCCGCTGCACGCCGGACCGGTTTTTCCGCCCCGATCGCCATTCCCGCCTAAGATCGTAACCCGGCGATCCCCCATCACGTCTTCCGCTGCGACCAAGCCTGCTCCGGCGCTTCCCGCGCAGGCTCCGCCGCCAACGCCGGCCCTTTCAGAGCGTTCGGATACGCTGCAAACGCTGCTGGCGTCCATCAAGCGAGACTTGAAGGACGCCTCACAGCTTTAAGTGAAGTGGGGATCGGCGCTGGATCGCTGATCAGTAAAGCCCGCCGCGCGGTTGATAGTAGTAGCCGCGTGGTGGCTGCTGATACGGATCGTTGTAGCCGCCACCATAGGGCTGAGGCTGTGGCTGCTGCTGATAGTACGCCTGTCCGTCATAGGCGCGGCGGCGCGGCGCCGGATAACGCTGGTCGGTTGAACTGCCATCGGCCGGATAGATGTAGCCGTCATCGGCCTGCTGCTGCGGTTGCGGCTGCGGCATGGGACGGCGGCCGGGGAGAAATTGCGGCTGCGGCGTCAGCGTGACCGGCTGGCCGGAATCGGAATATTGCGGCTGGGCATATTGCTGCTGATACGGCTGCTGCTGCTGATAGGGTTGTTGCTGATATTGCTGGTCGGGCTGCGCAGGCTCGGCGCGCGCGACCGCGGTGTTGCGGCGCGGATTGCGGGCCAGCGCCACTGTGGACGAACCCGTCAACGTCACGGTGGTGTTGAGCACACCTTGTTGCTCCACCAGTGCGTATAGCGTCGTGGCATTGGCTTTCGACAACCGCACGCAGCCATGCGATGCGGGCGTGCCGAGCCGGCCTTCGGAATCGGTGCCGTGGATCGCATGTCCGATCTTGGTGAAGAAGATCGAATGCGGCATCGGCGCGTCGTCGAATTCCTTCGAGTAGTGCTCCGCTTCCATGCGGAAGGCGCGGAAGGTGCCGTTCGGTGTTTCGCGCGAGGGGATGCCGGAGGAGACGGGCCAGTGATAGCGCTCGACGCCGTCGACCGCGACGGTCATTATCTGCGCATCCTTGTCGATGGTGATGTAGACCTTGGCCTGCGCCGCGCCCGCGGCAAACAGCATCAGGGTGGTTGCGGCTACGAGAAGGGAACGCATGTACCTATGGCCTCCGGCCTTGACGACTACTCCCCTGTCCCCGACGGCCAATATGCCCGAATTGCGGCCGCGGTTCCAGTGACGCTTTCGGGATCGTTAATGCCACCCTTGAGCAAAAGCCTGACCGCGAGGTGGCGACGATGTGTCGTTCATCTTGATGACCAGTGGAGTGGATTTGACATTAGCTGCCGGCCCCACCGGCCTCATGACGAAGCGGTGAACGCGGAACCGGCCCGTCACGCCAGCGTTATATCCTCACATTCATGGGATGAGGAATTGACGATGGCGAAGCGAGGTAATGCGATCAAGACCGTGGCGCACCCTGTCGAGGTGCCGGCCCTGCGTTGGCTGGCAGCAGTGGCGTTGGCGCTCGCTTTGATCGCCATTCCGCATCTGGCGCATGCGCAGGGCGTCGTGGGCGGTATGGAGCGCGGCGCTGCACAGGGTTCTTATGACGGTGGCCGCGTCGCGGGTCCGGTGGGCTCAGTGGTTGGCGGAGCCGTTGGCGCCGGTGTTGGTGGCGCTATTGGCGCGGTCGACGGCGTTCTCGGCATCCCCGGTCCGCGCTGCCATGGCTACTACAACCGTTACGGCCACTGGCGCTGTTACCGGTACTGAGCTTCGAATAACGAAACGATCCCGGGTCGCGCATCGCGCGGCTCGGGATCCTTTTCGAGATCAATTCTTCAGCCGGTATCCGGTCTTGAAGATCCACGCCACCACGATCATGCAGACGACGAGGAAGGCCACGGTCATGCCGACGCTTAGGGCGACGCTGACGTCCGCGATCTCATAGAAGCTCCAGCGGAAGCCCGAGATCAGATAGACCACCGGATTGAGCAGCGTGATGGTGCGCCAGCCTGACGGCAGCATGTTCACCGAATAGAAGCTGCCGCCGAGGAAGGTCAGCGGCGTCACCACCAGCATCGGAATCATCTGGAGTTTTTCGAAACCATCGGCCCAGATGCCGATGATGAAGCCGAACAGGCTGAACGTCACCGCCGTCAGCACCAGGAAAGTCAGCATCCAGATCGGATGGTGAATGTGCAGCGGCACGAACAGGCCGGCGGTCGCCAGGATGATGAGGCCGAGCACGATCGATTTGGTCGCGGCCGCCCCGACATAGCCGAGCACGATCTCGAAATAGGAAATCGGCGCCGAGAGGATTTCGTAGATGGTGCCGACGAATTTCGGGAAGTAGATGCCGAACGAGGCGTTCGCAATGCTCTGGGTCAGCACCGACAGCATCACGAGGCCCGGCACGATGAAGGTGCCGTAGCTCACACCCTCGACCTCTGTGATGCGCGAGCCAATGGCGGCGCCGAACACCACGAAGTAAAGCGAGGTCGACACCACGGGTGACACGATGCTTTGCAGCAGCGTGCGCCAGGTGCGCGCCATTTCAAACTTGTAGATTGCGCCGACGGCCCGGAAATTCATGGCTGACGTACCAAACTGACGAAAATATCTTCCAGCGAGCTCTGACTGGTTTCGAGATCGGCCAAGCGGATGCCGGCATTGCGGAGATCGCCGAGCAGGCTGGTGATCCCGGTGCGGTCGGCTGACGTGTCGTAGTTGTAGACGAGGTCCTGGCCGCCGTTCGCAAGCTCGAGATTGTAGGCGGCCAACGCCGGCGGAATCGCCGCGAGGCCCGATTGCAGATGAAGCTTGAGTTGCTTCTTGCCGAGCTTCTGCATCAGGTCGGCCTTGTCCTCGACCAGAATGATCTCACCCTTGTTGATGACGCCGACGCGGTCGGCCATCTCCTCGGCCTCACCGATGTAATGGGTGGTGAGAATGATGGTGACGCCGGAGGCCTTGAGGCCGCGCACCACCTCCCACATGCCCTTGCGCAATTCGACATCGACACCCGCCGTCGGCTCGTCGAGGAACAGCACCTGCGGCTCGTGCGACAGCGCTTTTGCGATCATCACGCGGCGCTTCATGCCGCCGGACAGCGTGACGATCTTGGAATCCTTCTTCTCCCACAACGAGAGATCGCGCAGCACTTTTTCGATGTAGGCCGGGTTCTTCGGCTTGTTGAACAGGCCGCGGCTGAAGCTCACCGTTCCCCACACCGTCTCGAAGGCGTCGGTGTGCAATTCCTGCGGCACCAGGCCGATCAGCGTGCGCGCGGCCCGGGCGTCGGTGATGATGTCATGGCCGTCGACTGTGACGCGGCCGGCGCTCAGATTGTTGATGCCGCAAATGATGCTGATCAGCGTGGTCTTGCCGGCGCCGTTCGGCCCGAGCAAAGCGAAGATTTCGCCTTTCTCGATCTCCAGGTTGATGTCCTTCAGCGCCTGGAAACCGGAGCCGTAGGTCTTGGAGAGGTGGGAAACGGAAATGATCGAAGGCATGCCGGAGCGAAGCTTTTTGTCGGAAATGAAGCAAGGCGGGATCACACAGATAGGAAATAAAAATCCTTCTGCAATCCTGCCATTGGGTTTTCTCGGTTGTTTATGACCCGTCGAAGGAAATATCCTGTTGCCAACGAGAAATCAAAACAACCGGCAAAATAGCCGGTGCCAAGGAAGCGTCAGGGAAACGTCGGGGCTCTGTCAGCATGATGTCAGCAGGGAAGAATGTGCGCGCCGCCTTGATCGTGGCGACGGTGTTTGCGGCAGCGCAGAACGCCTCGCGCGCGGCGGAGACGACCATCCGGCTCGGCAATACCGCGCCCTATAGCGGTCCCGCGTCGGCTTACGGCACGATCGCCCGCGCCGAGGCTGCCTATTTCCAGATGCTCAACGACCAGGGCGGCATCAACGGCCGCAAAATCGAGTTCCTTACGCTCGATGACGCCTACTCGCCGGCGAAAACGGTCGAGCAGACCCGCAAGCTGGTCGAGCAGGACGACGTGCTCGCGATGTTTTCTTCCGTCGGCACGGCGCCGAACATCTCGGTACAGAAGTATCTCAACGCCAAACGCGTGCCGCAGATCTTCGTGTCGTCCGGCGCCACGCGCTGGAACGACCCCGGGCATTTTCCATGGACGGTCGGCTTCAACCCGACCTACGAACTCGAGGGCAAGCTCTACGCCCAATATATTCTCAAGACCAAGCCCGACGCCAAGATCGCGGTGATCGCCCCGAACGAGGATGCGGGCAAGGATTACGTGCGCGGCTTCAAGGAGGGCCTTGGCGAGCATATCAATCAACTGGTCTCGGAGACCACCTACCTCACCGCCGATCCCACCATCGACTCGCAAATGGTGACGATGCGCGAGTCCGGCGCGGATGTTTTCTTTGCGGAAGCGACGCCGAAATTTGCGGCGCAGGCGATCAAGAAAGCCGCCAGCATGGGCTGGAAGCCACTGATCATCCTGCCGACGGTGTCGAATTCGTTCTCGGCGGTGCTGGAGCCGGCGGGGCTTGAGAATTCGATCGGCGTCGTGACCGGGCTCTATCTGAAGGACCCCAACGATGCGCGATGGGCCGACGATCCCGCGCTCAAGGACTGGTTTTCCTGGATGCAGAAGTATCAGCCCAATGCGTCGACCGGCGATCTCTTCAACGTGCAGGGCTACACGGTGGCGCAGATCATGGCGCTGGTCCTGAAGAACTGCGGTGATGATTTGAGCCGCGACAACATCATCAGGCAGACCAAGTCGCTTGATGGAGTAGAGATGCCGCTGTTGCTGCCCGGCATCAAGGTCACCGTCGATCCAGACAACGTCACGCCGATCCGCCAGATTCAGATGGCGCGGTTCGACGGCAAGTCCTGGGTGCTGTTCGGGGATGTGCTGGGGGAGAAGTAGGTGAAGTCCTGTTTCTCCGCTTCCTTGAATTTAGCCTTCTGGCGAATTTCGGGGTAGAAGCGTCCTAGCTTCGTGCCCGGCACCGGGATCCCGACCGTGAAGGACGACGCCGGCCACGATAATAACGTCCAATAGCCGATATCGAGATGGGGTCATTGCCTTGCGTCTGTCACTGGCTGAGACCACTCAAGCGAACAAAGTCAATGGCCCAGGATAGGTTCAATCCCGCATTACGATGGTTTGCCACGATCTGTCTGGTGGGCTTCATTTCCAGCGGTTGTCTGCGGTACCTTTTGCCGCACGATTTTCATCCTGCGAAGAGTGCCAGAGTTGACCCGGCGGCGGTCCCGCCAGAATCGTCGTCGAAATCGCCGCCGTCCCAGCCGCCGGCGGTAGCTGCGCCCGCTCCTGTTTCGCAGCCACCGGCAGCGCAGCAAATGACAACACTTCAGCCAGCCGATGCTGGCCCTTTGCCGCCGCAACCCAAGCAGCCTCTGACAAACGCGCTCCCGTCGCAGCCACTATCGCCGGCCGAGCCGTCCAAGCCGACTGAGAAAGTACGCGCTTGCGTTATCGGCGATCCTGAGTTGCGTGATCTGTTCGCTGCCCAACTTCTGCAATCGATGACTGGAAAGATTGTTAGCGGGGATTGTTCAACCGTCGAAGGGCCCATCGTCATCGTATCCGGGTTTGCAAGCAAGCTGGCGACGAGTGATCCAGCGTGCAGAACCACCGACGGGCACCTCTATGAAATCATCGTTTCCATCTCGCGGCCGGGAAGCAATTCCGACATCAGCCGGACCGTTTCCGCCAGCCGCTGTTCGAGCCGTATCAGGAATGAGGATATAGCGCTTGGACGTGAAGCGAAAAATCAAGCTGTGCTTCAGGGCATCATCAGTTTACGTGACCTGCTGCAGCATCTGTCTGAAAATTGATTTGGAGATTTCGTCTTTCATGCGTGGCTTGTGTCGGTCTTTGGCGGACACGCCGGCCGGCGTCCGAAATCTCGCCGCGGACAAGCTTGGCAGGCTTCTACTGAAAATAATTATTGATGATGCGCAGGTCGGAGAGCGACGGCTGGGCGCCGTTCATGCTCGCCTCGATCACCCGCCGGCAGACCGCCGCGGTAGCCTCGTCCCGGAAGTCGTTCGCGGCTTCCAGCACCGTGCGCGCGGTATCGAGCGCGCCGCCGTCCTGCTTGGGCGCATCGGATGGGTCGAGCGACGCGCCGCCCTTGCGGCCGAAACCCTGGCCCGCGGCCCTGCCGAAGGCGGGCACACCCTTGCCGAATGGAATTCCGCTCATGCTCGCCGATCCCCCTTCATCACGCATAGAGCGCGGCCGCGAGGCTCGGATCGAGCGGCGCGGTGCCGTTCTTGCGTGACTGGTAGAAGGCAAGCACGCTGCGCGAGGTCTCGATGTTGAGATTCTCGTAGTCGGTTTCGAGCCGCTTGAGGTCGCTCGCCGTGATGCGGTGATCCTTGGCGCCGAGGAACAACAACGCCATCATGGTGGCCCAGGAGAAATTGAGCGCCTTCGCCAGGATCAGAAGCGTCTCGCGATTCTTGTCGAACAGCGCGCGTTCGATCACATCGTTGGGCAGCGCGCACAACAGCGACAGGCCGATTGTGACTTCCTCGAGCCGGTGCGAGCGCGCATAGGTCGAGATGCTGGCTTCGTTCAGGTTGCCGCTCTTGTGTTGCGTCGTCACGACGCGCTTGGCGACGAAATGGGTGCGCGAGACGGGGCCGAATTTCGACTGCAACTCGCCGCCAAGGTCCGTGACCGACGACTGGATCTGCCGCGCCATGTCCGGACGCTCGCTCTCCAGGCGCTTCCTCACGTCGGCGGTCGCCTTTGCGATCAGCTGCTGGAATACGTGGCGCGGGATGTCCTTGCGCAGGCCAAGCTGCTCGGCGAGGATTGAATCGCCTTCCGCGCGCTGGACCATGTTCAGGAAACCGAAATCGGAAAACTTGGCGCCGGTGTTGCTGGCGACCGAATTGACGACGTCCTGGTCGCCGCGCTTGACGAGTTCGTCGGTGACGCGCTCCTCGAGCGTTTCGCGCTTGGAGATCGAGAGCAGGTGGGCCTGGCTCTTGGTGCAGGCGTTGGCGACCAGCGCGTAGGTCTCGAGCTGCTTGGAATCCCGCAGTACGGGCCCGGCGACTTCGATCACGTCGTCGAATGCGAGCTTGTGAATGATGTTGACGGGAGCCTGGTCGAAGTGCGCCAGCCGCTCGGATAGCTGCGCACGGGCCGCGACCTCGATTTCGTCGGCGAGCCGGGTGACCACTTCGCCGAAGGTCCAGATCTCGTCGTCGCTGAAGTCGCCGGCGATCATCAGGTCGGTGGTGTGCCACAGCGCGCGCGCCCGGCTTTCCGGCGTGCCGCGGGCAACCGCTTCCTCGAGATCATCGAGGAACGACTTCGATTCGGTCTTTCTGGCCGTCTTGAATTGCAGGCTCATTTTGGGTGCCAAATCCTTCGGCGTAACCTCATGTGTCGACGAGGATACAGATCAGGCCCGAGTTTTCGGTAAAAAAGGCCGCGAAGTATTATCGATCAAAATTCGCTCAAGTGAGAACCATTCGTTAAGGATTGTGGCGACGCGGCAGGAGCGCGTCAGCGAGCGCCGAAGATAGCGACAGCGAGCGCGATCCGCGCGACGGTCCGGGGTCCGACTCCTGTGCCACGGCTCGCCCTAAGAAAAATCCGCCGGCCTTTCGGGCCGGCGGATCGATGGTGTCGTTGATAACGGCCGCTATCAGGGCAGGAATTCGCCGAGCGGGCCGCCGCCGAAGTCGAACAGGTCGAACAGGTCGCTGATCGCCGGGCTGTTCAGCGGCACATACGGATTGTTCGGCAGCGCGATCGGGTTCGGGTAGTTGTCGCGGCTGCGATGCGTGATCGGCCGCAGGCCCCAATTCCGCTCGATGAATTTAACGATCGAGACGTGATCGGAATAGGTGTGCGAGACGTGGCCGGGGATCGCGTGCGGCGACACCACGATCAGCGGGATACGGGTGCCGTCGCCGAAGTAGTCGAGCGGCTGCACGTAGCCGGAGTCGAAGTAGCCGCCACCTTCATCGAAGGTGATGAAGATCGCCGTATCCTTGGCGTAGTCCGAGGCCTCGACCTGGTCGACGATCTTCTTCGCGAAGCCTTCGAACAGGTTGAGCTTCGACGACGACGGGTGACCGTCGACGTATCCGCTCGGCTTGACCACCGAAACCGCGGGCAGGTTGTGGTTGGTGATGTCGCTATACAGGTTCACCGAGTCCTGAATATGCGCTGCGACCTGATCCGGATGCGACATGATCGAGGTGTCGTACTGGAACGGATTGCAGATGTTGCAATACTCGTCGGCATTCGGTCCGGCAGAAGCCCAGTTCAGCTGGTAGGGGTCGTTGACGTAGTTGTTCCACTGGTCGCCGTAGTACTTCCACGAGATGTTCTTCTCGCTGAGGCGGTCACCGATGCTCGGCACCGACGACGGCGGGATGGTGAACGGCGTGTTGGACGGGTTCTGGTCGATATCGGCGCGCTTGCCGTTGCCGAAGTAACCCGGATTGTAGTTGTTCAAGAGATAGTAGTGGCCCGGTTGGCAGTTCGGGTCGATCTGGAGCTTCTTGAGATACGACACGATCGGACCAACGCCGGGCTGGCTGGTGTCGGCGCAAGCCGAGTAGGAGCCGCCACCGGAGACCGGAGCGGTTTCGAAGGGCGGCGGGAAGCCGCCGTTGCCGCCGGCGCCATAGCCGTCCTCGGTGTACCAGTTGTTGGTGCCGGGCTGCGGGTTCGGGTTTTCGATCGTGTTGATGATGCCGGCGTCGGGGTTCGGGCCGTTCTGGTAGGGCGCGGTGAACACCTGAGTGCCGTTCGGCGGAACGGCCGCGTTGCCGTTGCCGTCCGAGTACCAGAGCATGTCGGCGTGGCCGAACATGATGTGGTTGGCGCCGGTGCCGCCGTTGACGGACTGGTGGAAGTTGTCGCTCATCGCGTACTTCTGCGACAGGCTCGCGAAGTAGGGTACGTCGCCCTTCTGCACGTTGTAGAAGCCGAGCGCCGTCGATCCTTCGCCCGTGCTCGCGAAGCCGAAGTTGGTTGGCTGCGCCGCGCCGTTGGTGCCGGCGCCGACGGTTACCTCGACCCAGGCGAACAGGTTGGCGTTGCAGCCCGACGGATTGTCGCGGCTGGCGGCGTTGTGGTTGCAGTTCAGCTGCTGCCACATCTGATAGAAACGATGCACCGGGCTGGCCGAATAGGAGTCATAGGGCAACGCGGCGCCGTTGGTGAGCTGGAAGGGACCCGCCGGCAGGGCATTCACGTTGGTGATGCGCGCATCCGGCGTACCCTTTTGCAGGCTCGGGTCGGTCGACTGATAGCTGCCGGTCAGCAGGAACTGATAGTAGTCGGGCGCCAGACCGCTTTCGGTTTGCTGGGCCAGCGACAGCGTGACCAGGCACTGAGCGAAGCTGTGGTCGCCGCAGGTCTTGGGGCCGCCGACGATCGGGGGAGGCAACTGGTCGTTCGGGAAGTTCTGCTGCGGAGGGCTCAGCAGGAAAGCGTCGGCCGGACCCGCGTCACTCGCAGCCGCCTGATGCGCCTTCTCGAAGTTGGGGCCGGGGATCGCGTTCTTGTTGCTATCCAGCTTGATGATGCCCTTGGAGAGGAGATTGTCGACGCTCTCGCCGTGCTTGTTCGGCACATAGGTGGCGTACACGTGGTCGAAGCTGCGGTTTTCACCGATGATGACGATCACATGCTTGATCGGCGTCCTGGGTTCGTGTCCGTCGCCGCCGCCCGGAAAGCCGATCGGGAAGGGGAAGCCGGGGGGAAAACCGGGGAAGCCCGGGAAGAGGGGTTCGGCCAGCACGGGCGTGGCGATGAACTGGCCCAGCGCCAGCGCGCTGAGGGTGAGGCGGCAACTTTGCAGCCAACGTGACTTTTGCTTGTCGCGCATTAAAGCTCTCCTTTGTTCTGCTGATGGGTCGGCGTCGTTGAAGTCACAGTGCTCCTCGGCACGACCTTGATCCGTCCCATCATGCCGCCGTCCTCGTGCTCGAGGACGTGGCAGTGGTAGACAAAGGTGCCGACGATGTTGGGATCGCGAAAATCCATGCGTAGCCGCACGCTGGGATAGGCCAGCATCCGGCTTTTGTAGTAGGGGACGTTCACGGTATCGCGCAGGAACGGTTCGTTGACGGCGATGCCGGACCAGTCGCGCAGCTGGAAGTGAAGCTGATGAATGTGGAAATCATGCAGCTCCATCGAGCGGTTCTCGATGATCCAGTCTTCGACGTCGCCCTGCCTGACGACGATATCCGCTGTGTCCGAATGCGGATCGAACGGCTTCGGATCTTCGCCGTCGGTAGTCAGAAAAAACTTGGTGGGACTATTGGGATCGTTCGCGTTCTCCTGTTTCTCGGAAAAGAAAAGTTTTCTGACGCGCACCGGCGCGGTGTCGCCGACCCACGGCCGCTGCGGCTTCGGCAACGGCTCGGCGTGCACCGGCAGCGCGGATTGCGGCTCGCTCGCGTCGGCATTGGCCGTGATCGCCAGCAGCGCGCGGTTGGGATCGTTCTCGCCGGCCGGCCCGGTGTCGACAGCACGCGTCACCAGGAGGGCGCCCGAGCCGGCCGGCGGTCCTTCAACGACGAATTCGGCGCGCGAGCCCGGCGGCACGCCGACATGGTCAACCCATTGCACCGGCTGTGACGGGCTGCCCTGGAATTGCAGCGGCACGCCGTCGAGGCCGACGACGCCGATCTTCTGCGGCGCGCGGCGCACCAGCAGAGCCAGGTTGAGATAGGTGATGGCGGAGGCGTTCAGCACGCGCCAGAGCTGCCGCTCGCCCGGCTTCATCGACAGCTGCGCCGGCGGATAGTTCGGATAGGGCACGGCGACGAAATTGACCGACAGATCCTTCGACGGCTTGCCGAAACCGGTGCCGGAGTTGACCGCGTCGCCGTCGCTGTCGAGCTGGCTTTTCGACATCGCGGGCGGCTCGAACTTCGACGGCGGCGCGTCGGGGTTGAGGAGATCCTGGTCGCGAATGACGATCAGGCGCTCGGGCAGGCCCGCCAGATCGGGGTTGGCGCGCTCGATGCCTTCGATGATCAGCGCGCCGGAAGCACCTCCCAGCACCTGCGTCTTGCTGAAACCGTGAAGGTGCGGGTGATACCAGTAGAGGCCGGGCGCCGCGTCATCTCCGATGCGCAGGCGATAGTCGAACGGCATGTCGTCCGGCTGAATCGAGGTTTTCAGCACGTCGTCCTGGTGACACACCGGCGGCACGGTGAGGCCGTGGAAATGCAGATTGGTCGAAACCGGCGTCATCGCGCCGCTTTCGCACGCATCAAGCTTCTTTTTTGCCGTGCAGATCGGCGCGCCGGCGAACGCCTGATCGATCGCGGGCGTGCCCGTATCGGGATCGGCAAGATCGTTCTTGAAATGAATGACGAGTTCGTCGCCTGGCTTCACGCGCAAGGTCGGCGACGGCTTGCCGTCCGGCGTCAGGTAGCAGTAGCGCGTGGTTCCGTCGGCAAGCTTTTGATCGAGAATGCGCAAATCCGTCTCGAGCACGCCATCATGGCTGCGCAATTCGGCTGGCTCTGCGATCGCGCTTCCGGGTTTGGGCCGGCTACACGCATCCTGTGGCGGCGGCAGCGGCGCGTTTTGCGGACCTGTGGCGCCGAGCAACGACGTCAGGCTGCTTGCGGCGAGCCCGAGGCAAGCCGCGGCGGCAGCACAGGAAATCGGGAGGAGTCGCCGCACACCGCACCTGCCAATACGGTGCCGTCGGCTGCGCCGAGGCCAAACTTGGCTCGATCCAGCACGTTGCGACCGTCACAGAAATTTCTGTTCAACGAGGGAAATGTTGAAGGACCTGCAACCTAGCGACGCGGTGTTGCGGGAATCTGGCAGGTTTCTAACACGCAAATGACAGTTGTTTGCGGCGCAACGACGCAAGCCGTGCATGCGGCGGCTTAAAGTGTTGACCGATCAACTGGATGGATCGTGAGATAGTGAGACGTGTTCGCGGGCCATGTTTGCCACGCAGACACGTATGTTATCGAACGCACGATTTATCTCTCGAGCAAGTTCCGATCGGCGGGACCGCACCTAAGCACGTTGAAAGCCGCCATATGAGCCCTTGTGGAAGATCAGCGGGCTGCAACTGCTTTCTTCACCTGACAGCACGTGGCCAAGAACAATGTCGTGGTCGCCCGCTTTGTGGATGGCTGCGATCTTGCAACAGAGCTTGGCTGCCGCGCCGCGCAACAACGGCAAGCCATCGGCGCTGAAAGTGACGGCAAGATTTTCGAACCGGTTTCCTCTGGCCGTGAAGCGGGCGGATATGTCGGACTGATGCTGGCCGAGAACGTTCACCGAGAAATAGCCGCGGTTTCGAATTGCCGTCCCGGTCGCGCTGCCTTCGCCGGTGCAGAACAACAGCATGCAGGGCGAAAGCGACACGGACGTCAGCGAGTTGACCGTCGCGCCGAACAACTCGCCGTTCCATTCGGTTGCAACGACGGCGACGCCGGTCGCAAACGCTCCCATGACCGAACGGAAGCGCTTGGGATCGATCGCGGCGCCGTGCAGCGGACTCGATGGCGAAGGCGATGAAATATGCTCGTTCATGTCATCGTGGTTCCTCAAGTCCATCGACGAGCCGTGGCGGCGGCCGTCTATTTCCGCATCATGTGATAGCTGAGTTCGCCGGGGTCGGTGAGATCGGGCACCTTCCAGCCGTCGAGATCGTATTCGGCCATGCAGTCCTCGGCAAAACCCTTGAAGCGATCGGCATTGCCGGAGGCCTGGGCGCCGAACAGGCAGTAGCGGCGGATTTCCTCGGTAGAACCGCCATAGTTGATCTCGTAGAGCTCGTGCCGTCCACCGAACTCGCTGCCGATGCAATCCCACAGCAGCTTGAGCAGTTTGACGCGCTCCTCGGCCTTGTAGCCGTTGGAGCCGCGCAAGTACCGATCGAGGTAGGGGCGGATCTCGCCGTTCTTGAAGTCGCTGGAATGGCTGTTGAGATAGATCAGACCGGAGGCGACCGTCTGCTCGATCAGATATTTCACCTTGGTGTAGGCCATGGTGGCGATGATCTGATAGGCGTTGCCGGGATCCATGTTGGGCAGCAGATAGTCGCCGATCCAGGGTTTGGGATCGCGGACCATGGCGTCCGACAGGCTCCAGAACAGGTTACGCCAGGCGATGACTTCGCCGACATTGGCCTGCACGCCGCGATAGTCCTTGGTGCCGGCAGCTTCCGTCGCCTTCAACAGGAGCCCGCTGATGAAGTCGAGCTTCACGGCAAGCCGCGTGCACCCATGCACGACGAAACGCGGCAGGAATCCGGTGCGCGGAAAGAAGTTGTTCGCCTTCTCGATGTCGCCATAGACGAAGACGTTTTCCCAAGGCACCAGGACCTTGTCCATGATGAAGACGGCGTCGTTCTCATCGAGCCGGCTCGAGATCGGATAGTCGAACGGACTTCCCATCACGCTCGCGCTCATCTCATAGGACGTGCGGCAGATGAACTTCACGCCGGGCGCATTGGTCGGCACCATGAACACGGCCGCGAACTTCTTGTCCTGAAGCGGAATCAGTCCGTGGTGCGCCACGAACGTATAGTTCGTCAGCACCGAGCCGGTCGCGACCACCTTGGCGCCCGACACGATGAGACCGGCGTCGGTCTCCTTCTCGACATGACAGCAGACGTCGGCAACCTCGTTCGGCGGGCGATCGCGATCGACCGGCGGATGAATGATGGCGTGATTGATGAAGGGGACGCGTTCCTGGCTGAACTTGTACCAGCGTTTTGCGTTCTCCTGGTACGGGTCGTAGAAGTCGGCGTTCGCACCCAACGTGGCGAGGAAAGCGGCCTTGTAGTCCGGCGCCCGCCCCATCCAGCCATAGGTGATCTTGGCCCATTCGGCGATGGCGTTGCGGCCCTGGATCATCTCGTCCATGGTTTTCGGCGCCTTGAAGAAGGCGTGGGTCATGCCACCATTGCCGGTATCGGTCGGCAGCAGGAGCTTGTCCTTGCGCTTGTCGTCATGCAGCGCGTCGTAGAGGCGGGCCACCATCCGCGCGGTGTTGCGGAAGGCCGGGTGCGTGGTGACGTCCTTGACCCGTTCGCCGTAAATGTAGACGGCGCGGTCGTCGCGCAGCGATTCCAGATATTCCGCCCCCGTCTGTGGGCGCGTGACTTTGACGTTGCCGGTGTGTTCGGGCGGAATTGCCGATGCCGTCTGCGCCTTGCTTGCCATCGCGTCGTCTCCCCTGGTTGTTCGATTATCGAACAAGTGTCCGTATTCCGAACTTGGTGAGACGATACGGCCGCCCGTGCCGGTTGGCAAGAGACGGCAAGGCCGACCGCGAAGATCAGACGGTCATCGAGGAGACCTGGTCGGCGATCCGGTTGAGCTCGGGGAGGAAGTGCTCGCGCATCTCGTTGCGCGTGGTGCGGGTCGAGTGCGTCGACAGATTGATGGCGCCGACCGCCTGGCCGCTGCGGTCAAGAACCGGAACAGCCAGCGCGCGCAGGCCCCGCTCCAGCTCTTCGTCGATGATCGAGAACCGCTGGGCGCGATCGGCGCGGATGCGGTCGAACAGGGCCTGCGGGTCGGTGATGGTCTGTGGTGTGTAGGCGTCGATGCGGTGCGACCGCAGCCGTCGCCAGATCTCGGCCTCATCGAGGTAGCCGAACAGCACGCGCCCGAGCGCGGTGTGCAGAGCGGGCAGGCGGCTGCCGACCGACAGCGCCGCTGACATGATCCTGCGCGCCGGCACGCGCGCGACATAGACGATGTCGTTGCCTTGCAGGATCGCGGCCGAACAGGATTCGCCGAGCCGTTCGCTCAGTTCGCGCATCAAGGGCAGTGCGCGATCGATCCAGCTCTGCGTCGACAGATAGGCAAAGCCGAGATCGAGAATCCGCGGCGAGAGCGAAAAGCTGCGTCCATCCTGCTCGACGTAACCGAGCTGGGCGAGGGTGCGCAGGACGCGGCGCGCCGTGGCCCGCGACAGGTCGGCCACCTGGGCTGCTTCCGACAGGGTCATGGTCGGCCTTTGCTTGCCGAACGCGCCAAGCACCGCGAGGCCCTTGGCAAGCGTCGTCATGAACTCCTTGTCGTCCTGGGGGGCGCCTTTACGTCGTTGCGGAGGTTGTGCCACCACGCGGCCTGTTGACTCCATTTGGTCTCTGGCGGAGACTGGTCGACATACGAACGATTGTTCGAATATCGAACGCCGGCCCGTGTGTCAATCGACCACGATGAGAATCCGGCGCATCCAGAGGGGAGGACGCGCAGATGACCTGCCACAATACCAGCTCGACTCATCGTTCCGCGATCGACCGCCGCAAGCTGCTGAAATACTCGGCCGCCTCGGGCGTCGTACTTTCCGCCGGTCTGAAATCTCCCGCCATCGCGCAGGTACGGCCCATCAAGCTGGGCTATGTCTCGCCGCTCACCGGGCCGCTTGCCGCCTTTGCCGAGGCCGACAACTTCATCCTCGCCAATTTCAAGGAAGCGACCAAAGCCGGCATCAAGGTCGGCAACGCCACCGTGCCGGTCGAGGTCGTCGTCAAGGACAGCCAGTCGAATCCGAACCGCGCCGCCGAAGTCGCCAAGGATCTGATCGTCCAGGACAAGATCGATCTGATGCTGGTGGCCTCGACGCCCGAGACGACCAATCCGGTTTCCACCCAATGCGAGATCGAGGAGGTGCCGTGCATCTCCACCATGGCGCCGTGGCAGCCGTGGTTCATCGGCCGTCAGGCCAATCCTGCCGGCGGACCGCCGGCCTGGAAAGGCTTCAACCATACCTATCACTTCTTCTGGGGCCTGGAGGACGTCATCGCCGTCTTCACCAACATGTGGGCCCAGGTCGAAACCAACAAATCGGTCGGCGCGCTGTTTCCGAACGACGGCGACGGCAATGCCTGGGGCGACAAGGTCGTCGGCTTCCCGCCGGTGCTCAACAAAGGTGGCTACAAGCTCACCGATCCCGGCCGCTATCAGAACCTCACCGACAATTTCTCGGCGCAGATCGGCGCGTTCAAGTCGGCCAATTGCGAGATCATCACCGGCGTGGTGCTGCCGCCGGATTTTACCACGTTCTGGAAGCAGGCATTGCAGCAAGGCTTCAAGCCGAAGGTCGCGTCGATCGGCAAGGCGATCCTGTTTCCGGTCGCCGTCGAGGCGCTCGGCAAGGACGGCCATAATCTGTCGTCGGAAGTCTGGTGGACGCCGAACCATCCGTTCAAGTCGTCGCTGACGGGAATGAGCGCGAAGGATCTCGCCGCCGGCTATGAGGCCGCGACCAAGAAACAGTGGACGCAACCGATCGGTTTCGTGCACGCGCTGTTTGAACTGGCTGTCGATGTGCTCAAGCGCACGCCGGACCGCGACAGCAAGGCGATCACGGCGACCATTGCATCCACCAATCTCGATACCGTCGTCGGCAAGGTGCAGTGGAACGGCGCGAATCTGCCGCCGTTTGCCGCCAAGAACGTCAGCAAGACGCCGCTGGTCGGCGGCCAGTGGCGTTACAAGGACGGCAAATACGATATCGTCATCACGGACAACAAAACCGCGCCGACGATTCCCGTCGGTGGCAAAATGGAAGCGATCGCGTAGGCGCTGGCCGTTGACGTTGCATGCTGCTGGATGTTGCCGGTTTGAAGAAAAGCTTCGGCTCGATCGTGGTCGCAGACGACCTCGATCTTGCGGTCGCCGCCCATGAGGCCGTCGGCATCATCGGGCCGAACGGTGCGGGCAAGACCTCGCTGTTCAATCTGATCACCGGCGACCTCGCGCAGGATGCCGGCGCCATCCACTTCGACGGCCGCGACCTCGCGAACGAACAACCGCAGCGCCGTTGCCGGGCAGGTCTCGGCCGTACCCGCGAGATTCCGCAGCCGTTCGAAAAGCTCACGGTGTTCGAAAATCTTCTGGTCGGCGCCGTCCATGGCCGCCACAAGACGGAGCGCGAGGCGGCGCAGTCCTGCGGCGAAATCCTCGAGCAACTCGACCTGTTGAAGCGCGCCAATATGCTGGCCGGCTCCCTGACCCTGCTCGAACGCAAGCGGCTGGAAATGGCGCGGGCGCTGGCGACGTCACCAAAACTTCTGCTGCTCGATGAAATCGCCGGCGGCTTGACCGAAGGCGAATGCGCCGAACTCGTGGCCACCATTCGCGCGATCCGCGGAACCGGTGTTGCGATTCTCTGGATCGAACATGTCGTGCATGCGCTGTTTGCCGTGATCGATCGCCTGGTCGTTCTCAATTTCGGACGCAAGATCGCGGAAGGGGCGCCGAAGGAAGTCATGCAGCGGAGTGAGGTGCACCAGATCTATATCGGCATCGAGGCGTGACGCATGGCGTTGCTTGAGACCCGCAACCTCACGTCGTTCTATGGCGACTTCCAGGCGCTCTATGGCATCGATACGACGCTGGAGCGCGGCGAGACCGTCGCCATCATCGGCGCCAACGGTGCGGGCAAGTCGACCTTCCTGAAAGCGATCGCCGGACTCATTCGGGGGCCGGCCGACAGTGTCATTCTCGACGGACAGCCGATCGGCGACCGGATCGCGGCCGATATCGTCAAACTCGGCGTCGCACTCGTGCCCGAAGGGCGGCGGCTTTTTCCGTCGCTGACGGTCGAAGAAAATCTGTTGATCGGCAATTATGGCCGCAAGGCCAGGGGACCATGGACACTCGATCGGGTCTATGCGCTGTTTCCGGTTCTGAAGGAACGCCGTCACTCGGCAACGACAACGCTGTCAGGTGGGCAGCAGCAAATGGCCGCGATCGGTCGCGCCTTGATGTCCAACCCCCGCATTCTGCTGTGCGACGAAATCAGCCTCGGCCTTGCGCCGATCGTCATCGCCGGCATTTACGGTGCGATGCCACAGATCAAGGCGGCCGGCGCCAGCGTTGTGCTGGTCGAGCAGGACATCGTCCAGGCCATGAAGGTCGCCGATCGGGTCTACTGCTTCCAGGAGGGCCGGCTGTCGCTCACCGGCCGTCCGCGCGACCTGACGCGCGAGCAGATTCACCGCGCGTATTTTGGTTCATGAAATGACCGGTTGGCTTGACGCGGTGATCCAGGGTGTGCTGCTCGGCGGGCTTTACGCGCTGTTCGCGGCGGGGCTGTCCCTGATTTTCGGCATCATGCGGCTCGTCAACCTGGCCCATGGCGATCTCATCGTGTTCGCGGCCTATGCCATTCTGCTGGTTGCTGGCCATCTCGGTCTCGATCCGTTCGCCGCAGTCCTGCTGGCGATTCCGATCCTATTTGTAATCGGTTTCGTGCTTCAATATGTCCTCCTGAACAGGACACTCGGACACGACTTGTTGCCGCCATTGCTCGTGACGTTCGGCCTTTCGATCGTCATCCAGAACGGGCTGTTGCAGCTATTTTCCGCGGACAGCCGGCGCTTAAGCTCCGGTGCGATCGAAACGGCCTCGATCCCGCTCGGCGGCGGCATTGCGGTGGGCGTGGTGCCGCTGTTGACGTTGTTGGCCGCGATTGCCCTGATCGTGTTTCTCAATCTCATTTTCTATCGCACGCCGATCGGGCGAGCCTTCCGCGCGACCTCGGATGATCTGGAAGTCGCGCAGCTCATGGGAATCGAAGTTGGGCGCACCTTTGCCGTCGCAATGGGCCTCGCCTTCGTCGTGGTGGCGGTTGCCGCACTCTTTCTGGGCTTAAGAGCGAATTTCGATCCGACCATTGGTCCCGCACGGCTGCTCTACGCTTTCGAGGCCGTCATCATCGGCGGCCTCGGCAGTCTCTGGGGCACGCTTGCTGGTGGCATCGTGCTTGGCCTCGCGCAGACGATCGGTGCGCGGATCGATCCGGAATGGCAGATCCTGGCCGGTCATCTCGCCTTTCTTGCGGTGCTCGCGATACGGCCGCGCGGCCTGTTCCCGCGGGCGCAGGATTGACATGACCATGGCTGAGGACGCGACAAAATCGAGCCACACGTTCCGCATCGAAACTGCGGGCCGGGCATCGCGCGCCATTGCGGCAGCAGCGATCATCATCGCATGTTTGCTGATGCTGCTTCCACTCGTTGCCGGCCGCAACCTGATTCAGGACATGATCTTCCTGTTCTACATGCTGGCGCTGGCGCAATGCTGGAACCTGCTAGCCGGCTATGCTGGTCTGATTTCCGTCGGGCAGCAGGCATTCGTTGGTCTTGGCGGCTACTTGCTGTTTGCGCTTACATTACTGGGCGGCATCGATCCCCTGTTGGCTATTCCGCTCGCGGGCGTCGCTTCGGCATTGCTCGCCTTGCCAACCGCGCTGATCGTTTTCCGCCTCCGCGGCGCTTATTTCGCGATCGGCACCTGGGTCGTGGCCGAGATCTATCGTCTGGTCTTCGCCCAGTTCAAGCCGCTCGGCGGTGGCACAGGGACCTCGCTGACGCCGTCGATTACGTCGTCGGTGCCTGGCATCGAATGGGTGAAGGCGCTGCTCGATGTGCGAACGCCGGCCGCGCGCGACATCATCTCTTATTGGGTGGCGCTGGCCTTGATGGGCGGCACGCTTGCGGTCGTGTACGTCATCCTGCGGTCGCGCCGCGGCCTCGCGCTTGGGGCGATCCGCGACAACGAGCTGGCTGCCGCCGGTCTCGGCGTTGATATCTATCGTATCAAGCTCGCCGTCTATGTCGCAGCTGCCGCCATGACCGGCATGATCGGCGCGCTGATCTATCTTCAGAAGGCGCGGATTTCGCCGGATGCAGCCTTCTCGGTGCTGGACTGGACCGCCTACATCATCTTCATCACTGTCATCGGCGGCATTGGCACCATGGAAGGGCCGGCGGTCGGCGCCGTCGTCTTTTACTTGATGCAGCGTTATCTCGCCGACTTCGGCGCATCCTATCTCATCCTGCTCGGCACGCTCGGTATTGTCATCATGCTGTTTGCGCCACGCGGGCTATGGGGCCTGCTCACCGACCGTTACGATTTGACGCTGTTTCCGACGCGACGACGGCTGGTTGTCGATGAAGGAGATAGCCATTTCGGATAGCGGATGCCGCTCAACCGACCGAGATGCGATAGCTGAGGACTTCGGTCTTCCCAGGTTCGATCTTCATGATGCCGGGCTTGTCGAAAAATTCGCCATCGAAGTCGAGCGGCGAGGCGAAACCGCGCCACGGCTCAAGGCAGAGGAAAGGCGCGCCGTCCGGTTTGGACCAGATGCCGAGTTCGCGAAAGCCTTGCCAGTGCAGGCCAATCGACGGGCCGCGGTCGGCCGCGTAGCGGATGCCGGTGCTTGCCGGGTGATCCAGAATGACGGCGTCGTCGGCGAAAAGCTGTTCCGAAAGCGCGAGAAATTTGCCTTCGATCGGCGTCGGCTCCGGCTTCGACCGCAACAATCCGCCCTTCAGGCGGCGAATGGGCGCGGGCTCAACGTTCGAAAAATGGATTCCGTAAGACTCCTTCGGCAAGCCCGGCAGCAGCGGCCAGTTGAATGCGGGATGGCCGCCGAGCGATGCGGGCAACGTCTCATCGCCCGTATTGGTGACCTCAAAGCGTATGTTGAGATCGGCGCCATCGACCGCGTAGCTAATGGCCAATCGAAACGCGAACGGAAAACGCTGGCGGCTGGTGGCATCGTCGGTGAGGTCAAGCGTGCAGGACGTTGTCGTACGCTCGCGCCACGCAAACGTCATGTCCCGCGCAAATCCGTGCTGCGTCATGGGATAGGTTTTTCCCTGATGCCGCAACGCGTCGTTCTTGAGTTTGCCTACGATCGGAAACAGGTTCGGCGAATGCCGCGGCCAGGCAGGTCCCGCCTGCCACAACAGCTCAAGCCCCTCGGCGTTTTTCAACGAGCACAGTTCGGCGCCGTCGGCCTTGATGGTCGCGCGAATGCCGCTGGTTGCGAGCGTGTGGTCCATGACTTGGGCTTACGCCCGCTCGACAAAACTGTCGACGACCTTTTTCTCGCCGGCCTTTTCGAAAGCGATCGTGAGCTTGTTGCCGTCGATCTTCACCACATGGCCGTAGCCGAACTTCTGGTGAAACACGCGGTCTTTCAGGTTGAAGTCCGACGTCGTGCCGGTGGATTTCGCGATCAGTTCGCCTTCGATCACCAGCGGCGTGCGTTTTTGTTTCGAGAATCCGCCGGCGTCGCGCGAGCCGTAGGACGTCTGCCGTTCCTCGAAGCCGTGATTCTGACGGCCGCCTCGCGCGCGATTGGCCTGGGCGCGCTGCCAGCCCGGCGTGCCGTAGCTCGAGCCGAAGGATTCCACGTTGTCGAAGCGCGAGGGACCGTAGCCGCTGGCGCCGCCCCAGCCGGAGCCGCCTTTGGATTCCGTGATCTCGACATTATGCGCCGGCAGTTCATCGAGGAAGCGCGACGGGATCGTGGTCGACCAGGTGCCGTGGATGCGGCGGTTGGTGGCGAAATAGAGTTTGGCGCGGCGCCGCGCGCGGGTCAGCCCGACATGGGCGAGCCGGCGCTCCTCTTCCAGGCCCGCGCGGCCCTGTTCGTCGAGCGTGCGCTGGCTTGGAAACAGGCCTTCCTCCCAGCCGGGCAGGAACACATTGTCGAATTCCAGCCCCTTGGCCGAGTGCAGCGTCATCAGTGACACGGCCTCTTCTTCGGCGCCGCCGTCGCGGTCCATCACCAGCGAGATGTGTTCGAGGAAACCTTGCAGGTTCTCGAACTCTTCCATCGAGCGCACCAGTTCCTTCAGGTTGTCGAGCCGGCCCGCGGCGTCCGCCGAACGGTCCTTCTGCCACATGTCGGTGTAGCCGCTTTCGTCGAGCACGGCTTCGGCCAGTTCCGTGTGCGAGGCCACTTCGGCCTGCGCGCGCCAACGGTCGAAACTGGTCAGGAGATCGCGCAAGCTGCCGCGCGCCTTCGGCTTCAATTCGTCGGTCTCGACCACGGCACGCGCCGCCTCGAACAGCGGGATGCGCCGCTTGCGGGCGTGGTCGTGCAGCATCTGCACGGTGGCGTCGCCCAGCCCGCGTTTCGGAACGTTGACGATGCGCTCGAAGGCGAGATCGTCGGCCGGCGAGTTGACGACGCGCAAGTAAGCCAGCGCGTCGCGGATTTCGGCGCGCTCATAGAACCGTGGGCCACCGATCACGCGATAGGGCAGGCCGAGCGTGACAAAGCGGTCTTCGAACTCGCGCATCTGGAACGAGGCCCGCACCAGAATGGCGACCTGGTTGAGGTTCTCTTTTCTGCGCTGGAGATCCTCGATCTCCTCGCCGATCGCGCGCGCTTCCTCTTCGGAGTCCCAGGCGCCGGTCACGGTGACTTTTTCGCCGTCGACATCCTCGGTGCGCAGCGTCTTGCCGAGCCGGCCTTCGTTGTGCGCGATCAGGTGCGAGGCGGCGGCGAGGATATGGCCGGTCGAGCGGTAGTTGCGCTCGAGGCGGATGACTTTCGCGCCGGGGAAGTCGTGCTCGAAGCGCAGGATGTTGTCGACCTCCGCGCCGCGCCAGCCATAGATCGACTGATCGTCGTCGCCGACGCAACAGATGTTGCGGGGGGCAGATAGCTTCGCCACATTCTTCTCGTCATCACCGGACCGATGCGAAGCATCGAGACCCGGTGATCCATCTTGCAAAGAGTCGATGGGGTCTGAAGGTGTCTCTCCCACAAGGGGAGAGGGGACAGAAGCGCGGGGCGAGGTGGGCGAAGGACTCGGCGCCTGCGCGAGCAGCCGCAGCCAGAGATACTGCGCGACGTTGGTGTCTTGGTACTCGTCGACCAGGATGAACTTGAAGCGGTGCTGGTATTGCCGCAGCACGTCCGGGTGCTCACGGAACAGGCGGATGTTTTCCAGCAGGAGATCGCCGAAGTCGGCGGCGTTGAGAATCTTCAACCGCTCCTGATAGCTCGCATAGAGCTTGCCGCCCTTGCCGTTGGCGAACACTGCGGCTTCGCCCGACGGCACCTGTGACGGACCGAGGCCGCGATTCTTCCAACCGTCGATCAGGCCGGCCAGCATGCGCGCCGGCCAGCGCTTGTCGTCGATGCCTTCGGCCTGCAAAAGTTGCTTCAATAACCGCACCTGGTCGTCGGTATCGAGCACGGTGAAATTGGATTTCAGCTGCACCATCTCGGCATGCATCCGCAGGATGCGTCCGCCGATCGAGTGGAAGGTGCCGAGCCAGGGCATGCCCTCGACCGCCTGGCCCAGCATTTCGCCAAGCCGGTGCTTCATCTCGCGCGCAGCCTTGTTGGTGAAGGTCACCGAGAGGATTTCGCCCGGCCGCGCCCGGCCCTGGCTCAGGATATGGGCGATGCGGCAGGTCAGGACGCGGGTCTTGCCGGTGCCGGCGCCGGCCAGCACCAGCACGGGACCGTCCAGCGTCTCCACCGCTTCGCGCTGCTCGGGATTGAGGCGCGAGAGATAGGATGGGCTTGCGGCCGCGCGCGCACGCGCCGCGATCCCGCCAGCCACGGGCTGGTGGTCGGGCACGTCACGATGGGGCAGATGATTCGGCTCGGTCATGTCGCGATTCGTTTTCCCGCCCAAATTGGACCAGTCGGGTAGCGAAGGGGAGCCTTCATAGCAGGAATGAAACGCATATAGGGCGTGAGACGCCGTTTTGACAGGAGTTATCCAGCCCCGAATACCCCCGTCATTTGTTCCTTTTGAAGCGAGATTTTTGGCTGTCTTCGAGCCTTAAGGCGGCCGGAACCTTTGTTCCCGGCTGCGATTGGTCCAACGACTGCGTCGGCGCTTCGCGCGCGACGCCAAAACGGATCAAGCGGAGCTTGTCATGTTGAGCTGGGTCGTCACCTTTCTGGTCATTGCGTTAATCGCCGGCATTCTCGGTTTCGGCGGCATTGCGGGCGTGTCCATTGAAATCGCCAAGACGATCTTCTTTATCGCCGTCATCCTGTTCATCGTGTCGGCCGTGGTCGGCCTCGCGCGCGGCAGGACGCGCGTTTAGAGCTCGAATAAAAAGGCCCGGGGCGAAAGCCGCGGGCTTTTTTGAACGGGTAAGAGATCGGTCAGTTGGCGGCCGTGATCGCCGCGTATTCGCGCTGCACGCCGGCTAGATGTTGAGCGATGACGTGGGCGATTTCCTTGGCATGCGTTGAAATCATGAAATGGGCGGCGTCCGCCACCCGCGTGACGGCCGCATTCGGAATGCACTGGCCCAATAGGCGGTTGGCGCGCTTGACCGCCGGGTGGCTCTTGGCGCCCATCAGCACCAGCGTGGGAAGCCGCACGCGTGCGAGCAGCGCCGGCGTCAGCGTGAAGCCGTAGACGCTCTTCCAGTCGAGCAGGTTGACCGGCGTCGTTTCGATCGCATAGTCGCGAACGCGTTGCGGCCAGCCGGCAAAGGTGCCTTCGCCGCCGTAGAAATCGATCATCTGAGAGATCGCGCACGTGTCGCCGGCCTTGTAGGCCGCGAAGTACTCGTCCGTCATGGTGCGGAAGGCGAAATAATCTTCTTGTTCGAACATCATCCGCAGCAGTTCCGGCGCGGGCGCTTCGATGATGGTAAGACTGCGCAGCGACACGCGCCGCCGCTGTGCGACTGCAAGCGCCGACAGGCCGCCAAAGGAATGCCCGACCAGGTGGACGGGGGCGCCGGTATGACGGATCACCGCTTCGATGATGTCGGCTTCGTGCGCGATGCTGGCGTCGAGCGCGGTGCGGCGCTCGGTCGTGCCGCCATAGCCGGACAGGCTGGTCGTGACGCAGCGAAAGCGATTTTCCCAATGCGCCATGATCGGCCGCCATGCCGCGCCCGTGCTGCATGATCCCGGCACCAGAACGACGGTCGGGCCGGTTCCGGTTTCGTCGTAGTCGATGCGTCCGAACGAATCCCTGATCATCGGATCGAAATTCCCTGAAAAAATGTGGATTGGGGGCCGCGAATAGCGCGGGTGAGCGGCGAGACATAGATTTCGCCGGGCCGTTTATCGTCATGCGTTCGCAGGACAGGGCTCAGGATTTTGCCGCGATTGACCTGACATGTCGGACATCATGGCGTGAGCGCGCGCCGTTTTCCCTGCGTGCGGCACTGGCGTTCGCCGCCGCCGGAGATAGGATTGGCCGAGGCGGCGGCTGAGCGGGGCAGGGGGCGCCATGAACTTTTCCGAATACGTAAAGCAAGACGCGGTGAGCCTTGCGGACCGGGTCTGGCGCCGCGAAGTGACGGCGGATGAATTGCTGGCGCTGGCGCTTCGCCAGAACGAAACGGCGCAGCCGAAGACCAACGCGATCTGCCGGATGATGGAGACCGAGGCCCGCGCGCAACTCCAGAAGCCGCTGACGGGCGCGTTGGCCGGCGTGCCGTTTCTGATCAAGGATATTGCGCAGGACTATGCCGGCTTGCCGACCGCCGCCGGCAGCCGCGCGCTGCAGAAAAACGTCGCGGCCGAACACTCGCATGTCGTTCGAGCCTATCTCGAGGCCGGGCTCGTGATTTTCGGCAAGACCAATCTGCCGGAGCTCGGATTGAAGGGCGTGTCGGACTCGCAAACTAACGGCCGCGTTTGCAATCCCTGGAACGCCGCCCACACGCCCGGAGGATCGAGCGGTGGCGCCGCCGCGGCGGTCGCTTCAGGCGTCGTGCCGATGGCGGCCGCCAATGACGGCGGCGGCTCGATCCGCATTCCCGCCGCCTGTTGCGGTTTGTTCGGCCTGAAACCCTCGCGCGGGCTGATCTCCGCGGGGCCCGGATGCGGCGAATACTGGTTCGGTGCGTCCGCCGAAGGCGTGATCTCGCGCAGCGTGCGCGATACGGCCGCAGCGCTTGACGTGATCGCCGGCGGCGAGCCGGGGGAGCCTTTTTTTGCCGCACGGCCGAGCGAGGCCTACGCCAAATCGATGCCGCGCGACCCCGGCCGCTTGCGGATCGGATTTTCCGCCGCCTCGCCGATCGGCACCGACGTGCACCCGGAGGCAAAGGCAGCAGTCGAGCGCGCGGCCGCCTTGCTGCGTGGCCTGGGCCACGAGGTCGAAGAGGCTTCGCCCGAGATCGACGGCGCAGCCCTCGCCAAGGCCTTCCTGCATGTCTATTTCGGACAGGTCGCGGCGATGGTAGCGCAGGCCCGCGCGGCAGGCGCCGGGCGGGAGGATTTCGAGCTGTTGTCGCGGGTGCTGGCGACGCTCGGAGACGCGGTTTCGGCCGGTGTGCTGACGACACATCTGCTCAAATGGAATGAATTCGCCCGCGCGCTTGCTCGTTTTCACCAGCGCTACGACATGCTGCTCACGCCGACACTGGCGCATCCGCCGGTGCGCCATGGCCAGGGCGATCCCAGCGCGGTGGAGCAGAGCCTGCTCGGTCTGCTGGATCGCACCGGCCTGCTCGGCTTCATGGCGCGCCAGGGCTGGTTCGACAGCACCATCGACAAGATCGCGCTCGACAGCCTGCAATATGTGCCGTTTACGCAACTCGCCAATCTCACCGGCGTGCCGGCCATGAGCGTGCCGCTGCATTGGACGGCGGACGGCCTGCCGCTCGGGGTTCAATTCGTCGGGCACATGGGCGACGAGGTGCGTCTGTTGCAACTCGCCCGTCAGCTCGAGACGGCGCAACCCTGGTTCGATCGGCTGCCGGCGTGGGTGACGCAGGCCTGACCTGCAACCGAGCGGATTTCACTTCGCCGGCATGCCGATCGCGCGCCCGACGCCCTCGGGCCGCGGCAGCAGCGCATGCGCGCTTGCGACCGCGTCGATCGTGGTGCGGATATCGGGCGGGAAGGGCGCGGTCTTACGCTTTTCCATGTCGACATGCATGGTCATGTTTTCCGACGTCGCCGACAGCCAGCCGTCGCGGGCGTGGCGCAGTTCCTCGAACGTATGCAGGCGTTTTTCGTCCGCGGCGAGCAGGTAGACCGAGATCTGCACGGGGTCGCCGAGGTGAATTTCCCGCAGATAGCGCACATGGCATTCGGCGGTGAAGGTCGAGTTGTTGCGCGCCTTCTTGTAGGCCGGGCCGATGCCGAGCAGGAGCCACAACTCGTCGATCGCCCGGTCGAACATCACGTTGTAATAGGCCATGTTGAGATGGCCGTTATAGTCGATCCACTGCGGCTCGATCTGCATCACCGAGGAGAGGAATGGCGTAGGCGCGCCGCTACTACGTGTCGTCATCCGTGTCCATTCCTTACAGCAGGTCTTGATGTCTTGACCCTCTATACATCCTTTGCCACGGTAATTCCGTGGACGGAGATCCCGGAGTGGGAACAACGATTACCAATACCCCAAAGCGCGCCGAGCCGAAGGCGGTTGCGGCGGTGGTGGAAAAGCTCGCGGCCCGGTTCGGCAACCGGCTGGTCACCTCGCAAGCGGTGCGCGAACAACACGCCCATACCACAACCTGGTTGCAATCGCAGCCACCTGACGCGGTGGTCTTCGCGCAGGAGACGGCCGACGTTCAGGACGTGGTGCGCGTGTGCGCCGCCCACGGCGTTCCTGTGATCGCGTTCGGCACCGGGACATCGCTCGAAGGCCAGGTCAATGCGCCGGCCGGCGGCGTCTGCGTCGATTTCCGCGACATGAACAAGGTGCTGGAGGTCCACGCCGAAGACCTCGATTGCGTGATCCAGCCCGGCGTCACCCGCAAGGCGCTGAACGAACATCTGCGTGACCAGGGCGTCTTCTTTCCGATCGATCCCGGCGCCGACGCTTCGCTCGGCGGCATGGCCTCGACGCGCGCCTCCGGCACCAACGCGGTGCGCTACGGCACCATGCGCGAGAACGTGCTGGCGCTGAAGGTCGTGCGCGGCGACGGCGAGATCATCAACACCGGCACGCGGGCAAAGAAATCCAGCGCCGGCTATGACCTCACCCATCTCTTCATCGGCGCCGAAGGCACGCTCGGCATCATCACAGAACTCACGATTCGCCTGCGCGGGATTCCCGAAACCATCGCTGCGGCGGCCTGCTCGTTCGATAGCGTACGCGGCGCCTGCCAGGCGACGATTATGGCGATCCAGACCGGCATTCCCGTGGCGCGGATCGAGCTGTTGAACGCCGAGCAGGTCAAGGCGTGCAATTCCTACTCGAAATTGTCGTTGCCGGAGACGCCGCTGTTGCTGCTGGAGTTTCACGGCAGCGAGGCAGATGTCGCGGAGCAGTCGAAGAATTTCGCCGAGATCGCAGGCGAATGCGGTGGCGGCGGTTTCACCTGGACCACGCGCCCCGAGGACCGCACCAAATTGTGGCAGGCGCGGCACGATGCCTATTGGGCGGTCAAGGCGCTGCGTCCCGGCGCCGGCGTGGTGGCGACGGATGTCTGTGTACCGATTTCGCGGCTCGCCGATTGCGTCACCGAAACCGAGGACGACCTGAAACGGCTGCGGCTGCAATCGCCGATCGTCGGCCATGTCGGCGACGGCAATTTCCACTGTTCGCTGCTTTGCGATGTCGACGATGCCGCCGAAATGGCGCGCGGAGAGGAATTCATGCACCGCCTGGTCGAGCGGGCGCAGTCGATGCAGGGCACCTGCACCGGCGAGCATGGCATCGGCCAGGGCAAGCAGAAGTATCTCAAGGGCGAACTCGGTGCTGAGGCGATCGATGCCATGCGCGCGATCAAGCAGGCGCTCGATCCAAAAAACATCTTTAACCCCGGAAAAATCGTTCCGGCACCGAGCGAATGACTCAATTCGTGGGTAGATTAATGTGGCCAGCGGCGTATGTGATCGACATGGATTTTGGCTTGGAAAATTCGGCTTGGGAATTTGGGACCAGATGATGCGCCTTGGCCGAAAACCGTTCGCTGTCATGGTCTTGCTGCTGGCCTCAGCCATATCGGCCGGCGCCGAAGACAATGCTCCGCGCGGATCGAACACGAATTCCGCGCAGACCCAGCCGGCCGTTGCGCCGAGCGACACCGATGAACTGAAGCCGCAGACGCCGGACACCGACTTGTTCGCGCTGATGACCGGAACCTGCAGCACGCTCAAGATTGCCGGGCACGATTTTCCCTGCCGCACCGTCGCCTATTCGCACAGCGTTGGCGGCCGCGCCTATTTCACCATCGCCATTGACGACCCGTCGGACCCGAGCCATATCGTTTCGTTCTCCGGGGATGCCGGCAAGCGCAGCAACGATAATATCTACGATTTGGCGGTCGACCGGATGCTGCTCAATTCGAAGAGCCAGCCGAAGGCGGACGGCCTGCCGGTGCCGGCGGTGGTGAAGTCGGCGGGCAGGTGCGTGCAGCTCGGCAATTTCGCCACCGGTCATGTCACGAGCGTGGTCTGCTCGGCCACCGACAGAAGCGGCAAGCGCTACGACCTGCGCTTCGAATCCGACGGCACGCCGATCACGGTGCGCCGCGTGAATCCGTCGTCGCCGACTATCCGCGGGCAGGGCTAAGTTTCCAGGAAGACGCGCCATGGCGATGCGCTGGTTCAACAAGCCCAAGCCGAAAGAGATTTGGGAAGAGCCTGTGGTCTGGCCGATCGGCGATATCGAGGCCGCGCACCGCATTCGCGATATTTGTCGCTCCGCCGCCGACAGCGCCGCGAGTGCAGCGGCTCCCGATGCCAAAAATCGCCAGGACGAGTTTCAGCGCTACGAGCGCGCAGCGCGCGCGGCCATGGAAACCGCGATGAAGATCGGCGACGACTTGCTGCGCGATTCAGCCGTGCGCCAGATCATCGATCTCTGCCTGACGGCCGACGATGTGAGGACCGCGCGAATTCTGTTCCGCGCGATTCAATCGCCGTCGATCCGCGACGAGGTGCTGCGCGACCATCCACAGCTGGCGTCCTAGGTCCTTCGTTATTTCTCGACCGCGCCGCCGCTCTCGGCCCAGTCCTTGAAGCCGCCGATGTTGTAGACCTCGTTATAGCCCATGTCCTTGAGCAGCTTGCCGGCGAGCGCCGCGCGTCCGCCGGAAGCGCAGTAGATCAGGACGGTCTTGTCCCTGGAAAAATTCTTGTCGTGGGTCGGCGAATCCGGGTCGGCGCGGAATTCAAGAAGTCCGCGTGACACGTGAACCGCGCCGGCGGCCTTGCCGCTCGCCTGCACTTCGGTGCCGTCGCGAATGTCCAACAGCAACGTGTTGCCCTTGGCGATCTTCTCGCGCGCCTCGGCAGGCGTGATCTTCGGCACCGCAGCGTTGGCGGCTTCCATCATCTGCTTGACACCGAGCGCCATTTTTCATCTCCCTGGTCGTTCGTCTAGTTTCGACGATAGCTGCTTATAGTCGTCATTGCGAGCGAAGCGAAGCAATCCAGTTGATCAAAATAGCTGGATTGCTTCCGCCTACGCGCCGAAGCGCTTCGGCGGACTCCAAGCGCGCCATAGCTCGCGTGAGCGAGCGACGGCGGGTCGCCGCTTTCGCTCCTCGCAATGACGTCTGGCGTTTCGATCGTTATAGAATGCACCTCCAGAGGGATCATTTGATGCGGCTTCCGTTCTTCTACGGCTGGATCATCATCGCGGTGACTTTCGTCACCATGGCGATCGGCGTCAATGCACGAACCGCCTTTTCACTGCTGTTTCCGCCTGTTCTCGGTGAGTTCGGCTGGGACCGCGGCGTCACCGCCGGCGCATTCTCCTTCGGCTTTGTGATCTCGGCCATCGCCAGTCCCCTGATCGGCCGCCTGATGGATCGCCTCGGCCCGCGCAGCGTCATGGAGCTTGGTACCGTGCTGATGGCAAGCGGCCTCTTGCTCGCGCCGCTGACGCGAGAGCCCTGGCATCTTTATCTCACCATTGGCGTGCTGGTCGGCGCCGGCAGCATCTGCCTCGGCTATACCGGCCAGTCCCTCTATCTGCCGAACTGGTTTCACCGCTCGCGCGGCCTGGCGATCGGGCTCGCTTTCGCGGGCGTCGGCGTCGGTTCGGTGACGCTGCTGCCCTGGGTGCAGCTCCTGATCGACGGAAGCGGCTGGCGCGCCGCCTGTACCGCGATCGGGCTTCTGGTTCTGATCGTGCTGGTGCCGATCAATCTTCTGTTGCGCAAGCGCCCCGAGGATCTTGGCCTCTTGCCGGACGGCGACGCCGCGCCATCGGAATCGGAGGAGAAGCCGCGATCGAATGTCGTCGATCCGGTCTGGGCCGGCATCGACTGGACGTTGTCGCGCGCCATCCGCACCGCGCGTTTCTGGTGGATTGCGGTCGGCTATTTCGCCGGGCTTTACATCTGGTACGCGGTCCAGGTGCACCAGACCAAATACCTGCTCGACATCGGCTTCAGCCCGGCGGTCGCGGTGTGGTCGTTGGGTGCGGTCTCGACGCTCGGCATTCCCGGTCAGATTTTTCTAGGCCATCTGTCCGACCGGATCGGCCGCGAATGGGTCTGGGCGATCGGCTGTATCGGGTTTGCGATCTCCTTTGCAGCGTTGATCGCGCTGGCGCAGGTTCATTCGCTGGCGCTGATCTATCTCATGGTGTTCACGCAAGGTGCGCTCGGTTATGGGCTGACGTCGGTGATGGGCGCGATCGTGGTCGAAATCTTTCAGGGCAAGCACTACGGCAGCATTTTCGGGACCATCCAGGTCTCGGCGCTGGCCGGCGGCGCGGTCGGTCCGCTGGTGACCGGAGTCCTGCACGATCTCACCGGCAGCTACAGCGAGGCATTCCTGATCGCGATCGCCATGTGCGCGTTGTCCGCGCTGGCGATCTGGCGCGCCTCGCCTCGAAAAATCCGTGCCGTGGCAGGCCGGCTGCACCGGATACCAGATTAATTATCCGACAGTCCCGCGATGGGACGATCTTCGGACCTTCATCTGGCGCGATAACTCTTCTATATTCGGCGAAACCGGAGGGAGACGCTTATGAACGAGCCCGCACAGGCTGCGGCTGCGCCGTTGTTCAATCCGCTGTCGCCGGAATTCATTCGCAATCCCTATCCGCATTACGACCACCTTCGCCAGCTCGATCCCGTGCACATCACCGCGCACGGTATGTATCTCGTCAGCCGCCATGCCGACGTCAGCAGCGTGTTGCGTGACAAGCGCTTCGGCAAGGATTTCGTCGAGCGGTCGACGCGCCGCTATGGCCCGAAGATCATGGAAGAGCCGATCTTCCGCTCGATGAGCCACTGGATGCTGCAACAGGACCCGCCGGATCACACCCGCCTGCGCGGTCTGGTGGTGAAGGCCTTCACGGCGCGGCGGGTCGAGGACATGCGGCCGCGCATCCAGGAGGTTGTCGACCGGACGCTCGATCGCGTCATCCCGCAGGGGCAGATGGACCTGATTGAGGATTTCGCCTTCCGCCTGCCGGTCACGATCATTTGCGACATGCTCGGCATCCCGAAAGAACATCGCGAGGTGTTCTTCAGCGGCACGCGCGATAGCGGCCGCATCCTCGATCCGGTGCCGCTGACGCCGGAAGATATCGCGAAAAGCAATGCCAACTATGTGCTGTCGCAGATGTATTTTCAGCAGCTGTTCGAGTTGCGGCGGAAACAGCCGGGCGACGACCTGACCACGCAACTGGTGCAGGCCGAGGAAGACGGCTCCAAGCTCACCAATGAGGAGCTGACCGCCAACATCATCCTGTTGTTCGGGGCCGGTCACGAGACCACCGTCAATCTGATCGGCAACGGGCTGTTGGCGCTCTATCGCAATCCGGACCAGCTTGCGCTGTTGAAAGCGCGCCCTGAGCTGATCGCCAATGCGATCGAGGAGTTTCTGCGTTACGATTCCTCGGTGCAGATGACGGGCCGGGTGACGCTGGAGAGCATCGACGATCTCGGGGATAAGAAAATCCCCAAAGGGGAAACCGTGCTCTGTCTGCTCGGCTCGGCCAATCGTGATCCGGCGGCCTATCCCGACCAGCCCGATCGGCTGGATATCACGCGGCCGAATGTGCGCCCGCTGTCGTTCGGCGGCGGCATCCACTTCTGCCTCGGCGCGCAGCTCGCCCGCATCGAGGCCGAAATCGCGATCTCGACGCTGTTGCGGCGGTTGCCGGACCTGCGGCTCGATGATGCCCAGAATCCGGAATGGCGGCCGACCTTCGTCCTGCGCGGCCTCAAGCGGCTACCCGCGCGTTGGTGAGCGGTAACTAGTGCCCTCTTTCCGAAGTTCGCAAGATATTGCGGCGACCCCTGTTGCGAACTTCGGAAAGTCGAGGGCACTAGCAAATATGGGATGCTAGTACCGCTTTCGATCTGAAGTCCCTGAACGTGGTTGCGGCTTGGGGCGCAGGGACTTCAGATCGGCGGTACTAGCCGCTGTGACTTCGCCACAGTTCACTTTATATATGGCCCGTAACGGCATAGCGTTTGCTTGGGCACGCGAGGCGCGTCCGCAGCCGCTCTTTTCAACAGGAGACACCGTGCAGACGACGCTGCTCGGATTGGCGATTGCCTTGATCATTGCGCTGGTGGCTGCGCTGGTCGGGCCGTATTTCGTCGACTGGAACCAGTTCCGTCCGCAATTCGAGGCTGAGGCCAGCCAAGTCGTCGGCGCGCCGGTGCGCGTCGCCGGTGCGCTTGAGGCCCGCCTGCTGCCGTCGCCGAGCCTGCGGCTGCGTTCGGTCGTGGTCGGCGGCGCCAACGACCTCGGCAAGGTGAGGGCCGACAAGCTCGATGTCGAGTTCAGCCTCGGCTCGCTGATGCGCGGCGAATGGCGCGCTACCCAGCTTTCCATCGACGGTATGGCGCTCGACCTTGGCCTCGACCCGAAAGGCGCGATCGACTGGCCGTCGGGCCAGGGAAAATTCAACCTCGGCTCGTTGTCGATCGACCGGCTGCATCTCACCGGCCGCGCCGCGCTGCACGACGCTTTGAGCCACCGCACGCTCGAACTGAGTAACATTGTTTTTGCCGGTGACGTCCGTTCGCTGGCTGGCGCCCTGCGCGGCGATGGCGGCGTGACGGTCTCCGGTACGCGCTATCCGTTCCGCGTCTCGTCCGGCCAGAGCGCGGACGGCAACAGCACCCGGCTGCATCTGGTTGTCGATTCCAGCGCGCGGCCGCTCTCGGTGGAGCTTGATGGCTTCCTGAGCTTCGAGGCGCGCAGCCCCCGCTTCGAGGGCACCGTCGCCTTGGTGGCCAGCGCAGGGAAGGGCGACAAGAACGCGTCATTAGCCAGTGCGCCTTTATCCAACCTGCCTTTATCCAACGTGCCTTGGCGGATCGCCGCCAGGGTTAAGGCCGATCGTGCCTCGGCCAAGCTCGACCAGATCGAGACGAGTTATGGCGCAGATGACGTCGCGCTCAAGCTCACCGGCACCGGTGAACTTCGTTTCGGCACCGCGCCCTTGCTGCACGCGGCGCTATCGGCGCGCCAACTGGATGCCGACCGCTTTGCGGCCAGAGAAGGGACCAAGGACGGCGGCGTCAACGCCGCCAAATCAAACAACGCCAAGCCAAATAACGCCAAGTCAAACAACGCCATCAAGCTCGGCGACGGCAATGACGCGGCCGATCCGATTCGGGTGATGCCGGTGTTGCGGGCGCTGGCGGCCGCGTTGCCGGAGACGCCGATTCCAGCCGCGCTCGAGCTCTCCGCCGAGCAGATCGTCGTTGGCGGACGTAGCGTGCAGAATTTCGCGGCCGAGCTTCGCAGCGATACCAGGACGTGGGCGCTCGATCGCCTCGATCTTCGTGCGCCGGGCACGACGCATGTGACGCTGAGCGGCAAAGCGGGCAATGCGACGCCGGGCGATGCCAAATCGGGCGACGCCAGCTCTGGCCGGTTCAAGGGCGCGCTGTCGGTCGAATCTTCCGATCCCGATGCGCTGGTGATGTGGCTCCAGGGACGCAGCGAACCCGGCTATCACAGCCAGAACGCATTTCGCCTCAACGGCGATGTCAGCATCGACGCCAACGGCGTTGCCATCGACAACGTCAAATCCGAGATCGATGGCGGCGTTCTCGAAGGGCGTGTCGCATGGACGCACGATGCTAGGAGTGTTGCGTCATTCGAGGCGGCGCTGAAGGCCGAACGCCTCGACCTTGATGCCGCGAACGTCTTTGCGCGCGCCGTGGTCGGCCCGCAAGGCGAATGGCCGGAACGCGCCAGGCTTTCGCTCAGCATCAATCATGCGATCTCGGCCGGCCAGGACCTGCATCCGTTCGCGGCGAAATTCGGTTATGACCCGAAGGGCTGGACGCTGGAGTCCTTGAAGATCGGCGAAGCCGGCGGCGTCATGCTCGATGGCAACGGCACCTTCGATCGCACCAACGCAACCGGCAAGTTCGCGCTCAATTCAGGCGCGGCCTCGTTGTCGCAACTCGCGGGCGCGATCGCGCCGGTGTTGCCAAAATTTGCCGTACGGCTCAACGCGATGAAGCTGGCGCCGGGCCCGGCGCATCTGAGGCTCGCGCTCGCGGTCGATAAGGAAGCAGGACGCGCCGATCGCGCCAATGCGCAAGCCACCATCGATCTCGACGCGCCGCAGTTCAAGGGTTCGGCCTCGATCTCGGCCAAGCCGGGCGCTGCAAATCTGCGCGATGCCGATCTCGACAAGCTCTTGCATGGTGACGTCACCGTCGAGACCAAACTCGCTTCTGAGCAGGGCGCGTCGTTGCTGGCGCTGCTCGGGCTCGATGGCGTCATCGCGGCGCGCGACGGGGCCGCCCAGCTTCAGGGCTCAGTGTCGGGCGCATGGGGCACGCCGCTTCGTCTCAAGCTCGATCTCACGGGTGCGGGCTTCGAGGCCGAGGCGCAAGGCACCGCCGATCCCTTCGTGCAGGAATTCGATCCCAGGGCCATCAAGGCCAATTTTTCCCTCAAAGCGCGTGGCCTCAATCTTTCGCCGTTGTTCGACCTCAAGCCGTCGGACAAGGCGATGCAGGATGTCGGCCTGTCGACGCGTGTGTCGTTCACGAACGGCAAGGTCACGCTCGACGACATCGACGGCACGATCGCGGGTTCGCGGCTGCGCGGCCACGTGGCGATGACGCTCGATGGCGAGCGCAAGATCGACGGCGAGGTTGGCCTCGATGCGCTGGAACTGGCGCCGGCCTTTGCCTTGATCATCGGCGCCGGGCGCGACGCGGCGGAGCCGCTGGGTAACGGGCTCGCCAAGGGCTGGCGCGGGCAGGTCGCGTTTCAGGCGTTGCGCGGCGTGCTGCCGGGCGGCAGCGAGTTGCGCCCCTTGAGCGGTACGGTGAAAGGTGACGGACAGTCGCTTAACGTCGAGGGGATCAAGGGCGGCATCGGCGGCGGCGACGTCAGCGGCGCGATCGAAGCAAGGCAAACCGCAGGTGGGCTGTCGCTCAACAGCCGCGTCGCTTTCGCCGGCGTCGACGGCAGCACCTTGCACTATCGTGCGCTCGCGATGCCCGCGGGGCGCACGTCCTTGCAGATGACGCTCACAAGCCAGGGCCGCAGTGCTTCTGCGCTGACCGGCGCGATGTCCGGCAACGGCACCGTGACGCTGGAGGCGGCGCGTATCGCCGGTCTCGATCCGCACGCCTTCGAGGTCGCGATCCGCGCCAGCGACGCCGGCCAGGCGACCGACGATGCTCGCCTGCGCAAGATCGTCGAGCCGGCGCTGTCGGGCGGCGCGCTTCTGGTTTCCTCGGCGCAGATCCCGTTCACGATCCATGACGGCCGGCTTCGCGTCAGCGCGACGACGCTGGACGGCGAGGGCGTCCGCGCCATCGTGTCCGGCGGCTACGACATTCCCGCCGACCAGGCCGATCTTCGCGCCGGGTTGACCGCGTCGGGCGTCGCTGCCGGGCAGGCGAGCCCGCCGGAAATTGCGATTTTCGCCGCCGGCACGCCCGATGCGCTCAACCGAACCGTCGATGTCGCGGCGCTGTCGTCATGGCTGGCGGTGCGGGCGATCGATCGCGAGACCAAGCGGCTGGATTCGATCGAGCGCGGCGAGGCGAGCCCGGCCTCGATCCAGCCGGCCCAGCCGATGAGCTTGCCAGAACCTGCCTCGCCGGGCCTCACATCTCCCGGTTCGCCGTCCGCCGACGCGCCGCTACGGCCGCTGCCACCGAAGCCGCGGGTGAGCGTGCCGCGCTCGGCCGTCATTCCACCAACAGCACCGGCGGTGAATGCGCCGCCGGCGAACAGTGCCGCGACGACCGGCGCACCCGTCGTCAGCCAGCAGGTCCCGCCGCCTTTGCCGCCCCCGATCGAGGTGCGTCCGGCTCCGCGTCCGGCGCGGCCGAAGCCGCCGCTGGTGCTGACGCCCCCGCAACCTTCCTTCTAGCGAAGGGCGGATCTCGCTAGTGGTCCGATTCTAACATTCGCATCCCCTCTCGGCAGCTCCTTTTGCGAATGTTAGAATCAAAGGACCACTAGTAAATATAGGTTTCTAGTGGAGTTTAGGATTTGACATTCGCGTTGCGAGGCCGCGGCTAGGTGGGGAGCGAATGTCAAATCCACTCCACTAGCCTTGTGCAGAAAGTGATCCTCGGCGTGGTTTTCATGCGTCCATGTGAAAACCGGCCTTCTCGGCTCCGGGGGCGCGGAGGTAGGGTTCTACTTAGTTCGTGATACAAACGGATCTTCCCCGGGGAGCGGGCGTGCCGAGATGACGCTGAACCAGATCTGCCAATGGATCGATCATACGGCGGTGAGCGAGTGGATCAAGCAAGCGGCATGGGTCGTGCCCACCGTGCAGACGATCCATATCCTTACCATTGCGGTCGTCGCCAGTTCCGCGCTGATGCTTGATCTGCGTCTGATCGGCGTGTTCTGGGGCAATCGCCCGCTCGAAGTTGTGAAGGCGCGGTTCCTGCCGCTGATCTGGTGGCCGCTGCTGCTATTGTTGGCGACCGGCATCATCATGATCACCGCGGAGCCGGCGCGCTCGCTGAAGAACCCGGCCTTCCAGCTCAAGATGCTGCTCCTGATCGCCGCACTCGTCGTCACGGGGCTGTTTCAGTTTCTTCACCGCCGCAGCAGCACGTCGGACGATGGACCCCGCGCCGCCGCGGTGACGCTCGCCATCGTCTCGATCGTGCTATGGTCCTCGATCATCTTCGCCGGGCGCTGGATCGCCTATTTCGCCTGATGCCCTCGTTCACACCCGCATGACAGCTAACATGGATGGTTTCGGTGGAGATTGATCGCGCTCTCGAGTGGTTGCAGTCGACGCCGTTCGCGCTCGCGATCGCGGAGAACGACATCCTGTTCCCGTGGATCGAGTCCGTTCACGTCTTGGCGATTGTGCTCGTGGTCGGGACGATCTCGATCGTCGACCTGCGGCTATTGGGTGTCGCCTCGCTCGATATCAGCGCCAGGCGGCTGATGCGCGACATCATCCCCTACACCTGGTGCGCATTCGCGGTCGCTGCGGTCACGGGATCGCTGATGTTTTCATCCGACGCCACGCATTACGGCCATAACCGCCTGTTCCAGATCAAGTTGGTGATGCTTGTGCTCGCCGGGTTGAACATGGCGGCGTTTCATCTGTTCGGCGAACGCGACATCGAGCGGTGGGACGCGCCGGGCGCGACGACGCCGGTGGCCGCGAAGGCGGCGGCATCGATTTCACTCTTCGCCTGGATCGCGATCGTCTCGCTCGGCCGCGGCACCGGCTTCACGATGCACTAGTGGTCCGATTCTAACATTCGCCTCCCTTTTCGGCGGTCACCTTTGCGAATGTTAGGACCGCTAGCAAATTTGTGATTTCAGTGCCGCTTTCCATTTGAGGTTCCTGATAGAAGTTGCAACGGGTACTGTAGGAACCTCAAATGGGCGGCACTGACTTCATTTTGAAACAACTTCTGGCTAGCCTTCACCTTGCCGAGCTCAAATCACTCTTTCCTTTCGGAGAAATACGCGTGAAATCGGGTCCAATCGGTATCGTATCTGCCGCTGTCTTCGCGGCGCTGCTCGCGCCGTCGATGGCGATAGCCCAGGCGCCGCAAAAGGCGCCCGCGGTGATCAATCCGCCGCCGACCGCCCAGGACTGGGCCGACATCGCCAAACTGCCGGACTGGAGCGGCGTCTGGAATCCGAAGATCACGGATCAGGACGCGCAGGTGAAGACCAACCCGCCGCCCTGGAACGAAGAGGCTGCGAAGAAGATCCAGCACATGTTCGCCGAGGAAAAGGCCGGCCGCCCGACGCTGATCTTCGCCAACTGTCTGCCCGAGGCGCATCCGTCCTGGATGCTGGTCACCCACAACGCGATGGAAATCCTGTTCACGCCCGGCCGCGTGACCATGCTCGGCGAATCCGACGGCAACCGCCTGCGCCGCATCTATACCGACGGACGAGGCCATCCCGAGCATTCCGATCCGACCTTCCACGGTCACTCGATCGGTCACTGGGAAGGCGACACGCTGGTCATCGACACCACTGACATCGTTCCCCAGGCGCCGCTCGCCGTCAGCGAGGCGGCCGGTCTTCCCAACAACGGCGACATGCACGTGATCGAGCGCATTCATCTCGCCGACAAGGACATCCTGCACGATGAGCTCGAAATCATCGCGCCACATATCCTCACCAAGCCGTGGAAGACGACGCGCATCTTCTTCCGCCAGCGCGCGCGCAAGTTCGATATCGTCGAGGGCGTCTGCGCCGCCGGCGACCTGGTCGAACGCGTCAATGCTGAAGGCGACAACGTTTTTGTCCCCGTGCAAAAATCTGAATGGGGCCACACCACCGCCGTTCCGGCGAAGTAGCTAGTGGTCTGATTCTAACATTTGCTACCCACTCTCGGTACGCACTTTTGCAAATGTTAGAATCAAAAGACCACTAGGAAATAAAGGTCTCTAGTGGAGTTTGGGATTTGACATTCGCTTTCAGACTCTGCGGCCCGTTGGGTAGCGAATGTCAAATCCACTCCACTAGCAAAAAAAATCCAGGAGAATGACCATGCGGAATGTCCTGAAGTTGTTCGGTGCGTTTGCCTTCGTTGCGGTACTGGCGGGCGGAATCTCGCAAGTGGCCGCGCACCACTCGGCGGCGATGTTCGATTTCACGAAAATGTTGAAGCTCAAAGGCAAGGTCGTGGAGATGCGCTGGGTCAACCCGCATGTCACGATCACCATCACCGGGTCGCCCAGTGCGGATGAAGCGCCGGCCGACTGGCTGATGGAAACGACCAGCCCCGGAAACCTGACCCGCGTCGGCGGCTGGCGGCGCGATATCATCAAGCCGGGCGATGAGATCGAGGTCACCTTCCACCCCGAACGCGAAGCCGGAAAGAAGAGCGGGCTGTTGCGGGAGATGAAGCTGCTGTCGACCGGTGAAGTTTTCCCGGCCAACATCCGCGATCAGGAAAAGCCGGGGCTTGAATAGGAATTGTCTCGATAGAGCAAGCTGGGGCATCCTTCGATGAGATCAATCGGTGTGTTGGCCGTCTTCGCGGTCGTCGCCGCGGGAATTTCGCAAGGCGCTGCCCACCATTCCGGGTCGATGTTCGATATGTTCCGGAGCGAGGTGCTCAAGGGCAAGGTGGTCGAGCTGCGTTGGGTCAATCCGCACGTCATGCTGACTGTCAAAGGCACGCTCAAGTCCGGCGAAGCGCCGGCCGACTGGCTGATCGAAACCACCAGTCCCGGAAACCTGACGCGCGTCGACGAGGGCTGGCAGCGCGACGCCGTGAGACCCGGCGAGGAGGTCGAAGTCGTGTTCCATCCGCTGCGCCAGCCTGGCAAAAGGCTAGGCCTTTTGCGCCAACTGACAACGCTTTCCAACGGCCGGGTATTCGCGACCAATATCCGCGACCGGGAAATGGCGGACATCGAGTAGAGCCATGCGTGCTTTCCCCAAACAGAAATCTGTCCTGGTTGGCATCCTCGTGGCAGCGCTCGGCATTGCAGCCGCGCCATCGCAGGCGGAGGATCAGCCGCCGGCCAAGGATACGATCTTCACCCGCAAGGTCGTGATGGGCGAGATCGACATGAACATGGACGAGATCGAAACCATGCTGGCCCCGGAAGGCAAGCTGGAGCTTCTGGACGCGCAGGAACATGCCGAAGTGATCTCGACCTTGCTGATGGCCTTTCCGCATCTGTTTCCACCGGCCACCAACCAGTGGAAGGAGGGCGCAACGCGCGATCCCGCCACCGACACCTTCGCCAATCCGGCGATCTGGTCGAATTTTTCCGATTTCTACCAGCAGGCGAGCCAGGCCTCGAAGATCGCCTGGAATGCAAGCCGCGCTAAAAAGCCCGACGAGTTCAGGGCGCAGATCAAGGAACTGCGCCTGCGCTGCAATGGCTGTCACGCAGTGAACCTGAAGACGGAATAACGTCAGCGCCGCGATCAAGCGACGCCCGTCAAGACTTGCGCCTGAAGACCTTACGAGACCTTGTCGGCAACCGGCGGCTTTGCCTCGGCGACCGGCGCTGCCGCGGCCTGCGCGCGCGTGCGGAAATAATCGAGCACGAAGAGCCGGATCGCCGATGACAGGTTGCCCTGCTGGCGATTGCTGTCGATCTCGCCGACCAGTTCGGAAAGCGTGATGTTCCGAAGGCCCGAGATCTCCTTCATGCCGTTCCAGAACGCTTCTTCGAGGCTGACGCTGGTCTTGTGGCCTGCGACCACAATCGATCGCTTCACAACAGGGGACTTCATGAAGCCTCCCCGCCATCGATCTGATGTTGGTCGAGCAGTTCGCGCGCCCGCTCGTTTCGAGCTTCCTCGCGCTCGCGTTCGGAGCGGGTGCGGCCGAATTTGGACCGGTTGGCCGCAGCTTCCTGCTCCGACCGCTCCTTCTCCGTACGCTTCCTGAATCTGTTCAGATTGATCAAATCTCCCATGGCCGCCCCCGTCATACAGATACGGTCGTTGAGGAGAGGATGCATTCAATCGGTGAGCGCGTGCGGGCTCCCGTTATATTCAACCGAATATACGGCAGGTTCACGCAAGCCGGTTCGACCTTCATTATGAATTCCCCATTATGCAGTCGGATCTCAAATGTCGTGTGTCGATTTCTCGAAATAATTTTTGCTCTACCACGGTAATGCGCCGCGGTAAAAGCCGCTGAAGCATATTCTTTAGACGATATGTGGGTTTATTGCCGCTTTGCATAGCGCCATGCACCATTCATCCGGGGTGCGTCATTTCGCGCGGCTTGACCAGACGGTCGAATTCGTCAGCAGAAACAAAACCGAGCCTGACCGCCTCTTCCTTCAACGTAGTGCCGCGTGCGTGCGCAGATTTGGCCACTTTAGCGGCATTGTCGTAGCCGATTTTCGGCGCCAGCGCGGTCACCAGCATCAGCGAACGCTGCATCAGCTCCTGGATGCGTTTTTCGTCGGCGCGTATTCCCTCGACGCAATTCTCCGTAAAAGAACGGGTGACGTCGGACATGAGTTGTATGGAATTCATCATACAATATGCCAGAACCGGCTTGTAAACATTCAGTTCGAAGTGGCCTTGGCTGCCGGCGGCCGTGATGGCGGCCTGATTGCCGAATACCTGGCAGCATACCATGGTTACGGCCTCACACTGCGTCGGATTGACCTTGCCCGGCATGATCGAGGACCCCGGCTCGTTCTCGGGCAGGATCAGCTCGCCCAGGCCCGACCGCGGACCGGAGCCGAGCAGGCGGATGTCGTTGGCAATCTTGAAAAGGCCGGTGGCGGCCGCGTTCAGCGCGCCATGCGCGAACACATAGGCGTCGTTGGAGGCGAGCGCCTCGAACTTGTTGGCAGCGCTTGTGAAGGGCTGTCGGGTAATCTTGGCAACGTGCCGGGCAAACGTCCTGGCAAACTTCGGCTTTGAATTGAGGCCGGTGCCGACCGCGGTGCCGCCTTGCGCCAGCGGATAAAGCTCCTTCAGGCCGGCGCGTATTCGCGCCATGCCGTGCTCGACCTGGGCGGCGTAACCGGAAAATTCCTGGCCCAGCGTCAGCGGCGTCGCATCCTGGGTATGGGTGCGGCCGATTTTGACGATTTTTGAAAACGCCTTTTCTTTCGCCCGCAGCGCGCGGAGCAGCATCGTCAGCGCCGGCAACAACTGGTGCGTGATCGCGGTTGCGGCTGCGATGTGCATCGCGGTCGGGAACGAGTCGTTCGACGACTGGCTCATATTGACGTGATCGTTGGGATGCACCGGCGACTTGGCGCCGAGCTTGCCGCCGAGCAATTCGCTGGCGCGATTGGCGATCACCTCGTTGAGATTCATGTTGGTCTGGGTGCCGGAGCCGGTCTGCCAGACCACCAGCGGGAAATGATCGTCGAACTTTCCGTCGATCACTTCGCGTGCGGCACGGGTGATGACGCCGGCGCGCCGCTGATCGAGGATCCGCAGCTCGCGGTTGGTTTCGGCTGCCGCGAGCTTGACGACGCCGAGCGCGTGGATGATTTCGATCGGCATCCGGTCGCGGCCGATGCGGAAATTCTGCCTCGACCGCTCGGTCTGCGCACCCCAGTAGCGGCTGGCATCAACCTCGATGGGGCCGAAACTGTCGGTCTCGGTGCGCGTCGACTTTGACGGGGAAGAAGATTTCGAACGGGCCATCGTCACACTCGATCAAGTCGCACCCGATCACGCTCGCGTCGAGCAGCCGTTGTGCGTGCCTATTTTTTGCGGAAGCGGTCGAGCCGCACCACCTCAGCACCCTCGGACGGTTTTTCCGGCTCATCTTTGGTCTCCGGCGCGGGCACCTGCGGAACGGATGCCGCCGTGGCCGGCTGGCTCTCCTCGGTCGAGGGCGCGGCGTCGGACGTTTCGAATTGCAGGCCGAACTGCACGGAAGGGTCGAAGAAGCTCTTGATGGCGCTGAAGGGAATGACGAGGCGCTCGGGGATTCCGCCAAACGACAGGCCGACCTCGAAGCGATCTTCGGTCACCACGAGGTCCCAGAACTGGTGCTGGAGAATGACGGTCATCTCTTCCGGATATTGCGCCAGAAGACGCGGCGACAATTTCACGCCCTCGGCGGTCGAGACGAAGGTGATGAAGAAATGATGTTCGCCCGGCAGGCCGTGCTCGGCGGCGTCGGCCAGCACGCGACGCAGCACCCCGCGCAACGCATCGCGGGCCAGTACGTCGTATCGGATGTGATCGGTCGCCATATCAGGTCCTGTCGCGCAATTTAAAGAATTTGCCCGCGGAGGGTTGGCTAAACGCCAAAGCCGACTCGGGGCAGGTTCCCCATCGTACCCCGCTCTTTCGCGGAGGTCAGCAGCCTGAAGCGGGGTCAAACGGGCTAGTCGTCAAGGAAAGTGGAGGCTTCTGTTGCCAGGTGCCTCCGAACCCCGCCTAACGGAGCTTAACCCGTTAGGACTTTAAGATGGTCTTTCAAACTGCGTTACGCAGCCTGAGCAACCGGAGCATAGTTGTCGTTTGCAACTATTGCATGGCCCGATGTCGGCGGAACCATACCGAGAAAAAACGCGCCCTTTACGCCCTCGTCGATCCTGTTTCGCCCCCGCCGAAACCCGCGTTCAATACGCGAAGGTCACGGGTTTTGGTGGAGGCGCCGGGTACTGCCCCCGGGTCCGAATGGTTTATTGCGACGGTCATTTATTTCCATAGCCGGCGAACCGGCACCGCTAATATAGGGCGCAAAGGTTAGGAAAGACAGAGCCGAAAAAGCTGGCAGTTTCCAGATAACATCGAAAACCCCGGAAGAGGCAGTGTGCTCAGCAAAATACTGATTTTTATTGCTTTTATCGCCATCTCCTTGCTCGTTGCAGGCCTGTTCGGCGCCGTCCACGATCAGATCAGCTACACCGTCTCTCCCGAATATTTCACGCGCTTCAAATTCATCCAATTCCACCTCGTTAATTCGGATTTGCCCGAACGTGTTCGGGCAGGAATCGTGGGTTTCAAAGCCTCGTGGTGGATGGGGATTCCGGTCGGCGTTTTGTGCGGAGCCGCCGGCTTCGTCCAGCGCACGCCTTTAATAATGTTGCGCGCCTTGACGTTCTCGCTTGCTATCGCCGTTGCCGTCGTCCTTTTGGCCGCTCTCGCGGGTCTGGTTTACGGTTGGTTCCAGACGCGCTCCGTTGATCTGGGTGCCTATGCGGGCTGGTATGTTCCTCGTGGCTTGAACGATGTGCGCGCGTTTTTGTGCGCAGGCTATATGCACAATGCGGCCTATCTCGGCGGTGTTTTCGCCATACCGGTCATTTGGGCATTTCATATGCGTTTCCGCGCGGCGCACAGGGCGGCGCGACCTTAAACTGAAACGTGAGCTTTAAGAGGTGGAAACAAGAGGTGGAAACCGAGGGAGTAAGGGGTTGGCCCAGCGCTGGTCCCCCTTTAAATGAAGCCATGCCCCCGGATTCGTCACCGGCCGCCGCCACGGCGCCTGATCTCTCCAAATCGCCACCAGATCTCCTCACGCTCTTTATTGCCTTCGCGAAAATGTCGCTGGCGGGTTTTGGCGGCGTCCTGGTGTGGGCGCGGCGCGGCATCGTCGACCATCACAAATGGATGACGGCGGACGAGTTCAACGAAACCTTCGCGCTGTGCCATTTCCTGCCCGGCCCCAACATCGTCAATCTCACTTTCGTGTTCGGCTCGCGCTTAAGGGGAATTCCCGGCGCGATTGCCGCATTTTCCGGACTGGTCGGTCCGCCGGCGCTGATCATGGTGGTAATGGGGATGCTCTATCACCGCTATGGCGAGATCGACGCGCTGCGGCGGATCCTGTCGGGCGTAGCCTGTGCGGCGATCGGGTTGATGCTCGCGGTCGTGTTCCGGATGATGACGCCGCTGTTCAAGCGCCGCGACGTGATCGCGCTGCTGGTCATGGTCGCGGTCTTTGTCGCGATCGGCGTCCTGCGCCTGCCGTTGCCGGCGGTGCTGCTCGTGGCGATCCCGATCTCGATCGCCATTACGTACTGGGTGAAGCGGGAGGCGGCATGAACTCCGATTCCAATCCCGTTTTCGCGCTGGCGCTAACCTTTGCCACCATGTCGCTGTTCGCCGTCGGCGGCGCCAATTCGGCGATCCCTGAAATGCATCGCGTCGCGGTCGACGTGCACCATTGGCTGACCGACAAGCAATTTACCGATGTGTACGCCATTGCGCAGCTCTCGCCGGGGCCGAACGTGCTGATCGTCACGCTGATCGGTTATTCGGTCGCGGGACTTCCGGGCGCGCTGGTCGCGACGCTTGCGATGTGCGTGCCGACCGCGGTCCTCGCGCTGTTCGTCAGCCGCTTCCTGACCCGTTCGAGCCAGGCGCGCTGGCCCGGCATCGTCCAGGCGGCGCTGGTGCCGCTGTCGATCGGGCTGATGGGGGCGAGCGGTTTCATCCTGGCGCGCACCTCCGACCAGACGGTGGTGGCGGCGCTGGTCACCATCGGCGCGGCGGTGCTGGCGTCGGTGACCAAGCTCAACCCGCTGTGGATGCTGGTCGCGGGTGGCTGCCTCGGCTTTGCCGGCCTGATCGGGTGAGCCGGTTCCCGGCCAGTGTGGTGGATTTGGCATTCGCTACAGTAGAGCCCCGAGTCCGCGACGAGCGAATGCCAAATCCAAAACCACACTGGAATCCAATATTTGCAAGTGTCCCTTTGGTTTTGACATTCGTAAACAGACACGCCGCAACGGGATACGAATGTCAAAACCGGGACACTTGTTTGTGCCGGTCCGAATGCTCACTTTTCAGGGTATAAAAGGCGGATAGAGCCGAATCGGCATATTGAAGGCCGCACCCGGCCGCTAAAAGTTCGCCCTGCGCCGTACAGTCCGGCGCGACCGTGGAACGTCACAATACCATGATTCAGTATCACGACCTGCTCGAACGGATTCTGGCCGACGGCGTGGAGAAATCCGACCGCACCGGCACCGGCACGTTCTCGGTGTTCGGGCACCAGATGCGCTTCAATCTGGCGGCGGGCTTTCCGATGCTGACCACCAAGAAACTGCCGCTGAAGGCGATCATCCACGAGCTGTTGTGGTTCCTGAGGGGCGACACCAACATCAAATATCTGCACGACCATGGCGTCACGATCTGGGACGAATGGGCCGACGCCAATGGCGATCTGGGTCCGGTCTACGGTTCGCAGTGGCGCTCGTGGCCCGCGCCCGACGGGCGCAAGATCGATCAGATTTCAAACGTCATCGAGATGATCCGGAAGAATCCGGATTCGCGGCGGCTGATCGTGAGCGCGTGGAATCCGGCCGAGATCGACCAGATGGCGCTGCCGCCGTGTCACTGCCTGTTCCAGTTCTATGTCGGAGGCGGCAAGCTGTCGTGCCAGCTCTATCAGCGCTCGGCGGATGTATTTCTCGGCGTGCCCTTCAACATCGCTTCCTACGCGCTGCTCACCATGATGGTCGCGGAGGTCACCGGATTGAAGGCGGGCGAATTCGTGCATTCCTTCGGCGACGTGCATCTTTATTCCAACCACGTCGAGCAGGCGCGGCTGCAACTGACGCGCGCGCCGCGGGCGCTGCCGACCATGAAGATCAATCCGGCGGTGAAGGATATCTTCGGCTTCCGCTTCGAGGACTTCGTGCTCGAAGGCTACGACCCGCATCCGCACATCAAGGCCGAGGTCGCGGTGTGAATTTATCGATTCGTCGAGCGCGCGCCGATGAAGCAGGTGTTGTACTCGCGCTGATCCGTGAACTCGCCGAATACGAAAAACTCCTGCACGAAGTTGAAGCGTCCGAAGCGATGATTGCGGACGCGTTGTTCTGCGACAATCCGCGCCTGTTCTGCGATATCGCGGAATGGAACGGCGAGGTCGCGGGCTTCGCGGTCTGGTTCGTCAATTTCTCGACGTTTAGCGGTCGCCCTGGAATCTATCTGGAAGACCTGTTCGTGCGACCCGCCTTGCGCGGCAAGGGCATCGGCAAGGCGCTGCTGTCGCACCTGGCAAAAGAATGCGTCGCCAACAACTGGTCGCGCCTGCAATGGTCGGTGCTCGACTGGAACGCGCCGTCGATCGCGTTCTACAAGTCGCTCGGCGCGGTGCTGATGGATGAGTGGACAATCTGCAAGGTCGCAGGCCCCGCGCTGAAGCAACTCGCCCAAGGAGAGCGCTAGGATGGAGATCGTGCTCATCGTCGCGGTCGCCGACAATGGCGTGATCGGTGCTGACGGCGCCATTCCCTGGCGGCTCAAGACCGACCTGCAACGCTTCAAGGCGCTCACGACCGGAAAGCCGGTCGTGATGGGCCGCAAGACTTTCCTGTCGCTGCGCCGACCGCTGCCCGGACGCACCAACATCGTGATGACGCGGGATGCGGCGTTTCGCGCCAATGGCGCCGTCGTGACGACATCGCCCGACCATGCGCTTGATGTGGCGAAGGGTGACGCGCTGCGGCGTTTCGTCACTGAAATCGCCGTGATCGGCGGGGCTGAAATCTATGCCCAATGGATCGGCCGCGCGGCGCGGCTCGAGGTGACGGAAGTGCACGCAAGCCCAACAGGCGATACCCGTTTTGGACCCATCGACAAGGCGGTCTGGGAGGAGGTGGCGCGGGCCGAAAAGCCGTCCGGTCCGGACGACAGCGCGGCCTTTTCCTTTGTCACCTATGTCAGGCGAAACCCGCGTTAACCGCACCCGCCAATGTTTACATTGACAATCAGGGGCCCCGGCATAGCTGTTTCGGGCCCAATACCGAGGCAAAGCGCGCGTTGTAAGGGAAGTAGCCGTCCCCTATAAAGCCCCGGCGGATGTTACCGGTCGCCGGTCGATCTGCCGTGTACCCCATCAAGGAGAGTTGAATGGCGTGGAAGAATCAGGGCGGAGGCCCCTGGGGTGCGGGTCCGAAAGGCCCATGGGGCTCCGGCCCGCAGCCGACCGGGGGAGGACCGAGGCCGCCCGATCTTGAAGATCTTCTCCGCCGCGCCCAGGACCGTCTGCAACAGTTCTTGCCGGGTGGTTATTTCAGTGGCCTCGGCATCAGCCTTCTTTTGCTCGCCGTCGTTGCGATCTGGGGCCTGACCGGCTTCTTCCGCGTGCAGTCCGAAGAACTCGGCGTCGTGCTGCGTTTCGGCCAGCACGTGCGCACCGTCGGCCCCGGCCTGAGCTATCATTTGCCTTACCCGATCGAGACCGTGCAGCTGCCGAAGGCGCTTCGCGTCTCGACCCTCAATATCGGCTTCACCTTCGAAGAGTCGCCGCGTCGCGCCCGCGACGGCCGGCGCGACATCCAGGAAGAGAGCCTGATGCTGACCGGCGACGAGAACATCGTCGACGTCCAGTTCACGGTGCTCTGGCGCATCAAGCCGAACGGCGCTGCCGACTTCCTCTTCAACATCCAGAATCCGGAAGGGACCGTGAAGGCGGTGGCCGAAAGCGCAATGCGCGAAGTGGTCGGCCGCACCAACATCCAGCCGATTCTCACCACCAAGAAGGACGATGCCGAGAAAGAGGTCCACGAGCTGATGCAGAAGACGCTCGACACCTATGGCTCGGGCATCGCGATCCAGCAGGTGCAGATGGGCCAGGTCAATCCGCCGGCCGACGTGATCCAGTCCTTCAACGACGTGCAGAACGCCAAGACCGAACTCGAGAGCTTGCAGAACGAGGCGCAGACCTACGCCAACGGCATCGTGCCGGACGCCAAGGGCCGTGCCGCCCAGATCCTGCAGGTCGCCGAGGGCTACAAGCAGCAGGCGGTTGCCGAGGCCAAGGGCCAGAGCGCGCGCTTCCTCAAGGTGTACGACGAATACAAGAAAGCGCCCGACGTGACGCGTGAACGCATCTATCTGGAGACGATGGAGCGTGTGCTCGGCAATTCCGAGAAGCTGGTCTATGACGGCGGATCCGGACAGAACATCGTGCCTTATCTGCCGTTGAACGAACTGTCGCGGCGGCCCGCGCCGTCTTCTCAGTCGCAACAGCCCACCACGGGAGGCTCCCGATGAGGTCCCCCGTCACAGGCATCATCTTTTTGCTGTTGCTCTTGCTGGCGTTGATCGTCGGCTACAGCTCGGTGTTCGCCGTGCAGCAGACCGAGCAGGCGCTGGTGGTGCGGTTGGGCAAGCCGGTCGATGTCGTCACCGATCCCGGCCTGCACTTCAAGGCGCCGTTCATCGACACCGTGATCCCGGTCGACAAGCGTATCCTGGATCTGGAAAATCCGGCGCAGGAAATCATCGCCTCGGACCAGAAGCGGCTCGTGGTCGATGCGTTTGCGCGCTATAAGATCAAGAACGCGCTGCAATTCTATCAGAGCGTCGGCACCATCCAGGCCGCCAACCTCCAGCTCGCGACGCTGTTGAACTCTGCGTTGCGCCGTGTGCTCGGCGAAGTGACCTTGATCCAGGTCGTGCGCGATCAGCGCGAGCCGCTGATGCAGCGCATCCGCGCCCAGCTCGATCACGAAGCCGACGGTTACGGCATTCAGGTCGTCGACGTGCGGATCCGCCGCGCCGACCTGCCTGACCAGAACAGCCAGGCGGTCTATCAGCGCATGAAGACCGAGCGCCAGCGCGAGGCGGCCGAGTTCCGCGCGCAGGGCCGGCAGAAGGCGCAGGAAATCCGTTCCAGCGCCGACCGTGAAGCGACCGTGATCGTGGCCGAAGCCAACTCGAAGGCGGAGCAGGTCCGCGGCGAGGGCGATGCCGAGCGCAACCGGCTGTTCGCCGAGTCCTATGGCAAGGACGTCGATTTCTTTGCATTCTATCGTTCCATGACCGCCTACGAAAACAGCCTCAAGAGCAACGACACACGTTTCCTGTTGCGGCCGGATTCGGATTTCTTCAGGTTCTTTGGCGGCGCGAGCGGCAAGCCGGGTACGCCTGCGGCGGCTCAGGCGAAGCCGTAAGGTTTTTTCGATAAAGGCCGCGGGCGAACTCTCGCCCCGGCCCAAACAAGAATTTCGAAACGGGAGGTTTTCATCCGATGAGGTCCATAGCGTTCGCCGACTTCCTCATCGGTGTTGGAATCCTGTTCGTGATCGAAGGCCTGATGTTTGCGGCCGCCCCGGTCTGGCTCAAGCGGGCGATGAAAAGCGCGCAGGAAGCACCCGACAATGTTTTGCGGATCGTCGGCATCGGCTCGGCGGTAGCGGGATTGATCCTGATCTGGCTGGTTCGCCGCTAAACCGACTCCATCTGCCGCTTTCCTGGGCGTGCCGGGGACGATTTGGAACGTCCGTTTTTCGCCGGATTGGTAGGCTCAAAAGCTTGCGCGGCTACCCCCTTCGGGCGCACTCTGCTCATTAAATCCCCGCTGCTTCGACAAGAGAGAACCGATATGACCGTTGCAACCTATGCCCCGCGCCATCGCCTGCGCCCCCTGTTGGCGGCAGCATGTCTCGGCGCTGCGACCATCATGGCCTCGGCGCTGCCGGTTCAGGCGCGCGGACCGGACGGCATCGCCGATGTTGCCGAGAAAGTGATCGACGCGGTCGTCAACATCTCGACCTCGCAAACCGTCGAGGCCAAGGGCGGCTCCGGCGAAGGCCGTGGCGCGATGCCGCAACTGCCGCCGGGCTCGCCGTTCGAGGATTTCTTCGACGACTTCTTCAAGAACAGGCGCGGCCCGAATGGTCCGCGCAGCGGCGGCGACATGCAACCGCACAAGACCAACTCGCTCGGCTCGGGCTTCATTATCGATACGTCCGGCATCGTCGTGACCAATAATCACGTCATTGCGGATGCCGACGAGATCAACGTCATCCTGAACGACGGCACCAAGATCAAGGCCGAACTGGTCGGCGTCGACAAGAAGACCGACCTTGCGGTGCTCAAGTTCAAGCCGTCGCGGCAACTGACGGCGGTGAAGTTCGGCGATTCCGACAAGCTTCGCCTCGGCGAATGGGTGATTGCGATCGGCAATCCCTTCAGCCTCGGCGGCACGGTGACGGCCGGCATCGTCTCGGCACGCAACCGCGACATCTCGAACGGTCCGTATGACAACTACATCCAGACCGACGCCGCCATCAATCGCGGCAACTCCGGCGGTCCGCTGTTCAACCTCGAGGGCGATGTGATCGGCGTCAACACGCTGATCATTTCGCCGACCGGCGGTTCGATCGGCATCGGTTTTGCGGTGCCGTCGAAGACGGTGGCCGGTGTCGTCGAGCAGCTCCAGAAATTCGGCGAACTGCGCCGCGGCTGGCTCGGCGTCCGCATTCAGCAGGTGACGGATGAAATCGCCGAAAGCCTGAACATCAAGCCGGCGCGCGGCGCGCTCGTCGCCGGCGTCGACGACAAGGGCCCGGCCAAGCCGGCCGGCATCGAGCCCGGCGACGTCGTCGTCAAGTTCGACGGCAAGGACGTCAAGGAGCCGAAGGACCTGTCGCGTGTCGTCGCCGACACGGCGGTCGGCAAGGAAGTCGACGTCGTCATCATCCGCAAGGGCGAGGAGCAGACCAAGCGCGTCACGCTTGGCCGCCTCGAAGACACCGACAAGCCGCAGCCCGCTTCCGCCAAATCGACGCCGGAGCCGGAGAAGCTGGTGACGCAAAAGGCGCTCGGGCTCGACCTCGCCAATCTCAGCAAGGATCTGCGCAGCCGCTACAAGATCAAGGACAGCGTCAAGGGCGTGATCATCACCGGCGTCGACAACGCCTCGGACGCCGCCGAGAAGCGATTGGCGGCGGGTGACGTCATCGTCGAGGTCGCGCAGGAGGCGGTCGCCAACGCCGCCGACATCAAGAAGCGCGTCGAGCAATTGAAGAAGGACGGCAAGAAGTCCGTGCTGCTTCTGGTCTCGAACGCTGACGGCGAATTGCGCTTCGTCGCGCTGAGCGTGCAGTAGGAAATTTCGGCTGACGTCATCATGCCCGGACCATGGTCCGGGCATGATGCATTTTACAGACTAGTTGTGCGCGGTGCCGACCGTCGTCGCGCTCGTCGCTGACGCCACGGTGTGGCGCGGCGTGAGCACGCTGAGCTGATGCGGAGACGCCGGCATGTTGTTGCGCGTCAGCGTCGGTGTCGCGGTCTGCTCCTGGACACCCGTTCCGCCCATCACCGCAACCTGGAGCGGGGTAGCGGGGAAGGAGGAGGCTTCGAATGTGGGAAGCTCGCCTGCCCACGCCGTCGCGCTTTCCAGCACAGCGAAGGCGCAGACGGTGGTGACGGCGAGACGTTTAACGAGGGGACGTTGCAAGGGACGTTGAGAGCGACGTTGCATGGATGAGATCCTTTGGATGACGTTTCGCAGATCGCGCATTTCGCGATCGCGTTTCGGTTCCTTGGACTCTCCCTGACGTGAAATGGTTCAAGCCCGCCTTGGGCTGATTTGCAACTCATGGCTTCGTGAGGCGGCCAATTGGCACGCAATGCCAACACTGCCCCTGGTCTGAGACATGAAATTTCGCGTTTGGTTCAAGCTTGGGAAGGATAATTCTTCAACGCTCGCGTCGAGATATCGTGAATCGTTCTTAACGATTCGAACTCTCGAAACTACGCGCCCGCAAACGCCTCGCGCGTAAATCCTTGCGCGTAGAGCAGTGCAGTGAGGTCGCCGTAATCGATGCGCGCGGCGGCAGCGGCGGCAACCGCGGGCTTGGCGTGATAGGCGACGCCGAGGCCGGCCTCTTGCACCATGCCGAGATCGTTGGCGCCGTCGCCGACGACGAGCGTGTCGATGTTGTCGAGGTCAAAACCTTCACGCAGTTCGATCAGCGTGGCGAGCTTGGCGTCGCGGCCGAGGATCGGCTCCTTCACTTCGCCCGTCAATTTGCCGTCGTGCACGATCAACTCGTTGCCGCGGTTTTCCTGAAAGCCGATTTTTTCGGCGATGGTTTTCGTGAACAGCGTGAAGCCGCCTGAAATGAGACAGGTGTAGGCGCCGTGGGCGCGCATGGTCGCGACCAGTTCGCGCCCGCCCGGCGTCAACGTGATGCGCTCCTCGATGACCTTGTCAATGACGTCGACCGGCAATCCCTTGAGCAGCGCCACGCGCTCGCGCAGCGCAGGTTCAAACTCGATCTCGCCGCGCATGGCCCGTTCGGTGATCGCGGCGACATGGGCTTTCAGTCCGACGAAGTCCGCGAGTTCGTCGATGCATTCCTGCCCGATCATGGTGGAATCCATATCGGCCAGAAAAAGCTTCTTGCGCCGCCCCAGCACCGGCTGCACGACGATGTCGATCGGTAGATCCTCGCGCGCCTCGCGCAGGCGTTTGGCGATGGCGGCGATGTCCTCATGGCCGTCGCCGAATGGGATGTCGGCGGCGACCTCGTCCCACAGCCATTGCGCAGGCCCGGCCTTGGGTAGAATGGCGCGCGCGCCGTCCAGCACCGTGCTATCGAGAGCAGGGTTTGCAGGATGGCAGATCAGTGTGGCAACGAGGGACATGAATTTTCTGGGTCACGACATCTCTGCCGTGCTTATCGCAGGGCCGACCGCCAGCGGCAAGTCGGCGCTCGCGCTCGATCTTGCCCGAAAAACCAGTGGCGTCGTGATCAACACGGATTCCATGCAGGTCTATCGCGACCTGCGCGTGCTGACCGCGCGTCCCTCGGTGGAGGAAGAGAAGGAGGTTCCGCACCGCCTCTATGGCCATGTCGACGCAGCGGTGAACTTTTCCGCCGGCGCCTGGGTGACGGACGCCACTAAAGTGCTCGGCGAAGCGCGCGCGGAAAAACGCCAGCCAATCTTTGTCGGCGGCTCCGGTCTTTACTTCAAGGCGCTGACGCGGGGGCTCTCCGCCGTGCCGTCGATTCCCGCTGAAGTGCGCGATGCCGTGCGCGCGCGGCTGGAGCGCGATGGCGTCGAGGCGCTGCATGCGGAGCTGCAACGGCGTGACGCGGCTTATGCCGAACGCTTGAAGCCGCGCGACCGCACCCGCATCGCGCGCGCGCTGGAGGTGATCGAGGCCACCGGCCGGTCACTGACGGATTGGCATCGCGAAGGCTTGCCGCCGCTGTTGCCGCCGGGGTCGTTCCGCGCGCTGTTTCTCATGCCCGAACGCGATGTGCTCTACGCGCGCATCGACGCGCGTTTCGAGAAGATGCTGCAAGCCGGCGCGCTCAATGAGGTGAAGCAGCTCGCCGCGCGAAATCTCGATCCGCTGTTGCCGGCGATGAAGGCGCATGGCGTGCCGGCGCTGATCCGTCATCTCAAGGGCGAGATCACCCGCGACGAGGCCAGCGAGATCGGCCGCGCCGATACGCGCCATTACGCCAAGCGACAGTTCACCTGGTTCCGGCACCAGCTGCCGGAGTTCGAATGGACGGCGCCCGAGGCGGCGGGGGCGTGGCTTCAAAGCCGCGTTGGGTAGGAATTCGGCACACCGCATGGCAGAAACCCTTAATTCACCCTCGCCGAACGTTGGGAAGCCGGTTACATTTGTATTCGGGCGCGATCCTCCGCTGGCGGCTTGACTTTTGGCCTTTCGGCAGTATGTTCGCGCAACCTTTGGGAAGCCCGAGCGGTCCTATGCGAAATATTATTACCAACCTCCTTATTATCGTAGTCGTACCCAGGCGCGCCGCCGGGGATGGCTAGCTGCCATCCAAATTCGGACGGTGCGCCAGGGCCCTCTTCGGGTCCTTTTTTATTTCCCAAACCAGACCAGCAAAAACATCGCGCCAGCAACGGCGCATCCGGAGCCAGCCAAGGAAATACGTCATGAGTGACAACAGCCACGATCCGAACCAGATGACCGGCGCAGCCATGATCGTGCGCGCGCTGGCCGATCATGGCGTCCAGCACATTTTCGGCTATCCCGGCGGCGCGGTGCTTCCGATCTATGACGAGATTTTCCAGCAAAGCGACGTCGAGCACATTCTCGTCCGCCACGAGCAGGGCGCCGGCCATGCCGCCGAAGGCTATGCGCGCTCGACCGGCAAGCCGGGCGTGGTGCTGGTGACCTCGGGTCCGGGCGCCACCAACATGGTGACGCCGCTGACCGACGCGCTGATGGATTCGATTCCGCTGGTCTGCATCACAGGCCAGGTTCCGACGCACCTGATCGGCAACGACGCGTTCCAGGAATGCGACACCGTGGGCATCACGCGGCCCTGCACCAAGCACAACTGGCTGGTGCGCAACGTCAACGATCTGGCGAAGGTGCTGCACGAGGCGTTTTATGTCGCGACCACCGGGCGTCCTGGTCCGGTTGTCGTCGACGTGCCGAAGGACGTGCAGTTCGCGACCGGAACCTATCACCCGCCGCGCAAATCCGACGTGCACATCTCGTATGCGCCTAGGGTGAAGGGCGATGCAATGGCGATCCGAAAGGCGGTGGCGCTGCTCGCCGGCGCCAAACGGCCGGTGATCTATTCCGGCGGCGGCGTCATCAATGCTGGCGTCGAAGCCTCGAAGCTGTTGCGCGAACTGGTCGAGATCACGGGCTTCCCGATCACCTCGACCCTGATGGGTCTGGGCGCGTACCCTGCGTCGGGCAAGAACTGGCTGGGTATGCTCGGCATGCACGGCACCTACGAAGCCAACATGGCGATGCATGACTGCGACGTCATGCTGTGCGTCGGTGCGCGTTTCGACGACCGCATCACCGGGCGGACGGACGCGTTCTCGCCCGGCTCGAAGAAGATTCACATCGATATCGACCCGTCCTCGATCAACAAGAACATCCGCGTCGACGTTCCGATCATCGGCGATGCCGCCAATGTGCTCGGCGATCTCTTGCAGGTGTTCAAGGCGGAGGCGAAGAAGCCCGACATCAAGGCCTGGTGGGCGGAGATAGCGAAATGGCGTGCGCGCAATTCGCTGTCCTACAAGAAGAACAACGATGTCATCCTGCCGCAATTCGCGATCCAGAAGCTGTTCGAGGCGACGCGCGGCAAGGACACCTACATCACCACCGAAGTCGGCCAGCACCAGATGTGGGCGGCGCAGTTCTTCGGCTTCGAGGAGCCGCACCGCTGGATGACATCCGGCGGCCTCGGCACCATGGGCTATGGCCTCCCCGCAGCACTCGGCGTTCAGGTCGCGCACCCGGATAGCCTCGTGATCGATATTGCGGGCGATGCCTCGGTGCAGATGACGATCCAGGAAATGTCGACGGCGGTTCAGCACGAATTGCCGATCAAGATCTTCATCCTGAACAACCAGTACATGGGCATGGTGCGGCAGTGGCAGCAGCTGCTGCACGGCAACCGCCTGTCGCATTCCTACTCCGAGGCGCTGCCGGATTTCGTCAAGCTTGCGGACGCTTATGGCTGCGTCGGCTTGCAGGCGATAAAGCCTTCCGATCTCGACGGCGCGATCAAGGACATGATCAAGGTCAAGCGTCCCGTGCTGTTCGATTGCCGCGTGGCGGCGCTGGAAAACTGCTTCCCGATGATTCCGTCCGGCAAGGCGCATAACGAGATGCTGTTGCCGGCGGAAGCCAATGGCGAAGCGACCGCGGCAGCCTTTGCGAGCGGCAAGGCGCTGGTGTGAGCATGTTCAACCTCGCAGAAATCGAGCGTGCTCACGACATCGTCCGCGCGGCAATGACGCCGACGGCTGCTCATGCCTGGCCGCTGCTGGCGCAACGTCTCGGAACGACCGTGGTCGTCAAGCACGAGAACCACACGCCGGCCGGTGCGTTCAAGGTGCGCGGCGGCCTCGTCTACATGGATCGCCTCAAGCGCGAGCGGCCGCAAACGGCCGGCATCATTTCCGCAACCACGGGCAATCACGGCCAGAGCCTCGCTTTTGCCGGAAGCCGCCATCGTTTGCCGGTGACGATCTATGTGCCGCACGGCAACTCGACCGAGAAGAACCGGGCCATGAAGGCGTTCGGCGCCAACTTGATCGAATATGGCGAGGATTTCGAGGCGGCTCGCGACGAGGCGAAGCGTCACGCAGCGCGCGACGGTCTGGAAATTGTGCCGTCGTTTCACCGCGACCTGGTGCTCGGCGTCTCGACCTATGCGCTTGAGCTGTTTCGCAGCGCGCCCGATATCGACGTGCTCTATGTGCCGATCGGGCAGGGTTCCGGCATCTCCGGCTGCATCCTGGCGCGCGACCTGTTGGGTAAGAAGACCGAAATCGTCGGCGTGCAGTCGACGGAAGCGCCGTCCTATGCGCTGTCGTTCAAGGCCGGCACGATCGTGAGCACTAATTCCAGCAACACCCGCGCCGACGGCGTGGCGACGCGGATTCCCGATCCCGAGGCGTTCGAGATCATCCGCAAGGGTGCTTCGCGCATTGTCCAGGTGACCGACGACGAGATCGGTGCGGCGATCCGCGCCTACTGGACCGACACGCATAACCTTGCCGAAGGTGCGGGTGCGGCCGCGCTCGCGGCGGCGTTGCAGGAGAAAGCAAATCTGCGCGGCAAGCGCGTCGGCCTCGTGCTATCTGGCGGCAACATCGATTTCGAACTGTTTCGCAAGTGGGTGATGGCGGACGACGCCGTCGCTCAGAAGGTGATGATGGCATGACGTGCGTCGCGCCAGAGATTCAGCCGTCATGGCCGGGCGTGACCCGGCCATCCACGTCTCCTTTTCGTGGAAGGAGAGACGTGGATGCCCGGCACAAGGCCGGGCATGACGGAGAGATATGACTAAGGGGACACCAATGAACCAGCCCGCATCCGCCTATTTCATGGAAGAACAAAAGGCGCCGAACGAGACGCACACGCTCTCGGTGCTGGTGCAGAACGAACCGGGCGTGCTCGCCCGCGTGATCGGCCTGTTCTCCGGTCGCGGCTACAACATCGAAAGCCTCACCGTTTCCGAAACCGAGAGCCAGAAGCATCTCTCGCGCATCACCATCGTCACTACGGGCACGCCTGACGTGATCGAGCAGATCAAGCATCAGCTCGACCGCATGGTGCCGGTCTATCGCGTCGTCGACATGACGCTCGCCGGCCGTTCGATCGAGCGGGAGCTCGCGATGGTGAAGGTGCGCGGCTCGGGCGAGCATCGCGTCGAAGCGCTGCGGCTGGCCGAAGCGTTCCGTGCACGCGTGATCGACGCCACCAACGAAAGCTTCGTGTTCGAAATCACCGGCGCTTCGTCGAAGATCAACCAGTTCATCGATCTGATGCGCCCGCTTGGTCTCGTCGAAGTGTCGCGCACCGGCGTTGCCGCCATTGGCCGCGGAGCCGAGGGGATGTGAGTCATGCTGGCGCGCGACTGGTACTATAACCAACGTCGGCGGATCGGGATCGACAGGGCGGTCGCTTCGCTTTACGGCGGCGATGACGACGCCGATCTGCGCGCGCGCGCTACATTGTCCAGGCTGGGCGTAAAAAAGGGCTGGCGTATCGCCGACATCGGTTGCGGCAACGGCGTGCTCGCCTGCGAGGCGGCGCGGGCCGGCGCCGAAGTCGACGCGATCGATATATCACCGGCGATGCTGGCGCTCGCCGAAATCTCGGCAAGCGACCGCAAGGTCGCGATCCGCACCCAATCGGCAGGGCTTTTGAGCTTTGCCTATCAGCCGAGCAGCTATGACCTCATCGTCAGCGAATTCACGCTGCATCACCTGCCGGATTTCTGGAAGGCGGTGGCGATGTCGCGGATCTTCGCGGCCCTGAAGCCCGGCGCCAATTTTTTTCTGCGCGACATCGTGTTCGTGCGCACGCCCGACGGCACCGAGCGCGACGTCGAGGAGTGGGCCGAGTTCTCGATCACCAACCACGACTTCAACCGCGACAGCGTCGTTACCCATATGCGCGACGAATATTCGACCTTCGGCTGGGTGATCGAGCGCATGCTGACGGATGCCGGCTTCGAACTGACCTCGGCCGATTATCACGCGCCGCTGCACGGCACGTATTTGTTGCGAAAACCGAAACACGGCGAGCAAGCATGATCCGGAAAAGCGGGAACCGGTTTTCCCTCGCGACAAATGCAAAGCGTTTGCGCGGAGATCATGCGCAGACAAAGGCTGACAACTAGAAAAAGAGAACAATGAAACCTGCCGACGTCTGCACTGCCGTCCTGGTCGCGGTGATCTGGGGAAGCTCGTTTGTGCTGAGCCGCATTGCGCTCGACGAATTGTCGCCGACGCTGATGACGGCGTTGCGCTTTACCATGGGAGCCCTGCCATGCCTCTTCGTGCCGCGGCCGAAGGTTTCATGGACGGTCCTGATTTCGATCAGCTTCACGCTGTTTCTCGGCCAGTTCCTCACCCAGGCCTACGGCATCGCGCACGGCGTACCGGTCGGCCTCACCAGCGTGCTCGTGCATAGCCAGGCGTTGTTCACGATTGCTTTCGCGGCGATCCTGTTCGACGAGCGTCCCTCGCGGATACAGACGGTCGGCATTGCAATTGCGACCGCTGGCTTGCTGATGGTCTGCGGCACCGTCGGTTATGACTTCAGCGTCTCGGCCTTTGCGGTGCTGATGCTGTCGCCGATTTTTTTCGCCGCCGGCAATCTCCTGCTGCGGCGCGCGCCAAACGTACCGATGTTCGATCTGTCGGCGTGGCTCTGTTTGGTGGCAGCGGTGCCGTTGCTGGCGGTTGCTGTCGTTCACGATGGCGCGCAACCAACCTGGCACGCGCTGTCGCAGATGTCGCTTCCGGTGTTCGGTTGCGTGCTCGGGATCGGCCTGGGCTCGACTTGCATCGCTTATTGGTTATGGGGCCGGTTGCTGCGCGACTATCCGGCGGCGCAGGTGGTGCCGTTCGCGCTGCTGGTGCCATTTGTCGGCTCGGCGGCCTCCAGCATCGTCTTTCATGAAACCTTCGGGCCGCTTCGCCTGGCCGGCATGCTGACGGTGATCGGCGGTATTGCCGTGATGGTGCTGTCGAAGCGGCGGCACGCGATTGCAGAGGTGGTGCGCGCATGATTTCGCGGGAGTTGTTTTTCGCCTTCGCCCTGTTCGCCGCGGTGATGTTCTTTACGCCGGGGCCGAACAACATCATGGTGATGTCGTCGGGGCTGACTTACGGCTTTCGCCGCACCTTGCCGCATATCGCCGGCGTCGTCATCGGCTTTGCCTTCATGGTCGGCGCGGTCGGCCTCGGCTTCGGCACGGTCTTCATTGCCTTTCCGGTGTTGCAGACCATCCTCAAATATGCCGGCGCGGCCTACCTGATCTATCTCGCGGTCATGATCGCGATGGCCGGTCCGCCCAAGCCCGGAGAGGCGAGCCGCGGTCCGCTGACGTTCTGGCAGGGCGCGATGTTTCAGTGGGTCAACGTCAAGGGCTGGGTCGCGATCATCGGCACCATCACGGCCTATGCGGCGATTGCGAAATTCCCGCTCAACATCGTGCTCCAGGTTGTGATCTTCCTTTTGATGGGAACGGCCTCGATCACGACCTGGACGCTGTTCGGCAGCGCCTTGCGGCCGTTCCTGACCTCACCGCGTGCGGTGCGGATCTTCAATATCGCGATGGCGCTATTGCTGCTGGCCTCGCTCTACCCGGTTTTCATGGAATAGGAGCGACGAAAAGAGGGTTTACCCCCCTCCCTAAAATGTCTAGACCACGCGGGAAATTCGAAGGCCCCCGGCGGTCGATCTACCCCGAGCCTGACCCTTCAAACCTGATCCATCGGCCGCTTGCCGGCCCCGTCTACAGAGGAAACGAACATGCGTGTTTATTACGATCGCGATGCCGACCTGAACCTGATCAAGGGCAAGAAGGTCCTCATCGTCGGCTATGGCAGCCAGGGCCACGCCCATGCGCTGAACCTGAAGGACTCCGGCGTCAAGGAAGTGGCGATTGCGCTGCGCAAGGGCTCGGCTTCCGCGAAGAAGGCCGAAGCCGCCGGGTTCAAGGTGTACGAAGTCGCCGAGGGCGCCAAGTGGGCCGACCTCGTGATGATGCTGACGCCGGACGAATTGCAGGGCGATATCTATCGCGAGCACCTGCACGACAACATGAAGAAGGGCTCGGCGCTGGTGTTCGCCCACGGCCTCAACGTGCATTTCAATCTTCTTGACCCCCGGGCAGACCTTGACGTGCTGATGATCGCCCCGAAGGGCCCCGGCCACACCGTGCGTTCGGAATATCAGCGCGGCGGCGGCGTGCCCTGCCTGATCGCGATCGCCAAGGACGTCTCGGGCAACGCCCATGACCTCGGCCTCAGCTACGCATCCGCAGTCGGCGGCGGCCGCGCCGGCATCATCGAGACCACCTTCAAGGAAGAATGCGAAACCGACCTGTTCGGCGAGCAGGTCGTGCTGTGCGGCGGTCTGGTCGAGCTGATCAAGGGCGGCTACGAGACGCTGGTCGAAGCCGGCTACGCGCCGGAGATGGCCTATTTCGAGTGCCTGCACGAAGTGAAGTTGATCGTCGACCTGATCTACGAAGGCGGCATCGCCAACATGAACTATTCGATCTCCAACACCGCCGAATATGGCGAATACGTCACCGGCCCGCGCATCATCACCGACGAGACCAAGAAGGAAATGCGGAAAGTTCTGGCCGACATCCAGGGCGGCAAGTTCGCCCGCGACTGGATGCTCGAGAACAAGGTCAACCAGACCTCGTTCAAGGCGACCCGCGCCAAGCTCGCCGCCCACCCGATCGAGGAAATCGGCGCCAAGCTCCGCGACATGATGCCGTGGATCAAGAAGGGCGCGCTGGTGGACAAGAGCAAGAACTGAGGGCTCGTGCCCCGGATGCTGTGCAGCGTGCTGTTCTTCGCGGCGTGATGCACTGCTGATCCGGGGCCTGGAAGCTTGTAGTCAGCCCCTTTGGCAGCCGGGCAAAATGGATCCCGGCTCTGCGTTGCAGCATTGCATGCCGCAACGCGTCCGGGACGCGCGCCCAAGATCGCGGTGACTTTGAACAGAACGCGGTGCATTGCCGATGGACTTGCACCGCGTTTTTCGTTTTTTAGAGGATCGCAAGCTCTTCAAGCCGGGCATAGCTTGCCTCCATGCCGTGCTCCATTCCACTTTCGAGCATCCGCGCGCGCGTTTCCGCATCTGGCAGCGTCATGCGCATGGTCATCAACGTGCCGTCGCCATCCTTCTCGAACCGGGTTTCGCAATGATTGTCCGGCGTCTGTTCGGGCAGAAACATGCGCTCGACATGGACGATGCGGCTGAAAGGCTCAAGCTCCAGAAATTCCCCGGTGAGATGGAAGCCGCGGCGGCCGGGCATCGCCCATTCGTAGCGGATCTTGCCGCCCGGCCGTGGCTCGCAGATGCAGACCGGCATGGTCCAGCCGTCGGGGCCAAGCATCCATTGCTGGATGAGCGCGGGCTCGGTATGCGCGCGATACACGGCCTCGGGTGGTGCGGCAAAGTGCCGGACCACGATCAGGAATTGGTCACCCTCTGTTTTCAGCGTCAGTTTACTCATCGCTACTTCTCTCCTCGTTTTGAAGTCATGGCCGCCAGGAGCCCGTCAAGCCTCTCGTAGTTCTTGTCGAGCGCCTTGCGCAGCATGGCGAGCCATTGGTCGATGTCGTCGATTCCGGCATCCGACAGTCGGCAGTGGCGGCGCGTGCCGTCGGCCCGTCGAACGATCAAGCCCGCGCTCTCCAGCATCTTCAGGTGCCGCGAGATGGCGGGCTGGCTCATGTCGAACGGCCTGGCGAGTTCCATCACGGTGGCCTCGCCCTTGGTGAGGCGGGCCAGAATCGCCCGGCGCGTCGGATCGGCGAGTGCGAGGAAAGCCGCATCAAGGCGGGCGGAACGTTCTGTGCTAATCATAACTCATATGTTATATAACAAATGAGTTATGGTCAAGGCCGGGTATGATGATTTTTTGCCCGTGATCGAGCAGGGCGCGTCGCTGGACGAGACGAAGAACTCGGCGAACTGGCCTCATGGTTCGAGACGCCGCAAACGCGCGGCTCCTCACCATGAGGGTCTAGCCCAGAATGAAGACCTCATCCCGAGGAGGCGCGAGCAATAGCTAGCGCCGTCTCGAGGGATGGCCAGGACATGAAAGCGGCGCCCTACAGCGCCGCAATACAATCGATCTCGATATCGAACGGGCCGAACCAGCGCGGCACGCAAACGAAGATCCGCGCCGGCGGATTGTTCGGGAAATACCGATCGTAGACCGCGTTAACGGCGGCGAACTTTTCCGCCGAGGTGCAATAGACATTGCACTTGAGCACCTGGTCGAGCGAGGAGCCCGCTGTTTCCACGCAGAGCTTCAACTGCGCCAGCACGATCTCGGCCTGGCGTTCGACCGATGCGCCGACGGCGACGTTGCCGGTCTCGGGATCGAACGGCGGCAGCCCCGACACGTAAATCGTATCGTTGTGCCGCGTGGCGATGCAGGCGGGTGCCTTCACCCGCTCCAGGTATGTCGTCAGGGGTTCGACGCGGATCGTTTCTCTTGCCATGCATTTGCTCCATCGGCTGGGGCGTCTGCTTTAGCAGACGGTCCCGATCGCATGCTTCGATAAAGATCGAAGTGTCGATGTAGCGATAATGCTTGCGGGTTTGTAAGGCCGGCCTCAGCCGTGGCGGCCCGCTTTGGCCAGCGTCTCCGAGGGACGCTCGCCGAAGGCTTCGCGATAGTCGCGCGCGAAGTGGCCGAGATTGCCGAAGCCGCAGATAAAGGCGACCGCGGTCACTGACGTTTCCTTGTCGGCAGCGGTCAGCATCTGGCGGGCGTGGCGGAGCCGGACCGTCCGGGCAAAGGCCATCGGCGAATAACCGCGGGTCTGCTGAAAGGCGCGGAAGATCGCGCGGGCGCCGACGCCGGTGGCTTCCACGAGCTTCTCGATCGTGATCGCCTGGTCCCAATGCGCTTCGATGAAATCTTCCGCCCGGCGTACATGCGAGGGCAGCGTATCTTTTGGCTCGCGCTCCAGGAGATGGCTGAAGTTGTGACGGTTGGCGCACAGGAACGCCACCAGCACGGTCTGCTCGAGCTCGTGCAGCACCAGCGCCGGCAACTGGTCGGAACTGGCGTCGAGCTGCTCGGCGAAAAAGCTGGTCAGGCGCCAGAGCTGTTGAAAGCGCGGCGCGTTTCGGTTGATGGCATGTTCGAACTTGAGCCTGCCGTTCGGCCGGGCGCCGAGAAGATAAGTGAGCTTCCGTTCGAAAGCGCCGGCCTCGATCCTCAGGTTGAACCATTCATGGGCGCCAGCGCTGGCAATGGAGACTTTCTGGCCGGGTGACACGATGCAGCATTGGTCGGCATCCAGCGCAACCGAGTGCTTTCCGATCGTCGTTTGGCCCTTGCCGCTCAGGGTGCTGAACAGGCGAAACCGTTCGACCTCGGGAAAGTCGGCCCTCGCGGTGGCGCTGCCCCGGCCGTAGATCAGGCCGATGCTTTGAAGTTGAACGAGGTTGCCTCTCGCCGTCAGGTCTTTGGACGATTTGATCTCGGCACTGGTCGCGCCGTATCGCGTCAGCAACGCATGTCTGAATTCTTCCGGATCGGAAGTACGAAAGACCGGAAAGCGCTGGAGCGGATTGACCAGAGGTTCAAAAGACATGGTTCAGATCTGCTCGCGTGACTACACATCGTTGTGCGTCTGGTACCCATTACTTTCCGAAGTTCGCGAAAGGTAGAGTATTAGGTCTTCACGCTACAGGACTTTCCCATCGGCGGGAAGCAGCGGTCCGGCATGTGGTCGCGCGGTTATATCAATTGAAATATTTTGCACATCGATGCCTGTCGTTTGTGCACAAGCTATTCCATTTCAAGACGTGAATACCGCCGGCGCGAAGCAATGTTTGCTGCCAAAAAATGACATTCGTCATCTGTTACTTGGTAACGCGGCCGACGCGGAGCCGCGTCTCACTACCGACCGAGCGATGATGGCGACTTCGTTTGACCGCACCACTGATCTGATCGGCCCGCGCGCCTGGTGACCATGGAAGTCGCGGCGATGAATCCGGCGGGATCGATTGCGGCGAAAGCCCCGATCGCGACGGCATGCAGGCCAGCGAAGGTCACACCAGGATAGCGGCGGTTGCGGCGTCCACCGCGTCCAGCCATTGGGCCAGAGTCGCGCCAGCGCTTGCTGCCGAAAACGCCGTGCAAAAGAACACCAGCGAGGTTCGCGCGGTAAAGCGGATCACCCGGCGCACCCCGTCCGCGTCGAGTGGAGGGCGGCCGGAGCGAAGCGACGTTCGGGTGGGGCGTTAGTGCCGGCGAAAAGCCTATGCCGCGTGGAGTTCTTGAGGACCCCCACCCCAGCTCGCCGCCGCTCGCCGACCTTGAGAGCGAGCTTGCTCGCCTCGGACCCGCAAGGGGGAGGGAGAAGGCTGCCAGCGCCGCCGCGGCTTGAGGAGGCGGTTACCATGCCCGCGTTGTTGCGCCGCCAAATGCATTGCGGCTTTGTGACAATCAAACTACATTTTTATGACACGGCGTCGGGGGCCCGGGCTTCGCCGTGTGCCGGCTGGTCGTCGCCAGCCAAGGCTTGGTTGCGTCGGGCGGCACTGTCATCCATGGCAATCCCGCCCCAGTCTGGTCCCGCCGCGACTAGCGCAGCCGCAGGTCTTGCCGCGGTCTCAACCTGGCGGTGGCTGGCGGTGGCCGCGCCGCATCTGGCGGCGCTCGCCATCATGCTGGCGACCGAAGTCGATTTCTCCGCCCGGTTCGGCTTTCTCCTGACCTGGGCCTTCCTGAATTGTTTCTGGATCGCGTTGTTGCGGCGGCCGGCGCTGTCGGGGGCGCTGTCACTGACGCTGGTCGTGGTGCTGATCCTGCTGTCGCGCCTCAAGCACGACATCGCGCAGATGACCGCGAACTTCGTCGACCTGATGGTGATCGACCGCGACACCGCCGCGTTTCTGTTCACGATCTTTCCGGACCTGCGCTGGTCGGTGATTGCGGCGGCGCTGGTGACGCTGCCTCTGATGGCAGCGTTGTGGTGGCTCGATCCGTTTCGTTTTCGCCGCCTGCCGTCGCTGGCCTGCGCGCTTGGCTGTCTGGTCGGCCTCGTCGGCTATTCAATGGCCTTCCCGGAGGAAGCCTGGCGCGGCTATTTCGATGACGGCTATGTCTCGAAATTCGCCCGGTCCGGTGTCACCGCGGTGTCGGATTTCCTTCAATACGGATACATGGAGTCCGATGCGGTCGCCGACGGCCATCTGAAGACGCCGCTGGTCAATTCCTGCCACCCCACACGCCAACTGCCCAACATCATTCTCATTCACGACGAGTCGAGCTTTGACATCCGCCTCGCTGATGGCGTGAAGGTGCCGGCGGGCTATGGCAGCCATTTCAAATCCTTCGACGGGAAGGCGCGCAAGTTTCTCGCCGAGGGCAATGGCGGGCCGAGCTGGTTCACCGAATACAACGTGCTGGCCGGGCTCTCGTCGCGGTCTTTCGGCCGCTTCGCCTATTTCGTGACGCGGATCGCATCCGGTCGTGTCGAGCGAGGCCTGCCACTGTCACTGCGCCGCTGCGGCTATAACACGCTGTCGCTTTATCCCGCGTTCGGCGCCTTCATGGGTGCGCGCAACTTCCAACTCACAACCGGCATCCAGCACTTCTACGATGCGCAGGATCTCGGTGCATCGGAAATCGAGCCCGACAGTTTCTTCTACGACAAGGCGCTCGGCCTGATGTCAAAGCATTCTTCCAGTTCGCCGCTGTTCACCTTCGTTTATCTGTCGGCCAATCACTTTCCCTGGGAGCCGCGTTTTCGTCCGGACCTGATGCCCACATGGCGCGATACGGGCAATGGACCTGTCGTCGACGAATATCTGCGGCGTCAGGCGATGAGCGTGAGCGACTATGCCGCGTTCATTGCCTCCTTGAAGAAGCAGTTTCCGGGTAAGCCGTTCCTGATCGTGCGCTATGGCGATCATCAGCCGGAATTCTCGCCGCATCTGCTCGACCCCGGCCTTGATCAAGCCGGGATCGGCAAGAAGCTCGAGAGGTACGATCCGCGCTATTTCGCGACCTATTACGCCATCGACGCGGTCAACTTCGCGCCAGTCGCAAGCCCCGCCGTCATGGATACGATCGATGGTCCCTATCTGCCGCTGGTGATCCAGGAGGCGGCGGGCGTTCCGCTCGATCCGTCCTTTACCGAGCAGAAGGAGATCATGCTCCGCTGCCAGGGCCTGTTTTACGGCTGCAAAAGCGGGGCTGAAGCGCGCCGCTTCAACAGCCTTTTGATCGATGCCGGTCTGATCCAGGGGCTGTAGAACTTTTTCCGATATTTTGCGGCAGCCGCTATTCCGAACCGGTCACCCAGCCGTGCGGGACGGCTTGCTTGAACGCTCACGACAGTGTCGGTACGTTCGCGTCCAGGAAATTTCCGGGAGCGCGCGGGCCATGAAGCAGATCAGGATCGGCGACGTCACCATCGATTCCGTGATCGAGCGCGACGGACCCTGGCGGCGGCCGCAGGATTTCTTTCCCCACTATGACGAGGCGACCTTCCGCCGTCATCTGCCCGCAATGGAGCCCGAGGTCTGGGACGAGGCGGAAGGCAAGATCGTCATCACCTATCAGACTTTTGTGGTACGCACGCCGCGCTACACCATCCTGGTCGACACCTGCACCGGCGAGGACAAGGGCCATCCGCCGCCGTTCGACTTTCCCGGCAAGGAGCGCTGGCGCAACGAACTGTTTGCGCTCGGCATCGGTTTCGAGCAGGTCGATTACGTCTTCTGCACCCATCTGCACATCGACCACACCGGTTGGAACACGACCTTGCGCGACGGCCGCTGGGTGCCGACCTTTCCGAACGCCAAATACGTGTTTCACAAAGGCGAATATGCGGCGTGGGAAGCCGAACACAACAAGCGCAACGATCCGCCGGGCACCGTGTTTCGCGACAATTGCCTGCCCATCGTCGAGGCCGGGCAGGCGCTGTTGGTCGACGACGACTACGCGCTCGACGATACGATCACGCTGACGCCGACGCCGGGACATTCGCCCTGTCACTGTTGCGTCAACATCCACTCAGGCGGCAAGCGCGCCGTCGTCGCCGGCGACCTCATGCATCATGCGATCCAGTGCCGCGAGGTCGACTGGTCGTCGAAACCGGACTGGGACATGAGGCAGTCGGCCCAGTCGCGGCGGTCGTTCTTCACCTCGGTCGCGGGCACCGACACGCTGATCCTGCCGATCCATTTCCCGTCGCCGACGGCCGGCTTCATTACGGCTGACGACGGGCGCTTCAACTATCGCTTCAAGCGCGACTGAATTTTTACAGAAAATCCAACGAAAGAAACCGGAAATGCCGAAATATCCCTTGATCGTCCTGTTGGCCGCGCTCGGCGCGGCGCCGGCCTTTGCTACGTCCTCATTGGCCGCCGAGATGAAGCCCGTGATCGACAACGAGCGCGTCAAGGTCTGGGACATAACCGAGAGCATCCCGGCCATGCCCGACGATTTCGTCGCCATCGACTTCGCCAAGGGCACTGCCATCTATGGCCGTGCGGGTGAGACCGCGGGCGTCCCGGGCGTTCGCACCGTGATCATCGACCTGAAAAACAACCCGGTGCCGCCGCGCGCCAACAACTCCGGCTATCCCAACGCCTATCCGCGCCCGCATATCGACAAGCTGATCGAGAACGACCGCGTCATCGTCTGGCACTACCGCTGGTTCCTCAACGATCCGACGCCGATGCATTTCCACGACAAGGATGTCGTCGTCACTTATCTCGAAGACTCGCCCCTGCAATCGACCGAGCCGAACGGCAAGGCCGTCGTGAACGAGTACAAATCGGGCGATATCCGCTTCAACAAGCGCGACCGCATCCACACCGAGCTCGTGGTGCGTGGCTCGGCCAGTGCGGTGATCATGGAATTGAAGTAGGATGCGGCACATCCCACAGCATCTTCAAATCCAGATGCATTAACCAGCGGACGTAACGGTGAGACGCTTCATACCCTTCGCGTTGGCTTTGATTTTTTATCACGGCGTTATGAACAGCGCCGTACTTGCTGCCGATGTGAGAGCTGCAATTGCGGCAGTCTCGGCCGACCTTTGTGGTGAAATGATCCGTCACAAGACTCTCACTGATAAAGGACCGGTCAATTGTAGCCGACTGAAACTCATCAAGTTCAGCTACTTCGGATTTGACGACGCTGCGCACTCTGATGGCGAGATCATCGTCCTTGATGCCGCCGCGCACTATGTCGCTGCCATATTCGATGCGCTTCTCGATCGCCACTTCCCGATCGCCAAGGCACACCTGATGAACCACTATGACGGCGACGATGATGCCGCGGACGTCGACAATAATACCTCGTCTTTCAACGACCGTGTCGTGGCTGGGACCAATACCTTGTCATTGCACGCCTACGGCCTCGCGATTGATCTAAATCCCGTCCAGAACCCGTTCATCCAGATTAAAGCTGGAAAGCGTGAGGTTTCTCCGGACGAAGGAAAGCAGTATCTCGACCGAAACGCCACGAAACCAGGCATGGCCGAGACAGTCATCGACATCTTTGCCGACAACGGCTTTTCGATTTGGGGAGGCGACTGGCACAGTCCGATCGACTACCAGCATTTTCAGGTCAGTCGGGCTCTTGCGCAGCAGCTGGCGAGTGTGTCCGCCGCGAATGCCCGAGCCATTTTTGAGCAGCACGTTGAGCGGTATCGTCAGTGTCGGCGAAGCGGGAAAAGTAGAGGAGATTGCGGGGTAGATTGACGCTATCTCATTCGTACTGCCTTGGGGACATAGTGGTTTGCGGTCGAACGGTCTTCCACTCCCGCCCGATATCGCCTAAGAGCGGCCCGAAACCTTGATCCGGGCTCCCTCCACGCATGATTAGACTAGACAATATCAGTAAGCAGATCGGCCATCAGATCCTGTTCATCGAAGCCTCCGCCACGCTCCAGAAGGGCGAGAAGGCGGGTCTGGTCGGCCCCAACGGCGCCGGCAAGACGACGCTGTTCCGCATGATCACGGAGCAGGAACTGCCCGATGAAGGACAGGTGTCGCTCGATCGCGGCATCACCATCGGCTATTTCAGCCAGGATGTCGGCGAGATGAGTGGCCGCAGCGCGGTGGCCGAGGTGATGGACGGGGCAGGGCCGGTCGCCGCGGTCTCGGCCGAGTTGAAGGCGCTGGAAGCGGCGATGGCCGATCCCGATCGCGCCGATCAGATGGAAGAGATCATCGCGCAGTATGGCGAGGTCCAACATCGCTTCGAGGAACTCGACGGCTATGCGCTGGAAGGCCGCGCGCGCGAAGTGCTGGCGGGGCTTTCGTTCAGCCAGGAGATGATGGACGGCGACGTCGGCGTGCTCTCCGGCGGCTGGAAGATGCGCGTGGCGCTGGCGCGGATCCTGTTGATGCGGCCTGACGTCATGCTGCTCGACGAACCGAGCAACCATCTCGACCTCGAGAGCCTGATCTGGCTCGAACAGTTTCTCAAAGGCTATGAAGGCGCGCTGCTGATGACCTCGCACGATCGCGAGTTCATGAACCGCATCATCAACAAGATCGTCGAGATCGACGGCGGCTCCCTCACGACCTATTCCGGCGACTACGAATTCTACGAGACGCAGCGCGCGCTCTCCGAAAAGCAGCAGCAGGCCCAGTTCGAGCGCCAGCAGGCGATGCTGGCCAAGGAGATCAAGTTCATCGAGCGCTTCAAGGCGCGCGCCTCGCATGCCGCGCAAGTGCAGAGCCGGGTGAAGAAGCTGGAGAAGATCGAGCGGGTCGAGCCGCCGCGGCGGCGTCAGACCGTCGCTTTCGATTTTCCGCCGGCGCCGCGCTCGGGCGAAGACGTCGTCAGCCTGAAGAGTGTGCAAAAGGCCTATGGCAGCCGTGTCATCTATGACGGACTCGATTTCATGATCCGCCGCAGGGAACGCTGGTGCGTGATGGGCGTGAACGGCGCCGGCAAGTCCACGCTGTTGAAGCTGGTGGCGGGATCGACCGAACCCGACACCGGCGCGGTGGCATTGGGCGGCAGCGTCAAGATGGGTTATTTCGCGCAGCATGCGATGGACCTGCTCGACGGCGAACGCACGGTGTTCCAGTCGCTGGAAGATGCGTTTCCGCAGGCCGGCCAGGGCTCGCTTCGCGCGCTCGCCGGCTGCTTCGGCTTTTCCGGCGACGACGTTGAGAAGCGTTGCCGGGTGCTGTCGGGCGGCGAGAAAGCGCGGCTGGTGATGGCGATCATGCTGTACGATCCGCCGAACTTCCTGGTGCTGGACGAGCCGACCAACCATCTCGACATGGCGACCAAGGAAATGCTGATCACAGCGCTCTCGGAATACGAAGGCACCATGCTGTTCGTTTCGCATGACCGGCATTTTCTCGCAGCACTTTCGAACCGCGTGCTCGAGCTGACGCCGGAAGGCATCCATCAATATGGCGGTGGCTACACCGAATATGTCGCACGCTCCGGTCACGAGGCGCCGGGCCTGCACAGCTAGTGGAGTGGATTTGATCTTCGGATGCGAATGCTAGAATCGGACCGCTGGACGTTGTTGCGCCGCGCGATCATACGACAGCATTGCTGCCGCGATGATGTTCACGGGAACATTGACAAATCAGCGCGTCGCTACCAACCTCTCCCACGTGACCAACATCAACGGTTGGCCGAAGCAGAGGAGGTTTGATGACTCCACCTGCACAAAGGGCCGCGATTATCGCTGAGGCACCGGTTCGGGCTTAGGCGTAGCGGCAACCCCACGAACACCGTTCCGAGAGCGGCTTATGGCCCGCATCAGTGAGGCATGGGCCAATTGGCCCCTCTCGGAAGGGGGTTGCAGTTCCCCGGAATTCTCCGCGCGACATTTGAAGCATGTTTATTCGGCCGGTTGCGGGTTCGTGCTCGGTCCGGGCGCCGTCTCGCGTCCGAGGAAGTAGCTCTGCAACGCCGGCACGATCACCAGCAGCATGATCGGCCCGATCAGCATTCCCCCGACGATGACGGTTGCCAGCGGCCGCTGCACCTGACTGCCGATTCCGGTCGACAGCGCGGCCGGCAGCAGGCCGATACACGCCGACAGGGTCATCATCAGGATCGGCCGCATCTGCTGGTCGACCGCCTCGAACATCGCCTCTTCCGGGTCGATGCCGCTGGCGGCGACGCGATAGTAGCCGTGGATGATCAGGATGCCGCTCATGACGGCGACGCCGAACAGCGAGATGAATCCGATCGCAGCCGAGATCGAGAAGTTCAAGCCAAATGCGTACAGGCCGATAATGCCGCCGCTGATCGCAAAGGGCAGCCCAAGCAGCGCCAGCAGGCTGTGGCGGAGTGAATTGAACAGGCCGTAGAGCAGTACCATGATGAAGACGAACGTCACCGGCAGGATGATGGCGAGCCGCTTCTTGGCCTGCTGCAGCCATTCGAACTCGCCGGCCCAGTCGATGCGATAGCCGGTCGGCAGCTTGACGTTCTTGCCGATGCGCTCCTGGGCTTCCTCTACCGCGCCGGCAAGGTCGCGCCCGCGCACCGAGAACTTGATCGGCACAAAGCGCTGGTTGCGTTCGCGGAAGATGTAGGAGGCGCCGGTGTCGAGCGTGATCGCAGCGAAATCGCTCAAGGGTATGAAGGCGGTTCCGTTGGCGGTCTGAACGCCGACCTTGAGGTTGCGCACCTTGTCGATGTCGTTGCGGTATTCGGGCGCGAACCGCACCGCCACGCCGAACTGGCGGTCGGCCTCGAGCAGGTTGGTGGCGACCGTGCCGCCGAGCGCTGCCTGCACGACCGTGTTGGCGTCGCTGACGTTCAACCCATAGCGCGCCGCCTTCTCGCGATCGATCCTGATGTTGAGATTGGGCTGTCCAAGCACCCAGAACACGCCAAGGTCGGTAATGCCCTGCACCTTGGCCATTTCCTCCATGGCGTCCCTGGCGATCTTTTCCAGCGTCTTCAGGTCGGGGCCGACGATCTTGATGGAGTTGGCGCCTTTGACGCCCGACAGCCCTTCCTCGACATTGTCCTGGATGTATTGCGAGAAATTGAAATTGATGCCGACGAATTTTTCGGAGAATTCAGCCTGCAATTCCTCGACCAGCTTTTCCTTGGTGTAATTCGCGGGCCATTCGTCGAACGGTTTCAACGGCACGAAGAATTCGGCGTTGAAGAAGCCGGCGGCGTCGCTGCCATTGTCCGGGCGGCCATGCTGCGACACCACCGTGATGACCTCGGGGTGTTTCAGCAGGATTTCGCGCATCTGGTTCACGAACGGCATGCCGGCTTCCAGCGACAGCGTCGGCGGCATCGAGGCGCGAATCCACAAATTGCCTTCTTCCAGCGTCGGCAGGAACTCGCTGCCGAGGCGCGAGCCGAGGAAACCGGAGACCAGAAGGAACACGAACCCGATTGCGATCGTGACCGGCCGCCTCCGCAGTGAAAAGCGCAGCACCGGCCGATAGACACGACGTATGGCGCGCACCACGATGGTCTCGACCTCGCTGATATGCGCGGCCATCAATAGCGAGCAGAGGCATGGCGTCACGGTGAAGGTCGCCAGCAGCGCGCCGACCAGCGCATAGGCATAGGTCCTCGCCATCGGACCGAAGATCTGGCCCTCGACCCCCTGCATCGTGAACAGCGGGATGAAGGCCGCGACGATGATGGCAGTCGAAAAGAACACCGCGCGGTCGACCTGCATGGCGCTGATCAGGATCAGCCGGAGCCGGTCGGTCCATGTCATATCGGTCGATGGCTGGCCGGCGCCGGTGGGATCGTCGCCCCAGCGCTTTTCCGCAAGCTGATGGAACAGCGCCTGCTTCTCTTCCGGCCTCGATGCGAAGTTTCGATAGATGTTTTCAACGAGGATCACCGCGGCATCGACAATGATGCCGAAATCGACGGCGCCGACCGAGAGCAGGTTGGCGTCCTCGCCGCGAATGACGAGGATGATGATGCTGAAGAACAGCGCGAAGGGGACGTTGATGCCGACGATGACGGCGCTGCGCAAGTCGCCGAGGAACAGCCACTGCACGATAAAAATCAAAAGACAACCGAACAACAGGTTATGCATCACCGTGTTGGTGGTGACGCCGACGAGTGTCGAGCGGTCGTAGAACGGCACCAGCTTCAGCCCGGGCGGCAGGCTGCCGTCGGAGTTGATCTTCTCGATCTCGGATCGCACGCGCTTGACCACGTCGTTGGTGTGCAGCGTGCGGTTCATGATGATGATCGCCGCGACCACGTCTTCGTCATGATCGCGCCCGGCCTTGCCGAGCCGCGGCACATAGCCGATCGAAACCCTGGCGACATCCCTGACGAAGATCGGCAGGCCGCTTGGCGACGCCAGCATCACGTTCTCGATGTCGCGAACCTTGTATCCCTGCGTCAGATCGGTTTCGCCGCCGGAGTCCATCAGTCCGACGCCGCGCACGTTCACGGATTGCTGTCCGATATTGATGGTGCGGCCGCCGACATTGACGTTGGCGTTGCCGAGCGCAGTGATGACCTGCTGCAAGGTCACGCCATAGGCTTCGAGTTTTCGCGGATCGATCTCGACGTCATATTCCTTGGTGGTGCCGCCCCAGGTGTTGACCTGCACCACGCCGGGCACGGATAGCAGCCGCCGTTGCAGGATCCAGTCCTGGACCGTGCGCAGGTTGCTCAAGCCGAAATGCGGCGGGCCCATCAGCTCATAGCGGTAGATTTCGCCGACAAGGCTCGTTCCCTGGATTTGCGCCGAGACGTTGCCGGGCAGGGTGACGTTCTGCTGGAGATTGATGGCGGTCTGCGTCAGCGCAAAATAATAGTCGACGCCGTACTGGAAGACGACGCGGACAAAGGACAGGCCGAAGAATGAGGTCGAGCGAATGACGTCGACGCCGGGCGTCGCAGCGAGCCCGACCTCGATCGGGATCGTGTAATAGCGCTCCATCTCCTCGGCCGACAGGCCGCTGGATTGCGCCGTGATCTCCAGCATGACCGGCGCCGGATTGGGATAGGCCTCGATGTTGAGCCGGGAAAATGCAAAAATACCGGCCGCGACAAAGCCCAGCAGGCCCAGCAGGACCAGCGGACGCCGGGTCAGGCTGAAGGTGAGGAGTCCTTTAAGCAGAGATTGCCCCCCGAATTTTGAGGATCGCATTTCGCCCGGTGAACGGAAAACCGGACGAATCTCAGAGCGTTCCTCAATTGAGGGTGGATGGTAGACACTTTCCACGTGGGGCTGAAGTCCAAATCGGTCGGAAATGGCCCGCGTCCAGCGGAGTTTTCGCAGGCGGCGTTCCCTGGCGTCATGGCGGCCCGGCCGTAGGAATAAAATATATTTAACATTCCCACTTCCGGCGCTGCCCCGGCCGAGCGGCGAATGTCCGATCCGTGAGCGGCCAGACGTCACGCCATCTTCGCTTTTCGTCCGCCTCCGTCGTGCTATTCTAAAAACCAGATCCGGAAAGAAATCCGGACGGGAGGGGAGCCATGCTGAGGGGATTTGGGGCGCATTGCGCCTTTGCGCTTGCCGCTGGTCTGTTGGCCGGCACGTTCGATGTTCAGGCTGCCGGCAATGATGCCAACATCTGCATCAAGGAAGCCGGCGATGCGGCAATCGATGCTTGTTCGCGCGCCATCCAGTCCAAGCGCTTCTCCGGTCACGTGCTGGCGCGCCAGTATCTGAGCCGCGGCGTCGAACGGCGGGCGAAAGAGGATTATGAATCCGCGCTTGCGGATTTCGCTGAAGCGGCGAAGATCGACAAGAAATATGCCGACGCGTTCTACAACCGTTGCGCTGTCTACAATTTCAGAAAAGAATACGACGCGGCCATCACCGAATGCAGCCAGGCCATCAAGCTCGGCCCCAGCGCCGACGCCACCGTGGCCGGCGGCAGCGAACGTCTCGGAAAGGATAACGCGTTGTCCGACTACTACGCCGAACGCGGCTCTGCCTATTTCAGGAAGGACGACTACGTCCACGCGCTTGTGGACCTCGACAATGCGATCCGCCTCAATGCGAATAACGGCAGGGCGCTGAAAACCCGCGGGCTTACCTATGAGGCCAAGGGTGATTCCCGCGCCGCGGCCGACCTCGCCTCGGCCAAGCTGCTTGGCGAGTGAGGTTTGATGTTGATGTCGGAGGCAAGCGCGAAGGATCATTGGGAAGCGGTCTACACCACACGAGACGAAGCCGGCGTCAGCTGGTTTCAGGACAGTCCCTCACCCTCATTCGAATTGATCGAACGGCTGAAGCCAACAAGGGATACGCAGGTCATCGACATTGGCGGCGGCGCCTCCCGCCTGGTGGATGCGCTTCTGGAGCGCGGCTTCCGCCACCCTACGGTGCTGGACATTTCGCAAGCAGCGCTCGATCTCGCCTGTTTGCGGCTCGGCCGGCGTGCCAGCCTGGCGCGGTGGATCGTCGAGGACGTAAGGGAGTGGGAGCCTTCAAAGCGCTTCGACATCTGGCACGATCGCGCCGCGTTTCATTTCCTGGTCGAGGCATCGGATCGCGCCGCCTATGTCGCGCGGCTGACACGGGCGCTCAAGCCCGGCGGCCACGCCATCATCGCGACCTTTGCGCCGGACGGTCCGGAAAAATGCAGCGGACTGCCGGTCTATCGCACCGATGCGAAAGGGTTGGCGCAGGAATTGGGAGAGGCTTTCACTCTAGTGGATACCCAAGCGCACGATCACGTCACGCCCAACCATTCCAGCCAGCGTTTTCAATTTTCGGTTTTTCAGCGCCAATAAGAACGCTTACTGGAACGACGCCGTGGCGGCGTACCACTGCGGCTGCGGCGACACGTAGCGCGGCGCCGGCTGCGTCGTCACATTGCGCGGCGGTGTGCGCGGCACCGGCAACGGCACGGCCTTCGGCAGCGCGTCGGCATGCTGCGTCTTGCCGTTCGTGGCAGCGATCGACTTGGTCTTGCCCGGCTTCTCGCCCCGCTTCAGGAGCGGCAGTTCGGGGAAGGCGCGATCATCGGATTTGTCACGGAAGAACAAGAGGCCTCGGTCGACATAGGGTGCGGTGAATTTCGTCTCGAGCTGCGTCAGTTGATCAGCCTCGACGGCCGTGGCGCCGGCGTCGCCGTTGGCGAAAATCTCATGCACGTGAGAGAGGCTCACATGATCGGCCGCGGCCTCTGGTGCAGGCGGCGAGGCGCCTTCCGCCTCCGCTGGCGCCATGGCCATCGCGTTCACCACGCTGGCCGGACCCGTATTCTCGGTCCTGGCGGCGATAAAGGCGCTTACGGCGGCCGGGTCGGGCGCGTCGTTCGGGCTGACGGCTGCGATACTGGCGGTAAGCCGCGTCGTGAGGTCGTAGGGGCTCGTCACCGTGTGCGCGGCGGCAAGGCTTCCGGTGGGCGCAACGAGGGCCACCGACATGTGCATGAACAGGAGATAGCCGCCGACGGTCACGACCGAGACGGAGGCAAAGGCCAGCACGCCGGACGCGATCCGGTGAATCCGCGCGGCGATCGGATGCGCCGCCGCCGGGTCCTTTTCCTGCTGCGCCAGCACGAGCAAGTGGTCGTAAACCGCGCGCTGGTCCTTGTCCAAAAGGATATCGTTGGCGCGGACGATCTGCCGGAACTTGATCGCGGCATCGGGGTCGCCGGGCCGCAAATCCGGATGCGCGCCTTTGACAGCCTTGCGAAACGCAGACCTCAGGCCTTCGGCATCATCGTGTGGAAGTGCCCCAAGCAAATCGTAAAGCGTATCCATTGCGCTCTCGCTGCAGGATATTCACTCGTCCCCCGGCCGAAATTCCTGGTGCGAAATTCGCTGCGGAGTACGCGTCAACTAAATTCACCGCGACCAAAATCATGTTGATCCACTAGGGCGAAAAAATGACTGTATCCGCGTACGTCAAAAAAGCTTCTTGAGGCGAGGCAGGTTTTCTTAACAGGTCGCGCGTCATACAGCACATTGCCCGTGTGATACCGCAATGCTGCGCGGCTTGTGGCATAAGCAAGGCAGCGCTGCGTCAAGATCCGGCTCCCTGTTTCATTGCTGTGACGCCCGGCCCCGAACCTGATGGCGCGCTCGCCGTCGCGGGTCCGCAAAAATGGTTCGCGCCGGCGTGCCGGGCTGCCCCGACAGGCGCGTTAACCAACAAGCGGCGAGGCAGGTAGCGAATGTCAAATCCACTCCACCGCCCGGGCTGCAATTCGTTCCCGCGCAACCGTCACTCTAAAAAATACTTTAAGCCTCAATAAATGTTCTTTTAGTTGGCCCGCGCCACAGCAGGGCTAGATTCCTCTTATCGACCGGTTCGTCTCCGGGATTCTCCGGGCTGATCGCGAAGCGAGCAGCGCACGAGAACCGAACGCGGCGACGGGCCGGATCTGAAAGTTTCGTTGACCGCTAGCGCATGATCATCGCGCCAGGGCCCCGCATTGTTGCGCGGCACCGGCGCGGCGGAAAACTGCCCTCTTTTTCTTGCCGATCGTGCGTCGATTGGAAGATAGCCAAGGAGGAAATGACCATGATCAGACTATCGCTTATCGGCGTTGCCGCCGTTGTCGCCACGACCACCTTCGCAGTGCCCGCTTTGGCGCAACACAGGGCGACCCATGTCGCCAATGCCTATGCGCAGGCAAGCGCCGGCACCTGCGGTTATCAGGAGCCGGGCAACCCCTACAGCCAGCAAGAGGACTATCTGGCCTGGAGCGCCTGGCGCGCGCGCGGCGGCTGGGATGACAGGGTTGATACCGACTGTATGGCGAAACGTCCGGGCCGCTTTGGCTTCTGACGGATCGTTTGACGCGCGATGGAGCCCCCTCCATCGCGCGTCTTATTTTGCGGTCTTTGCTGAGTCGATCTTTTCCCACAGCCAGCGCGCCACTGCATCCGGCGAAGCCTCACTGTTGCCGCCCGCGGCGCGCAAATTCGCCTCCCGCATTACGGCAATATCGATGCGGCCGAGCAGCGCCTGCAACGCCGCCCGTAACGCCTGATCCTCGGCGCGCTTCGGCGCCATCAACACAATCGCATCGTAAGGCGGGATCGCGCTTTTGGGATCGTCGAGCGCGACGAGATCGTATTTCGCGATCAGCCCGTCGCTGGTATAGCCCGCGATCACGTCGACTTCGCCCGATGCCACGGCGGCATACATGAAATCCGGCTGCATCTGCCGCTGCGTCCTGAAGTTCAATCCATAGGCGGTTTGCAGCGCCTTCCATTCCGGCCGCGAGAAGAATTCATAGTCGGCGGCAATCGACATCGTGCCCGCGCGCACCGCAAGATCGGCGACGGAACGAATGCCGAGCGCTGCGGCACGTTTCCTCGGCATCACCAGCGCATAGGCGTTCTCGAAGCCGAGCTCGCCGAACAGCGTCACGTTCTGGCGTGCGAGTTCGGACTTCAACTCGCCCAGCAATTCCTGGCGCGGCTTTATTTCGCTGTGGTGAAACTGATTGGTCCACAGCGTGCCGGAATAGTCGACATAGACGTCGATATCGCCGTTCACCAGCGCCTGGTAGATCACGTTGGAGCCGAGGCCTTCGCGCCGGGTCGCGGGGAGGCCTGCGGCGGAGAGGCGCTCTCCGATCAGTGCCGCGAGCACATATTGCTCGGCAAAGGTCTTGGCGCCGACGACGTAAGCCTGTGACGAACGCGCCATCGAAGGCACGAGCGTGGCGGCGACCAGGGCTGCGATGCCGGCGCCGCCGAACACGACGCGAAGCCGTTGCCGCAGGCGCAGGCCCGCTTCGATCAGCGCGAGCAGTTGATCGACGGCGAGTGCGAGCAGCGCCGCGGCCGCGCAGCCGAACAGCACCAGCACCCAGTTCTGGGTTTGCAAGCCGGCAAAGATGTAATTGCCGAGGCTGGTCTGGCCAATCGGTGTTGAGAGTGTCGCCGTGCCGATCACCCAGACGGCGGCGGTGCGGATGCCCGCCATCATCACCGGCAGCGCCAGCGGCACTTCCACCATCGTCAGCGACTGCAGGGCGGTCATGCCGACGCCCTGGGCGGCTTCCAGGACCTGTGGCTCGATGCCGCGCAGGCCGGTGATGGTGTTTCGCAAGACCGGCAGCATCGAGTAGAGCGCAAGCGCCAGCACCGCCGGCAGGAAGCCGAACGCCGAGAAGCCGAAGCCGAACCATTTGAGCGTTAACGCGGTGGCCGCGAGCAGCAGCGGATAGAACAGCGCGAGCAGCGCCAGTCCGGGCACGGTCTGCACGATGCTGGCCACGCCCAGCAGCAAAGCGCGCATCACCGGACGGTTGCGCGACACGAGCGCCAGCGGCAGCGATACCAGAAGCCCGAGCGCGAGCGCGGCGAGGCTGACCCGCACATGGCTGCCGAGATAATCGGGCAGGCGGGTCCATGCCTCGAGCCAGCGCGGGTCGGAAAACAAACTCATGTGCTGCTCCCCGGGAGAGCCGCATTGAGGCGTTCGGCCTGCCGGCGCGGCGTGCGCAGCAATTCGGCGACATAGGCATCGCCGCTTTGCGCCAGCTCGGACGCCGTGCCTGTCGCCAATATCCGCCCCTCCCGCATCACCGCGATCCGGTCAGCCAGCAGAATGGCCTCGGTCATGTCATGCGTGATCATGACCGTGGTGAGTTCGAGCTCCTTGTGAAGGGCGCGGTAATCGTCCCCGAGCGCGTCGCGCGTCAGCGGATCGAGCGCGCCGAACGGCTCATCCATCAGCACGATCTTGGGTCTTGCGGCGAGCGCCCGCGCCACGCCGACGCGCTGGCGCTGGCCGCCGGAGAGTTCATGCGGAAAGCGGTCTCGAAACTGTTTGCGGTCGAGCCGCACGAGGTCGAGCAATTCATCGACCGTTGCCGCGATGTCGCTCTCGCGCTCCCCCTTGAGTTTCGGCGTGATGCCGATATTGGCGGCGACGCTCATATGCGGGAACAGCCCGCCGCTCTGAAAGACGGTGCCGATGCGCCGGCGCAGGCCGACCGGATCGGCGGCGCGGACGTCTTCGCCTTCAATGATGATGCGGCCGGTGTCCGCCTCGATCAGCCGGTTGGCGAGCCGCAGCAGCGTGGTCTTGCCCGAGCCGGAGCTGCCGACGATGGCGAGAAATTCGCACGTCCCGACGTCGAGTGAGACGTCGTCGACGGCCTTGACGCGGCCGCCATCAAAGCTCTTGCCGACATGGTCGAAGACGATCAGGGCGGCAACCTCCGTTTGCGGGCATGCGTCGTTTGTGGGAATGCGTCGCGGTTGAGGCCGCTTCAAAGCTCCCGCCATCCAATTACCACGTCACGGCCTTGCGTTGAACTTGTCGTTCGAAGGCGCTAAGGCTTTCCAAAAGCTCCAATCAAGGACATCCGGGGTGGAAGAGCCAAAATCAACCAACAAGACGTCCACGGCGGTCGCGCTGCAGGACGCCACCGTCGCCTTCCGCCTCGCCGAGGGACGCGTCTATACCGCGGTCGAGAAGGCCAATCTCAACGTGGCGCCGGGCGAGTTCGTCGCCATCGTCGGGCCTACCGGCTGCGGCAAATCGACGTTGCTCAACATCGCGGCAGGGCTGTTGGCGCCGGCTGCGGGGAGCGTGAAGATCTTCGATGCGCCGCTGTCGGGCCTCAACCGCCAGGCGGGTTATCTTTTTCAGGCCGATGCGCTGTTTCCCTGGAAAACCGCGATCGACAACGTCGCGATCGCGCTCGAAATCGACGGCACGCCGCGCCGCGAGGCACTGGAGCGGGCGCAGCGCTTTCTCGCCCAGGTCGGCCTTGGCGCCTTTTCCCTGCGCTACCCGCACATGCTCTCCGGCGGCCAGCGCAAGCGCGTCGGCCTCGCGCAGGTCCTGATCCGCGACCCGAAGATCTTGCTGATGGACGAGCCGTTCGGGCCGCTCGATGCGCAGACGCGCCAGATCATGGGCAATCTGTTGCTCGAGCTCTGGAGCGCCGACCGCAAGGCGGTGCTGTTTGTGACCCACGACCTGGAGGAGGCGATCTCGCTCGCCGACCGGGTGGTGATCATGTCGGCCGGTCCTTCCGCCCGCATCATCGGCGACTGGCGCGTGACGCTGCCGCGGCCGCGCGACATCACCGAGGTGAAGCTGACCAAGGCCTTCCACGACCTGCACCGGGAAATCTGGGACGCGCTGAAGGACGAGGTCATGAAGGGCTACGCCCAAACCACCAAAGAAATGACCGAGGCCAGCTGATTTCTCTTCGTCGTCCCCGCGTAGGCGGGGACCCATAACCACAGGCTGTCTTGGTTAAGGGAGGTCTTGCCACACCGCTTTTAGACGACAGAGCACGGCGTATGGGTCCCTGCTTCCGCAGGGACGACAACAGAGGATGTTCACGCCTTTGTCACGAGAGGGTCCGACGAGCAGGCGACCTTGATCTGGCCGGGGCGGCCGCTACACTCCGCGCGCCAAAAACGGCTCCCTCCAGGGAGCGCGCATAATCAAAGGCAACAAGGCTAATCAAGCCAACTATAAAGGGAAGATGTCATGTTCCTACGTGGATCAATTCTGGCCGGCGCCGTCTCGCTTGCGGCCATGGGCGTTGCTCCGGCCAAGGCGGACGGCGTGTTCACGCTGACCTCGCCGAGCTTCAAGGACGGCGAGCGGCTGGCGGTGAAGAACGCCGGCAACAACAAGTCCAACCCGAACTGCGTCGGCGAGAACGTGTCGCCGGCGCTGAGCTGGGCCAACCCCCCGGAAGGCACCAAGAGCTATGCGCTTCTGATGTTCGATCCCGAAGGCCGTCCGCCCGGCGGCGTCAGCCACTGGGTCGCCTATGGCATTCCGGTCTCCGTCACCGGATTCGCCGAGGGTGAAGTCTCCAAGGCGAGCGACAAGTATGTCGGCGGCACCAACCTGATGAAGCTGTCGAACTATTTCGGTCCCTGCACGCCTCCGGGTCCGATTCACCACTACACCTTCACGCTGATGGCGACCGACCTCGAGCCGACCGCGCTCGCAGCCGGCCTCACCCGCGACGAGGCGATCAAGGCGCTCGACGGCCACGTCAAGCAGGCCACCGGCCTGATCGGCACCTTCTCCAAGCCGTGAGTACACTCGATAGTCCCTCCTGTCCGGGAGGGACTATCGGATTTTCCGTCGTCCCCGCGCACGCGGGGACCCATAACCACAGTTGTCCATGGCGAGAGGCGGTTTCTGCCACGTCGCCCAATTGATAAGCCGCAGTTTATGGGTCCCTGCTTTCGCAGGGACGACAAAGAATTGAGATGACGATGCCCCGCGTGACGCTTCTTTCCCTGCAAATACTGGTCGCGGTCGTCGCGCTGGCGCTCTGGCAATTGTTCGCCACCGTGCCGATCTTCGGCCACATGGTGCTGCCGCCGTTTTTCTTCTCGACGCCGATTGCCGTCGGTAGCCAGATCATCGACTGGTTCGCGACCGGCGTGATCTGGAAGCACTTGGCGATCACGCTGTGGGAATCGATCCTGGCTTTTGCGATCGGCTCGTTCTTAGGGGTGGCGATCGGGTTCTGGTTCGCGCGCAAGCCGCTGGTGGCCGCGATCTTCGACCCCTATGTGAAAATGGCCAACGCGCTGCCGCGGGTGGTGCTGGCGCCGATCTTTGCGCTGTGGCTTGGCCTCGGCATCTGGTCGAAAGTGGCGCTCGGCGTCACGCTCGTGTTCTTCATCGTCTTCTTCAACGTCTATCAGGGCGTCAAGGAAGTCTCGACCACCGTGCGCGACAACGCGCGCATGATCGGAATGAACGAAGGGCAGTTGATGCGCCACGTCTATTGGCCGTCGGCACTGTCGTGGATGTTCTCTTCGCTGCATACGTCCGTGGGCTTTGCCGTCGTCGGCGCGGTGGTCGGCGAATATCTCGGATCGGCGGCGGGTCTCGGTTACCTGATCCAGCAGGCCGAAGGCGTGTTCGACGTTGCCGGCGTGTTCGCCGGCATGTTCGTGCTGTCGGCCTTCGTCATCCTGATCGACATCATCGTCACCATGGTCGAGAAGCGCCTCCTGGTTTGGCGTCCCAATGCCAGCGAGGCGAGGGCGTAGGGCACTGTGTCGTTCCGGGGCGTCCGAAGGACGAACCCGGAACCCATTTTTCCAGCGGCTCTGTTGCTAGATGGATTCCGGGTCTGGTGCTTACGCACCATCCCGGAATGACGATCACCTTCGTCTACTTCTCACAGCCAGCGCGCTGCTCTATCCTGCACGCCAACAGGACTTTCCCGGGAGGAAATCATGAAGACGATCGTCCAGAAACTGGCCGCGGCAACGCTCGCCCTCGCCATGATTTCCGCGCCCGCTCTCGCGCAGAGCAAGGTCACGATCGCGGTCGGCGGCGGCGCCTGTCTCTGCTACCTGCCGACGGTGCTGGCCAAGCAACTCGGCGAATATGAAAAGGCCGGGCTTGCGGTCGAGGTCGTCGATCTCAAGGGTGGATCGGATGCGCTGAAGGCCGTGCTCGGCGGCAGCGCCGACGTGGTTTCCGGCTATTTCGACCATTGCGTCAATCTCGCCGCCAAGCACCAGGAACTGGTGTCGTTCGTGGTCTATGACCGCTATCCCGGCGAGGCGCTGGTGGTGTCGCCGAAGCACACCTCGGAGATCACCTCGATCAAGGACCTCGCCGGCAAGAAGGTCGGCGTCAGCGCGCCGGGCTCCTCGACCGATTTCTTTCTCAAATATCTCCTGAAGAAAAATGGCGTCGATCCCGCAAGCGTGGCCGTGATCGGCGTTGGCCTGGGGGCCACCGCAGTCGCGTCGATGGAGCAGGGCCAGATCGATGCGCTGGTAACGCTCGATCCCACCGTCACAGTTCTCCAGGGCAGTCATTCGGACCTGCGCATTCTCTCCGATACCCGCACCGGCAAGGACACGCTGGATGTATTCGGCGGCGAGTATCCGGGCGGCGCGCTCTATTCGACGGCGGCCTGGATCGCATCGCACGACAAGGAAACGCAGGCTCTGACGCAGGCGATCCTCAATACGCTGGCCTGGATTCATTCTCATTCCGCCGAGGAGATCATGGCGAAGATGCCGGGCGAAATCGTCGGCAAGAACACCGAGCTTTATCTCGCCGCGCTGAAGAACACGATTCCGATGTATTCAGAGACCGGCAAGATGGACCCCAAGGGCGCGGACGCGGTGCTGGCGGTGTTCAGCACGGGCTCGCCGGAGGTCGCGAAAGCCAATATCGACGTGACCAAGACCTATACCAACAAGTTCGTCGAGCGCGCGGCGAAGACGACGGGTTCGAATGCGAAGTGACCTCGCCCCAGATCCATCGCATCGCGACGCTTGAATTGAAGGTTAAGCCCTTCGCATGGCCGTTCGCGCAAGCGCGGCGCAACGAGATCGACGCGCATTTCGCCGAGAAGCGGCGCGAGAAGCCGGAGATCTGGAACGGCCGCGTTTTGCTCGGGCGCAACGCGGTGCGGAGCCGCGATCATCTGAAGGCGGATTTTTTCGAGACAGATTTTGCGAGCTTCCTGGCGTGGCGCGACTGGGGCTTTCCGGATCCTGATGTCTTCAACGGCTTTGGCATGGGTGCGGTCAAATCGTCGGACGGCGCGTTTCTGCTCGGCGAGATGGGCGTTCACACCGCCAATGCGGGGCGCATTTATTTTCCCGCCGGCACGCCCGATCCCGATGACATCCGGGAAGGGGCGGTCGATATCGCCGGCAGCGTCGTTCGCGAGCTTGCCGAGGAGACCGGCCTGGGCGAATCGGACTATACGATGGACGGGGTTTGGACCTGCGTCTTTACCCGTGCTTCGATTGCGATGATCCGGATCCTGCGCGTCGCCGAGAACGGCGAGGCGCTGCAAGCGAGGGTCGAGGCTTATCTCGCGCGCGAGACCAGGCCGGAATTGCGTGCCGTTCATCTCGTGCGTTCGACTTCCGAACTTGTGCCCACGATGCCGCGTTTTGTCAGCGCGTTTCTTGAAGCTCAACTTCCTCCATAGGGGCCATGGGCAAGAAGGCCAGGCAGTCCAGAAAAGCAAAGAAGGCCAGGAAAGCGGCGAAGAAGGCCAGCCGGTCCGTGATCGCGCGGCTGAAGCCGTTCGTCGCCCCGTTCCGGTTCGACGGCAAAAGCGAGTTTCACCTCAAGTCGTACAGCACGGCGGAGAGGGGCGGCCTCGACAAGGACGAGGGCGAGAAGATCCTCGACGCCAACCGCAAGCGGCTCAGCGATCTTCAGGAACGGCTCTACGCCCAGGATAGCTGGTCGCTGCTCGTGATCTTCCAGGGCATGGACGCCTCCGGCAAGGACAGCGCCATCAACGGCATCTTCGAAGGCGTCAATCCGCAGGGCTGCGAGGTCACCTCCTTCAAGCAGCCGACCTCCCACGAACTCGACCACGACTTCATGTGGCGCGCCATGATCGCGCTGCCCGAGCGCGGCCGCATCGGCATTTTCAACCGCTCCTACTACGAAGAATGCCTGGTGACGCGCGTGCATCACGACCTGCTGGCGAAGGAGAAGATTCCGCGCAAGCTGATCAGTCCCGCGATCTGGCAGGAACGCTTCGCGGATATCACCGCATTCGAGCGTTATCTGTCGCGCAACGGCACGGTGGTGCTGAAGTTCTTCCTCAACATCTCGAAGAAAAAGCAGCGCGAGCGATTTCTCGACCGGCTGGAGCAGACCTCAAAGAACTGGAAGTTCTCGATGAGCGACGTGACCGAGCGCGCGTTCTGGTCGCGCTACATGGCGGCCTACCAGGACGTCATTCGACACACCTCGACGGGCGATGCGCCCTGGCACCTGGTACCCGCCGACCACAAATGGTTCGCCCGCGTGGTGATCGGCTCGGTGATCGTCAGCGCGCTGGAAGATCTCAACCTGCGTTATCCGCGCGTCGACAGCGCCTCGAAAGCCGAGTTCGCCAAAGCGCGAAAGGCGCTCGAGGATGAACGCGACATCGAGGAAGCAAGGCGCCGGCGGCCGGCCAAAAAAAGCCGGTCAGTAAAAATTTAGGCAAGAGCGCGAAAAGCCCGTCCAGGCGCCGCTCTCCGCAACGTGATGACGCTGTGTAAGTACAGATTAACAATATCGCAGAACCATTTCGCAAACCTTCCGCCTTACTTGTTCACGCATGGGATACGAGGCAGGACATAGCGCGAAGCTGGACGCGTGTGAGCAGGACCGGCTCGCCGCGCTGGACCAGTATGACGTGCTGGATACTCCGCCCGAAGAAGCGTTCGATCGCATCACCCGCCTGGTTCGCAGCATCTTCGGCGTCTCGATGTCGACGGTGACCCTGATCGACGGCCATCGCCAGTGGTTCAAGTCGCAACAGGGAATGCCGAACGCCGAGACCGAGCGCGCGCCCGCGCTCTGCAACGCGGCGATCCACCATCCGCGTCCGCTCGTCGTGCCGGATACGTTGCAGGACAGGCGATTTGCCGACAATCCGTTTGTCGTCGGCGCCCCGTTCATCCGCTTCTACGCCGGCGTTCAGCTTCGCTCGCCGGAAGGGCACGCGATCGGCACGCTGTGCGCGATGCACGACCAGCCGAAGACATTCGATAATGCGCAATTGGCCATTCTCGTCGACCTCGCCAAGACCGTCACCAGTGAACTCGAACTACGCACGGTGGCGACACGGGACGCGCTGACCGGCGCGCTGTCGCGGCGCGCGCTGCGCGAGGAGTGTTCGCGGGCGATTTCGCTCGCCCGGCGGCATCGCTTCGAGCTTGCCTGCATCTTCTTCGACCTCGATCATTTCAAGAACATCAACGACACCCATGGCCACGGCACCGGCGGCCAGGTGCTGCGGGCCTGTGTCGAGGCCTGCCGCGGCGAGCTGCGCTCGACCGATACCGTCGGCCGTTTCGGCGGCGAGGAATTCGTCGTGCTGTTGCCGCATACCGGCGCCCAGGCGGCGATGGCCGTCGCCGAAAAAATTCGCGGGGCGATCGCGCGCTGCCGGGTCGAGGCCGAAGCCGGGCCCTTGCGCGTCACCGCAAGCTTCGGCGTCGCCGCGCTCGATGGCGGCGATCTCGACGTCGACCAGCTCGTCAAGCGCGCCGATGCCGCGCTCTATGCCGCCAAGGATGGTGGGCGCAACAATTGCCAGATGTGGCAGACGGTCGAGGAGGTCAATCCCGGCCTGCTGCGGCGCGTCTTGAAGGCCGGCCAGATCACCTTCAATGGCGGCCGTTCGACCATCGAATGCACCATCCGTGGGCTGTCGCGAAACGGCGCCATGTTGCAGGTGATTTCGACCGCCGATGTGCCGGATCGCTTCAAGCTCGGCGTGCTGTCGGATGAACTGTATCGGATGTGCAGGATTGCGACCAAGCGCGACACCCAGATCGAAGTCGTGTTCGAATAGGCGTGATTTAAGCGCACCGAACGCCCGCCTATTGGCGATTTTCCCTTGCCGAGAACAGTTCTCTGGGATCAAATCGGTCCGCGTTCAACATTTCCCCGGGGAGATACAATGCTTAGAAAAATCATGCTGGCGGGTCTGGTCGTCGCATTTGCCGGCGGTGCGGCCTTTGCGCAGGATGCGAGCTGCGATGCCAAGGCGGTTGGCAAGGACGGCAAGCCGCTCGCCGGCGCGGCCAAGACGTCCTCGATGAAGAAGTGCTGTGAGGCGGCCGCGGTGAGCGCGGATGGCAAGAAGCTTTCCGGCGCTGCCAAGACCTCTTCCGTCAAGAAGTGCATGGGCGCCTGATCGCGCAGTGCGCATTCTCGGATCGAGAGCCGCTCTTCGGGGCGGCTTTCTTTTTGCGCTTTGAAAATCGAGTTCTGCGATGCGGCATACGTTGTCGAAAGAAACTCGCAATAAATAAGGCTGGCGCTCCCCGGTTTTGCCTTGTTCGACCAAGGAAGCGCCCCAATAATCCCAAAAAACCGACGCCTCATGTGGGTAGCTAATGTGTTTGGCCCATCATGTGAGTGAGTAAACATGGCGCATCAAAATCCCTCAACGAGCTCGGAAGACGGACTGGCATCCCTGGCTCAGCCGATGGCACATGAGGCTGAGGAACGTTCGGAACAGCTTCAGGCGCAGCTCAAAAGCTCGGAGCGGTTGATCGAATATTATAACCAGGTCGTTGCCGAGATCCGCGCCTCGCTCGAGCGGATTGAAGAGAGCGACAAGGCATCCTGAGGAACTCAACTCTCGAATAACGTCCCATTGGCCTCCTCGATCCCAAGAGATTTGAGGGGGCCAATTGCTTTTGCGCGGACTCGAATCGCGTGCGTGTTGCATCTCCACATCAACGCCGCGCAACGAACAAGGCGACACCGCGTTTCAAACGCAATCAGGGCGGACTTCTGACTTTTAGTGATCGCACGACAACTACACGTGAACGGAGTGTGATCATGCCGACGATTCAAGAAGAAAAGCGCACCAAGCCGCGTTCGCGCAGCCGCAAGGCGGATCAACGCAGCTCAAAGGGCGGGCAGAAACAGGTCGAGGTGAGGGCGGAGGCGGACCCCGTCAGCCCGATGGTCGCGGAACCCGAGGCGACGGAAGTCCAGGTCGTGGAAATGGAAGCGGTCGTGGTTGATGTCGCGCCGGTGGCAGTGATGGAGCCCGTGATTGCAACGGAGCCCGTGGTTGCATTGGAACAGCCGGAACCAACGGCGTTGACCGGTGAAGTGCTGCCGCCGGAAGTCCTTCGGCCCGCGTCTCAGGTAGATGGTTTTCAGGCGATCGCGCAGGCCTATGGCGAATACTCCAAAAAATCGTGGCTTAACGGACGCTTCCTGATGGAGCGGCTGATCGCGGCACGCACGTTCGACGAGGCGATCGAGATCCAGGGCGAATTCGCCAAGCAGGCCTACACCAACTTTCTCACCCAGTCGGAGCGGATTTGCGGGCTCTACGGCGCGTGGACCCAGCAATTCTTCAGGCCGCTTGAAAAACTCGCAACCGGCTGGCCCCGCAACTAGTTCGGCCGCTCGGAACTCCGCATCACCGTTGCCTCCGGTTCGCGATGCGGACATTTGAGCCAAAGCCACACTGGATCATTTGTCTGCTGGCGTCCTTTTAATCGGGCACGCGTCCTGCGTGGTGCAACCAGGCGTGGATGATCTGCCACTTGTCACGCCGGCCCGGGCGGAAATCCAATAGCGGCGAGCTTCTGTCCTGAAGCTCGCAAAAGAATTTCAGCGTATCGCGGGCGGTTGGCGTTGTGGGATCGATCGGCTGGGCCTGGAGCCAACGATCCCATTCTTGAAGCACCTGGGACTTCCACTGATCCTGTCGCATCGAACGCGCGTCCTTCTGAAGACGTGATGAGACCCCCTTTTTGACAAAAAGGGGCCCGGGTGGTTCGCGCTGGTCTTTTGGGAGCAGGTTTCTTGCGCGATCGCTCGGGGAGAGCGATCCGGAAAGTGCCCGACGCCGCCGTGCCGGTGAACACTTTCAAACCCACTATGCTCAGGAGGGCTTAACCGTTTCTAAATGCGTCTGCATGGATGTCAAGCGATTGGTCCTGATTTGGCACCATTCGCTAGACCGGTGTGGTTTTTCGTCCTCGCATTGTCTCTCATTGTGCCACTGGCGCTTTGAATCTAACATCGATTCCAACATCGCGTGCCCAACGAGATCGAGAGAGATGCCGAAAAGCCTTTGCAGCGGCCTTGTCCACATCCCTGGCCCCGTGACGCGACGTCTGGGTGTCGGTTTGGTGACAGCGGCGTTGGTATTCGCGAACCTGACCGGTGTTTCGACCGTGGCTTCCGCCAGCTACAAAGCGGCTCAGCCGGTCCCGCTCGGTGCGCCGCTTACCTTCGGCATGAGCCCGGACGAGGTTTCGGCCGTCCTGGGCGTACCCTTGAGTTACGTGCGCGGCAGCCGCGGCAACGAACTCTTGCTGGCGCTGCCGAACGTCAAGGGCAGCGCGCTCACGATCCGGAGCGACGGGCTTTATTTGCAGTTCCGAAGGGGAAGGCTGAGCGGATGGAAGGGCGATTGGGGAACGGCCAGGCCGCCGTTCGTGGGCTGGTGAGTGCGATGAGCGTGAGAGCCGCAGTTCTGTTGGCGGCCTTGGCGGCCACGATCGCCGGCGCCTCGGCGCAGACCTATGGCGAGGGCCGCCGCTACGGCAACGGCAATACCGCGAGCTTCTTCTTTTACGACAACCGCGACGACCAGCGCGATTTCCCGACCAATGGCGTCTTCCCGGGCAACTTCGCCGCCAGTCCGGTCTGGGCGGGCGTCGGCGCGGCCGGATGGCTCGGCGGCAACCCGCAGCATCAGAACGCGCCCTATCCGTCCCAGAGCTATACCGTCAACACCCGCGGCTATGTCACCTGTCCGCACACCCGCGTTGAGCTGGGCGCGGACGGGCGGCGCTATGTGCGCTGCCTGACGCCGTAACGATCGCCGGCCGGCCCCGGCGATTAAGCACAGCTTGCGCCCTATTGCGGTCTTGACGGTCGCGGACTGCATCAGGTCTGATTGGCGCCATGGTCCGGGCTTTCTCACGCGCTATTCTGGCCACGATTGTGTTGGCATCGGCTTCGTCTGCGAGCCTTTCCGCGCCGGTCGAAACCCAGAGCTTCGAAAGCTCGACGACAATCCTGGCGGAAAGCTGTGGCAAGGACATCGAAGCCAATTGCCTTGGCGTCAGTCTCGATGCGACGCGGCTCAAGGAATGCCTGTCCCGCAATCAGGACGTCGTCTCGGCGCAATGCCGCGCCGATTACAGCAGGGCGTTCGACGCGATCAGCAAGCGCATTTCCGCGCGCAGTGCGGTCTGGAAGGCGTGCGACCGCGACAAGCAGAAGATCTGTGCCGAGGCGCAAGGCAAGCCCGGCGAGACCATGGCTTGCCTTTTGAAAGCGCCGACCAAGAGCCTGGGCTGGGGATGCAACCAGGCGCTCGGCCAGGCGGGGTACCGCTGATGGCGGCCCGGCGGCTTGTCCTTCTAACCATGGGCTGGCTTGCGATCGCGGTCTTCCCGGTTGCGGCGCAGGAAGCGCCGTCCGCGGAGACCATCATCGCCGCGCTCGCCAGGCTCGAGGCGCCCTCCGATATCGAGGTGCCGGCGCTGCGCCAGCAGGCGGCCGATCGCGTCAAGGCCAAGACCGATCCCATCGCGCTCAAGCGCCCGCCGATTTCGCGGGAACTGACCAAGCTGCCGCATATCGACCTCGACATTCAGTTCAGCCCGGATACGCCGGTGATCCGCCCGGCCTCCTACCGCACGATCGCGCGCCTCGCCGATGCGCTGACCAATCCGGCGCTGATGTCTTACGTCTTCCTCGTCGTCGGCCACATGGATGCCAACGGCCGGCGCGACAACAATCTCTTGCTCAGCCAGCGCCGCGCGGAAGCGATCCGCGACGCGCTGGTGACGACCTTCAAGGTCTCGGCCAAGCGCGTTCACGCGGTCGGTCTCGGAGAGGAGCAGCTGCTGGACGCCAACAATCCCAAGGCTGCGGCCAACCAGCAGACCCAGATCGTCACGCTGCGCGAGGTCGAGCCGGTGACTCCCAGCGGAAGCGCCAAACCGCCGGACACCCATGCCAAGAAATCCTCGCGCAAGGGCAGCAAATAAGGCCAGCCTGCCCGCTGCGCCTTCGCGGATCGATCCACAAAAAGGTCAACCCCGCTGACCATCTTTTGGCGTTGCGGGGGTCTGCCGAACTCGTCTAGAACAGGCCATTAGCGGCGATCTTCGGAAACCTTGTGTCAATGGTTTTGCCCGAAGGTTGGCTGCAAATAGGGTCTGGCAATGCTGATTCGCGGCGAAATCATCGAGGTTCAGGGGCAGGCGGCCATCGCCATGGCTCCCGGCTCGATTTCGCTTGCGCCGCCGCCGGCCCTCATTCTCGGCGGGATTCTGCTTCTTATCGGCCCCTGAGGGCCGTCTGGGCGATTGCGCCTGGGCACTCAGGGGTTTGTAGCGATAGCAACCGAGAAACCCTTTAGCGCTCACCTGACATGGCGCGACCGACCCAAAGGAAGTAGCAGATGACCAAAGCCGAAAAGTCCGAAAAGGACCGCGTCGTTATATTCGACACCACCTTGCGCGACGGCGAACAGTGCCCCGGCGCCACCATGACCTTCGAGGAGAAGCTCGAGGTCGCCGAGATGCTCGACGACATGGGCGTCGACATCATCGAGGCGGGTTTTCCCATCACGAGCGAAGGCGACTTCCAGGCGGTCCGCGAGATCGCCCGCCGCTCCAAGAACGCGGTCATCGCCGGTCTCTCCCGTGCCCATCCCGACGACATCGACCGCTGTGCGGCCGCGGTGAAATTCGCCAAGCGCGGCCGCGTGCATACGGTGATCGCGACCTCGCCGTTGCACATGCGGGTGAAGCTCAACAAGACGCCGGAGCAGGTCCTGGAGACCTCGGTCGCCATGGTCTCGCGCGCGCGCAACCAGATCGACGACGTCGAATGGTCGGCCGAAGACGGCACGCGTTCGGAGATGGATTACCTGTGCCGCATCGTCGAGGCCGTGATCAAGGCCGGCGCCACCACGGTCAACATCCCCGACACCGTGGGTTACACCGTGCCGGAGGAATACACCCACTTCATGCGCACGCTGATCGAGCGGGTGCCGAATTCGGACAAGGCTGTGTTCTCGGTTCACTGCCACAACGACCTCGGCATGGCGGTCGCGAATTCGCTCGCCGGTGTCGCCGGCGGCGCGCGCCAGGTCGAATGCACCATCAACGGCATCGGCGAACGCGCGGGCAATGCTGCGCTCGAAGAGATCGTGATGGCGATGCGCGTGCGCAACGACAAATTCCCGTACTGGAACAGGATCGACACCACGAAACTCACGGCGGCGTCGAAACTGGTCTCGGCCGCGACGTCGTTCCCGGTGCAGTACAACAAGGCGATCGTCGGGCGGAATGCGTTCGCGCATGAGAGCGGCATCCATCAGGACGGCGTGCTGAAGGACGCCTCGACCTACGAGATCATGAAGCCGGAAATGGTCGGGCTGAAGCAGTCGTCGCTGGTGCTCGGCAAGCATTCCGGCCGCCATGCCTTCGTGCACAAGCTGGAAGAGATGGGCTACAAGCTGGGCGCTAACCAGATCGAGGACGCCTTTGTGCGGATGAAGGCGCTCGCCGATCGCAAGAAGGACATCTACGACGAGGACATCGAGGCGCTGGTCGACGAGGAGATCGCAGCCTCGCACGACCGCATCAAGCTCGCCTCGCTGACGGTGATCGCCGGCACGCACGGGCCGCAGCGCGCGACCATGAAGCTCGACGTCGACGGCCAGATCAGGATTGAGGAAGCCGAAGGCAACGGTCCGGTCGATGCGGTGTTCAACTGCATCAAGCGGCTGGTGCCGCACGAGGCCAAGCTCGAACTCTATCAGGTGCACGCCGTCACCGAAGGCACCGACGCGCAAGCCGAAGTGTCGGTGCGGCTCGCCCATGAGGGCCGCTCGATGACCGCGCGCGCCGCCGATCCGGATACGCTCGTGGCATCCGCGAAAGCCTATCTCGGCGCGCTCAACAAGATCGTCATGAAGCGCCAGCGCGACGTGCCGGCGCAGGCGGCGGGCTAGGTAGCGAACGTCAAACCCGCTCCACTAGCGACAACCATCGCTCACAAACTGCCTCGAACGAAAAGCCCCGGACCTGTCCGGGGCTTTTTCGATTCGGCACCTCACGATCTGCTCACGATCGCTCACGACGGCTCGCGAACGACTCACTTACTCGTTATCTCAAGGTGAAGTCTGGAACGGGAACCGGCGATGTAACGTTTTCGCGCAGCCCAGAGGCGAAAACGCCCGGGTCAAGGGAGGGGAAAACCCAACGGAGAAACAAAATGAACCCAGCAAGAACTTCGATCGCTGCCACGGCTTTCGCGTGTGCCGCACTCTTCTCGGTGGCGAGCGCCCAGGCCGCCGCCGACCACGCGCATGCCGTGAAGCATGTCGCGGCTCACCACCATCATCATCACGCGCGCGGTCCTGTTGCCGCCGGCGCCGATCTCGCGGCCGGCGCATTCGACACGGCCGGCGTGGTGGCGGCTGGTGCAATTGGCACGGCGGGCGCGATCGCGGCAGCGCCGTTCGGCACGGGACCCTATGCAGGCAACGGCTATTACGGGTCGAGCACCTGGGGCGACTTTGATTGCAGCCCCGGTTACGCCGGCTGCCGTCCCTATGCGACGAAGGACTGGAGCAAGCCGTAAGCGCGCTTCCCGGCTGACAAGACCATGAGCGAAGAGGCGGCCGCGATGGCCGCCTCTTTTGTTTTCCGATATACCGAAATCGGTACACCCAATCGTAGATGCTCCTACGCCGGCAAAGGCATGCTGCGCTACGCGTGGTGAGCGAAAGCGCGCGGGCCGGCAGAGCAGACGGTGCGAGTCCGTCCGGATCTCAAAGCGTGCAATTGGGAAAATGAAAGACTTAACGATCGGTGACCGGCAGGCGCGTCATTCTGGAGCGACGTATTAAATTTGTTATGGAATGACCGATAACCCTCCATGCCCTCAATCTGCGGCTGACGCCGGGGGTTGGGCGGCGGCCCCGCAGTGTTCTCAGCACGGCGGGGCCGTTCGCAAGGCTACTGCAATCCTTCGATGTGAACCCGAGCTTTTTCAACTTTCAGTTCTTCGATCGGAATGTGCAGGCTCTTGATACTTCCCTCGTCGGCGACGCGGGTACACAAGCAGCGATAATGATCAATTTCCTTGTCGATCTCTGCGCACCGCCAACACATCGTCTGCTCCAACCTTCGCAAGACCAACCGGCGGCGTTTGGTTGAGTTCCTGCGCGATGCATTCTGGATGGGCAGCGTGCTTCCGAACTGGCCAACGATGGGCTGACCAAAGAAGTGTGCACTTGTGCGCACAATCTGTTTTTAACCGCCGCCTTATATGATGACGGTCATGTTTAAAGGTATTTTTTCAATCGTGGTTGCAGCCTGCATTCTCTATCAGGCAGACCAGTATCTGTACGACGGCCGCCACGCAGGCGCGATTTCATCGCTGGCGTGGAGCTTCGTGCGCTGATCTGGCCCGTAGAGTTCAATTGGCGGGAAGGCAGGCCCGCGCGTGCCTGTGCCAGGAATAGCGCTGGCTGCAGGGCGGCCGCGGCTGCGCGCCTGCCGGGCATTCGTTCCAGCCGCCCGCGCCGGCCTCCCAGCCATTGACCACGCACGCACCCGCCATCGTGCTGTGACAGCCCGGACCGCAATCGTCCGCCGCTTGCGCCACGCCGACCAAAGCAGACACCAGCATCGCCGCCGCCAGAAATCTCATGTCGTCCCTCCCGCTTGAAGATCGTTGACTGCGACTCTGCCTAACTCGCAACGTGTCGAGGAGTTCCCTCGCCAGCGGACGATCGCATATTTCTCGAATCGCGCGCCGCGAAATTTCCGTGACGGGCGAACGAAGCGCGATGCGCGCAAGAATCCCGTCATTCGAATGGTGGACAGGCGCAATCCGCAACGTCATGCGAACGACGGAAATTTGCGGATGAACTCACAAAAACTGTTCTCTTTCTACAACGCCGCGCAACGAAGCGTGGGAAGCTTGCAGCATGTTTGTGATCATCTTCGCGCGGGCAGCTAAACGCCTCTGGCTCGAAATAAACCTTCTTCGTTCCCTGAGGAAAATATGCGCTACGTGAATACAAGGCTTCTTCTCGCCGCGGCGATCGCTTCGCTTGGCCTGAAGACCGCTGCGTCGGCTGCCGATCTGCCGGCGCGGACCTATGCCAAGGCGCCTGAATACGTGCCGCAATGCGCCTGGTGCGGATGGTACATCGGCGTCAACGGCGGCGGCGCGTGGGGTGATCGCACTGGGGACATCCGCGGTTTTTCGAGTGACTTTACTCAAGTGGTCGCCTTTGGCCTCACGCCGTCCCAGCTTGGGGCCGCGCACAATGGCGGCTTTGGCGGCGGCCAGTTCGGCTATAACTGGACAATGAGCAATTGGGTCGCCGGTTTCGAGGCGGACATTCAGGGAAGCGATATCGGTAGTACGAATACGATCAATTTTGCAGCTATCGCTCTGGGACCGACAGCTACAAGCGTTTCAACTAGGCGCGACCATATCGATTGGTTCGGAACGGTGCGTGGCAGGCTCGGCGTCACATTCGGTACCATTCTGTTTTACGGAACGGGTGGTCTCGCTTTTGGCGGCGCCCAGAGTTCTGTCGGTAACGCGATTCCGGCCCTCGGCGTCAACTTCACAGGTAGTTCGAGCGACACGCGCTTTGGCTGGGCGGCCGGCGCGGGTCTCGAGTGGATGGTCGCGTCGAACTGGAGCCTGAAGGCCGAGTATCTTCACGTCGACCTCGGCAGTTCGAACGTCACCATGACGGATCCGCTATTCTCTGGACCCGCTGCTACCTACCGCTTCCACCACGAATTCGACTCGGCGCGCATCGGCGTGAACTATCATTTCGGCGGACCGATCGTCGCGAAGTACTGAGCTTCGCGCTTTCAAAAAACAAAAGTCCCCGCCGTCGTGAACCGGCGGGGACTTCGTTTGGGTGGATGTCACGAGGCTATGAGGGGTTCGCGCGAGGCGCCCCATAGGTGTCGCTCCAAGGACCCGCAACCAAAACTAGCGCAGCAATGTGGTTCCCGCGCGGCTGTATTTTGTGCAGGCGGAGATCGGCGCGCGGGACGGAGATACCGTCGCGCGCCGTTGATGGCGGTCGTTATCGCGAAGCCGACGGTCCTCCTGCGACGCCCCGGAGCGGCAGCATCACCGGCACATGCGGAGCCGAACTCGTGACGCGCGGCGCGCCGTCGGCGTAGGTCGGCAACGGCTCGTCGCGGCCCTTGATCAGGGCTTCGAGGAAGAGAAAGAATTTCTCCGACAACATCTGATGGACTCCGTTGTTCATCAATTGGATGGAATCCTGCGCCCGCTCTGTTTCATTCCTGTTTCGCGCAGGCAGCCAAATGGTTTCGCCGGCCCTGGCGCCGGCCTACCGCCGTCACAAGCCTGTGAGGGGGCGGGACGATTTGGTCCGGGGAAGCGCCGTGCCGGAACCTGCGAATCGTTACGGCGTTACCGCTACGGGCCATCGCCTGACTGACGTGCCGGTCTCCCGGCATCTGTCAGGCGGAAATGATCAGCATCAAGACGCGGCGGGGAATGCGGGCGCTGCCCCCCCCGATCCGCTTGGGGGGACCTGCCAGAAATGGGAATCAGCTCCGGCAAGCAAACCGAGGACGAGATACCTCCTCGAAGGCTGCCTTGCCCGATATGCGGAATGAACATGATCGGCGCGGCAACGGTCGGGCAAGGCACGCAGAAGCACGAATGCCTGCGCTGTGGCCACCGGGAAGAGCGCGCAAGCGACGAGCCGAACAGGCGGCGCTAGCGCTGTGTAGCGGCGGTCGCGAATCCGCCGCTGGCGAGACGTCGCCTCAGCCCTGTCGCGTCATCCTTGTCGTTTCATCCCTGGCGGGAAAAAAACTTCAGGACGTCTTCGACCATGAGGTAGCCGGTAACGTAGCCAAGCCCGGCCAGGATCATGAGGGCGATTGCCAACCAGACCCACAAGGGCATGGGTTCGCGCAGCCCCGACGGTTTCATCGCAAACCTCCCCAACCCCGGCACCTGCCGATCCAATCCTCTCGCATGTGATCTGACAACAGTGACCGAACGTCGCGGCGATGCCGTCCACCGCGATCGTGACGCCGACGTCGAGGATATCCGTTGTGGGATCTCGCGTGGCCTGCCGCCGCCGCCGATGTGATTCGAGCGGTGCATTTTTGAATCGATCGCGATTAACCATGAAGCCCCGACATGGCCGCTGGCTTCTTCATGCAAACATGTCAGGGGAATCGGTGGCCACGCTGCATTGCGTTAACGGCCGAAATTAGAAACAGTCGTTTTGCGGAAGTGCCAATTGCAAGGATCGATAGTGTCGGAGTCCGTCAGGTTAATCGTTAACGCCTACGTTCAGCTCAGAGATCGCCAGGCGATCGAACAGCTTCGCGAACATCGGCGGCTGTTGCGCGAGAAGCTCCAGGCGATCGCCGGGGGCGATTTTGATCCCAGCCGCTCGCTTCGCCTGATCGACAGCGATCTGAGCGAGATCGACGCAGGACTTGCGCGGCTGCAATAGCCGGGCGACGCCATGCCGCGTAAGCCATGCCTAGGCGCGATCCCAGGGAGGATCGGGAGCGAAGCGACCCGCGATGAAATCGATGAAGCAACGTATCTTCGCGGGCGGATGGCGATCGGGCAGGTAAACGGCGTAAATGCCGCCAAGCGCGAAAGTCGGGTGGTCAAGCGCAAGCGCAACCAGATTGCCGGCGCGTAAATCGTCCGCCACGATGAAAGCGGGTTGATAGATCAGGCCATGTCCGGCGACCGCGGCGGCGCGCAACGCTTCGCCATTGTTGGCGCGCAGATTGCCGGAGATGCGGACTTTGACGTCGCCACGCGCGCCGAATATCCAGTGGTCGGTCACTTGCGAGAGCGTATAGCCGAGGCAATTGTGGTCGGTCAGGCTTGAAACGGTTTTCGGCCTGCCCTGTCTTTTCAGGTATGAAGGCGCCCCGCACAAAACCAGACGGGACGGTGCAAGGCGCCGCGCAATCAGGCTCGAGTCTCTGAGTTTGCCGATTCGTATCGCAAGGTCCCAACCCTCTTCGGCGAGATCGACGAGCCGATCGTTGAGGCCGAGTTCGATCGAGATGCGCGGATGAAGCGCGGAAAACTCGGTAAGCAGTGGCGCGATCTGGCTGCTGCCGAATACAACCGGCGCCGTTAGCCGAAGCAGCCCGCGCGGTTCTACCCGGTCGGCGCCGACGCTCGTGTCCGCTTCCTCGAACTCGGCCAGTATTCGCTCGGAAGCCTCCAGGTAGTTGCGCCCGGCCTCGGTGATCGAAAGCTTTCGCGTCGTGCGGTGAAACAGTTTGACGCCGAGGCGGCCTTCGATGGCCGCGATGTGCTTGGTGACCATGGTCTGCGAAAGACCGAGTGCGCGCGCGGCGGCTGAAAGGCTTCCGCACGAGGCAACCTTTGCGAAGACTTCGAGACCCGTCATTCGGTCGAGCACGGCAATCTCACTCTCCAGGTGTGAAGTGAATTCCGAAATTAGCGGATTAAGGATCGCGTGGGAATGATGGATAAGCGGCTGTCGGGATACGTTGATTGGGAGAGATGAATGAAGGCGCACGCGTTTTTATTGGCAGCGGCGGTCATGGCCGGCGGAATTGGCGCAGCCTGCACCGCCGAATATCTGACGAGCGATTTTCCGAAGAGCCGCGGCTATTCGCCGGCGGTCATCACCAAGGGCGGACGGACGATTTGGCTGGCAGGCGAGGGCGGCAACAAGGATGCGGCCGGGCACGATATCTCGGGTAACATCGAGGCGCAGACCAAGCTTGCATTCGACAATATTGCCCAGTCGCTGAAGCTCGCCGGCGGAAGCCTCGACAACGTCGTCAAGATGACGGTGTTCATCAAGAACGTGGAAGATGGAAACAAGTTCGTTGCGCTTCGCAAGAGCTTCTTCCCGTCCGGCAACTATCCGGCAAGCTCCCTGATCACCATCAAGGATCTGGCGCAGCCTGGATGGGTCATCGAGATCGACGCCGTCGCGGTCATCGGCGACGGCTAGGCGACGGCGGCCTGCCGCCACAGAGGCGCCGCACGCCACGCGTTCGAAGGGCAGCCGCATGCGCGACACGCAGCGGCTTGGCTTTCATGCCGGCAAGAATGTCAGCCGGCCTGGCTGTGCGATTTGCGCTTCGCCGGCTTTGCAGCCTCCACCGGCGGCGGCGATGGTGCGGGAGCCGCAACAGGTGCGGGACCATAGGTCTGCAATTCGCATTGATCCATGATGACGGCCAGCCGCGAGCCTTTGTAGGTGTCGTTTTCTAGAAACGTTGAGTAAGTGCGGCGCGGCGTGTCCGCCGGCGGATTTATTTCCCTGACGCAAACGAAATAGCTGCCCGGCCCGCGCTCGGTTCGTCGAACGGCAGAGATTTCCAGCGGGCTGACAAGCTTGGCTTCGCCAGCGATGGCGGCAACGGCGGCCGCGACCGCCGCGTCGGCCGGAGGCGATGGCGGCGCATAGGCCATTTCGACAGGACCCTGCGTGCTTGCGCATGCGCTCAACAGCAGAAACAACAGGATCGCGGCGTGATGGGTCTTCATGCCATTGGCTTCAGCGTCAAACCGAGACTTTTCTGTGGACGGGCGGCGACCGCCCTGAGGAAACGGGGACGACCTTGTGTTTCGCTTCGTTCACATTGATCGGCGCCGCGCCGGTGTCAGTCTTGGTTGGAGGAAACGGCAGGGCCGATTAGGACAACGATTCTGCTTGATCTATGTGAGCGCGCTCCCCGGCGGCATCTGAAACGATGCCCAGGGAATAAGCGTCTGTGCTGGAGGGAGCTAAGATGACAGGAGCCGTTTTTCAACCCGAGGTTATCGAACTCATGCGGTCCGTGCTGGACGAGGCGTCGGCCATGCTTCCTGAAGCGAAGCGAACGTCAACGGCCAAGGCCGACATCGCTTCCAACATTCTGGCTTGTGCAGCGAAGGGGGAGCGTGACCCGCTGGTGTTAAAGGCAGCCGCGCTTTCAGCGATCATCGAATGCAGCCGCTATTCGCACGACGTCTCGGAGAACAGGCGGGCGATCTGATCACCTGACGTCGGCGCCCCCGCCAGCTCAGCAGCTTCTTGATCAGCGTCGCGCCAAGAATGCGCCAGGAACAAGAATAATCTGAAGCAGCCGCTGCGTCGGAAACAGCCTGTTGAGCGCGGGGCCGGGGTTTGGGCGTTCCATCGCTCCCTGTCGGGAGATGGCGCAATCCGGTCTATCCGCGGAACGACCGGCGGACACGCCGGCGTTCATCCCGCGCGCGATGTTCATCTCCCGATCGCGGCCCACGGCCTTCTCCCCTGGTCCAGTGTTCCAGCCCTCCCGGAAACTCGCTAAGGTTCGCCCGCGACGCAGGGACACATAAGAATTCCCGCGCAATCCAGGGAGAGGCGACCCATGATAACAAGCTCCAGACTACGTCTTGCGGTTCTGGCCGCAGGCCTTTGCTTGCCGGCGACGGCTTTTTCGCTCGAGGCCAGCCTGCGCGAGGTCCCGGCAAAGGAAATCCCGGTGCCGACCGCTGGCGTCAGTCCGCAGGAGCAGGCCGTGATCGGCGCGGCGCTTCCGCCATACTGGAACGATCATCCCAAGGACGCCGCCGCCTGGAAGGCGCTGATCAACCTGCGCGCCGATGTGATCAACAAGACCCTGCCGGGCCTGCGCGAGAAGTTCGGCGTCAAGTCCGAGCAGGTCACGATCGCGGGCGTCAATTGCTACATTCTCACGCCGGACAATATTCCCGAACCGAACCGCAATCGCCTGCTGGTTCACGTGCATGGCGGCGGCTACGTCTTCGCCCCCGGCGAGGCCGCCACGCGCGAGGCGATCCTGATGGCAGGCATCGGCAAGTTCAAGGTGATCTCGATCGACTACCGCATGCCGCCGGATTTTCCCTATCCGGCCGCGATGGATGACGCGATGGCGGTGTGGAAAGAGGCGGTCAAGACGAACGACCCGAAGAAGATGGCGATCTTCGGCACATCGACCGGCGGCGGCATGACGCTGGCGATGGTGCTGCGGGCGCGAACTGAAGGATTGCCGCTGCCGGCGGCGACCGCGCCCGGCACGCCCTGGTCGGACATGACCAAGACCGGCGACACCTTCTTCACCAATGAGAAGGTCGACAACATCCTGGTCAGCAACGATGGCTGGCTCGGCGAGGCCGCCAGGCTCTATGCCAATGGTCACGACCTCAAGGATCCGCAACTCTCGCCGATCTATGGCGACCTCACCGGTTTTCCGCCGACCATTCTCACCTCAGGCACGCGCGATCTGTTCCTGTCCAATACCGTGCGCGTGCATCGCAAGCTCCGTCAGGCCGGCGTCGCCGCCGATCTCCACGTGTTCGAGGGGCAGTCGCATGCGCAATATGCCGGCGATCCCGATGCGCCCGAGACCAGGGAGCACTTTGGCGAGTTGACCGCCTTCTTCGACAGGTATCTGGCGAAGTAATTTTCCGTAAACACAACAGCAACGCCGTGGCCCACCAGCCGATCGTCACGGCCACTGATAAACTGGCTTGCAAGGGGAGAACACCATGACGACGCTGGCCTATGACAACCTTCCGGATGTGCAGAGATCAGTGAAGGCGCGGCCACTGTTCGCGATGCGGCTGAGCGTCCGGCCGCTACAGGTGGTCGGCGCGACGCCCGTGGGTGTTCGCCGCATCGGTGTGGTGTTCGGCGGGGTCTTCGAAGGCGAGCGACTGTCCGGCGAAGTTCTGGATGGCGGCAGTGACTGGCAGGTCCTGCGCCCCGATGGCGTGCTGACGCTCGACGTCCGCCTGGTGTTGAAAACCACCGACGGCGCCGAAATCGGCATGACATATCGGGGCCTGCGCCACGGCGCCGCCGATGTGCTGCAACGGATTGATCGCGGTGAGCGCGTCGATCCCGCGAGCTACTACTTCCGCATCAATCCGGTGTTCGAGACGGCATCGCCAACGTACGACTGGCTCAACCGCATCCTCTGCATCGGCATCGGCGACCGCCATGCCGATGGGCCGGTCTACAGCGTGTTCGAAGTCTTGTGAGGTGATCTGCTGACGCTAACTCCGGGTACCGTGCGAGCGGCGCCGCAACAGGTCAGTGGAATTGATAGTTCAGCCCGACACGCGCGATGTTGCCGTTGAAGCGCGTCGAGGTCTGCACGTTGTTGACGAAGTAATTCGGAACCGCAAAGCCGTTCAGCGGATCCGCCACCTGACTGCTCGAAGTCGCACGACCAAGGTCATAGTAGAGATATTCGACCTTGACCGACCATTGCCGTGTCCACATCCACTCCAGACCGCCGCCCGCTGTCCAACCGGCGCTCGTCTGCGAGAGGCTCGAGCCGGTGCTGAGATTGTTGCAAACGACCAGCGCGCAATTAAAACCAGTGACGAGATTCGATGTCGCGTTGGTGGATGTCCTCACCCCACCATAAGCGAGACCGCCGGTGCCATAGACAAGCAAGCCCGGAGTGGCCAGCCAACCCAGCCGCCCGCGCACGGTGCCGAGATAATCGATCGCTTTGGTGGCCGACAGGTTTGAACTCACAGTGCCCGAGCCGTCGGCCAAGGCAACGGTTGCATTGCTGGCGCCGCTGGCCCTGGAGGACGCGACGCCCTGAATGTCAGCCTCGAAGCCCGCGACCCAGTTATTGAATTGCCGATTATATCCAAATTGACCGCCGCCGATGAAGCCGCTGGCCTTGCCGGAGAACACGCCCGATGTGCCCTGAGCCGCTGCCGCTGCAGTCTCCGCGCCACCTCCGCAGATGCCGACGGGACAGAATTGGAGCGTGGTCGTGTTCACATTGATCGGGTCATCGCTCCATGTTCCGCCCACGTTGAAGCCGCCATACCACCCGGTCCAGCTATAGACCGGCGCGGGCGCAGGCGGCGGAGCCTTGACCGCCATGTCAGCCGCAAGCGCGGGCGTTCCGATCAGTGCGAGCGTGGCAATTGAGGAAATGAGCAGCCGCTTCTTCATGGCAGCCCTCGAAGTATGCCGGAAATCTACCATCGGGGCTGCCGAGGGGCTGTGACGGTTTTAGCACAGTGAAGCGAAAGATCGCCGGCGAAAGCCGGCTAACAGCCCCGGCAGATTCCGGTGAACGAGCTGACCTCGCGGGGGGCGGGCCGGCGATGGCGTGTCTTGCCTTTCGGCTCGACGGCATACGCGTCGATCGTGCGCTGCGAGGCATATGGGTAATAAGTCGGCGCAGCCGCGCGAGACGGCGCGATAGGCGCCTGGGGGACGGTGATCGTCGGGTTGTTGGCGCGGAGCGGCGGCACGCTCGCGGCGTTGCCGAAGCCGCTCAGATCGGTCGGCGACCTGGGATTGGCGGGCCCATACGGGATGCCGTTGATCGGCGTCATGCCGGCGCCGGCTGTGCCGGCAGGTGGCGTGAGCTGCGCCAAGGCTTCGCCTGCGAAGCAGACGCCAATCAGCACCGCTACAACCAGCGAAATGATGCGCGACATGTGGCTCTCCGGACCGGCACTTTCAACACGAATATAGGCAACACAAATATAGGACGCCTGTTCCCGTCATCACAGCCGTCATCATGCGATTTTGAAATGCCAGGGTGAGAGCCGCTACTGCCTGATCGTGTCGGTGATGCGGGCGCCGCCGTAGGGAAAGGCTGATGTCGCGTCCCAGACACCGGATGCCAAGCACGTGCGGAAAACGCGGCTGCAAACCCCTTCCGATCCCGTTGGCCCATATACGCGACGATACGATATGCAGCGTCCGAGTTGATTGGTGCATGTGCGTGAGCCGGCGCCGACATGGACGTGGTTCTTCGCGAGCGCTTGTTCGCACTCCTGAACCTGGCTCATGATGGATTGCATGACGGCTGGCGCCGGCAGGGTTTTCAACCCGTCGCGCTCGCCCACATTGATCCGGGGATTGGCGCAGGCGCTTTGGTAGGCGCGATACGTGCTCAAAATAGCCCGCTGCCTTCGCAGTCGCTCGCGAAAGATGGGTAGGGCCACCGGGCAAACTGCAAGGGTGACCTTCGCAGAAGCCGAAATGCCCGTAGCCCTTTCATAGGCGCGCAAATACCAATCGTCGTTCGATGTGGAGATGCGATTGTAATTCCGCGCCGCATCGCCGCAAGGAGTGGCGAGCGCAGTCGCCTGCGAAGCGAGACACAGGGCCGAGATCAACAGACCCCGGATCAGATAAGGCGCACGCATCGTTTCTTTCACCTCAAGCCGACATGCGCTTCGTAAGCAGCGCCGATCTCGGCGCCGCCGAAGCGAAAACGCTAGTTTACCGGAATGCGTGTAGTATTTCAGAACTTCTACCTGGATTGAAGGGCTCACGGCGGCGTGAAGGGAGCGGGATTCGCTGGGCGCATTAACCGATTTCATGCGCGGCGATTAAGGTTGCCGCGCGAATCGTGATTTGGGCCGGGGCATGGCTTGCTAAACTCGGGAGATGGAAACGACCACAGGGCCCCCGAAAGAGACCAAGACGGCCGAAGAGTTGGCGTCGATGATCCTCGCCGACCTGCGTCAGGTCGAGGGCTGTCCGAAGAAGGGCGTCACGGTCATTGTTTACGGCATTCCGTGGAAAGCGCTCTTGATGTTCGGTGCGGCCGCCGGCCCCGTCCGCAACAAGGCCGAGCTTCAGCGATTTTTCGAGATCATCACCGAGCGTTTGCAGCGGCTCTACGAAGCGATCGTTTAGGCGGACGGTCGCGGCGTGTAAGCGCGCGAACCAGGCAGGATCGTGCCGCCGTCGGCGCAGATCAGCGAGAGGCGATCATCCTGGGCTTCGCCCCGCGCTACCGGCTTGCAAAAGAAACCCGCCATTTGCGACGGGCGCCAAGTTTAGGGAGAAGCCGCACAAGGGCGGCAATCACTACGTTAGGCTGATTCGCTCGCTCGACGGTGTGCTCCAATTCACACAACGGCAAGTAAAGCTCGGTTACAACCCCGAACAGCCACCGGTTCCATCCAATCTCCTCGTCGGTTCAGCCGTAAGTGAAGTCCGGCTTGCTTTGCCCGACTTCGATAATATAGCCGTCCGGATCGCGAATGTAGCAGCGCGTCTCGCCGTACTTGACCTTTGGCTCCGTGATAAATTCGGCTCCTCGGCTTCGCCATAGTTCATAGCAGGCTTGAATATCGGCAACGCGGATATTCATGAAGCTGCTGACTGAATCGGGGTTGGCGGGGACGCTGAGCGTCACCGATGGCTTGTCGGGTGTCAGGCCGCCCCCGACGTTGACAATGAGCCACGTGTTCGCGATCTGGATGTAGCCCGGCACGCCCTTGCTGTCGCCTCTGCTCAGAATGGTACTGCCGAAGACCGTTTCGTAAAATCGAAGCGATCGCTCGATGTCGGCAACGGTGAGAAAATGTGCGACGGTAATGCCGTCCTTCGGCGGCATCTGATAGCTTTTCTGCTCGACGTGTACCTGGTTCATGGGCGACTCCAATTCGGATGTGCAATGAACTGAGGGAGGCAGATGGGGACGTCGTCCCGCACTCACCAATGCGGGGGACGGCAGTTCCATCCCGGAGCGCAGCATATCACCGTTACGATACGAATTTGGACTACTCGCGAAAATCAAAACTAGGCCACTCGGGGACGACGTAGGCCATGAGCTCCGGTCTGGATAGGTGAATTTGCGCCGACGGAGCCGAAGCGTTCTTGGCCTGCCGCTTGGGATTGCAAGTGCGGGCATTGACGTCGCCGCGCTGACCGCCGATGCTAGTGGAGTGATTTGACGAGGCGGAGAAGTATGACATGGGGCTCATATCAGTTCTGATCGGTGTGCTGGTCATCGTGGTCGTCGGAGCCATCTGCTTTTGGGCTATCGACAAGTTTGCCGCTGACCGGCGATTATCACAGCTTCTGAAGTTGCTCGTTGTACTCATTTGCCTCGGCGCAATTTTGCAGCGAGTGCTTCCGCTGATTTAAGTGTCGCGCGGGGTGTCGTGGTCGCTTGGCTTCGAAGATCTTGCAGGGCCGCCAGTTTCCGCGTTTGCACCGTCACGCTTTTGCTACCCCGCCAATTCGGGCGAGGTAGCGTAGCTTATCGGCTCAAGGGCTCTACAGGACGTTAGCTTCCCGGAGGATTCAGCACGGGGCCGTCGTTGCGCGGAGCCGAGGGGTTGAAGCGATCGAGTGCCGGCGGAGCGACACTGATTGACCCGACTTGATCATAGCTTCCCCGGTAGTCCGAAATATCGCGGCCGAAATACGCCTTGCTCCGGTTGTGGTGGTGCTCGGACGCCGCCGCCGTTTCAACCGCCGATCCCGAGATCAGCAGCACGCCAAACATGACAAGAAATGTTCTTTGCATGGTCGTCTCCTTAGACATCGTGGGTTATTGCGCGTGTTGATGCGACCAGGCATCAATTCAGTCGAACGTAGGCTGCACGCCGAGGAGCCAGTGTCGGCTAGTTCACATCTCACGAGGTCTTGACGTATGCGCGCTGACGGTCCGCGGTGACCTGTACGGATAGGAAGGCGGGCGCGCGGATCGCCTGCGTTGCCATGCGGCGGGAAACACGCGATGGTTTCGGACATGGTTCGACGAGGAGCTTCGATCGATGTCTGATGAAGTGCGGATTGGCTTGCTGCGATTGAAGTTTCTGATCGACGACGCCGACAACGGCGGCAAGGTGGCGATGTTCGAGATGACGGTGCCGGAGCAGGCGAAGGTGCCTGCCGCGCATTACCATCGCGACTTCGAGGAGATCTGGTATGGCCTCGGCGGCACGTTGACCGTCACGGTCGACGGGGTGGCGCACCGGTTGCAGTCGGGCGACGCCCTGTTCGTGCCGCGCGGCGCCGTGCACCGCTTCGACAATCTCGACACTGGCGATGCCCGCGCGCTCATCACCTTGACCCCGGCCGTCGCTGGTAAAAAGTATTTCGAGGAAATCGGAGCCGTCGTGAATGCGGGCGGACCGCCCGACATGGCGAAGGTCAAGGCCGTCATGGAGAAGTACGGCCTGATCGTGGCGTGAGGTGAATGCTTACGGTCGAAGAACCCGTCAGAGCTTTTGCCAGATGAGCGTAATGACGATCATCTTGCCATCGATTGGGCTTGCTTGCGGCCGCGTCGTGTAAATCACACGGTCGCCATCGACCGTCACATCCCTGACGAACGTGGTGCCGCAGCGAATTTCGTCCGAGCAGATGTCGACGTGATGGGTCACGGTCTTGCCATCGAACTCGTAACTGCCCCCGTAGGCCAGCATGGTGCGGAAGAGCTGGGCACGCTGATGGTCCGTCAGCTTCGCCGAACTCTCTGCCTTGGGCCTGTCGCCATAGGTAATCAGGACCAGCATGCGGCCATCCGCGCCATACATGATGGAGCCCTTCGCATTCTCGTCGGGCACGTCCTCGCCCGTATCGAGATGCCTCGTGGACGAGCTGATGAGCCGGTACGTGCCGGCCAGTTCGGTGCCTGCGGCAAGCGCGGGGCGCGCCGACATCAACGCCGCGGCCAGTGCCAGCATTGGCGCGCCGGCCACAGGCAGCAGGCCGAGAGCGATGATCCATTTCGCAAGTTGCATGTTCGATCCCGTAGGATTGCTAGATGGCGGATGGTTCTCGTGTCGAGAGCTGGAATCGTCGCATGTCCCGCGACGCGCCGACCGCTCAACGCACACCAAGCGCGCCCGCATTTGACGACTGGCGCAAAGGACGGACTCGTCTGCGAAGTCGAACTTCAGGTCCAAGCAGTCCGCTTCAATGTTGAGCTATTCAATCGGCGTGGATTTTGTCGGCCTCAGGCTTTTTGTCCTTCGCGCCGAACATCGCGCCAAACATGATGATGGGTAGGTAAAAGAAAAGCATGGCAATATCCTCCATTGCCACGACAACACGCGGTTATCCGCGCACGTTCCCAGGATAAATAGCCGAGTTTCTGGAACGCTTTCGTCCCCTATCGAGCTACCTTGTGCTTCTCGGCTGGCTTGTGGCGCTGCTCGGCGTTACCGAAGGCTTCGCGGATCGGCTCAACCCATGGCATTCGGCGATGTCAAGGCAACATGCCCGGCTCGACGAGCTTCATTCGAGGATTGGATGCCAACCAATTTTTGATGCACGCTTCCCGCGTAGCCCCGGTCGCCACCACGCAGCGAACCTTCCGGCCTGCGCGTTGAGCAGTTACAATCTGAGAAATCCAGGGACGATCATCGGTCATTGGCCCTTCGACTGAAAAGGTGCCAGCGTTGTCGTCCCTCAAAATTAGAAAGAATGGTTTTTGAGCCACCGGAGCCGGTCCTTGCGAAACTCACCACCAAGACATTAGCAGGAAATCACCGGGGCCGGGTAGTCAGGAAAGACGCCGGGTATCGGTGCGAGATTGCCTACGTAGCGATTGACCACGCGGAAGAGCGCGATCATGGGGGCTTGGTTGGTGGTGGTGCTGTAGAGGTTGCACACCGGCGCGCGTCGTACGTTAATGCTTGTATTCCAGCCAGAACGGTTGAGATGGGTCTTGGGGAGTAGTGCTGGTCGGACCGTATCCGATCGCCTCAACGATTACCTCTTCATCGCCAGCGGAGCCATCCCAGTGCACTGCTTTGGCCGGGTGCAGCATGTAGCTCCCCGGCTTAAGAGCTACGGCGTGATCAGGATCGAATGTGTCGCCCGTTCCTGTGTACCACGTACCTTTGAGAACAGTGATGTGTCGGTCTTCGCCGTGCCAATGTGGCCGGTCCATCACATGAGGCGGGAATTTGACACGCGTCACGTAGATGCCGGGCTTGGTCGGGTCGCCCATAACAACGGCGAGTTGAGCGCCGTGACCGTTCGGGAAGTCTTTCCAGTTTACTTCGTCGGGTGTGATCCGGACGAAGCCCTTATCGTCCGTTGCGGCCAGCGCCGACAAACCAATAAGAGCGCACGCAAGCACGGGCATGAACCTTGGAAGCAGACCTGTCATCGTTTTCCTCCCAAAAAATGGTCTCGCTATTTGACCCACTCTCGAAGTCCGATCGCTCACTACTCTACCACACTGATGTCATCTCAGGCTGAAATCTCTGTGCTATTGCCGCTGCCGGTGATGTTGGGTCCGGCTGCATGCGCATCCGCAGAGCGATCAGGGCAAATCACCGGCACGATTCCGCCCGTCTCGCGCCCGAGAAGAAGGGGCGTATCGCGATCGTCGCGAACGTTGGGCTCAGAGAGAGCACGCTAGCGCGGCAGCGCCACAAGTGCGTTGCGGAGCGGCTCGTCGGAAATCCTCATCAAGCCGGCGAACGGCTGGCTCAGTTCCAGGATCAGGAAGATTGCGGCGGACGCGGCCAAAGAGAAGATGCAGAGGATGGTGACCGTCCTCGCATTGCTTTCCGCAAACAGGCTGATGCTTGCGAAGATCAGCGCCAGCCAGCCCACCAGCACGATCAGGAAGGGAATCGGGATCGAGCCGGTGGTCGAGGTGAACAGCAGGAGGCGCGTCTTGCCGATCTCGATCAGGGCATCCATCGCCCGCGACTGATAGAACCGCTGCGCGTCGGTTTTCGGAGCGAGTTTGAGAACCTCATCATAAATCGCCAGCGACTGCGCATCGGCATGAAATGGCCTCTGGCTTGCGAATACCGGCTGGCCCTCGCTCCATATTCGAGCGGCCGCAATACCGACGTCGCTCCGCAGCAGCGCCCGGACGGCTTCCGCGTCCGGCCCAAACAGCACAAGCGTGTTGTCCAGCAGGATGACGTGGGCGATCAATTGCTTGATTTGGCTGCTTTCGGCCTCGTATCTGCCGTTGGCTGATGCGATCAGAAGACCGAGCACGAGCGATGCAAGCGTGGCAATCAGCGCGGTGCCTTGCCGCACGACATCCTTGGTGTCGCCACTCAGATGGTGATCGGGCAGCTTGCGGCGCACGAAGATGCCGAGAAACGTGCCTCCGAAAATGCAGACGAAGGCTGCGAGCGACATCAATAGCGGCGTCATTGCGGTCATCCGCCGGGCTCCCTGACCTAACGCGATGTTTTTATTTGACAGGGATCAGACAGGCGATCCCTGATTTGCCCGTCGCGTTAATCCGCCGCAGGCGTTTCGCTTGTGACGACGGGCAAATCACCGGCACGATTCCGCCCGTCTCGCGCCCGAGAAGACGGGCGTATCGCGATCGTCACGGACGTTGGGCGCGGGATGCGGTGGACGCGAGCGTTGCGCCAGGACGAAGCGCAGTGCCGCGGACGGCGAAGTCGTGTGGGCCTGATATCCCGACGCTGATATCCGGTGCAACGCGCGAGCGTTGTCACCTACGGAGACAACAAAGCCCGGTCTCCGGGGCGAGCACGAAGGAAGCCGTTAAAACCATTCGCGCAGGGAAGGCCGGGCGACGTCCGGTGAACCTGTGGTGACTTGTCTGCGTGCTTTCTATTTTTTGCACGCGGAGCTGCGGGTGCATCGGTGCGCCCGGCTTTCCCAGCGCCCTCGGTTTGAGGGCAGTGCTCATAGCTCGGGCGGAATGCGCCGCGGGAAGGCGAGGGTGTGTTTACAAAGGAAGCGGCAACATCTGCGTGTCCCGGACGCGTTGCGGCGTGCAATGCCGCAGCGCTGAGCCGGGACCCATCATGGACCCCGGATCAGCAGCGCATCACGCCGCTGTTGCGGCGCGCTGCGCAGCGTCCGGGGAAGGCAAGAGCGGATTTGTGCACCGCAGCAACCGGCGCGTTCACCACCCTGCCAAGGGGGAATGGCCTTTCCGTCGCCTTCTCTCTAAAAGGTGCGGGAGAGCGTTTAAGAAAAGTCTGGGAAGCGGGCAAAAGCACGCCTCCCGAACGAGATGAGCGGGAGGAAGCATGCGTAGACTGGTTTGGGCGGCGGCAGCAGCCGCGCTGGTGTTGGCAGGACCTGCGGCGGCGCAGTCGCCGATCGTGATCAAGTTCAGCCACGTCGTGGCCGCCGACACGCCCAAGGGCAAGGCCGCCGAAAAATTCAAGGAACTGGCCGAGAAATACACCGCCGGCAAGGTGAAGGTCGAAGTCTATCCGAACTCGACGCTCTACAAGGACAAGGAAGAACTCGAAGCCTTGCAGCTCGGCGCCGTGCAGATGCTGGCGCCGTCGAACTCGAAGTTCGGTCCGATCGGGATCAGGGAATTCGAGGTGTTCGACCTGCCGTACATCCTTCCCGATCTTGCGACCTTGCGCAAAGTCACCGACGGACCTTTGGGCGCAAGATTGCTCAAGCTGCTCGACTCCAAGGGAATGACGGGTCTGGCCTACTGGGACAACGGCTTCAAGGAAATGTCGGCCAACCGCAAGCTGGTCGCGCCCTCCGACTACAAAGGCCTGAAATTCCGCATCCAGTCGTCGAAAGTGCTGGAAGCGCAATTCCGCACGCTGGGCGCGATTCCGCAGGTGATGGCGTTCTCGGATGTCTATCAGGCGCTGCA